>CAZKBQ010000004.1:0-118341 GCA_964550855.1 uncultured Anaerolineae bacterium
CCGCCCTCCGCCGCCGTCGCCGCGCTGGCCGCGCGCGGCTTGCTAAGGGCAATTACTGAGACCGTCCGCGCCGTCCGCCCCGATCGGATCGTGGCCACGCACGCGCTGCCCGCCCGCCTGGCCGCGCAGACCGGCTGCGCGCCCGTGACCGGCGTGCTCACCGACTATGGCGCGCACGGCTACTGGCCGCACCCGTTCATCGATCGCTACTGCGTGCCGCACGCCGATGTCGCACTCGATCTGACGCGGCGATGCGTCGCCGCTTCGCGGATTGCCGTCACCGGCCTGCCCATCACCCGACCGGTTGTCGCGGCCCGATCGGTTTCGCCCCCCCACGTGCTGATGGTGATCGGCGGGCGCCGCCGCGGGCCGTATCGCCGCGCCGCCGACTGTGTGATTGGCGCGCTCGAAAACCTTCATCGGCTGGATCAACCGATCGGGGTTACAATAGTAACCGGCGCCAACACTCGTGCTTATCGAAAATTGCTCGGCTTCAAATCGATTACGCCGCTTGGCCTGATCGACGATCTGCCCGGGCGGCTGGCCGGCGCCGACATTGTGGCCGGCAAACCGGGCGGCGTGTTTACGGCCGAGGTGTTGGCGGCGGGCGCGGCCTTCATCGCGCTGACGCCGGGGCCGGGGCAGGAGACGGCCAATGCGAATTTTCTGGAGCGGCATGAGGCCGCGCTGCGCGCCGACTCGCCCGCAGAACTGCTGGCCGCGCTGCAGCAGCTGATCGCTGATCCGGCGCGGCACGCGGCGCTGCAGGCCCGGGCGCGCGAACTGGCGCGGCCGGACGCCGCCGACGCGGTGGCGCAGCTGATCCTCGACGAACATGACTAAGACCACCCGACAGACCATCGGCCGCCTGGGCGAAGACTACGCGGCGCGACAATTGACCGCGCGCGGTTACGTGGTGCTGGCCCGTAACTGGCGCTGCGCCGAAGGCGAAATCGATCTGGTGGCGGCCGACGGCGAGACGTTGATCTTTGTGGAGGTGCGCACCCGCCGCGGCGATCGCTTTGGGACGCCCGAAGAGTCGATTACGCCGCGCAAGCGCGCTCACCTCATCGCGGCCGCCGAGACGTATCTGGACGAGCACGGCGAGACGGATCGGGACTGGCGCATCGATCTGGCTGCGATTGAGTTGGGCGCGCGCGGTGAAGTGATCCGCTTTGAGTTGATTGAAAATGCTGTCGAAGGCTGAGCGGCCGGCCCGCACCGTGATCGCCATCGTCGGGCCGACCGGCGTGGGCAAGACCGCGCTGGCGCTGGAACTGGCAGAGCGCGTGACCGGCGAAATTGTTTCAGCCGATTCGCGCCAGATCTATCGAGGCCTGGACATCGGCACGGGCAAGCCCACCCCCGATCAGCTGGCGCGCGTGCGCCACCACCTGATCGACCGCGTCGATCCTGATCAAGCTTATACGCTGGCCGAGTATCAGCTCGACGCTTACGCGGCAATTGAAGCGGTGTTCGATCAGGGGAAGCAGCCGCTGCTGGTGGGCGGCACGGGGCTGTACGTGCGGGCCGTGTGCGACGGGCTGATCATTCCCGAAGTGCCGCCGAATCCCGAACTGCGCGCCGAGCTGGAAAACCGATCGGGGGCCGAGCTGTACGCCGAACTGCAGCAGATCGATCCTGCGGCCGCGGTCAAGATTGATCCGCGCAACGTGCGGCGCACCATTCGCGCGCTGGAGGTGTATCGTCAAACCGGGCGACGTTTCAGCGAGCTGGGGCGGGTGATGGCGCCGCCGTTTGCGGTGCGCCGCATCGGGCTGACGCTGTCGCGCGAGCAGCTGTATGCGCGCGTGGATGTCCGGGTGGACGAGATGATCGATCGGGGCTGGCTGGACGAGGTGCGTGGGCTGGCGGCCAAATACGACTGGTCGCTGCCGTCGATGTCCAGTCTGGGTTATTCGCAGCTGGGCGCGGTTCTGCGCGGCGAACTGACGCTGGCCGAGGCCGTGCAGCAGATCAAGCATGCCACGCATCGCTTTGTGCGGCATCAGTATGCGTGGTTCAGGCCCGGCGACGCGCGCATCCGTTGGTTTGACCTGGCGCAGTACAGTCTGGACGAGGTGGCGGCAGCGGCGGCATGTCTTGACGCCTCGCCCGGAGGCGGGTAGACTTCACTTGAGCCGGGCCCGCCCGGTGGTTGATCAATTGCCCGGTTTCATACGATAATTGAGAGGAGCGTTGGTCGCTCCTCTTTTTGTTTCACGATCCAAGGGTAACCCGATGAGTCTGTGGACACCCGTTAATTCTCACGTTCAGCCGGCCCGACATGTGCGCCGGCGACTGACGCGCGTGGTGATCTTCGGCGCGTTGTTTGCGCTGGGTGCCGCGGTGTTGATGCTGGTGCCGCTGCTGACGCCGGGCCAGGTGCTGCTGAACGCGGGCGATGTGGCGCCTGAGGACGTGCGCGCTCCACGCAGCGCCCGCTATGCCAGCGACATCCTGACGAATCTGGCGCGTGATGAGGCCGAGCGCAATGTCACGGTGCAGTATGACCGGCTGGATCCGCGTGTGGCCCGCCAGCAGATCGCGCGGGCGCGCCAGATGACCGATTTCATCCGCGCCGTGCGCGCCGATCGGCTGGCGACGCGCGAACAAAAACAGGCGGCGCTGGCCGCCATCGAAGGCGTGCCGTTGACGCCGGCCGTCATCGACCAGCTGCTCGATCTGTCGGACACCGCGTGGGATCGCATTTCACAAGAGATCATCGACGTGATCGATCTGGCGATGCGCGACGAGATCCGCGATGTGACCGTGGACGAAGTGCGCGGCCGGCTGCCGGCCCTGGTGGCGATTGAGTTGGACGAGACGCAGACGGCGCTGGTCAGCGCCATCGCCCGCAACTTTGTGGTGCCCAATCGGGCGCGCAACGATGCGGCCACGCAGGCGGCGCGCGACGAGGCGCGCAATCAGGTGGAGCCGCGCTTCCGCACGATTGAAGCGGGACAGACCATCATCCGGCAGGGCGAAGTCGTGACGCCGCTGCAGATCGAGGCGCTGGAAGAATTGAATCTGCGCCAGCCGCAGGTTCACTGGGGCGACGTGCTGGGCACCCTGCTGGTCACTTCAGTGCTGGCCGGGTTGCTGGGGTTGTACTTGTGGCGTTACGAGCCGGAGCTGATCGATCGACCGCGCAACTTGATGCTGCTATTGCTGCTGCTGCTGTTCTATCTGCTGGCGGCCAAGCTGATGGTGCCCAATCGCACGGTGCTGCCCTACCTGTATCCACTGGCGTCCATGTCGATGCTGCTGGCGGTGCTGCTGGGGCCGGGCCTGGCCGTGACGGCGGCGGTGGCGATAGCCGCGCTGACGGGTGTTCTGTCGGGCGGCTCGCTGGAGATCGCCGTGTACACGGGCGCGGGCAGTGTGGTGGCCGGGCTGGTGATGGGGCGGGTGGAACGGCTGAACACGTTCTTCCGTGCCGGCCTGTATGTGGCCGTGATTAATGTGCTGCTGCTGCTGGCGTTTCGGCTGCCGGCGGGCGCCACCGATCCGATCGGGTGGGTGATGCTCATCGGGACGGCGGCGATCAACGGCGGTCTGTCGGCCAGTCTGGCGCTGGGCGGCATCTTCCTCATGGGCAACTGGTTCGACATCACCACCACACTGCAACTGCTGGAACTGGCGCGGCCCACGCATCCGCTGTTGAATGAGCTGTTGCACCAGTCGTCGGGCACGTATCACCACACGCTGATGGTGGCCAATCTGGCCGAGCAAGCCGCCGAGCGCATCGGCGCGAACTCGCTGCTGACCCGCGTGGGCGCATATTATCACGACATCGGCAAGATGGCGCGGCCGTACATGTTTGTGGAGAATCAGGTGGAAGGCGCCAACGTGCACGATCAATTTGATCCGCGCACCAGCGCGGAGATCATCATCAGCCACGTGACCGACGGGCTGGAGCTGGCCAAACGCTACAAGCTGCCCGCGCGGGTGCGCGCCTTCATCCCGGAGCATCACGGCACGATGCGCGCGAATTTGCTGTATTTCAAGGCGGTTGAGCAGTCGCCCAACGGCGAGGCGGGCGTGGACGAGGCCGCGTTTCGGTATCCCGGCCCCAAGCCGCAGACCAAAGAGACCGCGCTGTTGATGCTGGCCGACGGCTGCGAAGCGGCTGTGCGCGCCACGCGGCCGGCCTCGCCCGAAGCGCTCAATGACATCGTGCGCAAAGTCATCGCGGATCGCGTGGCGTGGGGGCAGCTGGACGAATGTCCGCTGACGCTGGCCGACCTGGACCGCACGCGCGAATCGTTTGTGGCGACGCTGCAGGGGATGTTCCATCCGCGCCTGTTGTATCCGGGCCAGGCCCGCGCCGATCAGCCGACGCAGCCGGCGGCGCCGCCCTCGCTGCCGGCACCGGCCGCGGATAAGCGATCATCGTCAGGAGAAGAACATGCCGTCAAACCAGCGTCCGGCCGCAGCAAAAAAGCCGCTTCGTAAAAATCGTTCGGCCTCCCGATCGGACAGCATGGCCCGATCAGGCCCGCCGCGGCATCGCATTCAGGTGCAGATCGGCGCGCGGTATGCGGCGCTGGTGCGCCAGGATCAACTGCGGCGGGCCGCCCGCGCGGCGCTGGCGGTGCAGGGTGTGACCGAAGCCCGGGCGTTGTCGATCGTCATCACGGGCGCGGCGCAGTTGCGGCGGCTCAACCGGCAGTTTCGCGGCATCGACGCCCCGACCGACGTGCTGTCGTTCAACGCCGATGACGAGCCGGGTTATCTGGGCGATGTGATCATCTCGTTTCCCACCGCGCGGGCGCAGGCCCGCTCGGGCGGACATCCGGTGGCGGCCGAGCTGCAGCTGCTGGTGGTGCACGGCGTGCTGCACCTGCTGGGGCACGATCACGCCGGGCGCGCGGAGCAGGCGACGATGTGGCGGGCGCAGGCCGCCGCGCTCCGATCGATCCGCGCGGCGATCACGGCCCCGGCCGGCTAGCGGATCGAGTATCCGATGGCGCGTCTGCTTCGATCGTTCGGCTATGCTTTTCAGGGCATCGGTTACGCGCTGCGCACACAGGCCAACCTGCGCATTCACGTCGCCATCTCGGCGCTGGTGATCGCGGCGGGCCTGTGGCTGCAGCTCGCTCCGATCGAGTGGGCGATCCTCATCGTGACGATGATGATCGTGCTGACAGCCGAACTGATGAATACCGCCATCGAAGCCGCGCTCGATCGGGTGAGCGGCGATCTGCATCCGCTGGCCAAGGCGGCCAAAGACACGGCCGCCGGCGCGGTGCTCATCGGCGCGTTGGGCGCGGTGGCCGTGGGTGCGCTGATTCTGGGGCCGCATCTGCTGAAAATGATCGGCGGCTGACGGCTCCCGTGTTATACTTGGCGGCACGCTGATCAGGAGACAAGGGTTATGATGGAACCGACACCGACTTATCTGACGCCGGAAGGCAAACGCAAACTGGAAGACGAGCTGGAATACCTGAAGACGACCAAGCGCAAGGAACTGGCCGAACGTCTGAACTTTGCCATCAAGCAGGGCGACCTGTCGGAGAACGCCGACTATATTGCCGCCAAGGAAGAGCAGGGGTTTTTGGAGGGCCGCATTCGTCAGCTGGAGAACATGCTGCGCCATGTGGAGATCATCACCGAGCAAACCGGCGGCGATGTGCGGCTGGGTTCGCGCGTGACCGTGAAAGAGGTGGACGGCGCGGACGACGAGGTCTTTAACATGGTGGGCGCGGCTGAGGCCAATCCGCTGGAAGGCAAGATCAGCAACGAAAGCCCGCTGGGCCGCGCCCTGCTGGGCAAGCACGTCGGCGACGAAGTGGAGATCGAGGCGCCCGGCGGCACCATCCGCTTCAAGATCGTGGGCATCGATTGAGGCTGACATGACCGGTGGTTTTTTGTTTGGCACAGTCGGCTCGCCGCTGAGCACGCCCAAAAAACCGGGCGGCACGCCCGGCGGCATCCAGCGGCTGCGCGAATTGAAGCTGGACGCGCTGGAACTGGCCTGGGTGCAGAGCGTGCGCGTGTCCGATGAAACCTGCGCGACGATCAAGGCCACCGCGCAGCAGGCCGACATCGCGCTGAGCGTGCACGCGCCGTACTACATCAACCTGAATGCCAAGACAAAAGACCTGTTGAAGGCCGGGCTCGATCGGCTGCTGGCGGCTGCCCGCGCCGGATACAAAGCCGGCGCCACCGACATCATCTTCCATCCCGGCTCGTACATGAGCGATGATCCGAAGGAGGTGTATCCGGTGGCGCGCGCGCGGCTGGCCGAGGTGGTCGATCAGCTCAAGAGTGAGGGTGTCGGCGTGACACTGCGCCCGGAAACGATGGGCAAAAGCGCCATGCTGGGCACGCTGGAAGAGACGATCCAGCTGGCGCGCGACATCGACGGCGTGCTGCCCTGCATCGATTTTGCGCATCTGCACGCGCGGCCCGGCGATGGCAGTTTCAATTCATACGCTGAATTTGTGGCGGCACTCAAACTGGTGGGCAGCGGGCTGGGGCGCCGAGGCCTGTCGTCGCTGCACATTCACCTGTCGGGCATTGAGTACGGCCCCAAAGGCGAGAAGAAGCATCTGCCGTTGAAGGAGGCCGATCTCAAATATCAGGCGCTGTTCAAAGCGCTGATCGATCTGAACGCGAGTGGCCGCGTGCTGTGCGAAAGCCCCGCCATGGAAGACGATGCCGTGTTGATGCAGAAGACCTATCGGCGGCTGGCCGCCAAAAAATCGACCTGACATTATCCAGCCGTCCGACCCTGTGACCTCGCATGTCCACCCCCGCGCCCGGCACCATCCTCGTTGTCGACGACAATGCCGACATCCGTCGCATGTTGACGCTGCAGCTGGAAATGCTGGGCCATCACGTGGTCGAGGCGGCCGACGGTAACGATGCGCTGGATCTGATCTATACGCGCTCGTTCGATCTGGTGCTGCTCGATCTGACGATGCCGCACGTGTCCGGCTTCGCGGTGCTGGAACAGCTCAAGGCTGATCCAGCGTTGCGTCATCTGCCGGTGATCATTATCTCGGCGGCGGGCGAGCTGCGCAACGCCGTGCGCAGCATCGAGCTGGGCGCCGAAGACTTCCTGTCCAAGCCCTTTGAGACCGCCATCCTCAAAGCCCGCATCAACGCCTCGCTCGAGCGCAAGCGGCTGCGCGACAAAGAGCGCGAATATCTGCGCGTGATCGAGCAGGAGCGCGCCACGTCGGAGCGCCTGCTGCTCAACGTGCTGCCCAAGGCCATCGCCGACCGGCTGCGCGAAGAGCGCCGCAGCATCGTCGATCACTTTGCCGAAGTGACGGTGCTGTTTGCCGACATCGTGGACTTCACCGAGCTGACCGGCCGGGTGTCGCCGGACGTGCTGATCGAATGGCTGAATGATGTCTTCTCCACCTTCGACGATCTGGCGGCGCAGCACGGTCTGGAAAAGATCAAAACCATCGGCGATGCGTACATGGCGGTGGCCGGCCTGCCCACCCCGCGCCCCGATCACGCCGAGGCGGCGGCGCGGCTGGCGCTGGAGATGCGCGGCATCGCCGCGGCCATGGCCACGCCGCTGGGCGACTCGCTGCACCTGCGCATCGGTCTGGACACCGGGCAGGTGGTGGCGGGCGTGATCGGCAGCTCCAAGTTCAGTTACGATCTGTGGGGCGACGCGGTGAACACCGCCAGCCGCATGGAATCGTTGGGCCTGCCCGACCGCATCCAGGTGACGCAGGCGGTGTATGACTGCCTGCGCGACGGCTTCATCCTCGAAGAACGCGGCCCCATCGCCGTGAAGGGTAAAGGCGACGTCAACGCCTACTGGCTGCTGGGCCGGCGCACCGCGCCATGACTCGCCGCGCCTTTGTCATCTGGGCGGCGGTGGCGATGCTGTGGGCCAACCTCCCCTACCTGATGGGTTATGCGCGCTCCACCCCGTCGGCGCGCTTCGGCGGATTCTTCCTCTACGAGCAGGACGGCTACTCGTATTACGCCAAAATGCGTCAGGGCGCGCAGGGCGCGTGGACGTTTCACCTGCCGTACACCAGCGAAGATGAATATCAAGCCGGCGGGCTGGCTCTGATGTTTTACATCGCCGCCGGCAAGCTGCTGCCGCTAGGCCTGGCCCCCGCACTGGTCTATCACGGCGCGCGCCTGCTGGGCAGCCTGCTGCTCTTGATCGTCCTGGCCCGGTTCATCCGGCGCTTCGTCGCTGATGCGCGTTGGCAACTGATTACGTGGGTGCTGCTGCTATTCAGCAGCGGCTGGGGACTGCTGGTCAGTTATCTGATCGATCCGACATATGTGGCTTACGAACTCATTGCGCCCGACGCCTTTCTGTTCTCGATCTTATTTGGCCCGCCGCATGTGATCTTTGGCTATGCGTTATTGTTGATCTGGATCGGTTACACGCTGGACTCATTTCAAGCCGATCGATCCCGGCTGCCCCGACGGCTGCTGATCGCCAACCTGATCGGCGGCGCGGCGGCCCTGACGCGAGAAGCGTATGGCCCGGCTTATGCGGGCATTTTCGGAGCGTACCTGATCGCGCTGGCCCTTCAACAGCGCCGTCTGCCGTGGCGGGCGGCCGGCATCGTGAGCGTCTCATCATTGACGGCCGGCGCGTATGGCGTCTATATGTTGATCGCCTATCGCGTCATTCCCGGCTTCAGCGCGTGGTATCGGCAGAACCCCTTTGTGTCCCCTCAGCCGATCGATTTTCTGCTCGGCTTCGCGCCGCTGCTGCTGCTGGCGATCTTCGGTCTGGCGCGCCTCCGTCGCGCTTCTTCATCCTTCGCTCCGCGTTCATTACTCATGACTCATGACTCATTATTCATCCTGGCGTGGCTCATCGTCGGGCCGATCATGGCCTATCTGCCCATCGAGATCAGCCGCCGTCTCATCATTGGCTGGCAGATTCCGCTCAGCGTCTTCGCCGCGTATGGGCTGCTCGAATTGTGGCGGCGGCGGCGCGGGTTGGGGCTGGCGGCCGCGGCGCTGGTTTTGCCCTCGACGCTGTTGATCATTCTGGGCGGGACGGCGCGCGTGCTGACGCCGCAGCCGCCGCTGTACATCACAGCCGATCAGCAGGCAGCGCTGGATTGGCTGGGCGCGCACACCACCGATCGGGACGTGGTGCTGAGCGATTGGCGCTTTGGCAACCTGATGCCGATCTATGCGGACGCGCGCGTGTTTGTCGGCCATCCCATCGAGACGATCGATTTCGACGCGAAGACGCGGATCGTCGCGGCGTTCTTTGCGGGCGACACGGCCGCGCGCCGGGCCGTGATTGATGAATGGCGGATCACCTGGATCGTCGCGGAAGCCGATCGGGTGGTGAGGGATCAAACGCCGGCGGCCGATTTCGGATCGATCCGCATCTATCGCGCTGCGCCGTGATGTATAATGAATTTCCATCGTCGATTAATCTTTAGGCACAGGAGCGACCATGAACATTCAAGTGCAGCAGGGAGCCATTCAGTCCACGGCAGCCGATGCCGTCATCGTGAATCTGTTTGAGGGCGTGGAACTGGCCGCGGGCGCGACCGGTGCGGTGGATAAGGCGTTGAACGGCGCGATCACCGAAGTGATTCGCAGCGGCGACTTTCGCGGCAAGCTTAATGAGCTGGCCGTGTTGTACACGCGCGGCGCGCTGCCGGCCCCGCGCGTGATCGTGGTGGGGCTGGGCCAGGTGGCTGATTTTACGACCGACCGCGTGCGGCAGGCGGCGGCCATGGCGGCCAAAAAGGCACGCGATCTGGGCTGCAAGTCCGTGGCCTGCACGGCGCACGGCGCAGGCACCGGGCAGATTGAGCCGGCGCTGGCCGCGCAGGCTGTGGTGGAGGGCACGCTGCTGGGCCTGTACACGTGGACGCAGCATCGCGCCGTGTCCGACGACCGCGCCATCGAGGCGTTGACCATCGTCGAGTTTGATGCCGACAAGCTTGCCGCCATCGAGGCGGGCGCGCGGGCAGGCGAGGCGATCGCGGCGGGCGTGAATCGCGCACGCGATCTGGTGAATCAGCCGCCCAATTATCTGACGCCCACGCTGTTGGCTGAGGCGGCCCGACAGATGGCGGTCGAGACCGGCGTGCGCTGCGAGATTCACGACATCGAGTGGATTCGTTCGCAAAAGATGGGCGCGCTGCTGGGCGTCACGCAGGGTTCGGCCAATCCGCCGCAGTTTATCGAGCTGGAGTACAAAGGCGCAGACGCCGCGCCCATCATTCTGGTGGGCAAGGGTATCACCTTCGATAGCGGCGGGATCAGCATCAAGCCGGCCGAGGGTATGGAGGCGATGAAGAACGATATGGGCGGCGGCGCGGCCGTCATTGGCGCAGTGGAGGCGATCGCGCGGCTGAAGCTGCCCGTCCATGTGATGGGCCTGGTCCCGACGTGTGAGAATCTGCCCAGCGGCACGGCCTATCGGCCGGCCGATGTGCTGACGGCACGCAACGGCAAGACCATCGAGATCATTAGCACCGACGCGGAAGGCCGGTTGATCCTGGCGGATGCGTTGTGCTACGCGGCCGACTTCAAGCCGCAGGCCGTGATCGATCTGGCGACGCTGACCGGCGCGTGCGTGGTGGCGCTGGGCGAGAACGTGGCCGCCGGCTACTTCTGCAACGACGACGATCTGTCGCGCAAGATCAAGATCGCCAGCAATGCCACCGCCGAACGGCTGTGGCGGCTGCCGCTGTACGACGAATATCGCGACAAGATTCGCACCGACAACGCCGACATCAAGAACACCGGCGGGCGCACCGGCGGCGTGGGCAGCAGCGCCGTGTTTCTGGAGGAATTCACCTCGTACCCGTGGGCGCACTGGGACATCGCGGGCATGGTGTCGGACAAGCTGGGTTACTCGGCGGTGTACCCGCGGACGCACGCGCCGTACATCATCCGCGGCGGCACGGGCTTTGGCGTGCGGGCGCTGGTGGAACTGGTGAGGAGCTGGTAGGTCAACCGGTTACCCGGCCATCAGGCGCAGTGACGAGTGACAAGCGTTCGTCACTCGTCACTGCGCACGCATCACTTGAACACCACTTCCTCGCGTCCCTTCAGACGATCCTCGATGCGCCGCACCACGACGTTCAGATCGTCGGTGCGGTGCACAAAGTCCAGGCTGTCACTGCGGATCGTCAACACGGGACACGTGTTAAAATCGGCCAGCCATTCGTCGTAGTAGCGATCGAGCAAGGCCAGATAATCGGCGGTGATGGTGGACTCCATGGCCCGGGCGCGGCGCGTGATGCGGTCCATCAGCACTTCCACCGGCGCGCGCAGGTAGATCAACAGCGCGGGCGCGGGCAGCGCCTCCACGACCAGCTCGTACAGGCGGCGATAAGCCAGATAGTCGCGCTCGTTGAGATTGCCCAGCTCGTGCAGCGCGCGCGCAAAGATGTAGGCATCTTCGTAAATCGAGCGGTCAATGATGGCGCTGCGCGGCCCCGCCGCCAGCGCCTTGTGCTGCGCGGCGCGGTGGCCCAGAAAGAAGATCTGCAAGTGAAACGACCACGCCCGCATGTCGGCGTAGAAATCGGGCAGATACGGATTGTCGGCCACCGACTCAAAGCCCGACGTCCAGTTCAAATGCGCGGCCAGCCGTTCGGTCAGGCTGGTCTTGCCCGCGCCGATGTTGCCGGCCACTAACACCAGATGTTTGGCCATCTTAACCATCCTGCGTCGGGGCGGGGTCACCTCGCTCGGCCGACAATTGTGTGGAGTGTGATTTTACATGAACCCATCGAATAATCAAACCCGCGCCGTCCTGTGGGATTTGGACGGTACGCTGATCGACTCGATGCCCTATCACTGGGAAGCATGGAACGATGTGCTTCAACCGTTGGGCTATCACTTCAGCGTGGAGAGCTTTCTGCCCACGATTGGCCTGCGTAACGAGGAGATCGTGCGCGACTTCCTCAAACTCGATCGGTCGCCCGCCGAGCTGGTCCAGATCGTGCTGGCGAAGGAAGAGCGCTATCGCGCCATTTTGCGCGAGCGCGGCCTGACGCTGCTGTCCGGCGTGGATGCGTGGTTGACGCGGCTCACGGCGGCGGGCTGGCGACACGCCATCGTCACCTCCGCGCCGCGCCTCAACGTCGAAGCGACCGTGCACGCCGGCGGCCTTGATCGGCGCGTCGATCTGATCGTGGCTGCCGAGGACGTGATTAACGGCAAGCCCCACCCCGATCCGTTCCTGCTCGCGGCCGATCGGCTGGGCGTCGATCCCGCGCGCTGCATCGTCGTCGAAGATGCGCCCGCCGGGTTGGAAGGGGCCCGTCGGGCCGGCATGAAAACGATCGGGGTGTTGAACACCCACGCGCATCTGGAAGCAGACGAAGTCGTGAAATCGCTGGTCGATCTGCCCGCAGATGCGTTCGAACGAGTGATCGGCAACGCGTAATCGTCCCCACTTTGGCGGCCGGCCCGTCCGGCGTCTGAGCGGGAAACAAAATACTGCGTAATGCGTGAGGCTCAGCGACGCATTACGCAGTATGTTTTATGCTGCCAGTGGAACCGGCAGGTCTAACCACGACGCGCGGTTGTCAGCACTCGCTATGCCCGCACGAGTAACACTTGCGGCAGCCCTCTTCGTTCACGTAGGTGGCCTCGCCGCACTCCGGGCACAGATCGCCGATCTTCAGCGGATCGTGATCCGCCTGGGACGCGGCCTCGGCGTGCAGCACCCGTGGCGCATCGCTCTGGCCGTTGCCTTCCACGCCCGGCTTGAATGTGCTGAGAAACTCCGCCAGAGCCTGCGCCACACCGTCTGGCAGCGAACGCACGCGGTTCGGGCCGAAGCCCAGCGAGCGACCGCCACCGATGCCGGCCAGCTGCTCGGTGACGATCTTCAGGCGCTCGGTCTGATCCATGGCCGAGGGCAGACGCAGCACCAGCGAGATCAGCCGGCCCATCGCTTCGGCGACCGCTGCTGTGTCGGAGCCGGCCTTGCCCACGTTCAGGAAGACCTCAAAGGGCTGATCGCCGCCGTTGATGTTGATGGTGATGAAGGCGGTGCCCAGCGGCGTGCCGATGCGAAATGTTTCGCCGCGCAGACGGCGCGGGCGGGGTTTCTTGGTGATGGGGGCAGGGGCCGCCATCGGTTTGGCCTCGGCCCTCTCCTCCTTCTTCTGTGCGGTGGCCTTGGTCTCCAGCACCACCTTTTCGCGTGAGCCGGTGACATACACGGTCAGGCCCTTGCAGCCCAGTTCCCACGCCAGGAAGTAGGCTTTGGCGACATCCTCTTCTTTGGCGTTTTCTGGAAAGTTGCAGGTCTTGGAAATGCTATTATCGACGAAGGCCTGAATGGCGGCCTGCATGCGCACGTGCTCTTCCGGCGTGATGTCGGCCGATACGACAAAGGTATGGCGGACCGCTTCGGGTACTTCCTTGATGTTCTGACACGTGCCGAAATTCATCACCTCGTCATAGATACGCTGACGGGCGGCTTCATCCACACCCGATCGGATCAGCGCCTGCTCGAAGAGCGGGCTGGCATAAGTGAGCGTGGTGCGGCCGTCCTTGCCGCCTGCGTCGGCGTCGATGACGTGGCGCAGGTAGGCCAGCGCAAAGACCGGCTCGCAGCCGTAAGCTTCGCAGCCGGCCACCGTGGCGATGGTGCCCGTGGGGGCAACGGTGGTCTGCGCGGCGTTGCGGATGCCGTGCTGCTTGATGCCCTTGACGATCTCCTCCCACTTGACGGCCGGCCGGCCCCAGTCGCGCGTGTAGGGCGTCAGCGGCTGCGGCGGCGTCCACTTCAGGTTCCCGGGATCGTAGAGGCTGCCCTCAATCGCCGGGAAGGGGCCGCGATCCTTCGCCAGCTGGATCGACGTTTTCATGCAGTGATAGCGCACGAACTCCATCACCTGCGCGGCGAACTCCTGCCCTTCGTCGCTGCCATAGCGGATGCCCAGGTGATACATCAGATCGCCCAGCCCCATGATGCCCAGCCCAATGCGGCGGGCGCGGTGCGCGGCTTCGGCCAGCTGCGGCACGGCGGGCACATACTGATTCGCCGTGACGACGTTGTCGAGAAAGTGCGTGGACAACACAATCGACTCTTGCAGCTTCTTCCAGTCCACCTGGGCCGCGCCCGCGACGTATTTGACGTGCTGCGCCAGATTGATCGAGCCGAGGCAGCAATTTTCGTACGGGCCCAGCCATTGCTCACCGCACGGGTTCGTTGCTTCCAGTGCGTACAAATGCGGCACGGGATTCTGCCGGTTGGCCGCGTCCAGGAACAGCACGCCCGGCTCGCCGTTGCGATAGGCGTTCCGCACGATCGCGTCAAACACCTCGCGCGCGCGCACCGTCTTGACCACCTGGCCGTTGTGCGGCGCAATGAGCTTGAAGTCTGTGTCGTCGCGCACCGCCACCATGAATTCGTCGGTGATGCCCACCGAGATGTTGAAGTTGGTGATCTGATCCTCGCTGACCTTGCAGTTGATGAAGTCCATCACATCGGGATGGTGCACCGGCAGCACGGCCATATTGGCGCCCCTTCTCGTGCCCCCCTGCGCGATCTCGCCAAACGCCTTGTCGTACACCCGCAGAAAGCCCACCGGCCCGGTGGCCTGGCCTGCGCTCGAGGCTACGTAGGCGCCCTTAGGCCGCAGCCGCCCGAAGCTGAAGCCGTTGCCGCCGCCGGTCTGCTGAATCAGCGCCGCGTCGCGCAGCGTCTGGAAAATGCCGGCGCTGTCGCGGCCCATGTCGTCAGTGATGGGCAGCACAAAGCAGGCAGCCAGCTGGCCCAGCGGTGTGCCCGCCCCGGTAAACGTCGGCGAGTTGGGAAAGAAGCGCAGCTCCGTCAGCAATTGATAGAAGGCGCGCTCGGTCGCTTCGACGTCAACACCGGCGGCTCGATCGGGTTCCGCCACCGCCTTCGCCACGCGATGAAACATGCCCTCCGGCGATTCCACCGGCTGGCCGTCCGGGCCGCGCCGCACGTAACGTTTCATCAACACCACGCGGGCATTGTCGGTTAGCTTGATCGCCCGCTCTTCCGCACTCACGGGAGTGGACTGCGTCGTTTCCAACATACCGGTCCTCCTGAAAAGGGATAGCCAGCTCCATCAACACAAAACACGGCGCCGCTGCATCACCCGGCCCGCAGCCGCGTGATACAGAAGCGCCGAATTAGCGACCGAGAATTTTATCGATCTCCTGCCGGATGCTCTCGACGTCGGCCAGACCCAGATAGACCGTGGCGAAGCGAATGTACGCCACCTGATCGATATTCTTCAGCCCGGCAATCACCAGATCGCCGATCATCTTGCTGGGCACCTCAGCCTTGCCCGTCTGCTGAATCTTCGCCTCAATCTGGTTGACCAGCCCTTCCATCACACTGCTGGCGATGGGCCGCTTGGCGCACGCCATGCGGATGCCGCTCAGCAGCTTGTCGCGGTCAAACGGCTCCCGCCGACCGTCACCCTTCACCACCATGGGCGTGTCCAGGATGGCGCGCTCCAGCGTGGAGAAACGCTTGCCGCAGGCCAGACACTCGCGACGACGGCGGATGCCGGGGCCGGTGGTTTCGTGCGCCGTGTCGATGACGCGGGTGTTATCAGATTCGCAATAGGGACATTTCATGCTGTGTCAACACACGGCTGATGAATGATGGCCGAGATACGGGTCGAAGCGCCGGAAATAAGGGAAAAAGGCTATATATGGGACTTAGAGATGGCAAGACCCCAAGATATGGGGTCGTAGAGCGCCAAAATCTTAGCACACGCCGGCGGGCAAGTCAATAGCCATACCTTAAAAAACGGCACAAAATCAGGCAAACGACCGATCTTTAACCTTGCCAAGACAATGCCACAACTGGCCTGACACCGTGCGTTCTATTTCACGAAAGACCCATCACTGCCCGGCGGCCCGCACCGGATCAGGCGCCGGTCGATACGGAGTATTGCGTAATTGATTCGACAACGGGGCAAGCTGGAGACGAGGCGCCCGCGATCGTCGCCGCAATCGCGGGCACCTTCATCCAGGAGAAGACAATCATTCTCGCCGGCTGTTACTTCACCGGCGATGGCGCTGCGCGTCAGTCTTCCTCGACGTGATACTTGAAGGAGACTTTGACTTTGGCGCGATACGTCGCCACTTTGCCGTCGTCGATGGTCAGGTCCAGCTCACTGACCTCGGCCACGCGCAGATCTCGCAGCGACTTGGCAGCCGTTTCCACGGCCACCGCTGCCGCCTTTTCCCACGACTCAGTGCTGGTCCCCACCAGCTCGATGACCTTATACACACTTTCAGCCATGGTGACCTCCTTCACTCAATACCGTCTCACCGGCCGCGGCCGCTCTCGCCGAGCTACCGCCCGCTGCGACGGCGCAAAAACGCCGGCACTTCCAAATTGTCCTGATCGAACTGCCGCACCGGGAAATCGAACAGGTTGCCCGATTGACCCTCCTCGGCGGCCGGGGTCGCCGCGCTGCCCGATCGGCTGGCGGCTGCCCCCACGCTTACCGGCTGCTGCGCGGGCGTCTGCACGCGGCGGCGCACCGGCGTCGGCCCGGCATGATCGAAGCCAGTGGCGATCACCGTCACGCGGATGTTGTCGCCCATCTTGTCGTCGATCACCGCCCCGAAGATCAGATTCACATCGGGGTGCGCCGTCTCCTTGATCAAGGCCGCCGCCTGGTTCACTTCAAACAGCGTCATGCTGGGGCCGCCCGTCACGTTGAACAGGATGCCGCGCGCGCCGTCGATGGTCACATCGAGCAGTTTGCTGGTGATGGCCTGCTGCGCGGCCTGCACCGCGCGATCCTCGCCCGTGGCCGTGCCCACCGCCATCAGCGCCGCGCCGCCCTCGGCCATGATCGTGCGCACATCCGCAAAGTCCAGATTGATCAGGCCGGGCACAGTGATCAACTCGCTGATGCCTTGAATGCCCTGCCGCAGCACATCGTCGGCCGTGCGGAACGCCTGCTGCAGGCTGGCGCGCTTGTCCACGATCTCCAGCAGCCGATCGTTGGGAATGACGATCAACGTATCGACGTGCTCTTTCAGCGCGTTGATGCCCTGCTCGGCCGACGACGAGCGCTTGTGACCCTCAAACCCAAACGGCCGCGTCACCACCCCGATGGTCAACGCGCCCACATCTTTGGCCACGCGCGCCACCACCGGGCTGGCGCCCGTGCCCGTGCCGCCGCCCATGCCGCACGTGACAAACACCATGTCCGCGCCCTTCAGGACCGCGTACAAATCATCGGCCGACTCTTCAGCCGCTTTGGCGCCCATCTCTGGATTGCCGCCCGCTCCCAGGCCGCGCGTTAACTTGTCGCCAATTCGCACGCGCTTGGGCGCGTCCGACAGCATCAACGCCTGCGCGTCGGTGTTGACGGCCACAAAGTCCACCCCCTGCAGACCCTCTGCAATCATGCGGTTGACGGCGTTGGTGCCGCCCCCGCCCACGCCCACGACCTTGATCTGGGCAAACTGCTCGCCGGTCTTCTCATCGTACGGTTGCATGGCTTTCCTCCTGGATGATAGTCTCCCTTGTCGCTGCGTTGCGAGCACATCCCACCGGCGCTGGCGACGGCGCCGCGGCGAACCTCTTCGCCTGAACGCGACCAAGTGCTCCGGTCGTCGCGTTATTCGTATTGTTACTGATTCCGATCGGGCAGCAGCTTCTTGAAGAAATCGCTCAACCGCCCGCCCAGATCCGACCCGCCCTCGTCGCTGCGCCGCAGGGGCAGGGGGGGCTGATCGGCCTGATCACGGCCCCACAGCAGCAGCCCCACCGCCGCCGCATACGCCGGCGAGTTGATCGTGTCCACCAACCCGCTCAAGCCCTGCGGCTGGCCCACCCGCACCGGCATGCCCAGCATGTTGCGACCCAATTCGCGCATGCCGCGCAGCTCCGCCGTGCCGCCGGTGATCACCACGCCGGCCGGCAGCAGGCCGTCGTAGCCCGAGCGCTTGATCTCCTGCAAGATCAGCTGATAAATCTCCTCGGCGCGCGCCTCCACAATTTCGGCCAGGTCCCGGCGCTGCACGCGCGTCACGCCGCCGTCGCCAAACGCCTTGACCTGCACCACTTCCGTCGGATCGATCATTTCATGCCGCGCGTGGCCGTGCTCAATCTTCAACTGCTCGGCCGCCTCGGCGGGCACGCGCAGGCCCACCGCCACATCGTTGGTGATGTGGTGGCCGCCCACCGACAACACCGTGGTGTGCCACACGCTGCCCTCAATGAAGATGGCAATATCGGTCGTGCCGCCGCCGATGTCGGCCAGCACCACACCCATCTCGCGCTCGTTGTCGGTCAGCACCGCCGCGCCCGCCGCAATCGGGTTCAGCACCAGTCCGTCCACGTCCACCTGGCAGTTTTCCACACACTTCAATAGATTGTGGATGGACGACGCCTGGCCGGTGACGATGTGCGCTTCCACTTCCAGCCGGAAGCCCAGCATCCCGATCGGTTCTTTCACCCCGTCCTGCCCGTCCACGGTGTAGGTCCGCGGGATCACATGCAGCACTTCGCGATCTTGCGGAATGGCGATGGCGCGCGCCGCGTCCAGCGCGCGATTCACGTCATCGGCGGTGATGCCGCGATCGCCGCGCGAGACGCCCACCACGCCGCGGCTGTTGATGGCGTTGATGTGCGCGCCGGTCACGCTGACATAGGCCCGCGCGATCTCGTAACCGCTCGATCGCTCCGCCTTCTCGATCGAAGCTTTGATCGCCGCGGCCGCGTCCACCACGTTGACGACCACGCCTTTTTTGATGCCGCGTGACGGCGCAACACCCACACCCACGATGCGCAAGTCAGTGTCACTGGCTTCGCCCACCAGCGTGCACACCTTGGTCGTGCCCACATCGATTCCGACAATTGTGCGTTCCATGGCTGCTTCACCCGGTCAAAAGTTCGGCGCATTATACCCGATGCGCCGGGCTTCACGCAGGGCCGCTGGTGTCTAACCGCCGCGCGTCCCCGCCCGCTCGTTACGGCGCATCGCTCGTGGCGGCGGCCTCGCCCGCGGCCGATGGATTGTCGTTGGCCCGATCAGACGCACCATCACCGCTGGGTGCGTCGGCTGGCTGTGTGCCGTAATACGGCGCCAGCGGATACTGCACGTCCACGTAAGTGGGCTGCACGTTGCGCGCGATCAGATCGGCCCGCAACGCCTGCCAGACCATGATGCGATCCAGCATGTCATCGCCCAGCCCCAGGTACACCGGAAAACCGCGCGGATCGGTATATTCCAGACCATGCGCGCCGCTGTAGCGATACACTTTCACTTCCGGCATCAAGTGCGCCACGGCCAGCGCCGCCTGCACCACTTTGGGATCGGCCTGCCGACCCGGAAACAGCGCCGGCCCCTGCACCGCTTCGATGGTCACCACGTCCAGCGGCTGCTCGGTCTGGCGCGCGGCGAAAACAGCGCTGTCGGCGTCGATCCACGCCACCGCGCCGCCATACTTCCACGCGATCACCGGCTGCCGTTCTTCCACGCGGATGTCGCACACGGCCGGCAGCTGGCACGTGATCCGGGCGCTCTTCAGCGACGGCAGATTGTGCAGCAGCGTGCGCTCCGCCTCGGCCGCGTTGGCCCAGAAGATGTGCACCCCCACCAGCCCCGTACTGTCGGCGATCTCCTGCGCGGGCGTGCGCACACTGCCCGAGACGCGCATCCGGCTGATGTAGAACGTCGCATCCAGACTGATCCACAGCACGCCGCCGATCAGCGCCAGCAGCAGCCCCGCCGCGATGGTGCGCGTATTGGCCAGCGCCGGCAGCCAGTCCAGCCGGGGCCGCGCGACGTTTTCGAGGCGGCCGGCCAGCGTGGCGGCTTCGTAGCGGCGATAACGGCGGCGAGCTTGCGGACGTGCTTTCATGTCGGCCTCTAGTGATAACTGGTGTGCGACCGGTGCTTGTCGGCGTGGCGCTCCAACGCCAGCTCAATCAGCCGGTCGATCAAGGCGCTGTACGACAGGCCGCTGGCCTCCCACAGCTTAGGATACATGCTGATGCGGGTGAAGCCCGGGATGGTGTTGAGCTCGCTCACCACCAGCTCGCCCGTGTCGCCCGCCAGCAGAAAATCCACCCGGGCCATGCCGGCACAGTCCAGCGCCCGGAACGCCTCGATGGACAGCGCCCGCACCCGCTCGGTCAACGCCGGATCGATCGGGGCGGGGATGAGCAGCTGCGACGAATCGTCCACATATTTCGCTTCGTAATCGTAAAACTCGTGCCCGGGCACCACTTCGCCCGGCACCGACGCGATCGGCTCGTCGTTGCCCAGCACGCTGCATTCGATCTCGCGCGCGTTGGGCACGGCCACTTCCACCAGCAGTTTGCGATCGAACTGCGCGGCGTCGGTCAGGGCCGCGGCCAGCTCCGCGGCAGAGTGAACTTTGTGGACGCCCACGCTGGAGCCCATGTTGGCGGGTTTCACAAAACACGGATAGCCGATCTCCCGCCCGATCGCTTCGCCAACCCGATCGGGCTGCGTTTCCCACTCGTGCCGCAGGATGACGAGGTAAGGCGGCGTGGGCAGGCCGTGGCTGCGCAGCACATCTTTCATCACAGCTTTATCCATGCCCACCGCGCTCGACATCACGCCGGCGCCCACGTATGGAATGTCCGCCAGCTCCAGCAGGCCCTGCACGGTGCCGTCCTCGCCAAACGGCCCGTGCAGCACCGGAAAGATCACGTCCACATCGGGCAGGCCCGGCGCCTGCGAACCGGGAATCACCTCGCGGCCGGTGGAGAGATCGTCCACGATGCGATAGCCTGATCCCAGCAGCTGCGGCAGCGACGTTTCGCCGCCGGTCAGCGCGTGCAGCGGATCGCCGCGCAGCAGCCAGCGCCCGGCCTTGTCAATGCCGATGGGCACCACCTCGTATTTGTTTTTATCCAGGGCGCGCATCACGTTTTGCGCCGAGTTCAGCGACACTTCGTGCTCGGCGCTTTTGCCGCCAAAGATCACGCCCACTTTCAGTCGTTTGGTCACCAATCACCCACCAATTCGATCTCCAACTCCAGATCAATCTCAAATTGTTCGCGCACCTTCGCCCGCGCCAGATCGATCAGCGCCTTCACGTCGGCGGCGCGGGCGCGGCCATGGTTCACAAAGAAGTTGGCGTGCACCGTCGAAATTTCCGCATCGCCCACTTGTACGCCTTTCAACCCGCAGTGATCGATCAGGCGTCCGGCTGCCTCGCCGGGCGGATTCTTGAACATCGATCCCAGACTCGCGCCCGGCGGCTGGGTGCGGCGGCGATAGTCGTTGTATTCCGCCGCTTTTTTCTCCAACTCGATCGGATCGGCGGCGGCCAGCTGGAACGTCGCCGCCAGCACGATGCTGCGCGCTGCGCGCCCGGCTTCGCGTTTGATCCGGCTGCTCCGGTAGGCGAACTGAAAAGCCGCGTTCGGCCATTCCTCCACCACGTTGTCTGCCGTCAGGACCGTGGCCGAGGTCAGATCGGCGGCGGTATCGCGGCCGTGCGCGCCGGCGTTGCCCACCACCGCGCCCCCGACCGTGCCCGGCACGCCCACGGCCCATTCCAGCCCGCTCAGACCGCGCGCGATGCAGGTGCGCGCCAGGGTGGGCAGCACCACACCGGATTCGCACCAGACCACGCCGCCTTCACGGAATTCCAGGCGCTTGGCTTTGTTAATGATCGTCAGCCCGCGCACGCCCGCATCGCTGACCAGCACATTGGCCCCGCCGCCGAGTATCGTGATCGGCAGCTGAATCGATCGGGCGGCGATGACCACCGCGCCAAGTTCGTCCGCACTGCCGGCCTCGATCAACATATCGGCCGGCCCGCCCAAGCGCGCCGTCGTGTAACGGGCCAGCGGCTCGTTGAGCTTGATCTCAATCCTGGCTGTTGACTGGCGCAGGGCAGCTTGAAGCGCTTCTGCCCAATCGCGCGTACCCGCTCGCTGGTTGCCGTTCACTTTGAATCCAGATGTTTGATCAGGCGCGTCACCGTCTCGGCAGAGTGCGGCGCGGCCGGTGTCTGCAGCCAGGCGGCCATCAACTCCGCCCAGGCCGGGTCGTCGTCGATGCGCCATGCTTCCAGCATTTGCTCAAACGTGCGGTCGGTTGTCGGCCGGGCCGGCTTGGACGGCGTCTGGTTGACCATGTACGCTCCCTGTGCCTGTCATTTGCTACGAATTGCTGCCCAGCAGCTCGGCGCCGATCTTGGTCGCGTCGCCGGCGCTGAACACAATGACCACATCGCCGGGCTGCGCGTGCGCGCGCAGGTAGGCCGCCACGTCGCTCAAGGCATCGATGGCGCGCGCGTCGGGATGCTGCATCCGGTTCACCACGTCGCGATTGCTGATGCCCAGCGTGTCGCGCTCGCGCGACGCATAAATGGCCGTGACGATCACGTGATCGGCGTCAACAAAAGCCCCGGCAAATTCGTTGAGCAGTGTCTGGGTGCGGCTGTACGTGTGCGGCTGCAGCACCGCCCATAAGGGCCGACCCGGATAACGCAGCCGCGCGCCGGCCAGTGTCGCTTTGATCTCCGTGGGATGATGACCGTAATCGTCGATGAGGGTCACGCCGTTGACCTCGCCGCGCACCTCAAAACGCCGCCCCACGCCGCGGAATTCGCTCAGCGCGTCCTGCGCGGCCCCGAAGGGCACGCCCAACCGATCGGTGGCGGCCAGCGCCGCCAGCGCGTTCAAGACGTTGTGCTGGCCCGGCACGCGCAACCGCACGATGCCCAACAGCTGCTCGCCATGATAGGCCAGAAAATCGCTGCCGCCCGCGTTGTTGGGCCGCACGTCGCTGGCATGCCAGTGCATCTCCGGCTTGAAGCCGTACATCTGCGCGCCGGCTCTGGTCCGCGCCAGCGCCAGGGCGGCCGGGTCTTCGCCGCACGCAATGAGCAGGCCGTCGGGCGGCAGCCGATCCGCAAATTCGCGGAAAGCGCCCAGCATGTCGTCGAAGGTGGGATAACAATCGGGATGATCGTGTTCGATGTTCGTGATCACTTCGATCACAGGCGTGAGACCCAGAAACATCCGATCGTACTCGTCGGCCTCGACGACAAAGATCGGGTCGCGGCCCGCGTGTGCCGATCGGCCCAGCGTGACGACAGTGCCGCCCACCACGTAGCTGGGGTCGCGTCCCGCCCCCACGAGAATATGCGCAATCAAACCGGTGGTGGTGGTTTTGCCATGCGTGCCGGCCACGGCCACGCCCTGCGCGCCCTGCATCAGCCAGCCCAGAAATGCGGCGCGCTTGCTCACCGGCACGCCGCGCGCGTATGCGGCCGTCACTTCCACGTTGTCGGGTTGGACCGCCGACGAGATCACGACGTGCGCGGCGTCACCCACCTGGGCGGCGTCGTGCCCGATGAAGATCTGCGCGCCGTGCTGCGCCAGCCAGCGCGTCGCCTCAGACTCGGCCTGATCCGAGCCGCTGACGCGATAGCCGCGCTCGAGCAGCACGGTGGCGATGGCGCTCATGCCCGCCCCGCCGATGCCGATCAGATGCACCCGCGCGCCGGGCGCCAATTCGATCTTGCTGTGCGGCATCAACGCACCACCCTCAGGATAATCAACACAATCAGGATCACCGGCAACAGCCCCAGTGAATCGGCGCTCTGCGTGCCGCTGGCCAGCAAATCCAGCGGCAGCAGGCCGTTCTTGACGATCTCGCCGCCGAGGGTTGACAGCGGCAGGTGAACGATGTCCAGCGGATAGCCGTAATGATCGAGCAGCCACCACAGCGTGCCGACGATCAGATAACCGTTGACGGCGCCCACCAGCAGGCCCAGCAGGCCGCCCAGCGGAAAGCGGGGCGGGGTGCCTTCAAAAGCCAGCGTCTCCCCTTGATAAGCGATGAACGTCGCGGCCAGGGTCAATACGCCAAAGATCACGGTCAACGCCGTGCGCGTGCCCACATCGGTCGGCACCGCCCCGGTGTACGGCTGCAAGCCCAGCGCTTGCAGCTGCCCCTGGCGGACGAACTGCTCGGCCAGCGGAATCAGGCGATCGAGCGCGAACAGCGTGGCAACCATGACGATGGTGACGCCCAGCTCTCTGAGAAAGCCGCGCACCACGCCGACGATGGCAAACACGCCGACGAAGATCAGAAAGACCACCTCAACCGCAGTCATGCCTGTCCGTCACTTTTTCCTGGCCGGCGCCTTGGAGCGCTGGATGCCAAACACGATGATGACCACGATAATCGCCACCAACAGCGGCGCGTCCACCTTGATCTGCGGTATATCGGTTGCGACCACCTCAATCACCTGCGGAAATTGCATGTGGCGGTCGATGACGTACGTCACGCACACATAGCCCAGCAGGCCGCCGCCGATAAAGCCAAACACCGATTCGATCCAGGAATCGCGTCCGCCCGCCCGGTTCTGGGCGATCCTGAAGCCGGCGAAGGCGATGAGCACAAACAGAATCGTGCCCATCAGCACCAGCGCCGGATCGCCGGCATCTCGAATGTTAATCAGCGGCTTGACGACGTTTGGGTCGCCTGCGATGACGGCAAACAGATTGTTGCCGCTAAACCGGCCGGTGGTTAACAGATTGAAGATGCCGTAGAACATGTTAATGATCGCACCCACCGGAATGGCCAGCGTGTCGGCCGTCATCCGCCCCAGCACCACGATCAATCCGGCGATGATCACCGCGTCCAGCCCGTGCCGCCAGCCCCACGCGGCAAAGAACACCACCAGCAGCCCGATGAGCAGCAATTCAGGGACCGGCACCACATTGGGCAGATACTGAGCCGGCGGCGCAGCAGGCGGATTCATGTGATACCCGCCAACCGGGCCACTTCAGCGGCCAGCACCCGGGCCGCGTCGGGGCGCGCCAGCGCGCGCGCCGCGGCCTGCATCTGCGCCCGACGCCCATCGTCGGACAGCAGCTCTTCAATCGCCGGCAGCAGCGTGTCGCTCAAGGTCGCATCGTCCAGCACCACCGCCGCGCCGCTCGCCGCCAGCGCCTGCGCGTTGACCCGCTGATAGCGCCACGCATGCGGATAAGGCACCAGGATCGACGGCAAACCGAACAAGGGATACTCTCCCAGAATGGAAGCGCCCGCCCGCGACACCACCAGGTCGGCGGCCGCCAGAGCCAGCCCCATGTCGTGCACGTAAGCCATCAAGCGATAATGCTGCTTCAACTCGTCCGGCAATTGATCGCGCCGCTGCTGCGCTTCCGTCTGATCGAGACTGCCGCTGATGTGCAAGAGTTGATATTTTGCCAACACCCGATCGGCGATCTGGCCCAACGCCCGATTGAGGCTGCGCGCGCCCTTGCTGCCGCCAAACACCAGCAGCGTCTTGCGGTCGGGCGACAGATCAAAATGCCGCAGCGCCGCCGCGCGATCCACGTTCATCAAACTGGCGCGCACCGGATAGCCGGTGACCAGCACCTTGTCCGCTGGAAAATAAGCGCGCGAGGCCTCGGTGGTCACGGCGATCCTCGTCGCCAGTCTGGCCGTAAACTTCACCGCCTGCCCCGGTTCCACGTCGGGCAGCAACAACACAATCGGGATGCGCCACCACCGGCAGGCGATGGCGACGGGCACAGCCACAAAGCCGCCGGTCGTCAACATCGCGCCGGGTCGCTGCTGCCGCGCCAGTCTCACCGCTTGAAACGTGCCGACGATTAATCGCAACGTGTTCTTCACACCTGCCAACAAGCCCACACCGTGCAGCCCGCCCGCCGAAATGGCTCGATACGGCAGACCCGCGCGCTGCACCAATTCGCGCTCAACGCCGGCTGCGCCCAGCCACAGCACGTCGTCGATCGACCAGCCCGCCTCGGCGATGAGCCGCTCAACGACTGCCAGAGCGGGATACACGTGGCCGCCGGTCCCCCCGGCGGCGATCCAGAGCCGCACTGTATTTGCTTCCTTTGCGCGCGCTGCCGCGCGAAACGCTGAGCAGCACGCCCACCGCCGCCAGCGTGGCGATGATGGACGAGCCGCCGTAGGTGATGAACGGCAGCGGAATGCCCGTCAGCGGCAGGATGCCCGTTATCACGCTGATGTTAATCAGCGCCTGAATGGTGATCATGGCGGTGGCGCCAAACGCCAGCAGCTGGCCGTATTGGGTGGACGCGTTCAGGCTGATGCGCAGGCCGCGGTAGGCGATGATGCCGTACAGCACCAGGATGGCGACGACACCCACCAACCCCAACTCAATGGCGGCCAGCGCGAAGATCGTGTCGGTGTGCGCCAGCGGCAAATAACCCACGCGCAAAATGCCGTTGCCCAGCCCCACACCCGACAGGCCGCCCATCTTCAACGCCAGCAGGGCCTGCCGCAGCTGATCGCTGGACAGCTCCGGCGATTGCCAGCCCAGCACAAACGTCACCAGCCGTTCCAGGGTGTGCGGCGTGGTGATCATCAGGATCAGCATGGTGGTGCCGCCCACCGCCCCGCCTACGATCAGCTGCTTCAGGTCGATGCCGGCCATGAACAGCATGGCCAGCGCCGTCAGCAGGATCAGCATCGCCGTGCCATAGTCCGGCTCTGCCACGATCAAGCCGGTGATGGTGCCGATGATCACGGCGAACGGCAGCAGTCCATAGCTCACATCGTGCAGGCGCTCGCCTTTGGACGACAGCCAATCGGCGATGTACATGATCAGAATGAGCTTGGCGATCTCGCTGGGCTGAATCGAGCCGCCCATGAACGCCCGCCGCGCCCCCAGCCGCTCTTCGCCGGCGATCAACACCAGGATCAACGCCACCACCGCGCCGCCCATCAACGCCACCGAATAGCGCCGCCAGTTCAGATAATTGCTGCGTGCCATCAGCAGAGCGATGATCACGCCCACGCCCGCAAACACGATCTGCCGCTGCAGGAAATAACCGGCGTTGTCATACTCCTGAAAGGCCATGTCATAGCTGCCGCTGTAGATCAGCATCAGGCCCATGATCAACAGCACCCCGACCGCGACCACCAGCGGATAATCGAGCCGGGGCAGGGCGCTCAGCCGGGTTTTGGCCGTCTTGATCTTGGAGTGGCGCGAGCGCGCCTGCGCGTATTGGGCCATTACAGCTCCTTGACCAGCGCCTGAAACGCGTCGCCGCGCTCCTCAAAGTCTTTGAACGCATCAAATGACGTACCGCCGGGCGACAGCAGCACGGCCTCGCCCGGGCGCGCCAGCTGTGCGGCTTTAGCCACGGCTTGCTCAAGCGTAGTCACCTGATGGATCGCTTCCAACGTCCGCTCGCCACCCAAGGCGAGCTGCGCTTCCACCGCCCCGCGCACCAGATCGGCCATCTCGCCAAACACGATCAGCTGCCGCACTCGCTCGACGATCAATCGGGCGGCTGTGTCCCACGGCAGGTGCTTGTCACGCCCGCCGGCCAGCAGCACCAGCGGCTCTTCAAACGACAGCACGCCGGCCATCAACCGTTCGGGCGCGGTGGCGATGCTGTCGTCGTAATACTTCACCCCGTTCACCTCGCCGACCAGCTGCAGGCGGTGCGGCACACCCTTGAACGCGCGGATCGCCTCGGCCATTGCGTCGGCTTCCACCCCCAGCGCCGCCGTCAAGGCGCAGGCCGCCAGCACGTTCTGCACGTTGTGCGCGCCGCGCAGGGCGATGTCGCTCAGGCGGCAGACTTCACTCTCGCGATTCTGCACGATGATGAGGCGATCGCCTTTGATGAATGCGCCTCGCCCGATGATCTTTTCGCGGCTGAAAAAGCGCACGTAACCGCGCGTGCGCCCGGACAATTTGCGCGCCACCGGATCGTCATAGCCCAGCACGGCGGTGTCGTCAAACGTCTGGTAATCCAGGATGTGGCTCTTGGCCGCAATGTACGCTTCCATCGTGCCGTGTCGATCCAGGTGATTGGGCGTGATATTCAGGATGCCCGCCACTGGCGGGCTGATCGTCATCAGCTCCAGCTGAAAGCTGGACAGTTCCATGACCACGCGTTGGGTCGGCCCGATGGCATCCAGCTCGCCGATGAGCGGGTTGCCGATATTGCCCCCCACCCGCGTAACATATTTGGCCGCGCGCAAAATCTCGCCGGTCAACGTCGTCGTCGTCGTTTTGCCGGCCGAGCCGGTGATGCCGATGATGGGCGCCAGACAGCGCTCCACAAACAGCTGCGCATCATTGGTCAGGGCGAGGCCGCGCCGCTGCGCTTCGCGCACGATGGGCAGATCGATCGGCACGCCGCCGCTCAGGCACAGGTAATCGCACTCGTCCAACAGTGACGGCGGATGCCCGCCCAGCGCGAACTTGACCTCGATGTCACGCAGCGCCTCGATCGCCGTTGACAGCTTGTCGGCGGGTTGCAGGTCGCTCACGGTCACATGCGCACCCTGGGCCGCCAGCCAGCGCGACACTGCCAGGCCCTGCCGGGCCAGGCCCAGCACGACGAAGTGGTGATCGGCAATGGGTGTCAACGGTTTGGTCATGGCCGTGCGTGATAAAGTAATGCGTAATGCGTAAAACGTAATGCGTAATGAGTAATGAGTACAAACTGCTTACGGCGGCGCGGCGGATATGCTCTGGCAAGATGCGCTGCTTTGCTATAGCAGCGCCAGCGCAATGCCCACCATCGCCGCCCAGATGCCGATGAGCCAGAAGCGCTGCACCACCTGCGTCTCACTCCAGCCCAGCAGCTCAAAATGATGGTGCAGCGGCGACATCTTGAACAGCCGCTTGCCTTTGGTCGCTTTGAAGTAAGCCACCTGCAATATCACCGACAACGTCTCGGCCACGGGCACCAGCGCGATCACCGGCAGCAGCAGCCATTGACCCGTCATCAGCGCCACCACGGCCAGCGTGGCGCCCAGCGCCAACGCCCCCGTGTCGCCCATGAAGAGCTGCGCGGGATGCGCGTTAAACCACAGAAACGCCAGGATGGCGCCCACAATGATCAGCGAGAAGGGCACCAGGTTCGATACTTCCACAAACGAGCCGGGCGGCCGGCCCGCAAATGACTGCAAATAAGCGATGATGCCGTACGCCATAAACGCCGTGGCCGTGATGATGCCGGCCAGCCCGTCCAGCCCGTCGGTCAGGTTCACCGCGTTGCTGAACCCGACGATCCAGAAGGTGGCGATGGGGAGCCACAACAGGCCGATGTCAATCCGATCCGCCACGCCCGGAATCGCCACGCTGCGCAGCTGCGACGGCCCGAAGTGCAGCACCATCGCGATGACGGCCGCCAGCGCCACCTGAATCAGCCACTTGGTGCGCGGCCGCATGCCTTCACCCCGCACGCGCTGGCCGCGCACGTTCTGCAGATCGTCCACCGCGCCCAGGATGGCAAAGGCGATCAACGTCCCCACCGGCACCAGCACTTGCTGGCCGATGTTGGCGATGGGCCGGCCTTCGTTCATTTCCACAATGAGGTTGATGAGCGTGATCACGCCGGTGATCACCACCACCGGCACCACAATCATCAGCCCGCCCATGGTGGGCGTGCCCATCTTGACCTGATGAGTCTGCGGCCCTTCAATGCGAATCTGCTTGCCGATGCGCCTGGCCCGCAACACGCGGATCAGCGGCCCGCCCCAGACCACGGCCAGCAGAAACGCCAGTCCGCCCAGAAACAGTGAAGCAGCCAAATCGTGTCCTCTTCAGCCTCCCGCCGGTCATCACCCTACTGCGACTCATTAGCCGCGCGCGAAGGCATTGACGATGTCTTCCATGTGCAGGCTGCGCGAGCCTTTGACCAGAATCAGATCGTTGGGCTGCAGCAGCCGATCGAGTTGGGCGATGGCCTCCGCGTTGTCTTCGCACATGATGACGCGGTCGCGCGGCATGCCGTTCTGGATCGCCTCGATCGCAATGGTGCGGCCCAACGTGCCCACGGTGACCAGCACATCAGCCACGTCCAAAGCGCGCAGGCCCACCATGCGATGGCCTTCGTCTTCGTAATCGCCCAACTCCAGCATATCGCCCAGCACGGCGATCTTGCGGCCGGCCAGCTCGCTGAGCAGGTTCAACGCCGCAATCACCGACGCCGGGCTGGCATTATACGTGTCATCCAAAATGGTGGAGCCGCGCGGCCCCGGGACGGCGACCAGACGCAGCGCGGCGCGCCGATCTTGCAAGCCCTCCAGAATCGCATCCCAGGTCATGCCCTCGGCCAGGCCCACGGCCGCGGCGCGCAGCGAGGTGTGCACACTGTGCCGACCCAGCAGCGGCACCTGCACATGCAGCGCCTCGCCGCGGTGATGCAGCACAAAGCGAATCCCCTCCAACCCTTCGCCGCTAATATCATCGGCCCACAGATCGGCTTGCGGATCAAGCCCGTAGGTCAGCACGCGGGCCTGCGTCAGCGCCGCCATCGCCCGCACCCGTGCGTCGTCGTAGTTCAAGATGGCCACGCCGTCGGCGGGCAGCGCGCGCGGCAGCTCCGACTTCGCTTCGGCAATCGCCTCCAGCGAACCGAGCCGCTCCAGGTGAACGGGCGCGACGATCGTCACCACGCCCACCACCGGCCGGGCCCACTCGCAATATTGCGTAATTTCACCTTTGGCGTACATGCCCATTTCCAGCACGGCGCGCTGGTGCGTCTCGTCCAGCTGCAGCAGCGTCAGCGGCAGGCCGATTTCGTTGTTAAGGTTGCCTTCGCTTTTGAGCACCGTAAACTGGCGCTGCAAAACCGTGGCCACCAGCTCTTTGGTGCTGGACTTGCCCACGCTGCCCGTGATGCCGATCGCCCGCAGGTTCTTAAATCGACTGCGCCACCATTTGGCCAGCTGTTGCAGCGCCCGCTGAGTGTTTTCAACGCGCAGCAGCACCGGCAGCGGCATCGATCGGATGCCGGGCAGTGTGGCATCCGGCCGCAGGTTGATGTGCGTGGCGGCGATGGGCACATCCTTTTCCACCAGCGCCGCCACCGCGCCGCGCGCAAACGCCTCGGACACGTAGAAGTGCCCGTCGGTCTTCTCGCCCGCAAACGCCACAAACAGATCGCCCGGCCCGGCCTGGCGCGAATCGATGACGAAGCGCCGGATCGGCTGCCCGGTGGCGGCCGGGCGCTGTCCCATCAGACCTTCCACGACATCTGGCAGCGTCAGCATGTCAACTCGCTCTTCAAACGCGACGCATAGCGCTCATTGGCCGCGGCCGGCCGCCAGCTGCACATCGTCCGGCTTGATGTCCAGCAGCGCAAACAGGCGCGTCGCCACGCGCTGAAACACGGGCGCGGCCGTCTCCGACCCCCACGGCGAGCTGCTGGGCTTGTCCAGCTTCACCAGGATGATCAACTGCGGATTATCGGCCGGGCCATAACCGATGAATGACGCGATGGTCTTCTCTTCGTCATAGCCGCCCGGCACCGGAATCTGCGCCGTGCCGGTTTTGCCCGCAATGCGATAGCCTTTCACCTGCGCAAACGGCACTTCGCGATCGACGACCTGCACCAGAATGTTCGTCAACGTGCGCGCCGTTTCCGCCTTAATCGGCCGCCCGATGGGCACCACCCTGGCCTCGATCGTCCGATCTGTCCCGATGATCTCTTTGACGACGTGCGGCTGAACCATCAGGCCGTCATTCGCCACGGCCGCCACCGCCGTAATCATCTGGATCGGCGTGCTGGACACGCCCTGGCCAAAGGCATTGGTGCCCAGATCGCCCTCAGACCAGCCGGGTTGACCATCCACTGTGCCCGGATTGTCGTCGCGAGTCCGCAGCATGCCCGGCGCTTCGTTCTGCAGATCGATGCCGGTGCGCCGGCCGATGCCAAAGGCACGCAGATAACGATAAAAGTTCTGCTGGCCCATCTGCATCGCCAGCGTGGCCGCGCCCACGTTCAGCGAGCGCGCCATCATTTCCACCATGTCCACCGTGCCGTGCGCCGCGCGATCCCAGTTGAAGATCAGCTGTCCGCCGATCTCGATATAGGCGGTGTCGTTGTACGTCGATTGCGGCGTCACCAGCCCCTGATCCAGCGCCGCGGCCAGCGTAAATATCTTGAAGGTCGAACCCGGCTCATACTGATCGCTGACCGCCTGATCGATAAAGCGCTTCGGCTCCTTCGTGATCAGGCTCTGATACGTGTTGGGATCAAAACCCGGCGCCACAGCCAGCGCCAGAATTTCGCCCGTTTTCGGCTGCATCACGATGATCGTGCCGGATTCCGCCCCGGTGTCTTGCAGGCCGCGCGCCAGTTCTTCCTCGGCGACACCCTGCACCGTCCGATCGATCGTCAGCACCAGATCGGCCCCCGGCCTGACCTGCGACACCTCTGTCGTCGAGATCGTCGTACCGTTCAGCAGATCGTTGTATTGCCCTTCCAGTCCGTAAAAGCCGGTGCGCTCATCGTTGACAAAGCCCAGCACGTGCGCGGCCAGCGAGCCTTCGGGGTACGTGCGCTTCCAGTAAGCGCGGGTCAGCACGCCCCTGAAGTTCTTGTCGCGGATCCGCGTGATGACTTCGGGCGGCAGATCGCGGGCCAGCGGCACTTCGACCAGATCCTTGGTATTGACCAGTTCCCAGTATTTCTCCGGCGTCAGGCCGATCATCGGCGGCAGATCACGCGCCGGCGTCTGCAAATTGGCGCTGCTCTTATCAATGAACACGGCGTAGCGCGGCTCGCTGCCGGCCAACACGTAACCGTTGCGGTCGTAAATCCAACCGCGCTGCGCCGGCACCGATTGAACGGGCGTCAGCCGGCCGCTGTCGGCCGGCTGATGCAGCACCAGCTGGTAGCGCACCAGCTGCACGACGACCAGCAGCGTCAAGCCGATCAGCGTCGCGATGATAAAGATCAGTCGCCCTCGAGAATGCGTCATGACAGTTGTCCGGCCGGCGCGTCAGCGCAGGTACAGCGATCGAATCGTCGGCACGTCATCCAGCGGCAGATGATCCACCGGCAAGTACACCACCTCGCCGGCTGGTTTAAAGCCCAATTTGGCCGCGCGCTGACGCAGCTGCTCGATGGAGCCTTCGCGGCTGATGGTCGCAGCCAGCCCGGCGTTCTCCAGCTGCTGCGCGGTCAGCTCGTTGCGCAGCGCCTGCAGGCGCCGCGTCGCAGTGACGATCTCGCTGGACTGCAGCAGATACAGCGCGGCCACCGCCAGCGCGATGCCGATCAGCACGCCAATCTGCACCGAACGGCCTGCCGCCCACGCGCCCGGCCGCAGGCCATGATTGACCCACTCGGTCAATTTGGGGTTGCGGTTCTTCGACGGGCGCGGCATGCCTACACCCTCTCCACAATTCGCAGTTTGGCGCTGCGGGCGCGCGGATTGCGCTCCACTTCCGCCTCGCCGGGCACCAGCGGCTTGCGCGTGATCTCGCGCAGCACCGGCGGACGAATCACCTGATCGGGCCGATCATCGGGCTGCGGCGCGCGCGCCCGTGACACGGACCGGAAATATTCCTTGACGATGCGGTCCTCCAGCGAGTGAAAGGCGATGACGGCCAGCCGACCGCCGGGCCGCAGCAGCCCCACCGCCTGCGGCAGCACGCTCATGAGCGCCCCTAATTCATCGTTGACGGCGATCCGCAGCGCCTGGAACGTCAGCGTGGCGGGATGAATGCGCCCGCGCGGCGCGCGTCCGACGGCCCGCTCGATCACATCGGCCAGCTGTTGGGCCGTGACGATCGGTCGGGCGGCCACGATGGCCCGCGCGATGCGGCGGCTGGCCGGCTCTTCGCCATAACGATAGATGACGTCGGCCAGCTCGTCCTGATCGAGGGTGTTGACCAGATCGGCGGCCGACTCGCCCGCGCCCGGATCGAACCGCATATCCAACGGCCCCCCGGCGATGAATCCAAAACCCCGATCGGGGTCGTCCAGCTGATCGGATGACAGACCCAGATCCAGCACGATGCCGTCCACCTGCTCGAAGTCGTTATCGTGCGCCACGCGGGCCAGTTGTGAGAAATTGGCGTTGACCAGCTTGACGCGCGATCCGAACGGTGCTAACCTGAGCGCGGCGCGGCTGATCGCTTCTGGATCGGCGTCGAGGCCCAGCAGCTGCACATAGGGTGCGGCGTTGAGAATGGCTTCGCTGTGGCCGCCGCCGCCGACGGTGCCGTCGATGTAGCGGCCGCCGGCGCGGACGGCCAGCCCGCTCAGAACTTCATCCAGCAGGACGGGAACGTGCTGAGTCATCATGGACAAAAAAGCATGCGGCGACCAGACCGCATGCCGTACATCCAGGACTAGATGCCCAGCTGTGCCCAGTATTCGGCGGTCACGCCCGAATCGAAGTTGGCGCGGATAGCGTTCCATGCGTCGGGTGCCCAGATTTCCAGGTGAGTGTTGAGACCCGCGACAATGACATTGCCATCGAGTCCGGCGTATTCGCGCAAGTACTGGGGCAGCAGCACGCGGCCCTGTTTGTCAAGCTCGGCGTCGTTGGCGCCGGCAAAAAGCAGGCGGCGGAATTCGCGCGCCTGCACGTCGGTGATGGGCAGGTTGTTGACACGCTCGCTGACGCGCTGCCATTCGGTAAGTGGATACACGCTGAGGCATTTGTCGATGCCGCGCGTGACGACTACGCCCGCCGCCAGCTCCGCCCGATATTTGGCAGGCAGAGTCAGCCGTCCTTTATCGTCGATGGTGTGGGCATACTCGCCTAAGAACATGTGTTCTAAAGTCTCCCACTGGAATGGCGTTTTGACATGAAAGTGGCGCAAGTCTTCCCACTTTGCCCCACTTTAACCCACCTGCCTGCGTAGTATACACCACTTTGACAACAAATGTAAACTAGGCAGGTGAAATTTTAAGGTTAGAGTTTACAAACCGACAGATATTCAATTTTTACGTTGTTAGTCGTTTTTTGTTCTATCCGGTGAAATGGGCGGACTCGCAGACCGCTGGCCGGGCGGCGTTGAAGATGGCACAGGCTTCAGGGCAAAAGGAGCAGTATGGGCGCGTCGCAGCAGTCTGGGGAGATCAATCGCACGCCGGCGCATCGCATCACCGTCCTGATCGTCGACGATCACGCGGTTGTGCGGCAGGGTTTGCGGACGTTTCTCGAATTGCAGGACGACATTGACATCGTCGGCGAGGCGGCCAACGGCCTGGAAGCGATCGATCTGGCGAGGCGCTATCAGCCCGACATCGTGCTGCTCGATCTGATGATGCCGAAGATGGGCGGCGTGGAGGCGACCCCACGCCTCATCGCCGCCTGCCCCCGAGCGCGCGTCATCATCCTGACCAGCTTCGGCGAAGACGATCAGATCATCCCGGCGATCCGGGCCGGCGCGCAGGGTTACCTGCTCAAGGATATTCCGCCTCGCGATCTGATCCAGGCCGTGCGCGAGGCGTATGCCGGCAAGGCGCAGCTGCACCCCGATGTGGCGAAGAAATTGATGGCCGCGGTGGCGGCGCCGCCGCCGGCCGCGCCGGCGCCTGAATCCGATTTGACCGAGCGGGAACTGGAAGTACTGCGGCTGATCGCGCAGGGGCTGAACAATCAGGAGATCGCGCGGCAGCTGACGATCAGTGACAAGACGGTGAAGACGCACGTCAGCAACATCCTGAGCAAGCTGCACTGCGAAGATCGCACGCAGGCGGCCATCTACGCGATGAAGAGGGGGCTGGGCGGTCAAGCTTAGCCGATGGGCACGCTGCTTATTTTCGTTTCGGTGGCCATTCGCGCCTGGGCGACGTTCAGCGGCCGCTCATCGCGCGGCTGGGTCTTGCTTCTGCTTGCCGCGTATGGCCTGCTGCTGCTCGCGCGTCAGCGCCGCTCCGATTGGTTCACGGCTGTTCGCGCCCGCGCGTCGATCTATCTCGGGCTGCAGTCGAGCTTCGTGCTGGCGCTGATGCTGATTCCGCTGCGCCACGATTTCTTCCCGCTGTTGTTCATTCCCCTGAGCTGGCAGGCCGTTGAAATGTTCGGGCGGCGCGTGGGCTTCACGTGGATTACGATATGCGCGCTGACGATGCTGGTCCTGTACACGCTGGGGCCGCGCGTGTGGGGACAGCTGTATTTCGCCATCGATCCGCCGACCGGGGCGGCCATGACGATCCTGTACGGCGCGCTCTGTTTCTACGTCGGTCAGATCGCGCACGTGCGGCAGCAGGCGGAAGCGGCCCGACAAGTGAATCAACGCCTGCTGACCGATCTGCAGGCCGCGCACCGCCGGCTGCAGGATCAGGCCGCGCAGCTGGAGGAACTGGCCGTCATGCAGGAGCGCGGCCGTCTCGCGCGCGAGCTGCACGATTCGGTGACACAGACGGTGTTTAGCATGACGCTGGCGGTGCAGGCGGCGCGGGTGCTGGTCGACAAAGACGTGGGCCGGGTCGCCGCGCAGCTCGATCGGGTGGCAGAGTTGGCGCGCAATGCTTCGCGTGAGATACAGACGATCGTCAAGCAGCTGCGCCCGGCGTCGATCGCCGAGAAGGGGCTGGCGGCGGCGCTGCGCGAATTTCTGGCGGAACGACAGGCGCGTGACGGTTTGATCGCCCATCTGGAAGGGGACGGTGCGTCGGGTGACGCTCAGTGGCCGGAGGAGGTAACGCTGGGTCTGTATCGGATCGTGCAGGAGGCGGTCAACAACGTGATCAAACATGCCGGCACGCGCGAGGTCACGATCACGCTGGACCTGAATCAGCAGCCCGCCCGGGTGGAAGTGACCGATCGGGGCACGGGATTTGTCATGAGCGACCTCGCGCCACAGCGCGGCCACATGGGACTGGCCAGCATGGCCGAGCGCGCGCGCGAATTGGGCTGGACGCTGACGGTCGATTCACGGCCCGGTCAGGGGACGTGCGTTAAGGTGACGGCGTCATGATCAAGTTCCCCGGCCAGTCCACGCAGAGCTGGCGCGTGATCACGGCTTCGCATTATACGCTGCTGGCCATCGTCGCGGTACGGGCCGTGCTGGCCTATGGCGGCCAGCGGGGGATTGTGCAAGGCCTGGTGCTGCTGGCGATCTTCCTGCTGCTGTTCGTCACGGAGCCGCCGTTGTCGCGTCGCTGGCCCGCCTATCGCTGGTTCTATTTTGCCGTGGAAACAGCGCTGGTGGTGTGGCTGGGCGAGATGGCCCCTGAGTTCGATTTTCTCTGGAGCCTCTACGTGATCCTCGGTACCCAGGCCGTCATCTACTTTCCGCGCCGAGCCGCGTTGGTCTGGTGCGGCCTGCTCATCGTCATCGCGGGCCTGTTCCTGATGGCGGCGATGGGCGCGGCCATCGGTCTGTCGGTGCTGTTCAATCTGATTGCGCTGAGTCTCTTTGTGATCTCATTCGGTCAGCTCTCGTGGCAGGCCGAAGCGGCGCGCAATGAAAGCGCCGCACTTCTGCGCGATCTACAGGCCGCTCACGCGCAGCTGCAGGCTTACGCAGCGCAGGCCGAAGAACTGTCGGCCGTGCGCGAGCGCAACCGGGTGGCGCGCGAATTGCACGATTCGGTGAACCAGATCATCTTCAGCATCACTCTGACCGTGGAAGCGGCCCGGACCGTGCTGGCGCGGGAACCGGCGCGGGTGCGGCCGTACCTCGATCAATTGGAGACGCTGACCGGCAGCGCTCTCGCTCAACTCCGTTCGCTGATTACGCAGCTGCGCCCCAAAGAATGATAGGCGAACAGGCGCTATTCTTCGCCAGGCCAGGAGCCCCTCTCCGCCTGCAGTCCTACATCTCCGGTCGTAGTTCCCGCCTGCCCGCTCAGCCTGCGGAACGACGGAGAGCTCGACGCGCCGCCGCCGTTCAAATCCGCCTGTTGCCCGATGCGCCCGGCTTGATTGGGGCGTATAGTGAAGGCGCAACAGGACAAAACGAACGCCATCGAGCCGGACAAAACCGTGAACACCTTGATTGTCACTCCCCGAGTTGATCGCTTGTCGGAACAAACGTCGACCGTGCGCCTGCGCGACCCATTCGAAGTTGACCCGTCGGACGAGATGTCCGGGGATCTGATTTCGGAACTCAAGATCGATTTCCGCGCCCTCGATCTCGGCTGCGCTGATCGGCGCGCTGTAGCGTGAGGACCGCGATGCCGCCGATTCGCGTGTTGATTGTCGACGACCAGCCGCAAGTGCGGCAGGACCTGCACACGCTACTGCCGCTGATCGGGGAGATTGAGATTGCGGGCGAGGCGGCGGATGGTGAAGCGGCGATCGCGCAGGCCGCGGCGCTGCAACCCGATGTCATCCTGATGGATCTGGACATGCCGATCGTGGACGGCTGCGAAGCGACCCGCCAGATCAAGGGCCGGCAGCCGGCGTGCCGCGTCATCGCCCTGACGATTCACACGGATAAAGCCTCACGGCAGGCGGCTGAACAGGCCGGGGCCGATGACTTCGTCGAAAAAGGCGCGCCGCTCAGTTGTCTGCTGCAAGCGATTACCCGTCATTCATGAGAGCACCTACGTCCAGCTCGATTTTTCGCAATGGATTGACAATCGCCGCTCGAAAGGAAACCAGCAATGACCGCTCAGGCAACTTCAACTCGACGTTTTGATCTGGACTGGCTGCGGGTGTTCGGCATCCTGGCCGTGTTCGTCTTCCACTCCTGCCGCTTCTTCGATCTGGGCGACTGGCACGTGAAGAACCCGACGACGTATCTGGGCGTGGACATCTGGATCTCGTTCATGGGCAGCTGGCTCATGCCGCTGATGTTCCTGATCTCCGGCGCGAGTGTTTATTACGCGCTGGGCACGCGCGGCAGCGGTACATTTATCAAGGACAAGGTGCTGCGCCTGTTTGTGCCGCTGGCCGTGGGCGCGTTCACGCACGTGGCCGTGCAAGTGTATCTGGAACGGATCAGCCATCATCAATTCACCGGCACGTTCTTTGATTTTCTGCCTTATTATTTTGACGGCCTGTATGGCTTCGGCGGCAACTTTGCGTGGATGGGGCTGCACCTGTGGTATCTGCTGGTGTTGTTTGTTTTCAGCCTGGCGCTGCTGCCGCTCTTCCGCTGGCTGAAGGTCGGCGGCGGGCGGCGCTTGCTCGATCGGACGGGCGACTTCCTGGCGAAGCCCGCGACGATCTATCTGCCGGGGCTGCTGCCGGCGCTGCTGAGAAGCACACTCGATCCTGAGACGTTCCCGGGCCGCGGTGACTTCGGCGGCTGGAGCCTGCTGATCTACCTCGTCTTCTTCGTGTACGGCTTTGTGATCATCTCGCACGCGGGTGTGCAGCAGCGGCTTCTGCAGTTGCGGTCGGCTTCGCTGGCGGCGGGGCTGGCGCTGGTGGCCGGGCTGATCGCGTTGTATGCGGTGTGGGGCGACGTAGCCTATGGCACGCTGCAATACGTGGTGGTGAACTCGGCTTATGCACTCCTGTCGTGGAGCTGGCTGCTGGCGATCGTGGGCTTCGGCCTGAAGTACTTCACCCGCTCGACGCCGTTCCTGAAGTATGCGAGCGAGGCAGTGCTGCCCTTTTACATTCTGCACCAGACGGTGTTGATCGTCGTCGGCTACTTCGTCGTGCAGTGGCCCATTCCCGATCTGGTGAAGTGGTTGATCATCGCGCCGACGTCGTTCGCCATCATCGTGGCGCTGTACGAATTCGCCGTTCGCCGCGTGAATGTGCTGCGCGTCCTGTTCGGGATGAAGCCCGCGCGCCGCTCGCTGATGGTGACGGCGGGCGTGGAGGCACCCGGCGTCGCGCAGGGCTAAAGCGAAACCGACCAGCCGCGCCCGGCGGCGAGTCGCCACGACTTGCCGCCGGGCGTTACGGTTGATCGGGGAACATCGCCGGATCGAGTTCCACCCGCGTGATCTGATTCAGCGTGAGAATCAGCATGTCGCGCAACGAGTAACGATCGAGCACGGTATGCGAAATCTGATCCTCCAAAAACAATGACACAAAGCCGTGGATTAAACTCCACACCCCGACGGCGATCAAATCCGACGGGCCGCGCTTCAAGATTTTGGCCTGCTGGCACGCTTCCACGATCTGCACGAGCAGCGCAAAGCTGCGCTGCGAGATCTCCACGAAGGCCGGATAATCTTTCTCTTTCTCAATCGCGCCCGATAAGGTGATCTTGAAGTAATCAGTGTCGTTTACGGCAAATTGCACGTAGGCCCACGCCCCTTCGACAAGTTGACGCGCGGGATCGTCCGCGTACTGCTGCGTCGTGGCGGCTAACGCTTCGTACAACCGCCGATAGCCGTCGGTGGAGATGGCGGCAATGAGGGCCTGTTTGTCGGCGAAGTGCGCGTAGGGCGCGGTGTGACTGACGCCCGCCTGCTGCGCCACCTTGCGCAGGCTCAGCCCGCCGACGCCGTCCTTGGCCAGAATATCCGCCCCGGCTGCGATGAGGGCATTCTTCAAATCGCCGTGATGGTAGGCTTTCTTGCGCGGCATGGCGCGACCTCGCTAATCAATCTTGACACTGTAAAGATTATGCTATAGAATCCGGGCGGCGTCAAGATAATTTTACGGAGTACAGCCAGCGAATAGAATTCGCGCCTCAAGGGCTGAAGCCGATCGTCGGCCTACGCCGACGAAGTTGCGCCTTTGCAGGTAGCCGCGTCCACGCAGGTGGACGATCAGCCGCAGGCTCAACAGGCGCGACTTTAAGTCGCCAGCACTTCCGCGGAGCAAATCCATGAGTCAGTATCAATCGTTCAAAGAGCAGGTCGTCGCCACGGCGCGGCAGTTGACGGAGAAAGGTTACCTCATGGCGACCGGCGGCAACCTGTCCGTGCGGATCACAGGCCAGGCGGTCTTTGCGATCACCCCGTCCAACTTCGATTACCTCAAGATGCAGCCGGACGATGTCTGCATCCTCAATTTTGATCTCAACGTCCTCGAAGGTCAGCTCAAGCCGTCGGTGGAAAGCGGCATGCACGCCGGCATTTATCACGCGCGCCCCGATGTGAACGCGATTGTCCACACGCACCAAGTCTATGCCAGCGCCCTCGCCTTGATCAACGCGCCGATTCCCGCACTGTTCGATGAGCAGGTGCGCTTTCTCGGTCGATCCGTCGAGATTATTCCCTATGCGCCGTCAGGCACCGGCTTCCTGAAGAACGTCATCGTCAAGCACATCCAGAATCATCACAACGCCTACATCATGAAGAATCACGGCGCGCTGTGCTTCGGCCACGATGTGGAGCGCGCTGCGCACAACGTGGAGATTCTGGAAAAGTGCTCGCTGGCTTATCTGCTGGCGCTGTGTACCGAACGAACCGTCTCGAAGATTCCCCTGCCCATCCGCGAGATTGCCTTTGCCAAACTGCGCAAAGACCAGAAGAAGGCGGAGCGGGGCGAGATCAGCACCAACGGAGAATAGAGCGTAATGAGTAAAGCGTAAAACGTAAAAGAGCATCCACGCATCACGCCTTACGTTTCACGTTTCACGCATCACGTTTCACGCATCACGCATTACATTTCCCGGAGAACCTCATGTCCGATCAGGCCTATGCCATCTCTGAATACCCGAACTATGACGAAGTCATGGCGCGTCTGACCGCATTAGTGAAACAGAAGGTGCGGCCCATCCGGCGCGATCGGATGCAGCAGTTCCTGAATTACTTCGACACAAAATGCGTCAAGTCGAAGGCGCTGACCGACGAAGCGAAGCAATACATTCCCGGCGGCGTGCAGCACAACCTGGCCTTCAATCATCCGTTCCCGCTGGCGATCGAGAAAGCGCACGATGCCTATCTGTGGGACGTCGATGGCAACCGCTACATCGACTTTTTGCAGGCAGGCGGCCCGACCGTGCTGGGCAGCAACTACGCGCCGGTACGCGAGAAGGTCTTTGAGCTGCTGCAAGACTGCGGCCCCGTCACCGGCCTCTTTCATGAATACGAACTGAAACTGGCGAAACTCATTCAAAGTTACATGCCGTCGATCGAGATGTTCCGCATGTTAGGCTCTGGCACGGAGAGCGTGATGGCCGCCATCCGCGCAGCGCGGGCGTTCACGCACAAACAGAATGTGATCAAAGTCGGCGGGGCCTATCACGGCTGGAGCGATCAGATGGTGTACGGTCTGCACATTCCGGGCACGGGCCGTCGTGAAGCGACAGGCATTCCGCGCGGATCGAGCGCCCACACGCAGGAAGTGTTCCCTAATGATCTCGACGCGCTCCGCCGGCTGTTGAAGGTCAATCGGCTGCGAGGCGGAACCGCCGCCGTGATCGTCGAGCCGGTGGGGCCGGAGAGCGGCACACGCCCGGTGCCCTTCGATTACAATCGGCACGTGCGCGAATTGTGCGACGAGTTCGGCGCGCTGTTGATCTTTGACGAAGTGGTCACCGGTTTTCGATTGGGCATGGGCGGCGCGCAGGGTTACTTCAACGTCAAACCCGATCTGACGATCTTTGGCAAGTGCGTAACCGGCGGCTATCCCATGGCAGGCGGCGTGGGCGGGCGGCGCGACGTGATCATGCGCTTCGCGGCCGGCATCGGCGGCACGGGCGAACGCGCCTACATCGGCGGGACGTTGAGCGCCAATCCGCTGTCGTGTGTGGCGGGCTATCACGCCCTGCTCGAAATGGAGCGTACCAACGCGCCGGTGATTGCGGGCCGCGCGGGCGATCGACTGACCAAAGGCTTGCAGCAGATCATCGAGAAATATCGTCTGCCGTTTGTGGCTTATAATCAAGGCTCAATTGTGCATCTGGAAACGTCGGGCGTGATGCTGCTGGACATGAAACATCCGATCAAACTCCTGCGCGAACTCAAGCCGCGCAAACACATGATCGAAGAGATGGGCGCGGCCTACACGTCACAGGGTATCATCACGCTGGCGGGCAGCCGCATGTACACCAGCCTGGCCGACACCGACGACGTGATCGACGAGGCGCTCAATCGGTTTGAATACGTGCTGACAAGCGTGGAAGGTGTGAGGTAACGCGCACCGAAGTCATTCCCGCGTAGGCGGGAATCCAACCAGTCTAACTGGCGTATACTGCCGATCAACGTCTGGATGCCCGCTGACAACATGCGGGCATGACATGAGCGAACAGATGAAGCAAGGACATATGGTATGACCGCACCCGCCGCTCCCGTCATTCTCGCCGTCGATCTGGGCACGTCCGGCATGAAGGTGGCGTTGATTACGACGCACGGGCAGGTGCTGGGTTGGGAGTCGCAGCCGATCGGGTTGTACCTCACGCCCGACGGCGGCGCGGAACAATCGCCGGATGAGTGGTGGCAGGCGTTCCTATTGGCGGCGCAGCGTCTGATCGCGCGCAACCTCGCGCCGCGCGATGCCATCAAAGCCGTGTGCTGCTCCACGCAGGGCGAGGGCACCGTGCCTGTCGATGTCGATGGCCGCGCGCTGATGAACTGCATCCTGTGGATGGACATGCGCGGTGCGCCATATTTGCAGCGCAATTCGCGTGGTCTCATCAACATCGAAGGCGCGAGTCTCACACGTCTGCTGCGCTGGATTCGATTGACCGGCGGCATGCCGTCGATGACGGGCAAAGACCCGGCGGCGCACATGCTGCTGGTGCGCGAGAAATTCCCCGATGTGTACGCGCGCACTTACAAGTTCCTCAACGTCCTCGATTATTTGAATCTGCGCCTCACGGGCCGCTTCGCCGCGACGTTCGATTCGATCCTCACGTCGTGGGTAACGGACAATCGCAACCCGAACGACATTCGCTACGACGACGGACTGATCGAGATCAGCGGCATCGACGCGGCTAAATTCCCGGAGATCGTGTCGTGCACGACCGTGCTCGGCAGCGTGAAGGCCGAGGTCGCCGAAGCGCTGGGCTTATCAACGGACGTGAAGGTGGTCGCCGGCGCGATCGATAACACAGCGGCCGCCGTTGGTTCGGGCGCAGTCGCCGACTTCATGCCGCACGTCTACATCGGGACGTCGTCGTGGCTGGCCGCGCATGTGCCTTTCAAGAAAACGGATATTGCCTCGTCCATGGCGTCGGTGCCGTGCGCCGTGCCTGATCGGTATTTGTTGACGGCGCTGCAAGCCACAGCCGGCGGCAACCTCAATTTTCTGCGCGATAACGTGTTGTATCACAAAGATGAACTGCTGCAAGAAGCCAACGTGCCGGATGTGTTCAAGATCATGGATCAGATCGCGGCGCGGGTGCCGGCGGGCAGCCACGGCGTGCTGTATACGCCGTGGATCTGGGGCGAGCGCGCGCCGGTGGAAGATCGCAATTTGCGCGCGGGGTTGTACAACATCTCGCTGAACAACAATCGTGAAGACATCATCCGCGCCTTTCTGGAAGGCGTGGCCTTCAACACGCGCTGGCTGCTGCAGCCCGTCGAGAAGTTCATGGGCCGCAAGGTGACGCACCTCAACCTGGCGGGCGGCGGCGCCAGTTCCGACGTATGGTGCCAGATCTTCGCGGATGTGATGAACGTGGAAGTGCGGCAGGTGCAGGATCCCATTCAAGCGAATGCGCGCGGCGCGGCCTTCATCGCCGGGGTCGGGTTGGGATCGATCGGGTTTGGCGATGTGCCGCAGCTGGTTGAGTTTAAGTACATTTATCAGCCCACGCCGGGACATCGCGCCGTATATGATGATCGTTACGACATCTTCGTCGAGATTTACCGGCAGATGAAGGGTGTGTATCGGAAGTTGAATTCTGCTGGCTAAGATCTAACCACGGAGGTCACCGAGATCACGGAGAGTCTCTGGTTTTCTCAGTGACCTCCGTGTCCTCTGTGGTTAAGAATGTTTGTACATCGCTCTCGCTTTTGGAGCAAATGATGAACGACAAAGGCTTTAAGGTCTACGGCTATCGCTGGGTGGTGCTGGGCGTCTTCATGTTCATCAACCTGACGATCCAGGTATTGTGGATCGCCTACGCGCCCATCACCGGCCCGGCTGCCCAGTTCTACCGCACCGACGATCAAGCCATCGGCCTGCTGGCGATGTTGTTCATGCTGGCCTTCATTCCGCTCTCGCTGCCGGTGTCGTGGGCCATCGACACGTATGGCTTTCGCAAGACGGTCAGCCTGGGCGCGATCATCATGGGTGTCTTCGGCGTGGCGCGCGGGCTGGCGGGCGCGGACTACACGCTGGTCTTGATCAGCACGATCGGGCTGGCGATCTCGCAGCCGTTTTTGCTGAACGCGTGGACGAAAGTCCCGGCACAGTGGTTCTCGATCGAGGAGCGCGCCACTGCCGTGGGCCTGGTGACGCTGGCGAATCTGGTCGGCACGGCGCTGGGCATGGTGCTCACGCCGATATTGATCGAGAGCCTGTCGATCCCGACCGTGCAGTTGATCTACGGCGGACTCGCCGCTTTTTCCGCGGTCCTCTTCGTCGTCCTCGCGCGCGAAAAGCCGATTACGCCGCCCTGTCCGCCCGGCCAGGACGTGCGCGCCTTGATGCTCGACGGCTTGAAGCACGCGCTCAAGGTTAGGGATTTTCTGATGTATCTGGCGGTGTCGTTCATCGGGTTGGGATTGTTCAACGGCATCAACACGTGGGTGGAACCCATCATTCGGCCGCGCGGCTTCACGCCGACGGAGGCGGGGACGTTGGGCGCGGTGATGCTGGTCGGCGGCCTGTTCGGCGCGGTGATCATTCCGCCCTTTTCGGACAGGCAGCACAAGCGCAAGAAGTTCCTGCTGCTGGGTATTTTGCTATCGATTCCGGGCTTGATCGGGTTGACGTTTGCGACGACGTACTGGTTGCTGTTGGCTTCCGCGTTCGGGCTGGGCTTTTTCTTGATCAGCACCAGCCCGATCGGGATGCAGTACGCCGCCGAGATCACGTTCCCCACGCCAGAGGGCACATCCAACGGGCTCATCCAGTTGTTCGGGCAGGCGTCGGTGATCTTTGTCTACATCATGGAGGCGCTAAAAAACGGTGACGGCTCCTTCACACCGTCGCTGCTTTTGGCGATCGGGCTGTTGATCGTGAGCGCGGTGATCATCACGCGGCTGAAGGATTCAGCGCGCTTGCCGGTCGAGGCGCCGCCGGGCTGAACGCCCGGCCAATCAACCCTGAAACCGCCGCGCCCCACCGCCGATGCTGAGATCGGTGGCGGGGCGCGTACGCAGTGGTCGCCCAAGAGATCGATAAGCCGAATTCTGTTCCCGATCACGATCGGGCGGCGATCATTTCTCTAGACCGGTGATTGCTCACCGGCTCAAGCGGTCTACCCGCGAGACAGGCGACGAGCCGCCGCTGTCCATCCGAAGATGGCGCTCGCTGCTTGACCTTGCTCCCGCCGGGGGTTGCCTGGCCGGACACATCGCTGTGCCGCCGGTGAGCTCTTACCTCACCTTTTCACCATCGCCCGTGAGGGCAGGCTGTTTCTGTGGCCCTGCTCCGCGCATCACTGCGCCCGGCCGTTAGCCGGCGGCGTGCCCTGTGGAGTTCGGACTTTCCTCGGGCGGATCAAGTCCGTCCGCGATCGCCTGGATCTCTTGAGCGCGTCCATCGTAACACTCGAAGCGCAGGCCGTCAAGATTGAAAAGTGATGAGTGACGAGTGATGAGTGATGAGTAACACGCCTTACCCAAGGCGCGTCAGGGCAGTCGGCAGATCCCGATCGGCGATCCAGGCCCGAACGGTTTCCGTGAATAAATCGGGCAATTGCAGGCTCCAGTTGTGGATCGCGCCCGTGACGATGCAGCCTTGCGCCGCCGGCATGGCCGCCAGCAGATCGTGTACCGACTCGCGCATGATCTTCAATTCCTTTTCGCCCACCAGCAACAGCGTCGGCGCGGCGACGGCCGACAAATTCGGCGGCACGCGATTCCGGCCATTAGCCAGCGTCAGGCGCACAAAGCCGTCCAGAGTGAGCGTCGCCGTGTCCCGGCGAAACTCCTCAAAGTATTCGGCGGGAACGCCCAAACTCTTCATATTCCACCTGACCAGCCACGTCATATTGCGAAACGGCCAGTACAACCTTGCCATGAGGTTCGCCACGCCGATGCCGGGCAGCGGGCGCATCAACGGGCCGCTGGCCACAGCGTGATCGATCAGCTCCGGCGACTGGCTCAGCAACTCGATGACGGTCTGCGCCCCCAGCGACAGGCCCACGACGTGCGCGCGCTCATCGTGAGCGCGCTCATCGTGAGCGCGCCGGCGGATCAAGTCGGCGACCTGCGCCGCCGCATTTTGCAGCGTCATCGGTTTCACGTCGGCGCTCTGGCCGTGCTCCGGCAGATCGGGTACCAGTAAATGATACTCATCCTTCAACTGCGCGATCTGCGGTTCCCACATCCAGCCGGCCACGCCGCCGCCGTGCAGCAGCACGATGGTCGGTGCATCTTCCCGGCCGAACTCTTTGAAGAATAACGACATGTTGACCTCCGGCGGAAGTATAGCACGCTGCCGACCGCCTGAGACAATCGGCGGCAGCGCGCGCTGCGTTGTCACTCATCACCCTTCACGCCACACTTGTCACTGTGTTATACTCCGGCGGACATTCTTCGAGGAGATCGCCATGCTTCACGATCAAACCTTCGCCTTTATCGGTTCCGGCGCGATGGCGGAAGCGATGATCAAGGGCCTGATCACGTCGGCGGGCGTGCCCGCGCTCAACATCACCGCCAGCGGCCCGCGCGAAGAGCGCGGCGCGGAATTACAGGGCCGCTACGGCATCCGCACCACCACCGACAATCTGGCGGCGATTGGCGGCGCGCAGATCGTGGTGTTGTCGGTCAAGCCGCAGATGCTGCACGGGGTGATGGAGCAGCTGGCCGGCCAGATCGAGCCGGGCGCGCTGGTGCTCTCCATTGTGGCGGGCGCGCGCATCGAGGCCATCGCCGCGGTGCTGCGGCACGCCGCCATCGCGCGGGCCATGCCCAACACGCCCGCGCAGATCGGCCTGGGGATGACGGTGTGGACCTGCCCCGAAGCCCTGAGTCAGCTGCATCGGGCCCAGGCGCAGGCCGTGTTCGGCTCGTTTGGCGAAGAGGTGTACGTGAGCGACGAGCGCTACCTGGACATGGCGACCGCGCTCAGCGGCACCGGCCCGGCCTACGTATTTATCTTTATGGAAGCGATGGTGGATGCGGGCGTGCACATGGGCTTCAGCCGGCGCGTGGCGGAGCAGCTGGTGTATCAGACGGTGCGCGGCAGCGTGGAGTATGCGCGGCAGGCGGGCCGGCATCTGGCGACGCTGCGCAATCAGGTCACCTCGCCGGGCGGCACCAGCGCCGAGGCCCTGTATCAGATCGAGAAGGGCGGCCTGCGCACGGTGATGTCGCGCGCCATCTGGGCGGCCTATCAGAAGTCGCGCAAGCTGGGCCGCGGCGTGGAAGAGGACTGAACGGGGAATAACGAACACGGCACACTGAGCGGTGTGCAATACGCAAGGCTGAGCGTTGACGCAGCAGAGCGTGATCGGGCTTCTGCCCCGATCGCGCTCTGCTGCTTTTGGCTGATCCCTGTTCCCCGCGTCATTTCAACTCATAGCGCGAGACTTCCACCTGCGGAAAGCGGGCGTACTGCGTGCGCGTGCCGTGCGCGTCGAGCCAGCGCCGCAGCAGATCGCGCCCGTCCCACATCGCCACTTCCGAGGCGACCAGCCACACGCTGCGGCGATTGGCAAAGACGGCGTCCAGCTGCTGGAACACGGCCGCCTCGCTGTCGCGGTACCCGCCCTGCGCGTTACGGTACTCGGTGAACGGGCCGGCGATGGGCTGGTATGGCTGCTTGAAGTAGTAATCGAAAGTGTATTGAATGTACGGTATCTGAAAGACGATCGGCTCATCGGGCTGGCGCGCGGCTTCGATGAAGCGGGCTGCCGATCGGAAGTCGGCCTTAAAAGGCGTGATCGCCTGCGTTTGGATGCCGGCCGTGTTGACGGCGACCAGAAACATCGCGCTGATGACGGCGGCGGCCGCCAGGCCTGCGGTGAACATCGAGCGGCGAGGGCGGGCCGACCGAGCGGCCGGCGACCGCGGCCGATTGTCTGCCAGCGGCCAGAGCACAACCACGCCGCACGCGATCAGCAGATAATAGGCCGGCATGATCCAGATTAAGTAGCGATCAGTGAACAACGGGCGATTGAGGGACACGATGAAGATGGCGAGGAGCGGCCCGGCGATCCAGACCAACAACGACAGGCTGGTGGTGATGTGGCGACCGGCCGTCGGTCGCGCGTAGGCCAGCAAACCGAATGCGGCCAGCGCGGCCGCCAGCGCGCCGGCCAGGTTCACGACGGCGACGGGCAGACTGTTCAGAATGCCGCGTGTGTAGGCAATCCCCAAAATGTACGCCATATCGCCGAAGGTGAAATGTCCGAAGCCGGTCTCGGCCGGTTGGAAGATCAGCGGCAGCTGCCAGACCGCCAGCGGCAGGTAGGGCAGCGTCAGCGCCGCCAGCGTGATAAGGCCGGGCTTAAGGCGCGAGCGACTGAGCGGCCACCATACGATGAACAAGACGACTTCCACCGGGATCAACAGCGCGGCCAGGATATGTGAGTACATCGCCAGCGAAGTGCAGACGATGACGCCCGCCCACCAGCGGGCGCGACCGGCCTCCACGGCGCGGCGCAGGCTGTAGAGGGCGGCCAGCGCCAGGGCCGTGATCAGCGTGTACATTTTGACTTCCTGGCTGTACCACACATGATAGGCCGAGACGGTGAGCAGCAGGGCCGCCACCAGCCCGATCGGGCGGTTGAACAGCCGCCGGCCCAATACGTAGATCAACGCAATGCCGACGACGCCGAAGATCAGCGACAAGAACCGGAGCGCGTATTCGCTCTGCCCCGCCGCGCCGATCCAACCGCGCAGCAGCAGAAAATAGAGCGGGCCGTTGAAGCCGGGCTGTGAGAAAGTCTGGATGAGATCGGGCAGGGGGGCCAACGCAAATCGGATGGCGTCCACTTCGTCGCGCCACAGACTCTGAAAGCCCAGCGCGTTAAGGCGTAGTGCCAGGCCGGCCGTGATGAGTGCATACGGCGCAAGACGTATCAGGGGCGCGGCTGAAAATGGCGGGGTTCGGGTCACGATCGATCGTCCGGTGAATGGCAGACGGCATTATACCGCAGGCGCTGCACAGCGGCTTTGACAGTGCCTGATGACTGACTTACAATGGAGCCACTTTTGACCCGGAGGAGAGCCGATGCGCCTGATTCGTGGGATTCTGACGTTTGTACTGGTGCTTGTGATCCTCATCGCCGCAATCGCTGGCGGCGCTTTTGTGTACCTGACCCGGCGCGCGTTTCCCCAGACCGACGGCACGCGGCAGGTGTCTGGTGTGCAGTCACCGGTGACAGTCATCCGCGACAAGAACGGCATTCCGCACATCTACGCGGCCAATGTGCACGATCTGTTTTTTGCGCAGGGCTATGTGCACGCGCAAGATCGCCTCTGGCAAATGGAATTGCAGCGGCGCGTGGTCTCCGGCCTCACCTCAGAGCTCAGCCCGACCACGGCCAACCTGGAACAGGACAAGTTCATCCGCACCCTGGGCTGGCGGCGCGCGGCGCAGGCCGATTACGACGCGCTGGACGATCAGGCGAAGCTGATCCTCTCGGCTTACGTCGAAGGCATCAACGCCTATGTGACCACGCAGGCCAATAATCCGCCACTGGAATTCCCCATCATTGGCGCGTTTGGCGGGCAGGGCGTGGGCTTCAAACCGCAGCCGTGGACGCCGGTGGACGCGCTGCAATGGGCCAAAGCGATGGCGTGGAACTTGAGCGGCAACTGGGACGGCGAGCAGTTCCGCGCGGCCGTGCTGGCCAAGTTCGGCGACACGCAGGGCGCGGCCATGCTGGCCGATCTATTTCCGCCTTACGATTACAACACCATGCCCGTCATCGTGCCGTCCGAAGTCAACTGGCAGCAAGTGCCCGGCAGTCTGAGTCAGCTGCAGCGCTTCAACGAAGTGGTCGGCGTCAAGGGGCGAGACATTGGCTCCAACAACTGGGTCATCAGCGGCAGCCGCACGACCACCGGCAAACCGTTGCTGGCCAACGATCCGCATCTGGGCATTCAGATGCCGTCGATCTGGTACTTCAACAGCCTGCACTGCCAGCCGGTCACCGCCGAGTGCGGCTTCGACGTGGTGGGCGCGTCGTTCCCCGGGCTGCCGGGCGTCGTCATCGGGCACAACGCCCGCATCGCCTGGGGCGTGACCAACGTCGGCCCGGACGTGCAGGATTTGTATCTTGAGAAGATCGATGGCGATAAGTATGAATACAAAGGCCAAATGCTCGATCTCACGTTCGTGTCCGAGACGTGGACGATTAAAGGCAAACCCCCGGCCGATTACGTCCTCTCGCCCAACGAGACCCATCGCTACGATGAAGCCACCAACACCACCACCATCACGCTGAACGTGCGGCAGACGCGCCACGGGCCGCTGCTGAGCGACATCGATCCGGAGATCGCAGCGGGCACGGGGCAGGGCCAGTACGGCGTGGCGATGCAGTGGACGGCCATCAACGGCGCCGAGCGAACGCTTCAATCCTTCCTGGGCATCGATCTGGCCCAGAACTGGGACGACTTCCGCGCGGCGCTCAGCGTGTACGGCACGCCCAGCCAGAACTTTGTGTACGCCGACGTGGACGGCAACATCGGCTATCAGACGCCGGGCCGCATCCCCATCCGCGCCAAAGGCAACGGTCAGCTGCCGGTGCCGGGCTGGACGGGCGAGTATGAATGGACGGGTTACATCCCGTTTGACGAGCTGCCGCGCACCTTCAATCCGGCGCAGGGCTATGTCGCCACGGCCAATAACGCCGTCGTCGGCCCCGATTACAAGTATTTCATCTCGCTGGATTGGGATCGCGGTTGGCGCGCGCGCCGCATCGTCGATCTCATTGAAGCCAAGGACAAGCTCAGCCCGACCGACATCGCGGCGATTCAGGGCGACGGCCTGAACCTGTCGGCCGAGCAGATCGTGCCCTATCTCGATTCGATCAGCGTGATCGGTGACGCGCAGAAGGTGCTGGATGCGATCAAGAGTTGGGACTTTGTGGAGCAGCGTGACAGCGTCGGCGCGGGCGCATACGAAGTGTTCTGGCTCAACCTGCTGCGCAACACCTTCGACGACGAGCTGGGCGACCTGGCCCGCCAGTACGTGAACGGCGGCGACCTGAATCGACAGGTCATGATCGCGCTGCTGGCCCGGCCCGATTCGCCGTGGTGGGACGACACGACGACGCCGGCCAAAGAGTCGCGCGACGACATTTTGCGGAAGTCGCTCACGGACGCGGCGGGGATGCTGACCGCCGAGCTGGGCGGCAACCCGTCGGATTGGCGGTGGGGCAAGCTGCACACGGCCACCTTCAGCAGCCAGGCGCTGGGCAGCAGCCCGGTCGGCTTCATCTTCAATCGCGGCCCGTTTGAAGTGGATGGCGGCACGGCCACTGTCAATAATACAGGCACGGGCAGCAACTTCGGCAAGGCCTACGACAACCCGCCGGGCAAACTCAACCAGATTTTCGCTGAGCGAACTGTGCCGTCGTTGCGGCAGATCGTCGATCTGAGCGACCTGAACGCCTCGCAATTCATTCACACCACGGGGCAGAGCGGTCTGCCCACCAGCCCGCACTACGACGATTTCATCGACCGGTGGCGCAGCATCCAATACCTGCCCATGTGGTTTGACCAGAAGGACATCAAGGCGAACGCGGAAGGTATCCTGACGCTGACGCCGTAAACCGGCCAGCCCGACTTGAACAGAACAGGTCGGGCTTTTTTGGCTTAACTCAGTGGTAACACAATTGAAACCCACCTGTGGCAAGTTGTGTGCTACTCTTAATCTATCGTAGAAATCTCTGTCTGCAAAGGAGCTGCACCATGAAGACCCGCCGCTTGATTGCCCTGATGCTTGCGCTTGTCCTGCTGTTGAGCCTGACGGTCCTGGCAGCCAGCGCCAAAGGTGTCGAGTCTGCCCGTGTGTATCAATCGCCGGTGCCCACACCGACGCCGGGCGGCGGCCCGCGTTCGGCTGCTATCACTTTTACCGCGCCTGTGCCTAATCCGGGGCTGGTCGGCGGCGAGGTGGTGTTTGAGATGGGCTTCGCGGTTGCCAACATTGTGCCCGGTATGACGGGCGCTGAAGTTTACGTGAGTTACAACCCCGCGTTGGTGATGCCGCCCACTTCACCGGGCTCGGTGGCGGCTGAAGTGCTGCCGAACTTCTTCGGATCGTCCAATGTCAGTGTCAATGAGATCCTGCCGGCCGCCAGTTGTCCGGGCGGAGCCAGTCCGTGCATCCATCTGGTTGTCGCCGGCCCTGCGCAGACGACCAAGACCGGCGCGGCGGCCCGCTTCCATTTCCAGGGGTTGGCCGAAGGTACGGCGTGCTTTAGCGTTTTGCAGTCGGTGCTGGTGGACGCGGATGGGTTCCAGATTCAGCACACCCCGCCCGCCCAGCAGTGTGTGACGATTCAATTCCGCGCTTCGGCAAACGGCGTGGTGACACGGCAAGGTGTTCCGGCCAACCCCAATCCGGGCGGCGGCAATTGGGCGTGCACGGCCGTTACCGCCACGGGTGTTGGATCTTTTGGTCCGGTCAATACTGATGCCACAGGCAACTTCAGCATCGGCAATCTGCCGATCGGGACATACACCTTCCGCGCTGTTTACCCGGGTTATCTGGCTTCCGAGCGGGCAGGCGTGATCGTTGACGGCAGTTCCATTACGCTCAACATAGGCGCAGCGCGGCTGAGAGGCGGCGATGTGAATGGCGACAACGCCATTAACATTCTCGACGTCGGCACGATCATCGGCAAATTTGGTCAGACGGGCGTGGCCGTGAAGTCGGCTTCGGTGAACTGCAGCGGCGCGGACGAAGCGGCTGACGTCAACGATGATGGTCTGATCAACATCAGCGATCTGGCGATCGCGGCCGGTAACTGGGGCGCCGTAGCCCCGCAGCCGTGGACGCCTTAACGACCGCTGACGTAATGCCCGGTCACTGATCACTGCCCCTATCCTCCCCGTGAGGGTGGGGGCAGTTCACATTCGGGCCGCCGCCAGCCGATCGGCCCTACGCACCCCCTCGGATGGTCGCTCGCCCGGCATTTGCCTTTGCCATTCCAGATATTGTATAATCCCCGCAATTGTTGCCCAAACGGAGGTTACCATGTCGCGCAACACATTGAGGCTTCGAATCGGACTTGTGATCGCCGTGATGACCGCGCTGGCACTGGTCGGCACGGTGGCCGCGCAGGGCGGCACGGTGGTCAAAGTCGATCCCGCCGCGTCCACGGCGCAGGTGAACGATACGGTCAACGTGGCGATTAAGGTGGACAACGTGGCCAATCTGACCGCGGCGGAACTGCATCTATCGTTTAACCCGGCCGTGCTGGAGGTGATGCAGCTCAGCAATGGCGGCTTCGTGGTAGCCGACTTTACGGCACAGAACACGTTTGACAACGCGGCCGGCACCATCGACTACGCGGTGGCCCAGATCAACCGCCCGCCCGCCAATGGCAGCGGTGCGCTGCTCAACATCACCTTCCGCGCCAAAGCCAACGGCGTATCGCCCGTGGATTTTCGCGGCACGCAGGCTGCGCCCACCGGCGTGATTCTGGCGGATCCGAACGGCATGCCGATCCCGGCTTCGTTGGCGAACGGCAGCGTGAACGTGGGCGGTGTCCCGACCACACCGCAACCAACCGCGCAGCCTACAGCCCAGCCCACCCAGCCGCCGGGCGCCACTGCCACGCCGGGTGCCACCGCCACGCCCGGCCCCGTCGCTACGCCCGGACCCTATCCGATTCTGGGCACGCACGTGGTGCGCTATGGTGAATCGCTGTTCTGCATCGGCCGCGCTTACAAAGTCTCGCCGTGGTCCATCGCGCAGGTCAATGCCGTGCCGTGGCCGTACACCATCTTCCCCAATCAGCAGCTGCGCATTCCCAACGCGCCGTGGTACAACATTCCGCCCGGGCCGATCTGCCAGCCGCAATTCCCGGTGCCCACGCCGCCCACGGTGACGCCGCCCGGCCCGGTGCCGACGATCGCGCCGCCGCCGACCATTGTGCCGCCACCGGGCTGCCGCGCCGTGTACGTCGTGCGGCCGGGTGATACGCTGTACAGCATCGCCACGCGCTATGGCACCACCGTCTGGGCGATTGCGCGCGTCAACTACATCTGGAACGTCAATCTCATTTACCCGGGTCAGTCTCTGTGCATCCCCTAAACGGGGCGGCGCCCGACTTGGCCTTTGCCGGCGTTTGATACTACAATATCGTCAACACATCCAAGGAGGCTTGCATGAAGTCCGCTATGCGTTTGTTGTTGATCGCCGCCGTGCTGCTGTTTAGCAGCCTGCTCGTCAGTCCGGCGGCCGCGCAGGATCCGCAGCCCACGCCGGTGCCGCCGATGCCGGTCGAGCCGCTTACCCAGCCGCAGCAAATGCCGGCCGTCGCCGGGCAGATGGCCGCGCCAACTTATCCGGTGCTGGGCAATCACACTGTGCAGTACAATGAATGGCTGTATTGCATCGGCCGCGCGTATCAGGTATCGCCATGGGCCATCGCCGCGCAGAATGGCATTCGGTGGCCGTATGCCATTTACCCGGGCCAGGTGTTGACCATCCCGGATGCGCGCTGGTACAACATCCCGGCGGGTCCCACCTGCACCGCGCAGTTCACGCCGCCGCCCGTGCCCACCGTCACGCCGGCGCCCACGCCGCAGCCGCCCACCTGCCGCGCCTACTACACCGTGCGCTGGGGCGATACGCTGTACGGTATCGCGTGGCGCTATCAGACCACCGTCTGGGCTATCGCGCAGGCCAACCACATCTGGAACGTCAACTTGATCTACCCGGGTCAGGTGTTGTGCATCCCGTAGCCTGAGACACACGGCAAGCGACAGAGGCGGCCCCACCTTGGCCGCCTCTGTTGTTTTGATGTTCGGCCCCCTCAGGCCGCGCTTGCCAGCTGCGCCGCGTAAGCAAACAGCGCCGGCGTGCCGCCCGTGTGCCAGAACAGCACTTGCTGATCGCGCCTGAATTCGCCGCGCCGCACCAGATCGATGAGACCGGCCAGGGCGCGCCCCGTGTACACCGGATCGACCAGCAGGCCTTCGGTCTGGGCGCACAGCGCAATCGCCTCACGCTCAGGCTCGCCCATCACCGCGTAGCCGCCGCCCAGATAGTGATCGTTCACTTCGAAATCGTCGCGCTCAAACAGCATGGGCCGATCGATATGCTTGGCCGTCGCCTGCGCCAGATCGATTAGTACATCTACTAAACGATCGGCCGGGTGATCCACGCTGATGCCCAGAATCCGACCGGTGTAGCTGGCGAGCCGGGCGCCCACCACCAGTCCGCTCTGGGTGCCGCCGGAACTGGTGGCAAACACGATCGCGTCAAATTCGACGTTCAGCGCCCGCGCCTGCTGCGCCAATTCCAGCATGGCTGTCACGTAGCCCACCGCGCCGATCGGGTTGGAGCCGCCCAATGGAATGACATAGGGCCGCTGACCGCGTGCGCGCAATTCGTCGGCCACTTCGGACAGCGCGGCCGTGTCGGCGCGGGCACCAGCCCAGAACACCTCCGCGCCGATCAGATCGTCGATAAGGATGTTGCCGGTGCGCTCGTGCGGGGCGCTGCCGCGCAGCACCAGCGCGCGCTTCAGCCCGGCTTTGGCCGCGGCGGCCGCAGTCTGCCGCGCATGATTGGACTGCGGCGCGCCGATGGTGAGCAGCGTATCGCAACCCTGGCGCAGCGCCTCGGCCACCAGATACTCCAGCTTGCGCGTCTTGTTGCCGCCGGTCGCCAGCCCGGTCTGATCATCGCGCTTGACCCACAGCTGCGGGCCGCCCAGCCGGGCCGATAAATTGGGCAGAGGCTCAATCGGCGTGGGGAAGAAGCCCAGCGAGTAGCGTGGCAGTTGATCGAGTTTCATGAGTGGTCTCCTGAAGGTGGATCGCTATGGTTCGCGCCCGCCGCGCCACGCCCGAAGCGCCGCGCCAAGTCCGCCGTGTGCGCGAATCTGCCGGCGCGCTTCAGGCAGGGTGGCGACGAGGCCCAGGCCGATGACGATGAGCGGGGCGACTGAGACGGCGGGCGGCTGGCTCTGGACGACTGAAATGATCAAGATGACGCCGGCCGCGGCCGCGATGGCGGGCACCACCATGCGGGTGAGCTGCAGGATCAACAGGGCCAGCGCCAGGCCGATGACGGCCGCAACCGGATTGAGGACGGAGAGCATGCCCAGCCCGGTCGCCTGGCCTTTGCCGCCGCGCCCGCCCAGCAACGGCGAGGTGATGTGCCCCAGCATCGCGGCGGCGCCGGTCGCCAACTGGGCCCCGCCAGCATAGCCCAGCAGCTGCGCCGCCAGCACGGGCAGCGCACCTTTGGCAAAGTCCAGCGCCAGCACCAGCCAGCCCCAGCCGCGCCCGACCTGTGTCATGACGTTGTGCGCGCCCGGATTGCGCGAGCCGACAGCACGGATGTCCACCCCGCGCGCCCGCGCCACCAGCACGGCAAAGGGCACAGCGCCCAGACCATAGGCCAGCACCATCAGCAAAATCGGCACGACCTCGGATTATAGGCACTTTACAAATCCCCGCAAATCCGCTATAATCTGCGCGGCTTGACAGGCTGGGACTGAGCGGGGAACCACTCAGTCTTTGTATTTGTCAGGCCCAATGCGCGCATGGCGCATTTTTTTACACATCCGATCGGTCACCGGGAGGTCAATCAATGGCCGAGCAACCGACCTTTCTCACGCGAGAAGGTCAGAAGAAGCTGGAAGAAGAACTGCATTACCTGCAAACCGTGCGGCGGCAGGAAGTGGCCGAGCGTCTGCACGCAGCCATGGAGGAAGGCGACATCGACGAGAATGCCGAGTACGATGACGCCAAGAACGAGCAGGCGTTTGTGGAGGGCCGCATTCTGACGCTGGAGGTGATGCTGAAGAACGCGGTGCTCATCGACGACACGACCAAGTCCAATGACGAGGTCACGCTGGGCTCCAAGATCACGGTGGTGGAAGGCGACTATCCGCCGGAGGTTTATCATCTGGTGGGCGCGGCCGAGGCCGATCCCACGCAGGGCAAGATCAGCAATGAAAGCCCGCTGGGCAAGGCGCTGATGGGCCGCCGGGTGGGTGACACCGTGCAGGTGAATGCGCCCGCGGGCCTGTTGACGTTTCGCATCACGGCTATTGACTGAAGGCAAATTGACTCAAACCAAGTCCATGCGAACGTCCCGCATGGACTTTTTGTTGACGCACGCACCGCGCGAGGGACATCATGGAATTCTCTGATCTGGAACTGGAACGCCTGAAGAAATTGGAGCGGGTGCGCGCCCGCGGCCTCGATCCGTACCCGGCGCGCGTGGAGCGCACCCATACCAATCGGCAGGTCATCGACGCGTTCAACGCCGCCGAACCCGCCAACGAAACCGTCGAGGCCGCCGTGGTCGGTCGGCTGGTGCTGGTGCGCCCCATGGGTCGGGCGTCGTTCGCCCACATCGAAGACGGCACCAGTCGCCTGCAAATCTATCTGAAGAAAGAGGAAGTGGGCGAAGAAGCCTACGAGCTCTTCTTGAAGGACCTGGATCTGGGCGACTTTGTGCAGGCCAACGGCCGCATGTTTCGCACCAAGACGGGCGAGCCGACCCTGCGGCTGTCCAGCCTCCGATTGATCTCCAAAGCCATCACGCCCCCGCCGGAAAAATGGCACGGTCTCAAGGACACGGAGACGCGCCTGCGCCAGCGCTACGCCGATCTGCTGGCCAACCCGGAGACGCGCGAGGTGTTTCGCACGCGCACCAGGGTGGTCAACGCAGTGCGGCGCTTCTTCGACGACCTGGGCTTCATCGAAGTGGAGACGCCGATCTTGCAGCCGCTGTACGGCGGCGCGGCGGCCCGGCCATTTATCACGCATCACAATCAACTGAATCAGGATTTGTACCTGCGCATCTCGTTTGAGCTGTATCTCAAGCGCCTGCTGGTGGGCATGTATGAGCGCGTCTACGAAATCGGCCGCGACTTCCGCAACGAGGGCGTGTCGTTTAAGCACAACCCCGAATTTACGCAGCTGGAGTTTTACGCCGCGTACTGGGACTACAACCAGGTGATGGACGTCACCGAACAGCTGCTGGCCTACGTGGCCCAGGCCGTCACCGGCTCCACCCGGATTCGCTACGGCGAGCACGAGATCGAGTTCGGCACCCGCTGGCAGCGCCTGACCATGCGTGAAGCGATCAAGCGCTGGTCGGGCATCGATTACGCCGACTATCCCGACGCCGACAGCCTGCGCGAGAAGATCCGCTCGATCGGCGGCAACGCGCCCGAAGACGCCTCGTGGGGCAAGCTGATCGATGGGCTGCTGGGCGACTACGTGGAACCGGAGCTAATTCAGCCGACGTTTATCTACGACTATCCGCGCGACATCTCGCCGCTGGCCAAGCGCAAGCCCGGCGACGACACACACGTGGAGCGCTTTGAGTTTTTCATCGCCGGCATGGAGATGGGCAACGCCTTCTCTGAGTTGAACGACCCGTTGGATCAGGAACAGCGCTTCATCGAGATGAATCGCACCGAAGATGTGGAAGCCGGCGACGCGCATCCGCTGGACGAAGACTACCTGCGCGCCATGCGCTACGGCATGCCGCCCAACGGCGGCTTTGGCATGGGCATCGATCGCCTGACGATGCTGATGACCAATCGGACGACGATCCGCGAGGTGATCTTGTACCCGCATTTGCGCAGCACGGACAAACAATGAGTGATGAGTGACGAGTGATGAGTAAATGGCCCGCCGTCGGGAGCACTTTCCTGACGGCGGGCGTTGTGTTTGAAACGGGCGAGGGTGATTGCCCGGCCCGGCGATTTATTCTAAAATAGCAACTGCAGCCCATCGGGGGACTAAGCGTAATCGGGTATGTGGTGTGCTGAATCTGCCGTTCTACTTCGTGATATTTGTCAGTTTTCCTCGCGCTACGTTTGATCTATCATCGGCTTATATTCACCTTAGGCAGCGGGAGGGCAACCGTCCCGATGTCCGTCTTTTGGCTCCCCGTTCTTGCGTAAGGTGGCCGATCAGATAACCGCCATCAACCCATACTTCGTCCGATCCGGGGGCACAGCGTCTGGGGCTGCGCCGTCGCCTGACGAGGCATCGGCCTCAACCGGGGCGTGACTCGCACACATTAACACTCCTGCCTGAAAGGAACGGTATGACTGGCAGATCCATCATCGACCGCCGCGGCCTGGCTGCCGCCGTACTCATGCCCTTCATCGCTGCCGGGCTGCAATGGCTGCTATGGCCCGATCTCAAGCCGTTTGCCTGGGCCCTGTTTTACCCGGCTGTCTTCTTCGGTTCGTGGTTCGGCGGGTGGTGGGGCGGTTTCGTCGCCACGTTCCTCTCCGCGGCCCTGAGCCTCTATATTTTCATCCCGCTCGAATTCTCCTTTCGGCTGGACGCTCCCGGCGCCTTCTCTTCCGCCCTCGTCTTCATCATAACGGGTCTGTTGATCAGCGCCGTTCATGAGGCTTGGCAACGGGTCAATCGCCGACTCGATCTGCTGGCGCGTTTGCAGGCCAGCGAAGCCAGCCTCAAGAAATCGCAGGCGGTGGCGCACGTGGGCCATTGGACGTGGGATGTCCGATCGAACCGGGTCAGCTGGTCGGATGAAATGTACCGTATTTTCGGCGTCAACCCGATCGGCTTTACCGGCGACCTCGATGAAGTCATCCGCACCGCCATCCATCCCGACGACCGGGAGAAGGTGAAGCGGGCCAACGCCGCCGTTGCCGAGGCCGCACAGCCCGCCCCGCTGGAATATCGCGTCGTCTGGCCCGATGGATCGCTTCGCACCGTGTATGCCGAACCGGCCGAGGCCACCCGCGACGCTCACGGCAACATCATTCGGCTGTTCGGCATCGTGCAGGACATCACCGAGCGCCGGCAGGCCGAGGCCGCCCTGCGCGAAAGCGAGCAAAGATATTCGCGCTTGTTCGAAAAATTAGCCATTCCGGCGGTACTCCTCAAACTGCCCGAAGTGGTCATCGTCGATGCCAACGAAGCATGTGAACGGCTCGTCGGTTATACGCGGCAGGCCATGCAGGGCAAGACCGCGGTCGAGCTGGGGCTGGCCCCACCTCAGGAGCGGGCGCAAGCCATTGAACGCTTCGAGAAGTATGGCGCGCTGCAAGGCAATGAAGCGCGCCTTATCACCAAGTCCGGTGAAGTACGGATTGTTTCCCTTCACACCACACCGCTTGAGTTTGGCGGAGAGCGTTACGCCATCAGCACAATGCAGGACGTCACCGAGCGCCGGCAGGCCGAGGCTGCCCTGCGCGAAAGCGAAGCGCGCCTGCGGTTGTTTATCGAGCACGCGCCGGCGGCCATTGCCATGTTCGATCGCGACCTGCGCTATCTGGCCGTCAGCCGCCGCTTCATCAGCGACTATCGTCTGCCGGTCGAAGACCTCGTCGGCCGCGCCCATTACGACATCTTCCCGGAGATACCCGAGCGTTGGCGGGACATTCACCGGCGTTGTCTGGCGGGCGCGATTGAGCGCGCCGAAGACGACCCCTTCCCGCGGGCGGACGGCACGTTGGACTGGGTGCGGTGGGAGATTCATCCGTGGCATGGGCCGTCCGGCGAAATTGGTGGCATCTTGCTGTTTTCCGAAGTTGTCACCGAACGACACCGCGCCGAGCAGCGCATCAGGTATCTGACGCGTCTGTACGCTACGCTCAGCCAGGTCAACCAGACCATCGTGCGCGTCAAAGACCGGCAGGAACTGTTCGACGCCATTTGCCAGGTGGCAGTTGAATATGGCGAATTCCGCCTGGCGTGGATCGGCCTGTTTAACCCGGCCAGCGGACAGGTGTCGGTTGTCGCCCAACAAGGGAAAGACCAGGCCCGAACCCCATTCCAGACCGTCAATGCCAGAGAAGCGCCGTTCAACACCGGCCTCATCGGCACAGCCCTCACCACCGGGCGCGTCGCTCTTAGCCCCAACCTTCGGCAAGACCCAAACATGGCCCACTGGCATGAAGTGGCGGCTCGTGACAACTATCACGCTGCTGCCGCGATTCCCATCTGGCAGCAGCAGCAGGTGGTGGGCGTGTTGAACCTCTACGCCGCCGACATTAATTTCTTCGAGGCGGAGGAAGAGCAGAAGTTGCTGGCCGAGATGGGGCTGGACATCTCCTTTGCGCTGGATTCTCTGCAGCGAGAGGCCGAGCGCCAGCAGGCGGAACAAGAGTTGCGCGAGCGCGAAGAGCTGCTGAATGTAATGGGGCGCACCGCCCAAATCGGCGGCTGGGAGCTGGACGTCGCCACCGGCGAAGGGCACTGGACCGACGAGGTGGCGCGCATTCATGATTTGGATCCCGTCACGCGCCCCAACCGAGAGCTGGGACTCTCGTTCTATTACGGCGAATCGCGGGCGCGCATCGCCGCCGCCGTGCAAGACGCCATCGAACACGCCACCTCCTATGACCTGGAGCTGGAAATTGTATCGGCCACAGGCAGGCACAAATGGGTCCGCACGATTGGTCATCCGGTCCTGGAAAACGGCCGAGTGGTCAAGCTGCGCGGTTCCTTCCAGGATATTACCGAACGCAAGCAGGCCGAAGACAAACTGCGGGAAAGCGAGAAGAAGTATCGAGACTTGATCAATGGCATGAACGATACCATCTGTGTCATCGATTTCGATACAACCATTCTGGATGTCAACACAACCGCCACCCAGGTTCTGGGCTACACCCGGGAGGAACTGTTGTCGATGAAGATTTCCGATATCGATGCAGCGCTCGCCCCCGAACAAATTCAAGACCTGGCCAGCAGCATGCGTCAAGACAAGGCGCAGGTTTTTGAAACCTGGCACCGGACCAAGGATGGCCGGCGATTGCCGGTTGAGGTTAGTTCCAGTCTGGTGTCCTATGGGGGCCGAACCGTCATTTTGAGCATCGCCCGCGACATCACCGAGCGCATGCAAATGGAGGAAAAGTTGCGCCAGAGCGAGGCGCAATATCGGTATCTGTTCGAGAGCAACCCGTATCCCATGTGGGCCTACGATCTCAAGACCCTGCGCTTCCTGGCTGTCAACGACGCCGCGGTGGACAAGTACGGCTACTCGCGCGCTGAATTCTTGAGCATGACCATTGCCGACATTCGTCCGCCCGAAGACGTGGCGCGCTTGCAGGCGGATGTCGCCCGGCCACGCCCCGCTTTGCAGCATTCCGGCGAGTGGCGGCACCGGCTGAAGGACGGGACCATCATCGACGCGGAGATCACTTCGCACACCATGACCCTGGCCGGCGTCAATGCGGCGCTGGTGGTGGCCCTGGACGTGACCGATCGCAAGCGGGCGGAAGCCCGGATTCACCAGCTTAACGCTCAGCTGGAGGAGCGCGTGGCGCGACGCACTGCCGAGCTGGCCGCGGCCAATGAACGCCTTACCGAGCTCGATCGGCTCAAGAGCAAATTCGTGTCCGACGTGTCGCACGAGCTGCGCACTCCCGTCACCAGCCTGTCGCTGTACATCGACCTGCTGGATCACGGCAAGCCGGAGAAGCGCGACTTTTATGTGACGCAGCTGAAAAGCCAGATGGCGCGGCTGCGTAATCTGATCGAAGACATTCTGGACCTGTCGCGCTTGGAGCGCGATCGGGATGACAGCCGTCGAGCGCCGGTGGACATCAACGCCATCGTGGAGCACGTCAGCGCGATGGAACGCGGCGCAGCGGAAGCGGCCGGCTTGACGCTGGCATCCGAAATCGCCGATAATTTGCCGTCGGTCGTCGCCCACCCCGATCAGCTGACGCGCGCCATCACCAACCTGGTCTCCAACGCCGTCAAATACACTCCGCATGGCACGATCCAGGTCAGGACCTATGCCCGGCAGGATCGCGTCTGTGTCGAAGTGGCCGACACCGGTTTGGGCATTCCCGCCGACGAACTGCCGCATCTGTTTGATCGGTTCTATCGCGGTCGGCAGGTGGCCCAATCGACCATTCCGGGCACGGGACTGGGCTTGTCGATCGTCAAAGAGATCATCGAATCGCACGGCGGCACCGTCGAAGTGGACAGCGAGCGTGGCCGTGGCAGCACCTTTCGCATCTGGCTGCCGGCGGCTTGACACCGGCCTATGCCGCGCGTATAATCCCGCCATCAACGCTGACAGAGAAGAGTACGCTCAGTCGGACTTTCAGAAAACCGTCGGGTGATGCGAGACGGCAGACGCCTGAGCCGAAATCCACCTCTCGAGTTGAGCGGCGCTCCCGTTAACGAGCACGAATGAGGCCGCGGCGGCGCGGCGAATCTAGGTGGCACCACGAGGCCCCTCGTCCTAGAATGGGATGAGGGGCGTTTTGTTTGAGATGAGGAAACAGCCGATCAGGAAATAAGGAGAGGTATGCTCAGCGGAATACTTCCACCCCTGCCCACTCCCTTCACCGAAGACGGCGCGCTCGATCTGGATGGGCTGCGCGCCAATGTGGAGCAGCTCAACCCGACCGGTCTCTCCGGCTACCTGGCGCTCGGCTCCAACAGCGAAGCCGTGCACGTCACGCCCGAAGAGGCTTCGCAGATTTACGCCACGGTCTGTCGGGCGGCGGCGCCGGGCAAGATCGTCATTGGCGGCACAGGGCAGTTCTCGACGCAGGCCACCATCGAGATGACCCGGCGCGCCGCCGACGCGGGGTGCGCGGCCGCGCTCATCATCACGCCGTTCTACTACAAGAACAGCATGACGGCCGACGCGCTGCGCGCGCACTATCACGCCGTGGCAGATGCAGCGCCGATTCCGGTGATGATCTACAACGTGCCGGCCAACACCGGCTTCAACATCGCGCCCGGCTGCGTGGCTGAGATCGCACAGCATCCCAACGTCATCGGCATCAAAGATAGTGCGGGTGACATCAATCAGCTGGCAGAGACGGTGCGGCTGGCCGGAAAATCGGGCGCCCCTGAAAGCCGTTTCAGAGTCTTCAGCGGCAACTACGGTGCCATGCTGCCGGGCCTGACCTTCGGCGCGGCGGGCGGAATCTTGGCCGTGGCCAACGCCGCGCCGAACGAATGCGTGGCGATCTTCGATCTGTTCCACGCGGGGCGCATCGCCGAAGCGGGCGAATTGCACCTGCGCCTGTTGCCGGTGGCGCGCGCCGTCACGGCGCAGTATGGCGTGCCCGGCCTGAAGGCGGCGCTGGACAGGCTGGGCTACGTCGGCGGCCGGCCGCGGCTGCCGCTGCTGCCGCTGGGTGAGAATCAACGCGTGGAATTGGAGAAGTTGATGCGAGAAGCAGAATTGCTAAGGTAGCGTCATTGCAAGGAGGCCGTAGGCCGACGAAGCAATCCCCAGTCATTTAGAACGAGATTGCTTCGCCGCTACGCGGCTCGCAATGACAAGCAACGTGAGGAGAAAAATGTTAGACCTGAATTACATTCGTGAACATACCGATGAAGTCAAGGACGCGATGGCAAAGTTGTACGCCGACGCGCCCATCGACGCGATCCTCGATCTCGACCGGCGGCGGCGCGCCCTGCTGCAAGAGGTGGAGCAGTTGAAGAACCAGCGCAACGTCGTCTCAAAAGAGATCGGCAAGATGAAAGATGCCGCTGAGCGCGAAGCAAAGAAAGCCGAAATGCGCGCGGTGGGCGATCGCATCGACGGACTGGACGCGCAGGTGCGCGAGGTCGAAACGCAGCTCAACGACCTGATGCTGCGCGTGCCCAACCTGCCTGATCCCTCGGTGCCGGTGGGCAAAGACGACACCGAGAACATCGTCACGCGCGTCGAAGGCGAGCCGAAAACGGCACAGCACTTTGGCTTTGAGCCAAAGCCGCACTGGGATCTGGGCCCGGCGCTGGGGATCATCGATTTTGAGCGCGGCGTCAAGATCAGCGGCACGCGCTTCTATCTGCTCATTGGGGCGGGTGCGCAGCTGCAGCGCGCCCTGATTAGCTTCATGCTGGACGTGCACATCCGCCAGGGGTACACCGAGGTCTATCCGCCGTACCTCGTCAAGCGCGAGACGCTCATCGGCACCGGGCAGCTGCCCAAGTTTGCCGAGAATCAATACTTTGATCAGGTGGACGACCTGTGGATGATCCCAACGGCCGAAGTGCCCGTGACCAACATGTACGCGGGCGAAATTCTGGACGGTGACAAACTTCCGATCAATCACGTCGCCTACACGGCCTGCTTCCGGCGCGAGCAGATGTCGGCCGGGCGCGACACGCGCGGCATCAAGCGCGGCCACCAGTTTGACAAGGTGGAGATGGTCAAGTTCTGCACGCCGGAGACAAGCATGGACGAGCTGGCGAAGCTGATCGATAACGCCGAGGAGATCGCTCGGCTGCTGAAGATTCCGCATCGCATCGTGCAGATGGTGACGGGTGATCTCTCGTTTACGGCGGCCGTCAAGTACGATGTGGAAATGTGGGCGCCGGGCTGCAACGAGTGGCTGGAAGTGTCGTCGTGCAGCAACTTCAAGGACTTTCAGGCCCGGCGGGCCAACATCAAGTTCAGGCGGGAAAAGGGGGCCAGGGCCGAATACGTCCACACGTTGAACGGCTCAGGGCTGGCGCTGCCGCGGGTGATGATTGCGGTGTTGGAGAATTATCAGCAGGCCGATGGCAGCGTCATCGTGCCGGAGGTGCTGCGGCCCTATATGGGCGGTCGGGACGTAATTCGGGCGGCGTGACCGCGCCCGATAAGCCTGCCAGACTTCATAGGGTCTGGCAGGCTTTTTTATCATTAGGCAACCAAGCTGTAACGCCTTCGCAATACATGCGGCGGCGACTTTGGGTTAAACTATCATCAGCCGGTTCAGGGCAGGGTTTCGACGGGAGCGTCCAGCCGCACCAGCTCCACCCAGCTGCTGCCCGGCTTCAGCGGAATCGGTTGGCCGTCGGGATCGACGAAGGTGAGCATATCGCCGCGATTAAAACGCTGCCACTGGCCGCCAAATTCCTGACCGTCGCGGAAGATGCGCACCGGCCCGCTGTTCCAGAGCTGAATCTGGATGCCAAAAACGCGGATGCCGTATTGCGGATAGTCTTCTTCAAGGAAGCGTTTGTCTTCGACGTGGTTGACGTAGATGATGATGACATTGGCGGCGTTCAACTGCCGATTGTTCAGGGCGTCGATATGGGGTGTGCCGGCGCTCCAGCGCAGCCAGCAGCCGGACAGCGAGCTGCATGTCGTGTTGGCGGGATCGTATCGCCAGGTTTCGGTTTCGGAGCCATAATTCAACTTGATCTCGCTGGTGGTGCGGCCGGGCGAGAGTGGTTCAGCGGCAAAGGTCAGTCCGCTGAGGTCGGGTTTGGTATCAGCGCCGCGCTTGTCGGCCTCTTCCCAGAGTTTGGCGGGATTGGCGTACAGGTTATGAGGGACGGCCCGGCTGTCGATGCGATAGAACATCGGCGTCCAATCGCCAAAGTCCGGCGAAAAGAAGCGCTTTTCCTGATTGAAGTCGCTGGGCTTGATATAGAATTCGCGCGTGCCGCCCGACATGCCGGAGCAGGCCAGCAACGATTTGAAAATGGCGGGCAGTTCCGTGTCGATAATGCGGCACGATCGGACGCCGCCAACCCGATCGGGTGTGTGCGTGTAGAAGATCGCCGTCCAGCGCGGGATGCCGCCTTCCGATTCGTGCTCAATGACCCAATCGGCCAGGCTGGCGCCCGATTGGGGCCGCACTCCGGCCTCCCAGCCGTTTTCGATTTTGATGGCGAGCGGCCGGCGGTTGAGCACGGCCGGATCGGCCACCTGCTCGCCGGTGAGCGGATTGACGTCGGGCGGGAAGGTGCTGATGAGCCGGGCGTCTGGTGTGGCGGTGGGTGGCACAGCCGGCGTGATGCTGGGCGCCAGCGTCGGCGAGGCCGCGGGCGTGACCGTGGGGCGGATGATGGGCCGCTGAGTGGGCGCGGTGACCTGAACCGGCGACGGGTCGGGAGCGGCCGAGCAAGCTGCCAGCGTCATGAACAGCAGGCCGAGCAACCAGCGGGACGATTTGATGACATCGGGCATGTGTTTCTCCAACGGGCGGCGCGGGGCCGAGGGTAATCTGGCGCGATTATAGCATAGCCGGCGGGCCCGGAGGATCGATCGGAGTGGCAAAACCATGCGAAAAAGCACGCGCCAAATTGACTTGTCTCTGGAGAGACGGTATAATCGTCGCGTTATGGTAGGCAGGCATCGATGTCATGCTTGCTTCGGGAGTCTGAACGGACAGCTAGAGCGCCGGACTATCTAGCTCGTCTGTGTTTACGCCCGCATCTACTCCCTCGCATCCTGAAGGCTATTGAAGGCGGACGGTTATGGCACTGAAGGGTAATCTTCACGATTTCAGTTTTACCCAGCTGTTGAATTTAATTCACCTGGCGCGCAAAACGGGTACGCTGGCGATCGACGGCAAGCTGAATGCGGCGCGCGTGTCATTCCGTGAAGGCAAGCTGGTGTATGCCACGACCGGCGGCGCGGACGGCCGGCTGGTCAACATGCTGGTTCGGGCCGGGCGCATCACGGCTGAGCAGGGCAAGCAAATTCCAGAGAACAAGTCCGATCGGGAGCTGGGCGCGATGCTGGTGCAGGCCGGGCTGCTGACCAAGATGGACCTGGATCAGCTGGTGAGCAATCACGTAAAGGACGTCGTCGAGCGGCTGTTTGCCGTGGTGGACGGCGTCTTTCGGTTTGATCCGAACGTGCTGCCCGATGATCGCCTGATGGCTGATCCGCCGATCAACCTTGACAACATCATCATGGAGGGGACGCGGCGGCTGCGCGAATCGGAGAAGCTGCAGGAAGAGCTGCCCAATCTGGACATCACGCTGCGGTTTACCGATCGGCCTGATGCCCGTCTGCGCAACGTGAACCTGAGCGTGGACGAGTGGCGGGTGGTGTCGTACATCAACCCCAAGAACACCATCCGTCAGATTATGCAGGCCAACGGCATGAGCGAGTTTCAGATCCGCAAAATTGTGTATGGCATGTTGCAGGCCGGGCTGGTGGAACTGATGCAGCCGGCCGGCCTGCCGGCCGCAGGGCCGGGGATTAAGCCGCCCGCGCCGGTGCAGACGTTTACGAAGGAAGAGAAGCGCTCGATGGTGACCCGCTTGATCGATCGGATTCGTAAATTATAGCTGTGGGCCGCCCGATCATTATCCTGGAATGATTGCGAGTTGAGTATGCAAACCGTCAAAATGGTCATTACCGGCCCGTTCTCGGCGGGCAAAACCGAATTCATCCGCACCATCAGCGAGATCGATGTGGTTTCGACCGAGCGCAAGATCAGCCTGGACACCGAACGAGCGCAGAAAGATCAGACCACGGTGGCCATGGATTTTGGCCGCATTACGGTGGATGAGGAACTGGTGTTGTACCTGTTTGGCACGCCGGGACAGAAGCGCTTTGACTTCATGTGGGAGATTCTGTCCGAGGGCATGCTGGGCTTCATCGTGATTGTGGACAGCTCGCGCCCCGAGACCTTCCGCGAAGCGCGCGGCATTCTGGACACGTTTCGCGGCTACGCCGATACGCCCTACGTGATCGCGGCCAACAAGCAGGATCACGAAGACGCCTGGGATCCCGACGATTTGCGCATCGCGTTGAAGATCGACGGCAGTGTCAAGGTGCTGCCGTGCGTGGCCCGCGACAAGGAAGCCGTCAAGAACGTGTTGCTGGAACTGCTGTACTCCATTCTGGAAACGATGGAGCAGATGCCCGATTGAGCGCCGGCTCGCCGGAAACCGGCTGAGCGAGCGCGGTGGGGCGTGACGCCATGAGTTCGATCGTCACCTCGCAAGGCATCGTACATTATGAGGCATACGGCCGCGGCCGGCCGGTCATCCTATTACACGGCTGGATCAACTCCTGGGGCGTCTGGCAGGATGTGATGATCGATCTGGCCGAAAACGGCCGGTACAAGGTGTATGCGCTGGATTTCTGGGGTTTTGGCGAATCGGGCAAGCAGAACACGCCGCCGTTCAAAGTCGAGTCGTACGTGCAGATGGTCGATCAGTTCATGGAGATCCTGGGCATCGAGCGCGCGCCGGTGCTGGGTCACTCCATGGGCGGCACGGTGGCCCTGGCCTTTGCGCTGCAGTATCCGCAGCGCGTCACCCGGGTCGGTGCGATCGGTTCGCCGATCGAAGGCCGATCGTTGAACTTCTTCCTGCGGCTGGCGTCGCTCAATTGGGTGCAGCTGGCTCAACGGCTGCCGTCGGCCACGCACCTGATCGTGCGGGCGCTGATCCGCATCAACACCATGGGCGATTCGACGCGCGTGCGCAAGATGCTGTTGCAGGATGTGGATAAGACCAGCATGGAATCGTTCTTTCGCAGCATCGGCGATTTGCGCCGCACCGACCTGAGCCCGCGCCTCACCAGCCTGACAGCGCCGGTGTTGGGGGTGTATGGCGCGCACGACAATATCGTGGATCCGAAACAGATTCAGATCTTGTCCGGTACGCTGCCGGCCTCGCAAACGGTGGTGTTGAACCGGTCGCGTCATTTTCCGATGCTGGACGAACCCGAGCAGTTCAACCGCACGGTCCGGCAGTTTCTGGCTGCTTAGGGGGCGCGTATTCACATGAACTACGACGTGCCGATGGGGGCCGGGCTGACGGGGCCGGCGAACGGCAATCACTTCTATTACTATCCCAACAAGATGGGGCGCATCATCCTGTTGGCGATGGAGGAAGTGATGGGCCGCAACGGCGTCAATGCCATTTTGAACCTGGCACGGCTCAAGAACCTGGTCAACAGCTATCCGCCCAACAACTTCGACCGACAGTTTAGCTTTGAAGAAGTGGGCGCCATCCAGCAGGCGCTGGAAGACATGTACGGGCCGCGCGGCGCGCGGGGCCTGGCGCTGCGGGCCGGTCGGGCGTGCTTCAAGTACGGCATCAAGGAGTTTGGCCCGGTGCTGGGCATCGCCGACCTGGCCTTCCGGCTGCTGCCGCTGGGGATGAAGTTAAAAGTCGGGTTTGAGGTCTTTGCCGAAACGTTCAACAAGTTCAGCGATCAGATCGTGCGGCTGGGCGAAGAAACCGATCAATATCTGTGGATTATCGATCGCTGCCCGGTCTGCTGGGAGCGTCGCAGCGATGAGCCGTGCTGTCATATGGCAGTGGGTATTCTGCAGGAAGGCCTGTTCTGGGTGAGCAGCGGCAAGAGTTTTCACGTGGAAGAAACCATGTGCATCGCCAAAGGCGATCCGTATTGCCTGATTACAGTCAACAAACGACCGCTGGATTAAAGGACGGAGGCCGGGGCCAAAGAGGGTTGGAGGCAGAGACGACGCGCCAGACATCACAAGACACTCGACACCGATAACCGGTCAGTTCACTGCCCCCTTCGTTAACCTCCCGCCCGCGCTTCACCGCAACCATGACCGACAAAGAACGCACCTTGCGCCGCCTGATCATTCATGACGCGCACTGCCTGCCGCCGTTCAACGAGCCGGCGCGCGATCTGCGCGTGCTCAACAAGCCGCTGTGGCTGTTGCAGCGCGACGTGCTGTCGCCGTACACGCGCGAAGAGCGCGAAATCACTTCGATTGAGGCGATGCCCAACGACCGCGTCGAGTCGATCGTGTACCGCGATAACCTGTTTTTTGATCAGTCGTTTATTGATCACTTTGTGCAGCGCGCGCGGGCGCTGGGCAAGGCCTGCCGGGTGGCCTTCTCACCCAACGATATGGCCATCAAGACGCACGCGCTGCCGCTGCAAACCGGCATTCGCCTGGAGCGCGGCTTCACCGAAGGCGAGCTGCTGGTGGCCGACCTGTGGTATTTTCCGCACGGCAAGGAACCCAATCCGCGCCCGCTGGTGGTGGACACGCTGGCGAAGGAGATCGGGTATTACAATGTGCCCAAATACATGGCCCCCAATCAGGGCGATCTGACGTACTGGGTGCCGCGCCGCGCCTTTCTGTCCATCGAACACTGGATTCATCTGTTTCTGGCCAATACGACGTTTGGCGTTTTTTCAGAGGGCGCGCGCGCCGAGAAGGAAATTGAGCGCACGTTGCCCAAGCTCCGCCTGCTGTGGAGCGCGTTTGTTCAGCGCAAGAAAGTCATTTCCAGTCGCGCATTGGTCAAAATCGGCAAAGACGTGCGGATCGATCCGACGGCGGTCATCCACGGCCCCACGACCATTGGCAACAACGTCTTCATCGGGCCGGGCGCCGTGATCGACAACTGCGTCATCGGCAACAACGTGTCGGTGGCGCAGGGCTGCCAGCTGATGTTGAGCGTGGTGGGCGACGGCTGCTTTCTGCCGTTTCGCGCGTCGCTGTTCATGACCACGCTCATGGAGAATTCGATGGTGGCGCAGAACACCTGCCTGCAGATGTGCGTGGTGGGGCGCGACACCTTTATCGGGGCCGGCAGCACTTTTACCGATTTCAATCTGCTGCCGCGCCCCATCAAGACCTGGTGGCGTGATCAGCTGGTGGAATTGGGCCTGCCCGTCATCGGCGGCTGTGTGGGGCACAACTGCCGCCTGGGTTCGGGCCTCATTATCTTTCCGGCGCGCACCATCGAGTCGGATGTGATTTTGGTCGGCTCGCGCCAGCAGAAAGTCATCACGCACAATGTGGCGTATGCCGACAGCGATCATCACACGCTGCCGCGCGGGACAGAACTGCATCCGCCGCAATATCCACATAACGGCCGGTAAGCGGGGCTGTCGGCGGGCGCATGAGGGACGGGCTTGGACAATTTCGCTTTCATTATTCATCCGCTTGATCCCAAGCGGGATGTGCAGCGCAAGTTTCCGCTGCTGGGCAGGGTGCTGCCGGTGGCGGCGATCAATTTTCTTTCGCGATACTTTCCGCCGGTGTACATATCGCACATCACGGGGGTGCGGTCGGCGGCCACGGGCAATGAGGTGGAAGGTTGGTTTGTGGCCTGCCCCTTTACGCCGCAACGCATGATGTCGCTGCCGCCGCGCACGGTGTATCGCAAAATCATCGCCACTGCCCGGTATGCGCAGCGGCTGGGCGCGCGTCTGGTGGGGTTGGGCGCGTACACATCGGTGGTGGGCGATGGCGGCCTGACCATCAGCCGCAGCGTGGCCTGCCCGGTGACGACGGGTGACAGCCTGACAGTGGCGATGGCGGTGGACGCAGTCTGGGAAGCGGCGCGCCGGATGGAGATCGATCCGGCGAAGGCGACGGCGGCCGTCGTGGGTGCCACCGGCTCGATCGGGGCGGTGAGCGCCGAATTGCTGGCGCGCCGGGTGCCGAAGCTGATCTTGATCGGCCGCCGGGCCGGTCGGCTGGCAGAGGTTCAGTCGCGCTGCGAAGCGGCCGGTGCACAGGTCTTCGTCACGTCGGAGCTGGCGGCCTTGCGGGAAGCCGATCTGATCATCACCGTGACATCGGCCCTCGAGGCCATCATCGAGCCGGAGCATCTGAAGCCGGGCGCGGTGGTCTGTGATGTGGCCCGGCCGCGCGATGTGAGCGGGCGCGTGGCCCGCCAGCGCAATGACGTGCTGGTATTTGAGGGCGGCATGGTGGAAGCGCCGGGCCAGCCAGATTTTCATTTTGACTTTGGATTTCCGCCGCGCATGGTCTATGCGTGCATGGCCGAGACCATGACGCTGGCGCTGGAGCGCCGGTACGAGAGCTACACGTTGGGCAAGGATCTCACACTCGAACAGGTGGAAGAGATCCGGCAGCTGGCTCTGCGGCATGGTTTTAGACTGGGCGGTTTTCGTTCATTTGAGCACGCCGTCCCCGACGATCTGATTGAGCGCATCAAGCGGCAGGCCTTTCAACAGCGCGGCCGTCAACCCGTCTTTCAAGCCGTCTCGTTAGCGAGGTGAAGAATGAACAAAGGGCGCATCCTCGTCGTCGAAGATGATCACGACATCTCCAACATGCTCAAGATTTATTTCACCGCCCAGGGCTACGACGTGCAGGTGGCGGCGCGCGGCAGCGAGGCGCTGGATCGCACGCGCAAGCAGCTGCCCAGCGTCATTGTGCTGGACATCATGCTGCCCGACATTGACGGCTACGAAGTCTGCACCCAGCTGCGCAAGACACTGCGCACCAGCCACGTGCCCATCATCTTTTTGACGCAGAAAGACGAGCGCAGCGATCGCATCGCGGGGCTGGAGCTGGGCGCGGACGATTACGTGACCAAGCCGTTCGACATTGAAGAGCTGCGGCTGCGCGTGCAGGGCGCCATGCGCCGCGCCGAGCGCGAGAGTCTGACCAACCCCACCACCGGCCTGCCCAGCGGCAAACTCATCGAAGAACAACTGCGCGGCCTGATGCGGCGCAAGGGCTGGGGGCTGCTATACGCGGGCATTCAACACATCGAGGCCTTTACCGACGTGTACGGCTTTGTGGCTGGTGACGAAGTGCTGCGCTATACCGCGCTGATGTTGGGCGAGATCGACGACAAACTGGGCAGCCCCGACGACTTCATCGGCCACGTGGGCGGCGACGATTTCATCGTCATCACCACCGAGGAGCGGGCGGCGACCATGGCTGACGCGGCGCTCAAACGCTTTACGCAGGACATCGGCGCCCACTACGCCTTCAAAGATCGCGAACGGGGCTACATTATCCTGAAAGACGACAGCGGCGCGGAACGGCAGGCGCCGCTGATGAAGTTGTGCGTGGGGGTGGTGCTGGCCTCCGCACAGGAGTTTACCGACATCCGTGAAATTACGGAAGTCTCGGCGGAGGCGCGGCGGCTGACTTGCGCGTGAGGCGCTGCGCGGCCGGCGACTGGAGAGGGCATGAAGTTGGGGTGGTTGTCTCGATGGGGTTGGCTGGCGATGGCGGTGAGTGTGGCGGCCGCGATTGGCCTGAGCGGCTGTCAGGCGCCGCCGCCGGCCGTGGTGCGCGTCTATGCCAGCTTCCCCATGCGCGGCCCCAAGATCGGCGGCAGCATTGTCAAGGGCATTCAGCTGGCCTTCGATCAGATCGAGAGCCGGATCGGCAGCACGGAGATCAAACTCGTCATTCTTGATGACGGCGATGAAAACGGCCAGTGGCAGGCCGATGTCGAACGCAATAACGTGGACCTGGCTGTCAGCGACAGTACGGCGCTGGCCTATCTGGGGCCGATGAATTCCGGCGCTGCCCAGGTGAGCCTGCCCGTCTCCAACCAGGCCGGATTGGCGCAGATCAGTCCCAGCACCACCTGGCCGGGCCTGACCAAGTCTGGTTTTGCGCAGGGCCAGCCGGGCATTTTCTATCCCACCGGGCGGCGGACATTCTTTCGCACCTGCGGCACTGACGATGTGCAGGGCCCGGCTGCCGCGCAATGGGCTGGCGAGCTGGGCTTCCGCACTTTCTACGTGCTGGACGACGGTGAGGCCTATGGCGCGGGGATTGCGGCGCTGTTTTCGCAACATGCCGTCCAACTGGGTCTGACCGAACTCGGCCGGCAGACGATCGACAAGAAATCCACCGATTTTCGGGCGGTGCTGGAAGCCGTGAAGCGCGCCAAACCCGATGTCGTTTATTTCGGCGGCACCGTGGCCAATGGCGCGGCGCTGCTGGTGCAGCAGATGCGGGCGCTCGGCATCGAGGCGGCGTTCATGGGGCCGGATGCCATCCTCGACACCACATTGATCGACATTGCCGGCCCGGCCGCCGAAGGCGTGTACGCCACCTTCGTCGGCGTGCCGCCCGATCACACCGAAACAGATCTCGGCCGGAAATTTGTGGCCGCCTATCGCGAAAAGTACAACGAGCCGCCCGAAGCTTACGCGCAGTTGGGCTTTGACGCTGCGCAAACGTTGATCGCGGCGCTGCAGCAGGCGCCGGCGCTCGATCGGGCCGGCGTGCTGGCCGCCTTGGCCGCCCCGCGCGAGTACCAGGGCACCACCGGCACGTTTACGTTTGACGCGCGCGGCGACACCACGCTGCAGCTGGTCAGCGGCAACATCGTGCGCGACGGCGCGTTTCAGTTTGCCAAGCGGCTGGCCGTGTCTCAGTAAATATACTGAGTCAGGCGCGGCCGGAATGGATTGAACACGATCGTGGCACAGGCAACTCCTACTCGACTTCAACGGGCCTTCGGCCGCCTGGGCGTGCGCCTCTGGGTGCCGTTCATCGCGGGCGCGTTGGTGTCGGTAGGCATTGTGGTGCTGCTGGTCTATTTCAGCGTGGACACCCAGCGCCGCCAGACCGTCTTCGCCCAGCGCGAGCTGGCCCAGCGGCTTGCCGCCCAGGTGGACGGCTTTCTGACCCGGATCAACGGCGATGTGAACAGCGTGGCCAACTTTGCCGCGGCCGGTTCGCAGTCAAACGCAGCGCTGGCGCGCGTGCTGGAAAACGTCCGCGCGGGCGACCCCGCCATCCTGGAACTGGCCGTCGTCGCCGCTGATGGCGAAGATCGGGCGCGCGTCCTGCGGCCGGATTTCGCCGCGTCGCAATCGGTCGATTCGTTGACCGGCAATGAGCTGCGCGCCGCCCTGGGTGGCCAGACGATGCTGGGTCCAGTCTGGCGGGCCAACGGCTTCCCCGTGGTCACGCTGGCGGTGCCGGTGCGCACACAGGGCGGACCGCCGGCCGGCGCCGTCACCGCCCTGATCGATCTGACCGTGCTATGGGAACGCGTCGCCAACGCGCGCGTCGGCGAACGCGGCTACGGGTACGTCGTGGATGGCCGTGGGACACTGGTGGTCTATCGGGATTACGCCGCGGCGCCCCAAAACGTCCTCAACCTCGAAGTGGTGTTGGAAGCCATCGCGTCAGGCGTCGAGTCCGGCACCTCCCGCGAGTATCAAACCAGCCTGCTGTCCGCGCGCGAATCGACGCTGGCCTATTACCTGCCCGTCAGCGTCAACTCCGGCCGGTGGTTGGTCATCGTGGAGCAGCCCACCGCTGACGCGTTTGCCCAGGTCAACAACTACATCGCGGCCGGCGCGGTGTTGGTGTTCATTTCGCTGCTGTCGATCGTGATCATGGGGTTATTTATTTCCCGACGGGTGGTGCGCCCCATTTCGCAGCTGCGGCGCGGTGCAGCGCACCTGGCCGCGGGCGATCTGAATCAGCGCATCAGCGGCGTGCAAACCGGCGACGAACTGGAATTCCTGGCGCAAGAATTCAACGACATGGCCGCCCGACTGCAGGAAGCACAAGGCAATTTGGCGTCGGTGGCGCGCGAACGCGAATTCCAGTATCAAACCGCGCAGCGCCGCGTGCAGGAAATGTCCACGCTGCTGCAGGCCGGCAAGGCCATCACCTCGTTGGACCTGGACAATGTGCTGGGCAACCTGGCGCGCGAATCAGCGGGGACCGTGGGCGCCGATCGCTGCGCGATCTTCGTAGCCGACGATCGACGGCAGGTGCTGGTGCTGCGGGGCTGGTGGGACTTTCAAGGCGTGCCCCAACCGACCGTGGAATACCAGCTGGGCGAAGGCATCGTGGGCTGGGTGGCGCGCGAGAACAAAGCGCTGTTCCTGGCCAATGCCCAGGCCGATCAGCGCTTCGTGCCCAAAGGCCCGCACGACGCCGACATGGCCGCCGTAATGAACCAGCCGTTGGTCGTCGATCGCACGGTGGTCGGCGTGCTGCAGGCTTCCACGCGGCCGGGGACACCGGCCTTCAATCGCGACGATCAACGGCTGCTCACCAGCTTCGCCGATCAGTCGGCCGCCGCCATCAAGAATGCGCAGCTGTACGAAGTGGAGCGACGGCGGGCACAGGAAATGAGCGTGGTGGCAGAGATCAGCCGCACCATCGGCTCATCGCTCGATCTGGATGCCACGCTCGACGACATGCTCACCGCGCTGCGGCCGCTCATCCCATACGATCTGGCCGAGATCAACCTGTGGAATGAGGCCGAACGTGTCCTGCGCACCCGCGCGCGCAAAGTGTCCGATCCGAAATTTGCCGCTTACAATGAAGTTTCCGGCGGCCTCTATCAGCTGGATGAGGGTATTACTGGCTGGCTGGCGCGGGAACGCCGCCCTCTGCTGATTGAAGACACGGCGGCCAGCCCCATCCGATCGGTTTTGCCACCTGACCGGTTCCCCATTCAAGCCATTGCGGGTGTGCCGCTGCTGTCGGGCGACAACCTGGTGGGCACGCTGGAACTGGCAGCGCTGACACGCGGCACATTCACTGCCAGCCACATCGAAGCGCTGGAAACCATCGCTGCGCAGGCGGCGGTCGCCATTCAAAACGCGCAGCTGTATGCCGAGACCCGCCGCCGCGTGGACGAATCAGCCGCGCTCTTCCGCATTTCCACCGTGGCTGCCTCGGCGCTGTCGCCCGACGAGATGCTGCATAGCCTGATGACCGAGATCGGCGGCTTGATGCGGGCCGATCTGGGGCTGGCGCTGCTCTACAACGCGCATACGCAATTCCTCGAGCCACTGACCGCGGCCTCGTTTGGCGACCTGCCGGAGCGGGTCAATGATTTCCGCATCGACACACGCGATCCGCGGTTCGATGGTAGCGTCTTCCGCACGCGCGTCGTCTTCCGCTCCGACGACGCGCTGAGCGATAAGCGCATCATCAGCCTGTACGAGCCGTTTGTGCAGCGCTTCCAGGTGCGCGCCCTGCTGGCCGCGCCGCTCGTCATCCGCAATCAGGCCATCGGCGAAGTGTACATCGCCAAGCACTCGGCGCGGCCTTTCACCGACGACGACGAACAACGGCTGGCCACGGTGCTGACGCTGCTGGCCGATGCCATTGAGAACGCGCGGCTGCACGCAGAAACCCAGCACCGCCTGTCGCAGCTGAGCCAACTCGGCGAGATCGGGCGCGCCATCTCGGCCGCGCTGAACGAAACCGAAGTGCTGGACATGGTGTACGACCAGATCAACCGGGTCATGGAAGCGCGCACCGTGTTCATCGCTTCGTACGATCAAGACCTGGACGAACTGACGTTTGAGCGAATCTACGAAGACGGTGCGCCGATTGCGCTGGCCGACGATCAGCGCCGCCGGCGCGGCCAGAACACGGTGACGTTCTACGTGGCGCGCCGCCGTCAGGCCCTGCTGCTGCACGGCGATGTGGATGCCGAGGCCCGGCGGCTGGGAATCGAAACGCAGATCGTCGGCGACGATCAGCCGGCCGTGGTGTGGATGGGTGTGCCGATGATCACCGGCGAGCGCGTGCTGGGCGTCATCGCCGTGCAGCACTTCACCGATGAATACGCCTACGATCAAAACGATCTGAACGTGCTGCAATCCATCGCCAACCAGACCGGCATCGCGCTGGCCAATGCGCGGTTGTATCAGCGGGTGGACGTGCGCCTGGGCGAGCGGGTGGAAGAGCTCACGGCGTTGTCGGCCATCAGCCGCGAGCTAAACGCCACCCTGGAGCCGGGGCGCATCTTTGAGGTGGTGCTGGACGAGGCGTTGAAGATCACAGGTGCGACGCACGGCTTCATCAGTTTGCTGGCGATGGATGCGCAGCAGCTGCAAGTCCGCGCCGCGCGCGGCTACACCCCGGCCGAGGTTCAGCAGCTGGAAGACGAACCAGTGTCGCCGGGGGCCGGTATCACCGGTCGGGCGGCGGTGAGCGGCCGACCGGTGGTGGTGGGCGACGTGCATACCCATCCCGATTATCTGCCGCTGCTCGACGCGACTCAATCGGAAATCGCCGTGCCTATCCGGTACGCGCAATCGGTGGTGGGCGTGCTGAACCTGGAAAGCCCGGAGAGCGCCGCCTTCACCGACGATCACGTGCGTTTTCTGGAGGCGCTGGCCGAACAGGCCGCCATTGCCATCGGCAACGCGCAGCGGCTGGACGAGCTGAAGGACCGCAACGACCTGCTGCGCCGCAAGGCCGAGCAGTTGACCAACCTGTTCCGGATCGGGCAGGCGTTCCGCACCGATCAACCCCTGGATGATCTGCTGGATGAAGTGGCGCACGCGATTCAAGAGACGGTGGGCTTCAACCTGGTGTCACTGAGCCTGCTGGAAGGTGAACCGCCGCGCGCGCGGCGTGTGGCGGCGGCCGGCATCCCGGTGGCGGTCTTCAACGAGATGCGGCGCGTCACGCAGCCGTGGGAGAAGATTAGCGGCGTGTTGCAGGAACGCTTCCGCATCAGCCAGAGCTACTACGTGCCGATGGAGGAGCAGCAGGTTACAGCGGAACTGGACACGTATTCGTCGCCGACGGCCGACCGCACCGAGCAGCGTGCGCCCGGCCGCTGGCACCCAGACGACATGCTGATGACGCTGCTGCGCGGTTCGGGTGACCGCGTGCTGGGTCTGCTGTCGGTGGATGAACCGCAGAACGGTCGCATCCCCGATCGAGCCACGATCGAAGCGCTGGAACTGTTTGCCAATCAGGCGGCCATTGCCATTGAAAACTCCCGCCTGTTTGCCGATTTGCAACAGCGACTGAATGATCTGACGCTGTTCAACGAAGTCGGTCGATCCATCAGCGCCAAGCTGGATCTGAAGTCGCTGTTGAACACGGTGCTGGACGCGGCCCGCGAACTGGCCACCGCCGAGCATGCCACGATCTTTTTGCCCGATCCGACCGACGGCCGGTTTGTGCCGCGCCAGACGGCGGGCTACCGCCTGGACGCCATTGCGCAAATGCGCTTTGGGCCCAACGAAGGATTGGTGGGCGTGGTGGTGGCCGATCCGCGCGGCCTGATTGTGCCGGATGTGCAGGCCAGCCCGTTCTATGTGCCGCACGCCGCAACCGGCGGCATCGGCTCGATGCTGCTGGTACCGCTGATGGTGGCGGGCAATCTGATCGGGGTGTTGACGGTCGATAAGATCGTGACCAACGGCTTTACCAATACCGATCTGGTGGTGCTGTCCACGCTGGCCGATCAGGCGGCGGTGGCGATCGAGAACGCGCGGCTATTTGAGGCGGAGCGCGAGCAGCACGCGCTGGCCGAAAGCCTGCGCGAGATTTCGGCAGCGCTGAGCAGCACTCTGGATTTTGACGCGGTGCTGGATCAGATGTTGCTGCGGGTGGGTCAGGTGGTGCCTCACACCGCCGCCAACCTCATGTTGATTGATTCCGAGCAGGGGCACGCTGTGGCGCACGTGGTGCGCAGCCAGGGTTACGAGGCCATCAGTCCCGGGCTGGCGGCCGCGCTACCCACGCTGGAATTTCGCGTAAATGAGGTTGACAACCTGCGGCAGATGGTGAACTCGGGCCGCACGTTTGTGGTGGCCGACACGCGGACGTATCCCGGCTGGGTGCACACGCCTGAGACGGCCTGGGTCCGATCGCTGTTGAGCGCACCCATCCGTCTGCGTGAGCAAGTCGTGGGCTTCTTCAACCTTGACAGTGACACGCCCAATTTCTTTACACCCGTCCACGCCGAGCGGCTGCAGACCTTTGCCAACCAGGCGGCAGTCGCTATCGAGAACGCGCGCCTGTATGAGGAAACGCAGCGCCGCTTGAAAGAGCAGTCGCTGTTGTACGAGGCCGGCCTGGCCATTTCGGCCACGCTGAAGTACCGCGAGGTGCTGGAGGCCCTGTCCAATCAGATCAAGCGCGCGACCAATGCCCAGTTTGTGGTGATCCAGGAATTCGACCGCGCCCAGAACCGGCTGGCGACCGTGCATCTGGATTGCCCCAATGCAGAAGGGCTTGATCTGGCGGCGATCGAGGCGAATGCGTTTGCGCCGACCGACTATCTGAAGGTGGCGCACTATCTGCGCGACCGGCGCAGCATTGCGCTGCGCGCCAACGACGAAGACATTGATCCGCTGCTCAAGGAACGCCTGCAAGCCGTGGGCCTGCGCTGGGTGCTGGAAGTGCCCGTTGTGGCGCGCGACGAAGTGCTGGGGCTGCTGCGGCTGGGCGATGCCCGGTTCGATCGGGTGCTGGGCGATAGCGAAGTGCAGCTGGTGGAAACGCTGGTCAATCAGGCGGCCGTGGCCATGAGCAATGCGCGCCTGTACGATCAGGTGGTGAAGTTCACGCAGGAACTGGAAGGCCGGGTGGCGGAACGCACCCGCGAGCTGGCGCAGGCCAACAAAGATCTGACGCTGGAGCGCGACCGGGTGGAGGTGCTGTTCCGCATCACTTCGGAGTTGTCGTCGAGCCTGGATCTCGATAGGGTGCTGAACCGGGCGCTGGAACTGGTGGTGCAAGCGGTGGGCGCGCCATATGGTTCGATCATGCTGGTGGATCAACAGACCGACCGGTTGATCATGCGGGCGCTGCTGGGGCCGGGCGGCGCGCTGCCGCCCGGCGGCAAGCCCTCGATTTTCCGGCGCGATGAGGGTCTTTCGGGTTGGGCGGTGAGCAATCGCCAGGCCGTGATTGTGCCGGATTTGAGGGCGGATGCGCGCTGGGTGGTCACGGGTGACAACGTGCGCGACTTCCAATCGGCGCTGGTGACGCCGCTGCAAGTCGGCGAAGATGTGTTGGGCGCGCTGATGATGCTGCATCCCGACACCGATTACTTTAACGACACGCATCTGAAGCTGGTGGCGGCGGCGGCCAATCAGGTGGCGACGGCCATCAACAACGCGGAGTTGTACCGGTACATTCGCGAGCAGGCGGAACTGCTGGGCAGCATGCTGCGCGCCCAGCAGATCGAATCGTCCAAGAGCCAGGCCATCCTGGAGTCGATTGCGGACGGCGTGATGGTGACCGACAGCACGGGCCAGGTGATCCTGTTCAATGTCGCCGCCGAGCGCATTCTGGGCGTGAAGCGTGATGACGCGCTGGGCCGCACGCTGGACGACATGCTGGGCCTGTATGCGGCGGCGGGGCCGTTGTGGGTGAACTCGCTGCGCGAGTGGCACGCGTCGCCCGAGGCGCGCCGCCGCGCGCCGGTGCTGTCGCACCGCATCGAGTTCAAAGGCGAGCGCCGCTATGTGAATGTGACGGTGGCGCCGGTGACCATGAGCGATGAATACCTGGGTTCCGTGTCCGTCTTCCGCGACATTACGCGGGAGGTGGAGGCCGACCGCGCCAAGACCGATTTTGTGAGTACGGTCAGCCACGAGCTGCGCACGCCGATGACGAGCATCAAAGGTTATGCCGATCTGATGCTGCTGGGCGCGGCTGGACCGGTCAGCGAGACGCAGAGCCGTTTCTTGAACGTGATCAAGTCCAACGCCGATCGGCTCTCGATCCTGGTGAACGATCTGCTGGACATCAGCCGCATTGAAAGCGGGCGGGTGAAGCTGGACATCCGGCCCATCTCGATCGAATCGGTCATCGAGCAGGTGGCCACGTCGCTGCGCGGGCGCATCGAGGAGAAGCACCTGACGCTGCGCCTGTCGCTGCCGGAAGAAGAGCTGCCGCGTGTGTATGGCGACCGCGACCGCGTCATTCAAATCCTGACGAACCTGGTGAGCAACGCCTACCAATACACACCCGACGGCGGTTCGATCACCGTGAAGGCGCGCGTGGCGGACTCGACGGTGCAGGTCGATGTGACGGATACCGGCATCGGCATTGCGCCGGAAAATCAGGCCAAAGTGTTTGAGCGCTTCTTCCGCGTGGACGATCCGAACGTGCAGGAATTTCCGGGCACCGGGCTGGGCCTGGCCATCGTGAGATCGCTGATCGAGATGCACGAAGGCCGCATCTGGCTGGAGAGCGAGGTTGGCAAGGGCACCACGTTCTCATTCACGCTCCGAGCGGTTGAAGCGGACGCCGCGGCAGATTATGCCGCGCTGGCGGGCCGTGCCGCGCCGGAGCCGGCGAAAGGGCTGCCGTCGGCGCGGCCGGCGACCGATGACGGCAAGATGCGCATCCTGGTGGTGGAAGACGATCGTGACATCGCCGAGTTGATCAGTCGGCACCTGATCGGCAGCGGCTACGAAGTCAGTGTGGCCAGCCGCGCCCACGATGCCATTGATCAGGCCCGCGCCGAACGGCCCGATCTGATTACGCTGGACATCTACCTGCCCGATGCCGACGGTTTTGAAGTGCTGCAGCAGCTCAAGATCGATCCGGTCACGGCCGGCATCCCGATCGTGATCGTGTCGGTGCTGCCCGACGAGCAGGCCGGCTTCCGCCTGGGCGCGGTGGATTACCTGACCAAGCCCATCGAGCCGCAGCGGCTGGTGGCGTCGATCAACCGGCTGCTGCACGGTTCGGGCAAGGTACTGGTGGTGGACGACGATCGCGACACGCGCGATCTGCTGCAGGCGGCGTTGGAAGCGCGCGGCTTCAGCGTGGTGCTGACCGCCAGCGGCAAGCGCGCCCTGTTTCTGGCGCGGCAGGAAAATCCAGACTTGATCTTGCTCGATCTCAAGCTGCCGGGCATGGACGGGTATGAAGTGTTGCAGCGGCTGAAGAGCGCTCGCGACACGGCCGATATTCCGGTGATGGTGATTACCGGCAGTCTGACTGACGAGGAGGTCAAGCAGCAGCGGGTGCTGTCGTTGGGCGCATCGCGCTTCCTGACCAAGCCGTTTGCAGTGGATGATCTGGTGGCCGAGATCGGCCACGTGATGGGGGCATCGGCAGCCGCGGGTGAGCCGCAGCAACAATGAGCGGGCCGGGAAGGGGACCGACCAGATGACCAAGATTCTGATAGCCGAAGACGAACGTGATATTCGAGAACTGGTGGCGTTCAGCCTGCAGTTTGGCGGTTTCGAAGTGGTGCAGACCGCCAACGGCGCCGAGGCGGTGGAACGCGCGCCTCTTGAGAAGCCCGATCTAATCTTGATGGATGTACGCATGCCCAAGATGACGGGCTATGAGGCGTGCCGCGCATTGAAGGCCATGCCCGAGCTGCGCCATATTCCCGTGGTGTTTCTATCGGCCAAGGGACAGGAGAGCGAGATTCAGACCGGGCTGGAAGCAGGCGCCGAGGAGTATATCTTGAAACCCTTTGCGCCCGATGAACTGGTGAAGCAGGTCAAGGTCGTGCTTGATCGGGTGGCCGCACGGCAGGCGCAGTCCAGGTAACCGGCGGCGAGGCTTTATTTGAGGCTGGATTTGTTGTGAGCGCGATTATCATTGACGGCGGATTAGTTCACTATGAGGCGCTGGGTCGCGGCCGGCCGCTGATCTTTCTGCACGGCTGGCTGGGGTCATGGCGGTATTGGATGCCCACGATGGACAACCTGTCCGATCGGTTCCGCACGTACGCCTTCGATCTGTGGGGGTTCGGCGACTCCGATCGGAACGCACAGCGCTATCAGGTGGAAGGCTACGTGGCGCAGCTCGATCAATTCATGGAGCAGCTGGGCATTCAACAAGCGTCGCTGGTGGGACATTCGCTGGGCGCGGCCGTGGCGATGCTGGCCGCGGCACTGTGGCCGGAGCGGATTGAGCGCGTGATGGCCGTCAGCCCGCCGTTGTCCGGCGCCACCCTGAACAAACGACTGACACAGCCGGGCGGCAATTCGCTGTTTGATCGGCTGCTGGGCCGGCGCAGTGTGGGGCAGTACGCCGAGGTCGATCTGGAGGCGGCCAAGACCGATCCGGCCGCGGTGACCAACAGCGCCCGATCGTTGATCAACATCGATCTGCGGCAGGTGTTCGATCAGGTCACGCGCCCGTTGTTGATGGTGTATGGCGAAAAAGATCAGTTCGTCGGCCCGCTGCAGGCCGATGACGTGAGCCGCTTCGATGCGCACATTCGCCCGATCGGGCTGGCCGACTCCGGTCACTTTCCCATGCTCGACGAAGCCAGCAAATTCCAGCGGTTGTTGCGCGACTATCTGGAAACGACCTCCAGCGACCTGAGCCAGCTGTCGCTGAAAGAAGAGTGGCGGCGGCGCATGCATTAATGGCGCGGACCGGAATGACAAGACGGGCAGAACGCGGTAGAATAGCCCCACGCATGTTAGTCGAAAGGATCATCAGGCAATGGGTACTCCAACTGTGGTAACGGACGAGATGTTTGAACAGGAAGTGTTGAAGTCGTCGACGCCGACGCTGGTGGACTTCTGGGCCATCTGGTGCGGGCCGTGCAAGCGGGTGGCCCCGGTGGTGGATGAACTGGCGCGCGAAAACGAAGGCAAACTCAAGGTGATGAAGCTGGACGTGGACGAGAACCCGAACACGGCCATGACTTACGGGGTGATGAGCATTCCCACCTTGATCTTGTTCAAGGACGGCCAGCCGGTGGAACGGGTGGTGGGTTTCAAGCCCAAGGGCGATCTGGCCAAACGGATTCTGCCGCACTTGAGCTAAACGCGCTGCGCCTCTATAATCATCGCCGGGCTTCTTCCTCAAAGGAGTCCGGCGTTCGTTTGCCTATTCCGGCCTGAGAAAGCGACTGCTCATGAAGCGGATCTTGAACTACGCCGCGTTGATGGTGCTGGCTGCGCTGGTGGCGGGCTGCGCGCCGCAGGCGGTCACGGTGGAAGTGCCGGTGGAGGTGACGCGCGAGGTGCGCGTGACGGCGCCGCCCATCGAGCAGACGCGCGTCGTGGAAGTGATCCGCGCGGCCACGCCGGTTGACGATGAAGTGCAGGTTGCCGCCATTTTCCCGCAATCGCTGCACGCCACCACGCGCGGCATGGCCTATTTCTACGGCCGGGCGCAGGGCGGCTTTGAGCAGCTGACGGGACTGGCGTATGATCAACTGGACTGCCGCAGCTGTCACGCGCTGTACAACCGCGCGCCCGGGCTGGTGGGCCAGCCGCGCTGCGAGTCGTGTCACATCGATCGCGACTATGCCAAAGCGCCCCCGCAAGGCCCGGTGAAACTGCCCTACTTCCCCGACGATGGCCGCGATCAGGGCTGTCTGGCCTGCCATACCCGGCAGGACTACGAAATACGGGCCACCACTGATGACGGCCAGCCGGCCATCACCGACGTTCATCGCAGTCTGCCGCCGGTGGGCCGCGGCCTGCAGTGCACCAACTGCCACACGCAAAACGATACGCACGGCGACGGCCAGCCGTACAATTCCATGCTGGAATCACCCGGCGTCACGTGCGAAGACTGTCATCAGCCCGCCGACCTGCCGCAGAACATCGCGCACCTGACGCACGGTCAGAATATGGAGTGCGACGCCTGCCACGTGCAGACGGTGGTGTCGTGCACCAACTGCCACCTGAATCTGGCCGTGCCCGATTCCAGCGGCCGCGCCGCCGAGAGCTTCCCGTATGATCGCACCTACGGCTGGAAGTTTCTCGTCAAGCGCAACGGCAAAATCGCCGTGGGCAACCTGATGACGCTGGTCTATACGCGCGGCGATCAAACCAGCACCTTTGCCGTCATCGCGCCGTTTCACGATCACAGCGTTAAGAGCCTCAAAGGTGAGGACCTCAATCAGGTGTGCGGCCAGTGTCACAGCAATGCCAACGTGGCCGAGTATCAACGGAGCGGCACCATCACCATCAGCCAGTGGGACGATCGAAGGAAACAACTGACCTTCCCGGCGCGCGCGGCGGTGGTCATCCCGGTGCCGACCGATTATGCCACGGCCTTCAAGATCGACTTCGCCCGCATCGCCAACCTGGACGAAGTGCGCGCCGCGCCGTCCGCCGATCAGGAACGCCTGGCGCAGTGGGAGTTCGCCAAGAGCGGCGTGGATCTGTGGCAGATGCTGTACGCGGAGCCGCTCGACCGCCTGCCGCCGCAGATCAAGTTTACGTTCCCAACACCCACGCCCACCCTGCGGCCGCGCTGAAAGCCCGATACGAATTTCTTCGACTGGATGAGCCTGATGCCGTCACGCCATTTCTCCCGCGCGCAGTCGAGTCTGATGCTGACTGTGCTGATAATGCTGGCCCTGTCGGCGATCGCGATCGATCGCGCAGCGGCGGCTTCGCCCGACGAATCGGGCGCCGTCCGCACCGAGCGTGCCACGCCGACCGCCACGCCGACGGGCACGGTGGCTCGATCGGCTGCGCGACCTACCGCCACGCCGCGCCCCACGCGTACGCCCACCATGACACCGACGCCCTTTCCGGTCACGCCCGGCGTCGTCAACGGCGTGCCGATCGATCAGTTCCTGGTGATGTCTGATACGGTGCGGCAGAATATCCGCGTAATCTTTGCCCGGGGCCAGGCGCTGGGCAATAACGCGCACGCCTTCTCGACGGCCGGCGACAGCACGATTGAAGTGCCGTATTTTCTGGGCGCATTTGATACGACGAAATATCGGTTGGGCGGCTATGCCTATTTGCAGCTCGCCATCGACTACTACGCCGGTTCGTGGGGGCGCGATAGCGCGGCGACGCGCATCAGCCAGCATGCGTGGACGCTGCTCAATCCCACCTGGGCCGACAAAAAAGTGTGCGAAGCGAATGAAAGCCCGCTGGCCTGTGAATTGCGCCTGCACCGGCCCAGCCTGCTGATCATCCGCGTTGGCGTGAACGATCCGAATGCGGCCAAGCTGTATGAGACGAGCTTGCGCAAAGTGGTGGAGTTTGCGATCGAGCACGGCGTGATTCCGATCTTGAGCACCAAGCCCGATCAGCGCGCCGGCACGGAAGGGAACAACGACATCGTGCGCAAGCTGGCGGCCGAATACGCCGTGCCGCTGTGGGATTATGAGCTGGTGGCCCGGACGCTGCCGGATCGCGGGCTGGGGCCGGACGGCGCGCACAGCAATGGTTTCTGGCAGAATGACTATGGCCTGGCGCTGGCTTATCAGCGCGGCCACGCCATGCAGAGTCTGACGGCGTTGATGGTGATCGATCAGATCTGGCGTGCGCTGAATTAACGGCGCGTGCCGCGCGTTTGAGGCACGCGCCGTCGCAGTTCGGCTTTGACGCGGGCAAGCCGATCGGGACGGGTGGGCCAATCGGCGGAGAGTTGAACCGGCTCGACGTCGCTGAGCTGCATCAGCCTGATCAACGCCTCGGCGCAGTGATAGCGAATCAAATAGTCCACGGTCGATTCCAGCACATCCATCAAAATCCAGCCGGCCTGAGCCAGCGTGGCCCGATCGGCGATCACGTCCCACAGGTTGTAGTAATCGCCCCAGCGACCGTCCCGCGCATCATCGAGCAGATCGCCAATCGGCCGCCGCTCTAACGCCTCACGTTCGGCCTGCGCATGTTGTTCCCAGATGTCTTTCCACATGGTTTAATCCACCCTGATTTTCCGCGAATATGCAGCACTGCAAGTCAATCGCCGCAGATCAAATCATCGACGAAGGGCGCGTTGCGATCGCACCACAAGCCGCCGGCGTGCCGAACGCTGCACGCTCACGATCAGCAACGCGATGATGAAGATGACGAATGACCAGCGCACCGGGCGGGGCAGGGGAGGCGCGGTATCGATCGGATGGTGCAGACTCCAGCGGCGCCCGCCGCGCGTCAATCTCCGCCTGCAGTCTGAAGTTGATGGAACAACAAACGTTTAGAACTTATCTCTAAACCGTAGAGCGGGCATGGGGATGCCCGCTGAAGTTGATGGAACACAAACGCTCAATCGTTTGAGGGCAGACTGAATGCTCCCAGCCGTGCTTCGTGTTCGGTGAGCGGCTCACAGCGTGCGTCAAGCGCCTCGTAGTCGCTCTGCCACTGCCGGCGAAACGTCTCGTAAGCCACGGCCGATGCCCACCGGTCAATCGTCACGTACCGTCGAGCGACATCAGCATCGCGAAGCAGTTCCGTTCCGAGGTAACCCTCGCCGCGCCGAAAGAGCCTGACCCATTCGCCATTCGGACCATAGATTTGTTCGAATGCCGACTCGTGAACGGGTCTGACTCGATACTCCCAGATGATCACGAACATTGGCTTAAAGGCGATGCTGACTGAACCCTATGGATCGATCGGCCGATCCCGGCTCCCTATTCCGCAATCGGCACACTGAAGGCAAAAGTGCTGCCCACGCCCACCTCGCTGATTACCCAGATGGCGCCGCCCTGCAGCTCGATCAGGCTCTTGGTGATGGACAGCCCCAGCCCGGTGCCGGGCTGCTCGCGCACGGCCGGGTCGCCGCTGCGGAAGAACTTGGTGAACAGTTTGGCCTGATCATCCGGCGCGATGCCCACGCCCGTGTCGGTGATGGCGCACCAGACATAGCCGCGCGGCTGAGACACAAACGCCGGGTCCAGCTTGGTGGCCGGAATATCGCCCTTGCGCGCCTGCGGCGGCTGCACCTCGGCCTGCCGCGTCACCTCGATGGTGACGCGCCCGCCGTTGGGCGTGTACTTGTAAGCATTACTAATGAGATTGGTCAGCACCTGGATGAGGCGCGTCTTGTCGGCCAGTACCGGCGGCAGATCATCGGCCGCCTGCACCGCCAGCGTCTGCTGCCGCTCTTCGAGCTGCGCCCGCGTGGTGCGCAGCGTCTCGTCGATGGCTGTGGACATCTCCATCGGCTTCACGTCCAGCTTCAGCCGCCCCGTCTCAATGCGGCTGACTTCCAGCAGATCGTTGACCAGCGTGCTCATGCGATCGACGTTGGCGCGCACCACGTTGAGGAACTGCGCCTGCATGTCGCTGATGGGGCCGGCCATGCCTTTCACCAGCAGGTCGGTGTAGCCCTTCATGCTGGTCATGGGCGTCTTGAGCTCGTGTGACACGATGGACACGAACTCGCTCTTGGCATCGTTGGCGCGCTTCACTTCCTGGTATAGCTGCGCGTTGGTGATGGCCGTGCCGGCATGATCGGCCAGGCGCGCCGCGGAGTCCAGCTGCAAAATGCCAAAGGCGTTGGGCCGGCTGCTTTCCAGGTTGAGCACGCCGATGACGTTGTTCTCGCGCTTGATGGGCACGCTGAGCTGTGACTGCGTGCTGGGCGCGGCGGCGATATAGCGATTGTCCTGCGTCACGTCATTCACCAGGATGGGCTGGCCGGTGCGCACCACGTGTCCGGCCAGCCCCTTGTCCATCGGCAGCGAGGCGGGCGCGTAACTGTAGTTGCGCGTTACCATCAATTCCACCACACCGTCTTCGCGGTTGACGATGCCCACCGAGCCGGCATTGGCGCCGCTGACGCGCATGCCCCAATCCAGCGTCAGCTCCAGCACGCGCCGGATGTCCAGCGAGGTGTTGAGCTGGCGATCGATCTCCTGCAGGGTGCTCAACTCGTCCAGACGGGAAGCCAAAGCCCGATCGGTCATGGTGAACAATCGGGCGTTTTCCACCGCCACGGCGGCGTTGGTGGCAAAGGCGGTCAGCAGTTGTTGATCGTCGTCGGTAAACCGGTCGGCTCCGCGCTTGTTGATCAACTCGATCACGCCGATGACGCGATCCTTGGTGATCATGGGCACGGCCAGGATGGCGCGGGTGATGAAGGTGGTGGCCTGATCCACTTCGCGCAGCCACCGGTTGTCGGCCTGCGCCTCGTTGACGATGACGGGCTGGCGCGTCTGCGCCACCGCGCCCACGATGCCCTTGCCCACCGGCAGCCGCTGCCCGCGCAGGTCTTCAGCGGCCGGCCCAAAGGTTACTTCAAAGATCAGTTCGTTCGTCTGATCGTCCACCAGCAGCAGCGAACCGGCCTCGGCGTGCAGCAGTTCGATGGCTTTGGCGACGATGGTTTCCAGCACGGTGCGCAGGTCCAGTGTGCTGGTGATGCTGCTGCCCACTTCGTTGAGCACGGCCAGCTGCCGCGCGCGTTCCTCCGTTTCCCGATAGAGCTGAGCTTTGTACAGCACGCTCGCCGCCTGATCGGCAATGGCGGCAAAGACCTGCAGCTGTTCCGGGCTGTAAGCCGCGTCGTCGCGGAAATCGGCCACGGCCATGATGCCCATGGGCTGATCGCTGGTGTTCAGCGGCACGCCCATCCAGGCCTTGCCCGGCCGGCCGCCCGGCGGCACACCGCGCCGCGCGCATTCGGCTGTGTAGTCGTCGGTCACGATGGGCTGGCCGTGCCGCATAATCAGCCCGCTCAGACCCACCTCGATGGGCCACTCATCGTCGGGATAGAGCCGCTCGTTGGCTTCAACGTAAAAGGCAAAACGCATCGTCTGCCGCTTGTCATCGGTCATGGCGATGTAGAAATTGCGCGTATCCAGCACGCGGCTGGTCTGCGTGTAGATCAATTCCAGAATATCGTCGGCTTCCAGCGTAAAGTTTACTGCCTGGCTGATGCGGCTCAGCGCGTTGAGCTCGTTGACGCGCCGCTGCAGATCGTCAAAGACGATGGCGCGTTCCAGGGCCAGCGCGGTCTGGCTGGCAATGGCGGCCAGAAAGTTGAGATCGTCCGAGGTGTAGGCCTGCGCGTTCTGCCGGTGGCCCAGCGCCAGCCAGCCGTTGAGTCGATCGCGGCCAGTCAGCGGCACGTACAACACCGCCCCGATGGTTTCCAGCCGGGCCTGCTCGGGCGTCAGTAATTCGGGCAGGGGGCGGTTCTCTTGCAGATAGCGCGGGCCGCCTTCCATTTTCAGCCAGCGCGCCAGCGTCCCGTCGATGGCGCACTGCGCGGCCGACGCGGGCAGGCGCGGCCTGGCGGCGTCGGGCTGGGCGATGAAGGCGTTTTGCCGGGCATCCAGCAGGAACACGTACAGCCGATCGGGTTGGTAGATGTCCGTCACTTGCTGCCGCAGCGCGTTGACGATCAAAGGCAGGTCGGCCACTTCGGTCAGGCTGCGGCTGTAAGTTTGCAGCACGGTCTGGGTATCCAGTCGGCCGCGGAAAAAGAAACGGTTAATCCAGCGGTTGAGCCGCTGGCGCAGCACGTCGAAGATGATGACGGCCAGCAGCACAAACACGATCAGCAGGGTGGGGTTCTGGGCCAGCGACAGATCCGATCGCAGCAGGAAGGTCAGGCCGGCCACCATGACCAGATAGGCCAGCACCACCAGCAGGCTGAGGATCAGATAGGTGAGACCGCCCGTAATCATGCGATCGACATCGAGCAGATTATGGCGCAGCATGGCGTAGGCCACCGCCATCGGAAACATCACCAGCGCCGGCATGTACACCAGCGGGTTCAGCGGCGTGTTGGGATTGAACACGGCCTGCCCCAGCCAGATCATGAAGGGCACAAAGGCCAGCAGCGACCCCCACAGGATGATGCGGCTCTGCTGCCGCACCACCGGCGAATCGGCCCGGAAGCGTCGATAGACCAGGCTGGCAAAGTAGAACGTGGCCGCCACGCCGATGAACAGGTAAAGCCATTGTTGAGCGAAAATGTAGCCCCACGGCTGGGTGGGATCGTTGAGCAGGATAATGCCTATCGAGGCAACCGCCAGACCGGGGATATAGCCCACAAAGCGCAGCAGCGGCCGCCGATCGAGCACGCGCGGCGACTGCGGAAAGATCAAGGCCAGATTCAAGAGCGCGCCGCTGACCAGCCCCAGCGCCAGCATGTAGATGGGCGCCAGCGTGTTGGTGCTCATCTGGTCGAAGTACAATGCCAGGATCATGGCGGTGGCGGAGCAGAAGAAGGCCAGCGCCTGGCCGGCGCGCTGGGCGCCGCGCCGGCGGAACACCCACAGGCCCACCGCGAGATATGACAACCCGATGGCGTAGGGCAGCCCGAACAGGCGCGTAAAATCGTCGAACGCAAAGCGGCGCACGACGCGCGTCACTTCGCACGGTGCGGCGCACGGCTCCGGGTTAAGCGCGGGCAGCCGCTCGATGATCAGATGGGCGGCCTCGTCGGTGGCGGCTGCGTCCACCAGCGCCTGATCATACGAGCGTTGATCGGTCAGCACTTCGCCGTTGATGGCGACGATCCGATCGACAATGGCCAGCTGCGCGGTCGGCCCCCAGCCGCTGCCGCTGGCATCGCTGACCAGCCGGTTGGGCCCCACCAGCACGCCCGGATACGGCACGTGCTGAAGCCAGTCCAACGCCAGCACCGGCGCGATGAGGAACATGACCACCGCCACGACAAAACCCAACATGGCAATGGGCCGCGTAACGCGCTGACCGATGTCGACAGCCTGAGTTGTGGGCGGCGCAAAGACAGCCATACTCACCATATCAATGCGAAGGTGGCCTCATTCTAGCATAGCCCCCGATTGTTGGAAAACACTGCAAGCCAACTGTAACACTGCTGTAATGCGTCGGCGCGCGCTTCACAGGCGCGTTATAATCAAGTCAGGTGACCATCGTATACAGGAGATTGAGGCCGTGACAGTCCCGGCCGGCTACGTGGAACGCCCGCACACTGCTGACTGGGCGCTGGAAGTCTGGGCGCCCGACGCCCCCGCGCTGTTGACGCAGGCCGCGCTGGGCATGGCTGCGCTGATGGGTATCCGCACCCAATCGGGGCCGCGCCTCGTCCGCGAATTCGATGTGGCCTACGCCGATCTCGAAACGCTGCTGGTGGGCTTTCTGAGCGAAGTGCTGTATCTGACTCATCACGACGGCGTGAACTTCGATCAGTTCGATCTGCAGCTGTCACCCGATCGGCTGCACGCGGCGATCAGCGGCCAGCCGATCGATCATCTGGCGAAAGAGATCAAAGCCGTCACCTATCACGATCTGCGCGTCGTCGAGACCGTGCGCGGTCTGGAAGCCACGCTGGTCTTTGATGTCTGATCGGAGGCGCCATGTTTGACTTCAGCCAGTTGATCCAGATCACCGACTACGAATGGGAAATCCCCGCGACCTATCGCGGTGACATGCGCGTGCCGGTACGCATCTTTGCCACGCGCGATCTGCTGGAAGCAGCCTTCGACGACAAATCGCTGGAGCAGGCGGTGAACGCCGCCACACTGCCGGGCCTGGTGGGGCGCGTGCTGGTGATGCCGGATGTCCATCAAGGCTACGGTTTTCCCATTGGCGGTGTGGCGGCCACCCGCTATCCCGACGGCGTGATCTCGCCCGGCTCGATTGGCTACGACATCAACTGCGGCGTGCGGCTGCTGGCCTCGGCCATTGACTACGACGAGGCCGAACCGTACCTCGATGCGCTGGCCTCGGCGCTGAACGAATATTGCCCCAGCGGCGTCGGCTCCAAGGGCGCGGTGCGCCTGACCGAGGCCGAGCTGGAGCAGGTGTGCCGCGAAGGCGCGCGCTGGGCGTTAAAAAAAGGCTGGGCCAGCGAGCAGGACCTGCGGCGCACCGAAGAAGGCGGCTGCATGCCCGAAGCTGACCCGGCCGCCGTGAGCAAGCGCGCCCGTGAGCGCGGCCGCGAACAGCTGGGCACGCTGGGCGCGGGCAACCACTTCATCGAGATCGACGTAGTGGACCACCTCTTTGACGCGCCTGCCGCGCAAGTCATGGGCCTGCGCCAAGGCGCGCTGGTGGTGCAAATTCATTGCGGTTCGCGCGGCTTTGGTCACCAGATCTGCACCGATTACGTGCAGGATTTTCAGGACGCGGTGCGTCGCTACGGGATCAAGCTGCCCGATCGGGAACTGGTGTGCGCGCCGCTCAATTCGCCCGAAGGGCGGGCTTATCTGGCGGCGATGCGCTGCGCGGCCAACTTCGCCTTTGCCAATCGTCAGGCGCTGGCCCATCGGGCGCGGCAGGCCTTTGAGGCGGTGTTGGCCGATCGGCTGGCGCACTGGCAGCTGCCGCAGGTTTACGACATCACACACAACATGGGCAAGATCGAGACGCACCTCATCGACGGCGAAGCGGTGAAAGTGTGCGTGCATCGCAAAGGGGCCACTCGCGCTTTTGGGCCGGGCAACGCCGATCTGCCGGGTGAGTATCGCGCTATCGGCCAGCCGGTGCTGGTGCCGGGCAGCATGGGCACGGCCTCGTGGGTGCTGGCCGGCACCGCGCAGAGCATGGTGCAGTCATTCGGCTCCACCTGCCACGGCGCGGGCCGCGTCTTAAGCCGCCACCAGGCCAAACGCGCCATCCGCGGCGACCAATTGCGGCGCGATCTGGAACAGGGCGGCATTCACGTGCGAGCCGGCTCGCTGCCGGGCCTGGCGGAAGAAGCGCCCGAAGCCTACAAGGACGTGGACGAGGTGGTGGAGACCGTGGCGGCCGCCGGCCTGGCGCGCAAGGTGGCGCGCCTGCGGCCGGTCGCCGTGATTAAGGGTTGACCCTGATGGCGGCCGCTGGCGCGCTGTTACCGCGTAATGTTTGCGACGCCTTGCCGCGTGCGGTATAATCCCTGCGAACCGGCCCACGGGTTGAATATCTTCTCGCGCTCAGATTCAGACCCCTTCATGACGGCGGTTGACCCTGCGCGAGATTGAGGAGCAGCATGGAGAAAAAGATTCGCGTGTTGATTGCCAAGCCCGGTCTGGACGGCCACGATCGCGGCGCCAAGGTCATTGCGCGGGCGCTGCGCGACGCCGGCATGGAAGTCATCTACACCGGCCTGCGGCAGACGCCGGAGATGATCGCCGAGGCGGCGCTGCAAGAGGATGTGGACGCGGTGGGCCTGTCGATCTTGTCGGGCGCGCATCTTACGCTGCTGCCGCGCATCGTCGATCAACTGAAGGCCCGGGGCCTGAGCGATGTGCTAGTCTTTGCGGGCGGCATCATTCCCGACGAAGACGTGGCGCCGCTGAAGCAGGCCGGCGTTACGGCCGTCTTCGGCCCTGGCACCAACACCGATCACGTCGTCGAGTTTATTCGTGGCCAATTCCAGACGGCTTGAGCCGATCGAGCAACTGATCGAGCCGGCCTTGAACGGCGATCGGCGCGCGCTGGCGCGGCTAATCAGCCGGGTGGAAGACGGCGGCCCCGACGGGTGGTCGGCGTTGGCACGGCTGTATCCGCACACCGGCCGCGCCCGGATCATCGGCATCACGGGCGCGCCGGGCACTGGCAAAAGCACGCTCGTCGGCGAAATCGCCAAACTGGCGCGCAAGACCCGGCCCGATCAGCGGGTGGGCATCATCGCCGTCGATCCGACTTCGCCGTTCTCGGGCGGCGCCGTGCTGGGCGATCGCATTCGCATGCACGGTCTCAGCGGGGACGACGGCGTCTTCATCCGCTCGATGGCCACTCGTGGCAGCCTGGGCGGGCTGGCCCGCGCCACCGCCGACGTGGTCAAGGTGCTGGATGCGTGCGGTTACGAGCTGATCTTGATCGAGACGGTGGGGGCCGGGCAGAGCGAGATCGATATTGCGCGCACGGCCGAGACCGTCGTCGTGGTGGAGGCGCCGGGGCTGGGCGATGAAGTGCAGGCCATCAAGGCCGGCATACTTGAAATTGCGGATGTGCTGTGCGTCAACAAGGCCGACCGCGACGGCGTGCAAAGCACGGTCAACGCGCTGACCGCCATGCTCGATCTGGGCACGGCCGCCCGGCGCGCGCACACGCTGCATCACGGCACGCTGCAGCCGATTGAGCCACTGGCGACCACGGTCGCCGATGGCTGGCGGCCGCCCATCGTCAAGACCATCGCCGCCGAAGGCAAAGGCGTCGAAGAGTTGCTGGCCGCGGTGGAGCAGCATCAGGCTTATCTGGCGGCGCGGCCGGAAGGTCGCCAGCGGGCACGCCTGCGGGCGGCGATTGAGCTGGAGACCATCTTGCGCGAGGTGCTGTTGGACCGCCTGCGCGATCAGGCGGGGGCCGATCGGTTGAACGACGCCATCGAGCGCATCGCCGCCCGCGAAATCGATCCGTACTCGGCGGCGCACGCGTTGTTGCGGCATGAAACGAGTGCGGGCGCATGACCAAGCTACTGTTGGTGCGGCACGGCCAGTCGGAATGGAATGCCGCGGGACGCATTCAGGGCCAGGCCGATGCGCCGTTGGATGAAGTGGGGCTGGCCCAGGCGCAGCGTCTGGCAGAGCGCTTGAGATCGCAGCCGGTGGCGGCGATTTACGCCAGCCCGTTGCAGCGGGCGCGGGTCACCGCCGAAGCGATCGGTGCGCAGTTGGCGCTGCCGGTGGTGTGTGATGATCGCCTGATGGAATATCACTTTGGCGTCATCAGCGGCCTGAGGTGGGACGAGGTGGTGCAGCAGTATCCGGAATTTGCGCGGCGCTGGGCCGATGACGCCTGGGCAGTGCCGATCGAGGGCAGCGAAGGCCGCGCGGTCTTTGCGGCGCGCGTGACCGCGGCCATGGACGACATCATCGCCCGCCATCCTGATCAGCAGGTGGTGGTGGTGGCGCACGGCGGCACGTTCAACGTTTATCTGGCGGTGGTGCTGGGCCTGAATCTGCAGCGGCGCCATCCGTTCCGGTTTGGCAATGCATCGCTCAGTCTGGTGGAGTGGCGCGCCGGTGTCTTGCACATCAACTATTTGAACGACCTGTGCCATCTGGCGGACGTTGCCGGCTGATGCTGCGCCGCCCGTGGTGCGGAATAAGGGGTTATCTTGAATACGGTACAACACGGATGGTTGGGGCATGAGTGACGCGGCACCGGTTGATAGTGGTATCCGGCTGTTTGCCGGGTCGTCACATCCGGCCCTGGCCGAGGAGTTGGGTCAATACCTGCAAGTGCCGCTCAGCCCGGTGGAGATCATTCGCTTTCCCAACGAGAACATTTTTGTGCGGCTGCTGGCCAGCGTGCGCGGCAAGGATGTGTTTGTCATCCAGACCCTGTGCGCGCCGGTCAGTCACAACATCATGGAATTGTTGATCATGCTGGATACGGTGAAGCGCGCCAATGCGGGGCGCATCACCGCCGTGATGCCGTACTTTGCCTACGGCCGCAGCGACAAGAAGGATCAACCGCGCGTGCCGATTACGGCCCGGCTGCTGGCCGATCTGATTCACACGGCCGGCGCCGATCGGTTTCTGACGCTGGATCTGCACGCAGGGCAGATCCAGGGGTTCTTTAACATCCCCGGCGATGAAGTCAGCACGTTCCACCTGCTGTGTGATTACATGATCGAAAAACAGCTGGGCGCGCAGCCGGGGGGTGCAGTCGTCGTAACGGCCGATCTGGGGTATGCTAAGAAGGGGCGCAATTTTGCGCAGGCGCTGCAGCTGCCCATGGCCTTCATCGAGAAGCGGCGGGCCGGCAATGATGCCAACGCGCAGGCGCTGACCGTCATCGGCGAGGTGGCCGGCAAGACGGTGATTCTGGTGGACGACGAGGTGGACACGGCCGGCTCGATGGTGGGCGCGGTGCGGATTCTCAAGGAGAGCGGCGCGGGCGATGTGTACCTGTGTTTTACGCATCCCATCCTGTCGCCGCCGGCGATCGATCGGCTGCGCGCGCTGCCCATCAAGGAGATTATCACGACCAACAGCGTGCCTGTGCCGCCGGAGAAGCGGCTGCGCAACATGGTGCAGCTGTCGGTGGCGCCGCTGCTGGGCGAAGTGATGCACCGGATTCACGAGGGTCTGTCGGTGGGGCAGATGTTTAATGAGTAGCCGCCGGAACACCGGCGGGCGTTGCTTGAAGTTGAAACCGATACCAACGATTAGAGATCAGAAATCAGAAATAACATCATGTTCAAGAATCTGTTCAACAAAATTGCGGGCGACAGCAACTCGCGCTACGTGAGCAAGCTGCAGCCCATTGTCGATGAAATCAACGGACTGGAGCGTGAGTATGAGGCCCTGTCCGATGACGAGCTGCGCGCCGTCACGGCGGATTTTCGCGCGGAACTGGCGGAGACACTGAGCGGCCTGCGGGCCGAGCTGGAGGAAGCGCGCCAGACAATGCAGCAGGCAACGGACGATATCGATCACCGCCGCCAGCTGGAATTCAAAGTCAAGAAACTTGAAGATGAATTCTTCAAGGCCGAGCACGACAAGCTCACGGAGTTCTTGCCGCACGCGTTTGCGGCGGTTCGCGAATCGGCCAAGCGCTACATCGGCCAGCGTCACTTCGACGTGCAGCTAATCGGCGGCATCGTGCTGCATCAGGGTCAGATTGCGGAGATGAAGACCGGCGAGGGCAAGACCATCGTCGCCACGCTGCCGTTGTATCTCAATGCGCTGGCCGGGCACGGCGGCCACCTGGTCACGCCCAACGACTATCTGTCCAAGGTGGGCGCGCAGCTGATGGGGCCGATCTATCACGGCCTGGGCCTGAGCGTGGGCGTCATCCAGCATGAGTCGGCCTTCCTGTTTGATCCGTCGATCAAGTCTGCGGATGAACGCTACAACCATCTGCGGCCCGTCCCGCGCCAGCAGGCTTATCAGGCCGACGTTACGTATGGCACCAACAACGAATTTGGCTTTGACTACCTGCGTGATAACATGGTGGTGGATCTGAGCCAGTGCGTCCAGCGCGAGCTGCACTATGCCATCGTGGACGAGGTGGATAATATCCTGATCGACGAGGCGCGCACGCCGTTGATCATCTCCGGCCCGGCCGAAGAGTCCAGCGACTTGTACGTGCGCTTTGCCGAGCTGGTGCGCCGGCTCAAGCCGACGACCAACGACGACGAAGACAATCCTAACGGCGACTACGTGGTCGATCTGAAGTCGCGCGGCGCGACGCTGACCGAGGCCGGCATCGAGAAGATCGAGAAATGGCTGGGGATCGATAATCTGTACGATCCGCAGTACTTCGAATGGATCCCGTATCTGGACAACGCCTTGCGCGCGGAAGTCGTGTACAAGCCCGACAAGGATTACATTGTCAAGGACGGCCAGGTCATCATCGTCGACGAGTTTACGGGCCGCTTGATGTTTGGTCGGCGGTACAGCGAAGGCCTGCATCAGGCCATCGAAGCCAAGGAGAAGGTCGCGGTCCAGCGCGAGAGCCTGACCTACGCCACCATCACCTTCCAGAACTATTTCCGCATGTATCGCCGGCTGGCGGGGATGACGGGCACGGCCAAGACGGAAGAAGAAGAATTCCAGAAGATTTACAATCTCGACGTGGTGGTCATTCCCACTCATCGTCCGATGATTCGCGAAGATCTGCCCGACATGATCTTCAAAACCGAGGATGCCAAGTTCCGATCGGTGGTGCAGGAGATCGAAGCGCTGCATACCGCCGGTCGGCCGGTGCTCATCGGCACGGTGGCGATCGAAACTTCGGAACGGCTGTCGGGCATGTTGAAGCGGCGCGGCATCCCGCACAATGTGCTGAACGCCAAGGAGCACGAGAAGGAAGCCGTGTTCATCGCGCAGGCCGGTCGGTCTGGCGCCGTCACCGTGGCCACCAATATGGCCGGCCGCGGCGTGGACATTCTGCTGGGCGGCAATGCCGAAGGGCTGGCGCGCGAAACGTTGCGCAAGAGCGGCGTCGATCTGGCGACCGTCTCGCCTGAACAGTGGCAGGCGGCGCTGAGCGAAGCGCAGGCTCAGGTGGCGGTTGACCGTGAGAAGGTGGTGGCGCTGGGCGGGCTGCATATTCTGGGCACCGAGCGCCACGAGGCGCGCCGCATCGACAACCAGCTGCGCGGCCGCGCCGGCCGCCAGGGCGATCCCGGTTCCAGCCGGTTCTACATCTCGCTGGAAGACGATCTGATGCGGCGCTTCGGCGGTGACCGCATCAAGGGCGTGATGGATTGGGCCAAGATGGACGACGAGCAGCCGCTGGAACACTCGCTGCTCAGCAAGTCCATCGAGCAGGCGCAGGTGCGGGTGGAAGGCTACAACTTTGACATCCGCAAGCACGTGCTGGAATATGACGATGTGGTCAACACGCAGCGCGGCGTCATTTACGCGCAGCGCCGCAAGATTCTGACCGAGCAGAATTTGCGGCCCATCATCATGGACATGATCTACGATGAGATTCACGCGCTGGTGGCGCAGCATACTGCCGGCTCGTATGACGATTACGATCTCAGCGGCCTGATGATTGGGGCACGCGGCCTGATCCCGCTGCCGGCCACGCTGACGCCGGAGGACTGGCGGGACGAGAAGCCCGATCGGATTGAAGAACAGCTCATCGAGTATGCCGAAAAAGCGTACGAGGCCAAGTCGAAACAGCTGGGCGATTTGATGCCGCAGGCAGAGCGGCAAACGCTGCTGCGCGCGGTGGACAATCACTGGGTGCGGCATCTGACCGATCTGGACGGGCTGCGGGAAGGCATTGGGCTGCGCGCCTTTGGGCAGCAGAACCCGGTGGTGGCGTACAAAAAGGAAGCGGCCGATATGTACGATGCGATGCTGGCTTCCATTCGCAGCCAGGTGGCGCGTGACATCTTTCGGGTGCAGATTATGCCGCAGATGCCGGTGGCCGCTCCGGCCCGCCGGCTCAGCACCAATGCGCCGGGCAGCACCGGTAAAGGCCGCCTGCCTGTGCGCACGGTGGCGTCAGATGCCATTGGCCGCAACGATCCGTGTCCGTGCGGCAGCGGCAAGAAGTATAAGCAGTGCCACGGCGCGCCGGGCGCCGCGCCGCTGCCGGTGGCGGCCGGCGGCAAAGCGGCTGTCGCGCCGACCAAGACCCGCAAATGAACGACGAGTCTGAGAACTTCCAGGAGTGGAATCCGCCCGCCTGCCGGCGCAGTTCGTTGCCGGGCGGCGCCGATCTGGCGCGCCGCCTGATGGACGATATGGATCCCGAAGTGCTGGAATTTCTCAAGACGGCGGTTAACACCTTTGTCAAGTGGGACTTGGTGTTGTTCTTTTACGAGAATCCCAACACGGCCGATGCGGCCGCCAACATCGCGCGTTACATCGGCCGCGATGCGGCCAGCATTCAGGTTGAGCTGGATGAGCTGGTCAATGTGGGCGTGCTGCAGCGGGAATTTGCCGCCGACCTGGCGGTGTACTCGTTGACGTCAGACGCCCGGATTCGTGAGCGCATCCGGCAGTTTGCCTCGGCCAGCGACGACCGGCAGTTCCGCGTCAAGGCGATCTATCATCTCATCCGCGGCACGCGATAGCCCGGCGCAGGAGTATCGAACTATGGAACGCATCAAGACAGGCATTGCCGGGTTTGACGAGATGGTGTATGGCGGGTTCCTGCCGCAATCAGCCAATCTGATTGAAGGTGCGCCGGGCACCGGCAAGACCACATTCGGCATGCAGTTCATCTACAATGGCATTACGCTTTACAACCAGCCCGGCCTGATCCTCACCTTTGAAGAGTTTGCCCAGCAATACTACGATGACGCCGCGAGCCTAGGGTGGGACCTTCGGGCGCTGGAAAAGGCCAACCGGCTGCGCGTCATCATGACCAGCCCCGAAGTCAGCCACGCCGATCTGGCGCGCGTCGACGGGCGCATCCAGGCCACCATCAGCGAAATCGGCGCCACCCGCATCCTGGTGGACAGTCTCTCGCACTTCGACCGGTTGAGTGAAGACCCGGTGACCCGGCGCGGCCTCCTGTACAGTTTCATCAACTCGCTCAAGCGTGAGGGGCTGACCAGTCTGCTGACTCGCGAAAGCCCGGCCCTCATCGGCGAGATTGAAGGCCCGGAGGAGGACGTGGCGTTCGTCGCCGATTCGTACATCCTGCTGCGCTACGTCGAGATTGAAAGCGCCATTCGCAAAGCGTTGCTGGTGCTGAAACTGCGCGGCAGCGATCACGCCAAGGACATTCGCCAGTTCGAGATCACGCACCACGGCATCGAAGTGCAGTCCAAGTTCGAAGGTCGCGAAGGCATCATGAGCGGCAGCCCGCGACGCATGGCCGATTCCTTCGTCGAAGCTTTTGTCCGGCGTTGATCATCGGCCGCGGCCCGGCACCGCGCCCTGGAACGCGCATGGCCCTGCTACACATCCTGCTCACACTGTATAGCTGGCTGATGGTCAGCGCGCTAATCGTGATCGTCTATCGCATCGCGCGTTTCTACCAGCTCACGTCCGGCCGCCGGTCGTACTATCAACTCTTCAGCGTGCCGCTGGCCCTGCTCACCGGCAGCGCGCTGATCTACGCCGCCGCCGGCGTCCTGGTCGGTCAGGCTGTGGCCGATGTGCTGGCCGCACTGGGCGGCGCGGCGCTGGCGGTGCTGGGCGGCTACCTGCTGCGCTTGATGACAGGGAGCCGATCGTGAGCGCGATTACTGGCCCGTTCTCCATCATCAGCCTGCTGGCGGAAATCTATCTGCTCTACATCTACGTCATCCTTAGCCGCAAACTGGGCACTGTGACCAAGATGAAGCCTTACTACCGCGGTTTCTACGTAGCCATGGTACTCATCGGCCTTGCCGCCGTCGCCCATCTGATACGGCTGATCTCGGCGCTGGCGCCCCAGGCCGTCCCGCCGGTGTTCAACCTCGACGGATTCTACATCCTGCTCTATTACGCGCCCCTGGCGCTGGCCGGCACCCTGAGCCTGGCCATCGCCTGGCGCTACTGGGGCTGGCTCTTCAAGGAGCGCGAACGATGAGCGCAGCCGCCTCGCCGCGCAAGCGATCTGCCCGTCAGGCCGCACCGCTGGACGCCGAGGCATTGCTGTACGGGCATGCCGGCCCCACCGCCGTCCTGGATCCGACAGGCTGTTTCCTGGCCGTCAATTCCCCCGCTCATCACCTGTTCGTCGCCGACGGCGAGACCTCGCTGGTCGGCCACGCGCTCAGCGATTTTCTCGAGACCTACTCACAGGCCCGCTGGCAGGAACTGCTCGATCAACTGGTGACGGCGCGCACCGAAGTGCGCGGCACACTGGACGTGATCGATCCGCGTGAGCACGTGCGGCAAACACTTGACGCGAGCCGCGTCGAATTGGCCGCGCGCCCCATCCTGCGCGGCCGGCGCGTGGCAGCGGTTCAGGCCTTCTTCAAACCGATCGGCCTCTCGACCTCGTCGGCTTTGCCCACGCCCCGGCAGATCCGCCTCGCCGAAGCGCTGCGGCAGGTGGCCGCCGTCCTCAACTCCACCCTGGACCTGACGACCGTCCTGGAACTGATCGTGTCGCAGCTCAAATCGGTGGTGCCGCTGGACAGCTGCTCGGTGCTGCTGGCCGACCACCAGCGCTTTCATCTAGCCATCGCGCAAGGCTACGAAGCCCCCGTCATCGAACGCCTGTCTGCCCGGCACGCGCAGTTCCAGACCACCCGCTGGATCATCGAACATCTGGAGCCGCTGTACATCCCCGACACGCTGCAGGATTCACGTTGGGAACAGCTCTTACAGCCCGAAAAAATCCGATCGTGGATCGGCATGCCACTGGTCAACCGTTCCCGCGATCAGGTGTTGGGCATTCTCGGCATCGATCATCATCTGCCCGACGCTTACTCGGCTGACGATCTGGAGGCCGCCTACGCGTTTGCCGATCAGGCCGCCATCGCCATCGAAAACGCCCGGCTCTACGCCGAAGCGCGTCGCCGCGCCGAACACATGGCCGCGCTGTACAGCGTGTCCGAATCGGTGAGCCAGTCGCTGGATCTGGATACCACCCTGACCGCTGCGCTGGACAAGGCACTGGAAGTGGTTGGCGTGGAGGCCGGCGCCATCAGCCTCATCGAGCCGGACGCGCGCGAACTGGTCATTCGCGTGCATCGCGGCTGGCGTCAACAAGACCTGGTGCAGAACCTGCGCGTCAAACTCGGCGAAGGCTTGTCCGGGCAGGCCGTCATCACCGGCGACGTGGTCGTCACCGGCCGGCTCGACGACGAACCGCGCTTGGCCGTGCCGCGCGTGCGCGATGAGGGCGTGCTGGCCCAGGCGCTGGCGCCGATGCACGCACGCGGCCGCGTGGTGGGCGTGCTGGGCGTCATGAGCTATCGCCCGCACACCTTTCAGCCGCAAGCCATTGAAGTCCTGAAGTCCATCGCCGATCAGATCGGCCTGGCCATTGACAACGCGCAGCTCTACGCGCGAGAAACGCGCCGCGCCGCGCAGCTCACGCTGATCAACGAAGTGGCGCGCGACATCGCTTCCACGCTCGATGTCACCGGCCGGTTCGAGCGCGCCGTGCGCGCCATTTGCGATCGCTTTGGCTATCACATGGTGGCCATCTTTGTCCCCGCTCCCGATCGGCAATCGCTCATCCTGGAGGCCAGTGCGGGCGGCCTGGCAGAAATGGTGGGGCCGAATTTCCGCCAGCCGATGGGCGTGGGCCTCATCGGGCTGGCCGCGCAGACGGGCGAAGTGATGTTATCGAACGACACCCGGACAGATCCACGTTACCTGCGTCCGGTGGCGCCTGAGCACGACTTCACCCGCTCGGAATTGTCGGTGCCGCTGCTGCAAGACGGCGCCGCCGGGCCGCGCACCGTCATCGGGGTGCTGGACCTGCAGCACACGCAGGTTGGCGCCTTCCATGCCGAGGACGTGCAGGCCATGCAAACCCTGGCCGATCAGCTGGTGGTGTCCATCGCCAACGCGCACCTCTACACCCAGGCCCGGCAGCGCGTGGCCGAGCTGTCGGCGTTGCAGCAAGTCAGCCTGCAGATCACGGCCTCGCTCGATACCTGGTCGGTGCTGGAGATCATCGCGCAGACCACGCTGACCCTGACCCAGGCCGATGATGTGCACATCTACTTATACGAGGCCGGCAGCGACACGCTCATCTTTGGCACGGCGCTCTGGCGCGACGGCTCGCGGCCGGCGGCGGTGGAGGCCCCGCGCAGCGACGACCTGACCTGGCAGGTGGTGCGCGGCCGCCAGCCGATCATCGTCAACGATGCGCCGGACCACCCGCTGTTCACCTCGGCCGCAGCCCGCGACTGGGGCGTGCAATCGATCGCCGGCCTGCCGCTGAAACGCGCCGATGAAGTGCTGGGGGTGTTTACTGTGGCCTTCACCAAGCCGCACTTCATCGATGCCGATGAGACGCGGCTGCTGACGTTGCTGTCTGATCAGGCCGCCATCGCCGTTGCCAATGCGCGCCTGTACGAGCAGACCAAACGCCGCCTCGACGAGCTGAGCCTGCTGCACGACATCTCGCTGGCCGGCACGTCTTCGCTGGACTTTCACGAGGTCAGCCAACGCACCGTCATGGCCTTGCAGCACTCGCTGGGCTTTGAATACGTGGCGTTGTTTCTGGTGGATGACAATCGGGAATACTGCGAGCTATTCGCCACCTCTGAACTGGCCGCCGAGCTGGATCGCAATCCGCGCATTCGCATCGGCACCGGCATCGTCGGTTACGCCGTGCAGCACGGCACACCCCTCAATGTCCCCGATGTCACCCGGGATGCACGTTACCTATCAGGGATCGCCGTGGCCCGATCGGAATTGGCGGTGCCGCTGCGGGCCGGCGAGCGCGTCATCGGCGCGATCGACTTGCAAAGTCCGCGCCTCGGCGCTTTTTCAGCCAATGATGAACGCCTGTTAATGACGGTGGCCGGACAATGGGCGGTGTTACTGGACAATGCGCGGCTGTACGAATCGGAACGCCTGCGCCGCAAGCAGATGGAGGGCCTGCAGGTTGCCGCATCTGCCATCGGAGCGGAGCTGGAATTGCCCGCCCTGCTTAACGTTGTCGTGCAAGAGGCCGCCCGCATCTTTCAGACGGCGGCAGTGGCGCTGCTGTTGATCGATCGGGCCAGCGGCATGCTGCGCGTGCAGGCCAGTCGCGGTCTCTCGGCCGCTTTTGCCGAACGTTTTACGCTGACGCGCGGGCAGGCCGATGCAGCTGAGCGGCCGATTCCGCAGGTGCTTGATTTGCAGAACGAGCAGGTGGAAGCCGGCCAGCGCGCGAGTTACGCCGCCGAGGGCGTGGTCAACTTGCTGCGGGTGCCGCTCATGAGCAGCGGTCAACTGGTGGGCGTGCTGGACCTGGGCTGCCAGGAGCGATCCTGCCACTTTGGCGATGATGAGCTGGAACTGGCGCGAATTTTCGCGAGCCAGGTGTCCATCGCCATTGAGAACGCCTGGCTGTATGCCGAGACCCATCGCCGGCTGGATGAAAGCACCATTTTGTTTGAAGTGGCGCGCGCGGGCGCTTCAACGTTGGACTTTGACCGCGTGCTCGATCGGCTGCTGGATGCGATCCGGCGCACGCTGCGGTTTGAGTGTTTTGAGTTCATCCTGTACGATGCAGCGGCCGGGGTGCTCAGCACGCGCGCCTCATACGGCTTTACGGCCGAGTCGAACGAGCGCGACTTGCGGCTGGGTGAGGGGGTGGTGGGGCGGGTGGCCCAGACCCGGCAGGCACTGCTGATCAACGACGTGCAGCAAGATGCGGACTACCTGTCTGTGCAACCGGGGACTCGTTCGGAACTGGCCGTACCACTGGAAGTCGGCGAGCGATTCATCGGAGTAGTGAATGTGGAAAGCCCCCGGCTTAACGCCTTCACGCCCGACGACGAGCGCCTGCTGACCACGCTGGCCGGTCAGCTGGCGGTGATCATCGAGAATGCGCGGCTGTACGCCGAGACCCAAAAACGCCTGTCGGAAGTCTCAACACTCTATTCGTTCGCCGAAAAGCTGGGCAGCAGCCTCGATCTGCCGCAGCTGTTGGACATGATTGTGACCACCCTGAAATCTGTGCTGCATTGCCGCGGCGTCAGCATCACGCTGCTCAACCCGGACACGCAGCTTCTGGAGATCAGAGCGGCGGCGGGCCTGCAGGACAAGTGGCGGCAGGCGGCCAAGCTCAAGGTGGGCGAGGGTGTCAGCGGCAAAGTGGCGGCCACCGCCACGCCGCTGTATGTGCCGGACGCGCGCGAACTGCCCGACTTTATCTTCTTCGATCCGGTGGTGCGCTCGCTGCTGGTGGTGCCCATGATGGTCAAGGATCGGGTGATCGGCACGCTGGCGATCGATCAGGCGACGCCCGCGGCGTTCACCACCGACGATGAACGCTTGCTGGTGATCGCGGCCGCGCAGGCGGCCGTGGCCATTGAGAATGCGCAGCTGTACGCGGCGCTGAAGGAACGCGCCGACAAACTGGAAAAGGCCTACAAAGAACTGCAGGAACTGGATCGGCTCAAAGACGAATTGGTGCAAAACGTGTCGCACGAGCTGCGCACGCCGCTGACGTTCATCAAGGGCTACGTGGAACTGCTGCTGGATCAGGACATGGGCCAGCTCAACGAGCAGCAGCGCGAAAGCCTGGCGATTGTGTCGGAAAAGACCAATGCGCTGACGCGGCTGGTGAGCGACATCATTTTCCTGCAGCAGATTGAGCGCGAGTCGCTGGACCTTGCGCCGCACAATATGCACAGCGTGGCACGACTGGCTCTGCAAAGCTGTGAGATTTCGGCCAGCCGCGCCGGCATCAACCTGAAGCTGGACGCGCCGGCCGACCTGCCGCCCATCCTGATCGATCGCGACCGCGTCAGCCAGGTATTTGACAATCTGCTGGGCAATGCCATCAAGTTCAGTCCGCGCGGCGGCACCATCACCATTCGCGTGGAAGATGCGGGCGATCAGCTGCGCATGACGGTGGCCGATACCGGCGTGGGTATCCCCGCGGATAAACTGACCAAGATCTTCGATCGGTTTTACCAGGTGGACGGCTCAGCCACGCGGCGCTTTGGCGGCGCCGGCCTGGGGCTGGCCATCGCCAAACGCATCGTGGAATCGCACGGCGGTCGCATCTGGGCGGAAAGCGACGTGGGTACGGGCAGCCGTTTCATCTTTACACTGCCCAAGGTGCCGCCCGCCCGGGAGCAGCCAGTTTACGACGCGTTCACTTCGGCCAACGCGGTGTGAGGTCGGCATGTCTGGGCTATCGGCAGTTCCTGCGCGACCGAATACGTCGTCCAGCCCGCTGCTGGATTTGCGGCGGGTGCTGCACGCGTTGCCCAAAGTCGATCTGCACCGGCACCTGGAAGGATCGCTGCGGCTGGAGACGCTGGCCGAGATCGCGCGCGAGCACGGCATCGATCTGCCCAGCTATGACATTGAATACCTGCGGCCCTTCGTCCAGATCACCGACGATCCGCCTGATTTCAGGCGTTTTCTGGAGAAGTTTCAGGTGCTGCGCCGGTTTTATACCACGCGCGAAGCCGTGCAGCGGGTGGCCTACGAAGCCGTGATCGACGCGGCCTTCGACAACGTGCGCTACCTGGAATTGCGCTTCAACCCGGCCGCGCTGGCGCAGGCCCAGGGCTTCTCATTTGACGAAGTGACCGAATGGGTGGCCGATTCGGTCGATCGGGCGCAGCAGGACGCGGGCATCACCGTGCGGCTGCTGTGCACCATTGTGCGACACGAAACACTGCGCAACGCAGAAGCCATCGTTGAGGTGGCCCTGGCGTTTCGCCATCGCGGCGTGGTGGGAGTGGACCTGGCCGGCGACGAGACGCTGCATTCCGGCCTGCCGTTTGCGCCGCTGCTGCGCCGCGCGGCCGAGGCGGGCTTGGGCGTCACGGTGCACGCGGGCGAGGCAGGCCGCGCCGACAATGTGCGCGAAGCAGTAGAACTACTGAGCGCGCAGCGCATCGGCCACGGCATCCGGGCGATTGAAGATTCCACCGTGGTGCAGCTGCTGCGGCAGCGCAACATTGTGCTGGAAGTGTGCCCCACCAGCAACTTGCAGACCGGCGCCATGTCCAACTTTGGGCACCATCCGCTGCGCGATCTCTATCAGTTGGGGGTGACGGTCACGCTGAACACCGACGATCCCAGCGTCTCGGACACGACGCTGACCGACGAATATTTGGTGACCGTGCGAGGCATGGGGCTGGGGCTGCGCGATCTGCGCACGTTCAATCGCTGCGCCATCCGCGCGGCGTTCCTGCCCGCCGACGAGCGTCGCGTGCTGGAGCAGCAGCTGCTGCAGGAATTTGACGCGCGCCTGTGATCAGGCGGTGCGCTCCCATTCCTGGATGGATGATTTGATGATCTGCCGCGCGCGTTCGTCCGTCACTTCGTCGGCCGATTTGAACAACGTGTGATCGACCTCAATCAACAGGCTGCCATCGGCCGACGCGCCGACGTGGATGCGCCGCTGGCTGAGTTCCGGGTCCTGCAGCACATTGCGCTGCAGGACTTTTTCGATCTGATCGAGAATGCTGCCGGGCGGCGCCGGATATTTTGGCTTGGAAGTGGGCACCGCCGACAACGCCGCCGCCACGGTGGGCTCCAGCTTCATCCCGATCGGCACACTCGGCCCCCCCGGTGTGTGTTCGGCGAGCGAAGCGGCGGGCCCAGCGACGGCCGGAGCAGCCGTGGGCGCGACGAGGGGAATGCCGCCGGCAAACTGCTGCAGGCCGCCCAGCGCCTCCAGCACCTTGGCCGCCGCTTTGTCATCGTGAATATCGCGCAGCTGATCGTAGCGCATGCCGTTGACTTCGACCTGCCACTTGCCGCTGACCGCGTCGCGCAGCACCAGGATGGCGTCCGGCGGCGCGGCGATCGATTCGGTGCGGGTCAGCGATTTGCCGGCCGCGCCGGCCACGCTCTTCACCCACTCGGGCGCGGGCGTGCCGTCAACCGGCGACTTGTCCTTGTTTTTGCCGGTGTTGCGCAGCGCGATGACGATGCCCACGCCCACCAGCATAACGGCGATCAGCAGGATGGCGGCAACCAGAATGAAGCTTTCAAAGGGCAGGCTCATTTAACTTCCTCGCAAACGCTGGCAATGGGGGCAATAGTGCGTGCCGCGCTGTCCCACCACCATGCGTTCGATGGGACGGCGGCAGCGCCGACACGGCCGCCCGGCTCGATCATACACGCGCGGGCGATAGTCACCTTCGATGACGCCATCGCCCGCGTCGGTGCCCTGGTCGGCGATGGCCCGGCGCAGCACCCGCCGGATCGATCGATACAGCGCGGCGATTTCGGCGTCTGACAATGAAGCCGCCGTCTGCCGTGGATGTATTTTAGCATACCACAATGCTTCGTCGGCATAGATGTTGCCCACGCCCGCAATAAAGTGCTGATTCAACAGCAGCGGCTTGATGGCGCCCGATCGCTCTCTCAGGCGGGCGCGAAACACGTCGAGGGTAAACGCCGCATCAAGCGGCTCAGGGCCGTGTGCGCCGGTCACTTCGGCCGGCTGCCGCACCAGGTGCATGCGGCCAAACTTGCGCACGTCGTTGAAGCGCAGCTGCTGCCCGTCGTCCAGATCGAAGATGACGCGATCGTGTTTCTCGATCGGCGCGGCGCGATCGATCACGCTCAGTTTGCCACTCATCTTCAGGTGGATCAATAGGAATAGGGTCGCCTGATCGGCCGATCGGGTGGCGGCCGGCCGCCTGACCAGTTCGAATATCAGATATTTCGCCCGCCGGTTGATCGATCGAATGGTGAAGCCGCGCAGCTGGCGCGTGAAGGTGCGCAGGCCGGGACGCGCGATGGTGCGCGGCCACAGCACGCGCACCTCGGTGACGGTGCGGCCAACCACGGACGCGCGCAGGCGTCGCACGAGCGTTTCAACTTCGGGCAGTTCGGGCATGATTTTTGTCGTGTCAAGCAGCGGATTGAAGGCAGGTTGATTATACCAAGCCTGTCCACCCGGCGCTTGGCGTGGTGGTAGGCGATGTGCTAAACTTGTTGCAGGCCAGTGTCTTGACGGGCGTAATTCTTAAGCGCTATAATCAACTGCCCGCGTCGCGGGTGGAGTCCTCGCGTTAAGCAATCATCGAAGGCAAAATCACATGTCGTTTGTTCACTTGCACGTCCACAGCGAGTATTCAGTGCTTGACGGCCTGAGCAAGGTTTCGGCCATTGTCAACCGGGCCAAAGAGCTGGGCCAGCCGGCGGTGGCGCTGACCGATCATGGTGTGATGTTCGGCGTGATCGATTTTTTCAACGCCGCCAAAAAAGCCGGCGTCAAACCCCTCATCGGCATGGAGGGCTACCTGGCCCGCCGCACGCGCTTCGACAAAGACCCCAACAAAGACAAGAGTCCGTATCACCTGTTGCTGCTGGCGCAGAATCAAACCGGCTATCAAAATCTGTTGAAGCTGGCGTCGCTGTCACAGCTGGAGGGTTTTTATTACCGGCCGCGCGTCGATAAGGAGCTGCTGGCCCAATATAGCGAAGGGTTGATCGTCACCACCGGCTGCGGCGCGAGCGAGATCCCGCGCCTGATCGTGGACGGCCAGCTCGACGAGGCGCGCCGGCAGCTGGGCTGGTACGTGGAGGTGTTTGGGCGCGATCGGTTTTACATCGAATTGCAGCTGCACGAAGGCTACCCGGAGCTGGTCAACATCAACCGGCAGCTGCTGCAGTTTGCGCGCGAGTTCGGCGTGAAGCCGGTGGCGACCAATGACGCGCACTACATCCGGCCCGAGGACGCGCCCGCGCAGGACCTGATGATCTGCATCGGCACCGGCTCGCTGGTCAGCCAGACCGATCGCATGAAGATGACGGACAACTCGTACTACCTCAAGAGCCGCGACGAGATGGCGGCGCTGTTCGGCGAAGTGCCCGAGGCGCTGACCAATACGCTGGCGATTGCGGAGATGTGCGAAGTCGATCTGAGCAGCAAGGGCTATCATCTGCCGGTGTTTGAGCTGCCGCCCGGCGTGACGCCGGAGCAGGAACTGCGCCGCATGTGCGAGGCGGGTCTGCGGGCGCGGTATGGCGATCGGGCCGACGACCCCGAAGTGCGCCACCGTCTTGACTACGAACTCGACGTCATTCACAAGATGGGCTTCGATACGTATTTTCTCATCGTGGCCGATCTCACCCGCTTCGCGCGCGAGCGCGACATCTGGTGGAATATTCGCGGGTCGGGCGCCAGCTCCATCGTGGCGTACACCACCGGCATCACCAATCTGGATCCGCTGCCGCACCACCTGATCTTTGAGCGCTTCCTGAATCCGGGGCGCATCTCCATGCCCGACATCGACATGGACTTTCCCGACGATCGGCGCGCGGAGATGATCGATTATGCCGTGAACAAGTACGGCAAGGACAAGGTGGCACAGATCATCACCTTTGGCACGCTGGGCGCGCGCGCCGCCATCCGCGACACCGGCCGCGCTCTCAACATTCCGTTGTCCGATGTGGACAGCATCGCCAAGCTGATTCCCAACGTGCCCGGCAAGCCGGTGAAGCTGGCGGAAGCGCTGGAGCAGGTGCCCGAGTTTAAGCAGCAATATGAAGGCGCCGAGTGGGCGCGCACCCTCATCGACCGCGCCATGACGGTGGAAGGCACGGTGCGCAATGTGGGCACGCACGCCGCCGGGGTGGTGATCTCCGATCGGCCGCTGGTGGAATACACGCCGCTGCACCGGCCCACCAAGAGCGACGGCGGCGACAGTCCGCTGGAATCGATCACACAGTTCGAGATGGGGGTGGTAGAGGCCATCGGCCTGCTGAAAGTCGATTTCCTCGGCCTGATCACGCTGTCGATCATGCGCAAAGCGTGTGATCTGATCCAGCACTATCACGGCGTCACGCTCAACCTGTCCAACATCCCCATCAACGATCGCGCCGCCTTTGAGCTGATGTCACGCGGCGACGTGCTGGGCGTCTTCCAGGTGGAGGGCGGCGGCATGCGGCGCATGTTGATGGAGATGCGCCCGACCAAATTCGAGCACATCGTGGCCGGGATCTCGCTCTTCCGCCCCGGCCCGATGGAATACATTCCCACTTACATCGCCCGCATGCACGGCGACGAGCCGATCGAGTACAAGCACCCCAAGCTGCAGGCGATTTTGGAAGAGACCTACGGCATCATCGTCTATCAGGAGCAGATCATCCAGATCGCGGTGCAGCTGGCGGGTTACAAACCCGGTGAAGCCGACGAGATCCGCAAGGCGGTGGGCAAGAAGATCAAGGAGAAGATCGACGCGCACCGCGCCAAGTTCATCAAGGGGGCGGTGAACAACGGCGTCGAGCAGGCGGTGGCCGAGGCGGTGTACGCCGACATCGAGTACTTTGCGCGCTACGGCTTCAACAAGGCGCACGCCGCCGATTACGCGGTGCTGACCTGCCAGACGGCGTATCTGAAGGCGCATTATCCAGTCGAATACATGACGGCGCTCATGACGTGTGAAAAGAGCGTCGAGAAGATCGGCCTGCTGATGATCGAGTGCCGTCGGCTGGGCATCGACGTGCTGCGCCCCGACATCAATCGCAGCGATCTGGACTTCACCGTGGAACTGCAGGCCGACCGACGGCGCGCCATTCGCTTTGGCATGGCGTCGGTCAAAGGCGTGGGCGAAGCGCCCGTGCGCGCCATCGTGGAGGCGCGCCGCGCCGACGGGCCGTTCAAGAGCCTGGAAGATTTCTGCCGCCGCGTCGATCTGCGCGTGGTCAACCGCCGCGCGCTGGAAGCGCTGATCAAAGTCGGCGCGTTCGAGGACTTCGGCTATCGCACGCAGCTGCTGGAGATGATCGATCGCATGCTGGGCCTAAGCAACTCGGCACACCGCGCCGCCGACGCCGGGCAGATGTCGCTGTTCGGCATGCTCACTCACAACGAAGCCGGCATGGACACGCTGGGCGCGCTGCCCAAAGTGGCCGAAGCCACCCTGCGCGAGAAGCTGGCCTGGGAAAAAGAACTCATCGGCGCGCAGGTGTCCGAGCATCCCGTGGCTGCCGCGGCCGCCCAGCTGAATGGCGAGATTACGCACCTCAGCAGCGATCTCAACGAAGACGCCGATCAGCATCGCGCCGTGATGCTCGGCATGGTGGTCGGCCAGCGCACCATCACCACCAAAAAGGGCGAGCCGATGGGCTTCGTCCAGCTGGAAGACGTGCAGGGCACGTTTGAATGCGTCGTCTTTCCGCGCACGTGGAAGCAGACGCAGGGCCTGTGGCAAAACGACAAGATCATCCTGGTGCGCGGCACCATCGACGTGAAGGGGCGCACGCCCAAGCTGCTGGTGGATTCGGCCACCGACAAGCTGCAAATTACCGAGGCCCTGCCGGACAAAAACGGGCGAACAGTCAAGACGCCTCCGGTCCATCAAGGCGCCGGGATCAGATCACAGAATTCAACCGTCAAGGGTCAGACACCGGGCAGCGCGGCACCGGCCAATCGGCAGGCTGCGGAACCGCCCGCCAAATACGCTGCGCCCAAAGCCGACATTCGACACGCCCCGATCGACTTCGATCTGCCGGATGATGCTTATCACCCTGAGTTTGAAGAAGACGATCCGTTTGCCAACGACATTTTTGATCCGATAGACGAACCGATGATCATTGAGACGCCGAAACTTGCGATCTCGGCCAACCCGATCGTTCCGGCGGCGGCCCCGCCGGCCGATTTTCCGGTGATGGCGCCACGCCCCGCGCCGGCCGCGCCCCAAGTCCAGGCTGCCAAAACCAACGGCAACGGCCACAACCACGACCACAACAATGGACAGACTGACAGCTGGCAGCCGCCCTCGCGCCTCGCCAAAGTCATCATCTCGCGCTCGGGCGATGGTTTTGTGGACGCGCAGCGCGTGGGCGACGTGCACACACTGATGCGATCGTGCCCCGGCCCCGACCGCTTCTGCTTCATCGTCATGGCGCGCGGCAGCACGCTGCAGCTGGACTTTCCGAACGACACCACCACGCTCGACGACGATTTGATCGAACAGTTGAAAACGCTGCCCGGCGTCGAATCGGTGCAAGTGAGCCTGAGCCTATGACGCCGGTTGATCAAGTGCGCGCGGCGTTGATCGAGGCGGGCCTTGGCGACGTGGTGCTGGAACTGACAGACAGTGCCCGAACCGCGCCGATGGCGGCCCAGGCCATCGGCGCGCACTTTGATATTCACGTGCCGGTCGGTGCCATCGTCAAGTCGCTGCTGTTTTTGATCAACGATCAGCCCGTCATCGCGCTGGCCGCCGGCGATCGCAACGTCAGTCAGAAGCTGATCGGCGCGCTCTACGGCGTGAGCGGCAAGAAGGTGAAGCTGGCCGACCCGGCCGCGGTGCGGCAGATCACCGGCTACGAAGTCGGCGGCGTACCGCCCGTCGGCCACGCGCGGCCGCTGCCGGTGCTGATCGACGAATCGCTGAGCCGCTTTGAGACGGTGTGGGCGGCGGCCGGCGCGCATCACGCCGTGTTTCCGATTGAATACGAGCGCCTGATCGCCGTGACGAACGGTCGGGTTGAGCCGATCACGACCGAGCCGAACAAAGCGACGAATGATACGTAGTACGTAATACGTATTACGTCATGCTCACACAGGAGTCCATAGCATCATGAAGCGCATCGGAGTGTTGACCGGCGGCGGCGACGTGCCGGGGCTGAATCCATGTATCAAGACCCTGGCCTATCGAGCCATCGACGAAGGTTACGAAGTGATCGGCATTCGCAAGGGCTGGGGCGGGCTGCTCAACTACAATCCCGACGATCCGGCCAGCCATGGCGAATACATTGTGCCGCTGGACAAACAGCGCGTGCGCACCATCGACCGCACCGGCGGCACCTACCTGCACACTAGCCGCACCAATCCCGGCAAGGTGCGCGCGCACGAAGTGCCGGAGTTCCTGCGCAACAGCACGCATGTCGAAGAAGCCGGGCCGTTTGACTTTACGCCGCACGTGCTGACCGTGCTGGACAAACTGGGCATCGACACGCTGGTGCCCATCGGCGGCGACGACACGCTGAGTTACGCCGAGCGCCTGTATCGCGAAGGCATCCACATCGTGGCGGTGCCCAAGACCATGGACAACGACGTGTTTGGCACCGATTACTGCATCGGGTTCTCCACGGCCGTCACCCGCAGCGTGGAGTTCATTCACGCGCTGCGCACCACCTCGGGCAGCCACGAGCGCATCGCAGTGGTGGAGCTGTTCGGCCGCAACTGCGGCGAGACGTCGCTGATCGCGTCGTACCTGTCCGGCGTCGATCGCGCCATCATCTCCGAAGTGCACTTCGACCCGGAGAAGCTGGCCCAGTTTCTGATGAGCGACAAGCGCAGCAACCCCAGCAATTACGCCATGGTCACCATCAGCGAGGGCGCCCAGATGATCGGCGGCAAGATCGTGGAATACGGGCAGGCCGACGCCTACGGCCACAAGAAACTGGGCGGCATCGGCGCGATTCTGGGCGAGGCGCTGCGCAAGATCACGCGCGAGGATATTCTGTACCAGCAGGTGGGCTACCTGATGCGCTCCGGCGCGCCGGACAGCGTCGATCTGATGGTGGCCATCAACTACGCCAACATGGCCATTCGCCTCATCGCGCGCGGGGCGTCCAATCGCCTGGTGGCGCTGCGCAACGGCACGTACACCAGCGTGCCCGTCTCCACCATCATGCAGGGCGTGAAGCGCGTCGATGTGGATGAATTGTACGACGCGGAGAATTACGTGCCCAAGGTGCGGCACGTGGAAGGCAAGCCGATGTTCTTGTATTAGACCTTCGGGATTGGAAACAAAACCGGTCGGGGTGTGGGGCACTCCGACCGGTTTGTTTACGACTCGAGCGAACCGCGTGGCCCCGACTGCGCCAGCGTTTTGGCGATGGGCCGCAACTCCAGCCACCATTGTTTCTTGGGGCGCTGATTGGCATCGTCCACCATCTTGGGCATGTCTTCCAGCGGGTGCAGCTGAATGCCGCCCGCCTGCATGCCGATGAAGGCGCACTCGGGCGCTTCGCTCTGCGCCTGTTCGATCAAATAGTCGATGCAGCGCACGGCGAAGCGTGTGGCCTGCGTGCGATCGAACGGCGAGGGATTGCCGCCCTGCTGCATGTGCCCCAGAATGGTCTGCCGCACGTCGAACTCGCCGCCGCTCTCGGCCTCGAAGATCGCGCACAATACGTCGGTCTTGTACACCGGGTGCGCTTCTTCGTTGCGGATCACCAGTCCCAGCCGCTTGCCGTGCTTGAAGCCGTTGACCAGCGATTCGACATCCACCTGCAGATCGCTCAGGCGAATGCCTTCTTCGTGCAGGTAAACGCGTTCTGCGCCGGTGGCCAGTCCGCCCATCAGCGCCAGATAACCGCAGTGCCGCCCCATCACTTCCACGATGAAACAGCGGCGCAGCGCCACCGCCGATTGTTTGATCTTGTCCACCGCGTTCACGATGGTGTTCAGCGCCGAGTCCGCGCCGATGCTCAACTCGGAGCCGGGCAGGTTGTTGTTGATCGACGCGGGCATGCAAATGATCGGGAGATTGAAGGCTGGATAGTTGTTCCGTTCGCGGAAGAGTTGATAGGCCGATTGATAACCGGAATAGCCGCCGATCATCAGGATACCGTCGATTTCGAACTTCTCGATGTTACGGGCGATGGCGTAAAAGTCGCGGCCATGCGGCACATCGCGATTGGTGCCCAGCACCGAGCCGCCCAGGCTGGCCCAGCCGTTCACGTCCATCCACTGCATCTCTTTGATGTGCCCGTCGATCAATCCTTTGAAGCCGTGCGACACGCCCAGCAGCACGTGACCGCGATCCAGCCCGATGCGCACCGCGGCCCGCACGGCGTTGTTCATGCCGGGCGCGGGCGCGCCC
>CAZKBQ010000005.1:0-115146 GCA_964550855.1 uncultured Anaerolineae bacterium
TGCCCTGCTCGGCCAGCCAGTAGGCCGTGGCGGCCGAGAAGGTGGTCTTGCCCAGGCCGCCCTTGCCGCCAAACATGATGTACGGAAACTTGCTGACGATGCTGCCAAGTTGATTAGGCATGGATCACTCCGTAAAGCGTAATGCGTAAAACGCACAGCGATCAGGGCACCTGACGTTTTACGCTTGACGCCCATTAAAACATCGCGTCCGACACGTCCTTCTCGCGCAGCATCCGCCGCTTCCAGGTGGCGATCTGCGGCACGACGTACGGCAGCAGGCGCAGGCTGTAATACGGCGGCAGGATGGGGATGCCCAGCAGGTCGCCCATCGTGATGAGGATGAACAGATGCTCCATGCTGGCGCGCGTGCGAATGGCGTAGCGCGTCATGTCGTGACGCCCCATGCCGTACAGTATTTCCTTCACATTCTGCAGAAAGCCTTTCTTTTGAGGTTGAGGCTGATCGGGCATGGCAGACTCCTTGAAATTGGGGATGCAAGAGGCTCGGCTGATCGCGGCCCCTCCTTATCGGCCGCTATAAGCCGTGCAGGTCGTAGTCGTGCTCTTCGGTAAACTCGTGTTCGCGCAGCACGCGGCGCTTCCAGCTGGCGATGTGCGGCACCAGGTAGGGCAGCAGGCGCAGGCTGTAATACGGCGGCATGATCGGCAGCCCGATCAGATCGCCCACCGTGGACAGCATGAACAGCGTCTCCACGCTGCTGCGCATCTCCAGCGCGTGCCGGGCAAACTCCATGCCCGTCATGCCAAACAGGAATTCGCGCAGCCGGCTGCGCCAGGAAGAGGTCGAAGGCCGCTCGGTTGTCATTGACGCGCCCACTTGGTTCGGCATATAATCAACCTACTTCGCGTGGAGGCCGGGACGTGGATCAAGCCGCCCAGAATATCATCATTGTGCTGGTGGCCGTTGTCGTCGGCTGGTTTGCGCTGGGCAACATTTACAACATCCGCCACGGCCACACCGTCATGCGCTGGCTGCAGGGTGGGCTGCCCAAGTTGGGCCAGAAGACCAAACTCCAGTGGCGCGGCACCTCGGTGGTTCAACTTGAAATCGCCCAGGCCCGACCGCCGTTTAAGAGCGCCGAAGTGCTGCTGGTGTTTGAACCGCGCGATGTGCCCTGGCTGTGGCTGATGACCCGCACCCAGCGCCGGCGCGACATGCTCATCGTCCGGGGTTGGCTGATCACGCCGCCCCCGGTTGATTACGATGTGTATGACCCCGGCAGTTGGAGCGAACAACTGACCAGCGGGCGGGGACATACTCAAAACTGGCATTCGGAACAACTGGACGGCTTCAACGTGCGCGCCCCGCTGTCCTCAAAATCAGCCTCGCGCAACCACGCTGCCGCCGCGCTCTCAGCCGCCCGATCGGTCAGCTCCACCATCTGGCGTCTGTCAGCCCGCCGCGCCGATCAACACCTGGAGCTGCACGTTCCGCTGCCCGACCCACGCACCACCGACGCCGCCCAGTTCTTCAACGCCGTGCGCGCCCTGGCCGAGCAACTGGGCAATCGCTGAACTGCCGCCTCGTCGGCCGGACTCCTTCTCCCCGCCTATGGGCCGCGAGGAGAAGGAGCAGACCTGAAGGTGCGGTCACTTCCCCGTCGGGGCCGGAGCTGTCGTCGGTTTGCTGCCGGCCGCGTACCGCTGGTACGCCTTCCAGCCGTCGTAACCGATGAACAGCGCCGCCACCAGCAGCAGCGCCGACACGATGATCATCGCCCACGCCCCGATCACCGAGATCGAGCTCATGCCCGCCTTGATGGCGATCGTTTCGTACAAATTGCGCGCCGTCACCAGCGTCGCCGCCAGCGTGGTGATGTACATGAACACCGTCGGCCAGAGCGCGTAAGCGGGATTGCGCTTCTCGGACTTGAGCCACACGGTGACTACCAACAGGCTCAGCGCTGCCATCAGCTGATTAGCCGCGCCAAACAGCTGCCACAGATACACCCACGTGCCAGTTAGCACCAGCGCCAGCGTCAAGATCATCGAGATGATGCTGGACACGTGCATGTTCTTCACGGGTGCAAAGCGTTCGCCCACCCACTCGGTCAGGGTGACGCGCATCACGCGGAACACCAGCTGCACCACCGTCAGCACGATGACGACGAAGGCGCCAAAGCCCAGCGCCGTGCCAAAGGCTTCCGGCAGTGCGCGCAGCGTGCCCGCGTACAACAGCTTGCCCACGCCGGACGCGAAGCGCCCGCCGCCGCCGCCCGCGCCCGCGATGGAAACGGCCGTCAACGCCAGCAGCGCCAGCACGTTCTCGGTGAACATCGCGCCGCCGCCCACCGGCAGGCCGTCGGTCTCATACTCCAGCTGCCGCGCCGTGCCCACCGAACCGAACAGCGCGTGCCAGCCGGAGATCGATCCGCAGGCGATGGTGACAAACAACATCGGCCACAGTGGCTGCCAGGCCACTCCGGCTGCGGGCAGCCACGGCTGGGATTTGACCGCGTCCAGCGCAAACGCCCCGATCGGCGCGCCGGTCGAATCGGTGATGCCGGTCAGCGGGGCCAGCACCATCCCCACGCCGCTCAAGCCGATGGTGATCAGCGAGATCCAGAAGCCGATGTAGTTGACCGGCTGGGCAAAGCGCCAGATGGGCAGATTGGCCCCCAGATACGAGAACACAAACAGGAACAGCACCCAGAACAGGTATGACGGCAAGGTGCTGATCGCGCCCGTATCGGCGTTGTAAACCGCGGTCGAGGGGCGTTTGCCGTCGGCGCCCGGCGCCGGAATACGCGGATCGGCATTGGTGGGATCGACCACCGTGTAGAGTGCCTGGCCGCCGGTCAGCGAATTGATCGCGCCATTGATGCCTTGCACGGCCTGCCCCACCGGCCCCTCCACCAACTTGCCATCCACCGTGGTGCGGCCCAGCGGCCCCAGGATCATGGCCACAATGGCGATGCCCACCACGATCAACGTCACCAGCGGCAAGCTCATCTTCCACTTGTACAACATCTGGCTGGCTAGCAGGCCGGCCACGGCCAGCATGAAGATGCCAAACGGCACGTCGGGGCGCGCGGCCAGGATCGCCGCCAGAATGCCGACAAAAGCGCCCGCCACCAGCAGCAGGTAGAAGAAGATGAACACAAACATGATCGTGCGGGTGCGCGGCGCGATCAGTTTGTGAGCGATGGCGCTGAGGCTGTTGCCGTCGTTGCGCACCGACAGCATGATGGCCGAATAGTCGCTGACCCAGCCGATGAACGACACGCCGATCATCAACCAGGCCAGGGACGGCAGCCAGCCCCACAGATTGGCCGCCGTAATCGGCCCCACGATCGGCCCGGCGGCCGCGATCGATTTGAAGTGATAGCCGTACAACACATTCTTGCTGGCCGGCATGAAGTCCACACCGTCCATATACATCTTGGCCGGGGTGGCTCTCTTGGCGTTGGACTGGATGATGTCGCGGTCAATCCTGCGCGCGTAGAAGTTGTAAGCGAGGTAGATGACGACCGCGCCCAACACCACAACGAACAAGGTGTTCATAGGGTACCCTCCTCCGAAACAAGCGTGGTGACATGACCGAACAACGATCCGTGGCAAAGTTTGATCTTGTTCTTGTCGTGATGCACCTCCTGTCGATGGAGTGAGAAGCTGCGGGCGGGTCAGGCGGGCACAGCCGCCAACCGACGGGCGATCTCGGCTTCGGCGGCCCCGAAATCGGTGCCGGCAAACTTCGCCTGACCGATCACGACCGCCGGATACCGCTTTAGCCCGTGCCGCAGAATCTTCCAGAACCCTTCGATCGAAGCCGCGTCAATCACCTTGACCACGACCTGATCGCAATACTGGCGAAGGAGGCGCCGCACCCAATCGGATACGGCCTGGTAATCCCGCTGCATGTCCGGCGGCAGCGCGCTGGCGATCTGTTCCTCATGCACGCCCCGGCTGAATCCCGTCTCTTGCCAGACAATTTCGCAGTGGGTACAGTGATAAAACGCCGTCGGCGCGTAAGCGACAATCTCCACTAACAACGGCTTGTCTTCCATCGCGGCCCCCGCACCCTCGGGCTGATTGCGGATTACTGAAGGCATCGGTCAAGCCGCAATCAACCTTCAACAATTCATCTCGCCATCGAATCCACCACTTTCAAACACGTCCAGAAGAACTCATGCACCGGGGCGGGAATACCAGTCGCTTTTCCCGCCCGCACAATCGCGCCGTTGATGGCATCGTATTCCAGTCGACGCCCGGCCACCACATCGCGCTGCATCGACGCCGTGGTATCGGGCGTCATCTTGTCACAGAACGCCATGGTGCTCCCCACCACATCGGGATCAAGCAGAATGCCTTTGGCGTGCGCCACCGCCTCCACCTCGCGCATGGCCCGTTCCAAAAGCAAACGTGACTCGCCGCAGGTCATCACCGGCCCGGCCGGTGCGCGAGTCACGCTGGTTATTCCGCTGAATGATGCGATGAACAGCAGTTTCGTCCATAGCACTTTCCAGATGTCGTCGCTGACTTCAGCGACTGCGCCGCTGTGGGCAAGTGCCGACTGGATAGACTGAGCGCGCGGCGAAACCCGTTTGTCGAGTTCGCCCAACACAATGCGCCGAAACTGGCTTTGTTGGTGGATAACGCCCGGCTCGACGACGGCCGAGACAACCCAGACTGCGCCGCCCAGCACGGCCGCCCCGAAGTGCGCCGCCAGCTGATCGGGCGCTTCCACCCCGTTTTGCAACGGTAGAAGTGCGGTGTGAGGACCAATCAACGGACGAATAAATTCCGCTATTGAGTCTATATCATAAGTCTTGACTGTGCAGATTGTCAAGTCAGTTGCGCCGATTTCGTGCGGATCGTCAGTAGCCACGACGTGAGGAATATCAAAGTCGCCGTGCACGCTGCGGACTTTGAGCCCTTTTTCACGAAGCGCCTGCAGATGTGCGCCGCGCGCCAGGAAGGCCACCTCGTGGCCGTCGCGAGCCAGCAGTCCGCCAAAGTAACCGCCCACGCCGCCGGCTCCCGCAATGGCAATCTTCATGCTCGCCTCCTGTAATAAAAAACCCTGTCCACGCTGCAGACAGGGTTTTTGTTTGGCCGTTACTCGATCTTGCCGGACGTGATGGCCTTCTTCACTTCCGCAATCGCCTTCACAATGTCAATGCCGCGTGGGCAGGCCTCCACGCAGTTGAATGAAGTGCGGCAGCGCCACACGCCCATCTCATCGCTGAGAACATCGAGGCGCTCCTGCCCGCCCCGATCGCGTGAATCGAAGGTGAAGCGGTGCGCCTGCACGATGGCTGCCGGCCCGATGTATTCACCGCCCGCCGCCCAGAACGACGGGCACGAGGTGGTGCAGGCCGCGCACAAAATGCACTTGGTCGTGTCGTCGATGCGGGCGTGCTGCGCGGGCGATTGCAGCCGTTCGCGCTCGGGTTCCGGTTCGTCGTTGATCAGATAAGGCTTGATCGATCGATACTTGGCGAAGAAGCCCTCCATATCGACGACGAGGTCTTTGACGATGGGCAGGCCCATCAGCGGCTGCACGGTGATCTTTGACCCGGCGTCTTTGACCAGCACCTTGCAGGCCAATCGATTGCGCCCGTTGATGCGCATGGCGTCCGAGCCGCAGATGCCGTGCGCGCACGAGCGGCGATACGCCAGCGTGCCATCCTGGAACCACTTCACCTGATTGAGGACATCCAACACCCGATCGGTTGGTTCGGCCTCGACGTCATGTTCGCTCCAGTAAGGCTGCTTATCCACTTCGGAATTGAAGCGTTGAATTTTGATGTGAACTTTCATCGTCATCGCCTCTTAGTACGTGCGCTCTTTGGGCTGGAAGCGCGTGATCACCACCGGCCGATAACTCACCTCCAGCTTGCCGTTCAAGCGTTTGACGAACGTGTGCTTGAGCCAGTTGGCGTCGTCCCGCTTGGGATAGTCCTCACGCGAGTGCGCGCCGCGGCTCTCGGTGCGGTTCAGCGCCGAGAAGGCGGTGACTTCCGCCAGATCAAGCAGGCAGCCCAATTCCCACGCTTCCAGCAGATCGGTATTGAACTTTGAGCCGCGATCGTCGATTGAGATGTGCTGATACCGCTGCTGCAATTCACGCACTTTATCCAGCGCCTTTTGAATGCTCGGCCCTTCGCGGAAGACGCTGACATCGTCCATCATGATCTTCTGCATCTCGGCGCGCAGGCGGCCCGCTTTCTCGGTGCCGGTGCTGGTCCGAATACGATCGAGCGCGGCGACGGTGTACCCTTCGGGCTGCGCGGGCAGCGGCGAGAAATCGGCCTGCTTCACGTACTCCGCCATCGCCTTGCCGCCGCGCCGCCCAAACACGATCAAGTCCACCAGCGAGTTCGTGCCCAATCGATTGGCGCCGTGCACGCTCACACAGGCGCATTCCCCGGCGGCATACAGGCCGTGCACCACGTTGCCCTGCGCATCCGCAAACACGCGGCCGTCGGTGTCGGTGGGAATGCCGCCCATGGCATAGTGCGCCGTGGGTTGAATGGGAATGCCCTCTTTCAGCGGCTCCACGCCCAGATAAATGCGCGCCATCTCGAAGACATCCGGCAGAGCGCGTTCCAGCTGCTCGGCCGTGACAGTTCTGCCGCCGGGCGCACTCTTGTATTTGTTGATCGTGTCCGGCGTCGTGTCGATGTAAACGTAGTCCTTGCCGTTGATGCCGCGCCCTTCGCGAATCTCCAGGTAAATCGATCGGCTGCACACATCCCGCGAGGCCAGGTCCTTCATGTTGGGCGCGTAGCGCTCCATGAAGCGCTCGCCCTTGCCGTTGACGAAGATCGCGCCTTCACCGCGCAGCGCTTCGGACAGCAGCACGCCCATCTTGTAGATGCCGGTCGGATGGAATTGGTAGAACTCCATGTCTTCCAGCGGCAGGCCGTGGCGCAGCACAGTCGCCACGGTGTCGCCCGTCAATGAATGGGCATTGGTCGTGACCGACCATACGCGCCCGAAGCCGCCCACCGCCAGCAGCACGGCCTTGGCGTGAAAGACGTGAACTTCACCGGTGAGAATTTGAATGGCCACCGCGCCTTTGCAGACGTTGTCTTCGATGATGAGATCGATCACCTGGTATTCGTCGAAGAACTTCACATTCTGCTTGATGCACTGTTGATAGAGCGTTTGCAAGATCATGTGGCCGGTGCGATCGGCGGCCTTGCACGACCGCATCACCGGCTTCTCGCCGAAGTTGGCGGTGTGCCCGCCAAAGCGCCGCTGCTCGATCTTGCCGTCGGGGGTGCGATCGAACGGCAGGCCCATGTGCTCCAGTTCGATCACGGCGTCGATCGATTCTTTGGCCAGAATCTCAGCGGCGTCCTGATCGCTCAGATAATCGCCGCCCTTGACGGTGTCGTACATGTACCATTCCCAGTTGTCTTCTTCCATGTTGCCCAGCGGCGCAGCGACGCCGCCCTGCGCGGTGCCGGTGTGCGAGCGGGTGGGATAGAGTTTGCTGAGAACGGCGGTGTTCTTGACGGTCTTGGAAGCGTTGAGCGCGGCCATCAGGCCCGCGCCGCCCGCGCCCACGACGAGCGCGTCAAATTGATGATGAGTGGTCATGTGTCTGTGTCCCTGTTATTTAAGCATCAGCGCCGCGTTTTGCTGCACGTAGAACAACACCGCCGCGCCCGCGCCGAACCACACCAGCCCGAACAAACCAATCGCGCCAAACACGATGCGGCGCGCGTCCGTGCGTTTGACGTAGTCCATCAGCACGATGCGCAGCCCGTTGAGACCGTGAAGCCACGCCAGCACCAGGATCGCCAGATCGATGATGATCCAGATCGGGGTGGCCGCAAACCGATTGGCCACAAACTGCCCCGTGATCTGCTCGATGTCGTTGATGAAGTGCATGATGAGCAGGTGAAAGAACACCAGCACCACCATCAACAAACCCGACAGCCGCATGTACTGCCACATGAAGCGCTCAAAGCCGTTCTTTGTCGGCGCGGGGCGGCTGCTGGATTGAGACACTATCAATGGGCCAGTGGACAACCCTGAGCCGCGCCACGCGATGTACAACACGGGCAGAGCCACCGGCAGCGCGATCGCCAACGCGTAGACCAACGCGCCGGTGCTGGTGACCGTGAAGATCTCGGCCAGGCTCTTGCCCAGCAGCGGGCGCAGCATCACGAGGCTGATGGCGGCGGCGACGACGATGAAGACTGCCACGCCGATCTTGAAGACGGTGCGATGATACTTCGTCGTCTGCGGGAATGTGTCAAACATCCACACGCGCAGGCCGTTCAGGGCGTGGTAAGTCACGGCGAGGACGAGCAAAACTTCAAACGGCCTGAACCACAACTGTTTATAGGCTGCGGTGGCTTCGTTGTAAGCCTCCACGCCGCCAAACAGTTGCAGCGCTTCAAAGATGTGGAGCGTGAGGAAATAGACCACGGCGATGCCGCTGATGCGGTGCAGCAGCCAGGTCAACATGCCGGTGCCGCCCAGATAAATCGAGCCGCCTTTGACGGCCGATCGGGGCTGGCTTGCCACTGTAGACATACCGCCTCCCTTTAAGATATTCTGCGGCCGCCGTGACGCGGCCAATGTGTCCGGGCTGTCTGGGCAACGCTTGATTGGATCAGCGAGGGGGCTGAGGGAATCAAGCGCGGGTCTTACCTAAACGGGATTATACTCCTTTCGGGCTGTTGTGCAACTAAGTTTATCATTTGCAGCTGAAAGCGGCCAGATATTTGTTGACACGCTGGCCGGGCATGGACACAGGCTGCAAGTTATTGTATGCTGAGGTCGGTCAATTTCAATCTGGCGGCCGGCGCTGCCACGTCCCCGGAGGTGGACGATCAGCCCACGGCTCTCCAGGCGCGACTTCGAGTCGGCGGCTCACGACAGATCATCGTACTGAGACTTGCCGGCCTGAGGCTGCACAATCGACCGGATTTTGATCCCAGTTCAATTGGAGAATTCGACATGACTGATCGCTTTGAAAACATCTCCGTTGCATGGCAGGTAAACGACATCGAGATCGCCGCCTCGCTGACGCGGCCCGACGGTGACGGCCCGTTTCCGGCAGTAATTATGGTGGCGGGCAGCGGCCCCACCGATCGGGACTGGAACTCCCCGCTGATCCCCGGCAGCAACGGCAGCGCGGCGCTGCTGGCGCAAGCGTTAACCGCGCAAGGCTTCGTCACGCTGCGGTACGATAAGACCGGCTCCGGCCCCCGGGCGATGGAAAACGCCACGCGCCTGATCGGCAAGATCAGCATGCAGAGTCATCTCGCGGAGTTGGCCGGCGGAGTGGATTTGCTCGCCGGGCGCGCCGATGTCGATGCGCGCCATATCTTCGCGTTGACCAACAGCGAAGGCTGCGTGCATGCGTTGAACTATCAAATACAGCGCACCGCTCAGCCATTTGCCGGACTGGTCCTGACCTCGGCGTTCGCGCGGGCGACCGGGGTGTTGGCGCGTTCGCAGCTCGCCGCGCAATTCCAGCCTTTGCCCGGCGGCGACGCTCTACTGGCCAGCTATGATGCCGCGATGGCCGATTTTGTGGCGGGTCGTCCGGTGACTGTCGATGCCAGCGTCCCCGAAGGAGTGCGCAACGTCATCCTGAGCATTACTAATCCGGGCAACCAGCCTTTTGCGCGTGAACTGTGGGTGACTGATCCGCTGGCGCTGTTGGCTCAAGTCACCGCGCCGGTGCTGATCCTCATCGGCAAGAAGGATATTCAGGTGGACTGGCAGGTGGATGGAGCGTCGTTTGAAGCGGCGGCCAAAGATCACGACCACATCACGGTCGCATATGCCGATCACGCCAACCACGTGCTCAAGCACGAGCCGCGCGATCGATCGCAGATCACGGCCGCCGATGCCATGGCGACCTACAGCGCGGCGGACGCCCGTTTGGATGACGACGCGGTCAAGACGATCCTCGATTGGCTTAAAGCGCAACGCTAAGCCGCGCCAGCCGATAAAACCACCGCACCCGATCGGTTGGATCAGCCGATCGGGTGCGGTGTTGTTACGAGCAATCGGGCTAACCGTGAGCGCCGTCCAATTTGAGCGAGTAGCCCAGCAGTGCGTCGCCATCGAATAAGAACCGCCCCATAAACGGCTGATCGTCGAATAGGTGCGGCAGCCACAGCCGATCATCCGCCCACATCTGATCGAACGGGATGGCCTCCAGCGGCGTCCAGATGGGCGTGGCCTCGTCCGTCTCCTGCGGTTCACCCTCACAACCTTCCGCACTAAACACATAGACGTACAGCGCGTAGCCGTCGGTGAATTGAAAGGCCAGTTCGCCACGCGGCCGCACGTCGATTGGCGTGACGCGCAGCTCCTCTTGCACCTCGCGGATGGCGCCTTGCGCCGGCGATTCTTCCGCGTCCAGCCGCCCGCCCGGGCCGTTGATCTTGCCTGCGCCCAACCCGCGCTTCTTGCGAATCAACAGCACGCGCCCGTGGCGGCGCACAAAGAGCAGCGTGGCGCGCTCTTGCGGCGTCCATTTCGTCCAGTCGATGTCTTCATATCGTGTGAACATGCCGCAGTTTTACCACAAATCGCATTTCTGTGGATTCTTGAGCATCGGCTCCGCGAGATCGCCGGGCAGACACTTACATGCTCGCTCAGCAGTAAATTGGCCCTTGACACTCACGTTACGTAATAGTGTATGATTGCCCGTAGTGAGGTTGAACCATGTACACCGTTAAACAAGTGGCCGAGCTGGCCGGCGTCAGCGTGCGCACGCTGCACTACTACGACGAGATCGATCTGCTCAAGCCCACGTCGGTGGGCAGCAACGGCTATCGCTACTATGACGATGCCGGGCTGCTGCGCCTTCAGCAGATCCTGTTTTTCCGCGAAATGGACCTGGACTTGCGGCAGATCAAGGCGATTTTGGACAGCCCCGACTTCGATCAGCTGTCGGCGCTGCAGGCGCATCGTCAGGCGCTGCAGGCCCGGATCGATCGGCTGCAAACGTTGATCCACACCGTGGACAACACCATCATGCATCTGGCAGGAGAAGTGGACATGAGCAGGAAGAAGAAGCTGTTCCAGGGTTTCAGCGCCGAACAGCAGCAACAGTATGAGGAAGAGGCCAAACGCCGCTACGGCGAGGATACTGTGGCGCAGTCCGTCAAGCGCTGGAACAGCTACACCGCCGAGCAGCAGGATCAGATCAAAGCCGAGGGCAGCGCCATCTACCTTGATCTGGTGAAGGCCATGCCCACCGGCCCTGCCAGCGACGAGACGCAGGCCGTTCTGGCCCGCTGGCACGAGCACCTCCGCCACTTCTACGAGCCATCCATCGAGGTGTTGGACGGGCTGGGCCAGACCTACCACGACGATCCCGATTTCAATGCCTTCTTCACCACCATCCATCCCGATCTGCCTGAGTTCATCTCGAAGGCGATCGCGGTGTACGTGGACAAACTGGAGACGGCCTGGCTGGAACGGGAACTGGGCATCTTGCAGGAATAGTGCGAAGGCAAACCGCCGGGGACGTTGAGCGCGCAGAATTCGATCGATGAGCAGCAGCGCTCGATCTACGCGCCCGGGACAAAGTCATATGGCTAAGAGAGTTACAGACAGACCGCGCCGCAAAACGCCCATCCGAGAAGAAGGCCGCCCCGAACGGCCTGTGACCGATGGCCGGATCGTCTCGCCCGACGGCACGCCGCGTCCGCGCGATCACGACGCCGACACTCTGACGCGGCGGCTGGCGATGTTTGAAGTGGAGACGCCGCGCCGGCAGCTCAAAGACCTGATCGTGCCGGCCGATACGCTGGCGCAGCTGCGCGGCCTGCTGACCAAGATCAAGTATCATCGCGTCCTGTATGAAGATTTCGGCTTGAGCGAGATCGATCCGTACGGCGGGCGCACGGCCATCAACCTGTACGGGCCGCCCGGCACGGGCAAGACCTTTGCGGCCGAGGCCATCGCCCACGAGCTGGGGCTGGGCCTCATCCGCGTCAACTACGCGGAGATCGAATCGAAGTACGTGGGTGAAACGCCCAAGAATATCAAGGCCGCTTTTCAAAAGGCACGCGAGGCCAACGCGCTGTTGTTTTTCGACGAGGCCGATTCAATCCTGGGGCGGCGGCTGACCAACATCACGCAGAGCACCGATCACGCCGTCAACGTGAGCCGCTCGGTGATGCTGCTGGAGCTCGATCGATTTACGGGCGTGACGGTCTTTGCCACCAACCTGGCGTCCAACTACGACAGCGCCTTTGTGCGCCGCATCCTGGGGCACGTGGCCCTGCCTCTGCCCGACGCCGACGCTCGCGCCCGGCTGTGGCGCTATCATCTTCCCGCGCGCCTGCCCATCCGGTTGAGCGAAGCCGATTGGGCCGAGCTGATCGATCGGAGCGAGGGGCTGGCCGGCGGCGACATCCTGAACGGCGTGGTGTACGCCGCGTCGATGGCGATCGAACGCGACGGCCCGGCCTGCACCATTTCGCTGGCTGATCTGCTGTGGGCGGTTGAAGCGGGCCGGCGGGCCAAACGCGAGGTGGGCGCGCGGCCGGCGGATTGACGGCGGCACGATCGATCCCGTCAACCGCCCGATCGGTTGATCCAGCCGATCGGGCGGTTGACTGACCGGCAAGCATTAGTCGTGCGCCGGCGCGGGGGTGCGACCCAACAGACGCAGCTCACGCCAGTGGCTGGCAAATGCCTGCCGCCACGTGACGTAGCTGTTATAGCGCATGCCAAACTCCTCGCACGTGGCGCGCACGATCGGCGACAGGCGCGGATAGTTCAGGTGGCAGATGTGCGGCAGCAGATGATGCTCAATCTGGAAATTTAGCCCGCCGGTGAACCAGTTCAGCAGGCGATTGCCCGGCGCAAAATCCGCGGTCGTCTCCACCTGATGGCGCGCCCACTCGTTGTCGATGTGCAGCGGATCGCCCACCGGCTCGGGAAAGGCGGCGTCGCCGGTGATGTGCGAAAGTTGAAAGACCACGCCCATCACCAGGCCCACCGTCAGCATCACGATGAAGAAGCCCACCAGCACCTGCCACCACGGAAAGACCAGCAGGGGCAGCGCAAACATGATGGCGAAGAAGAACAGCTTGCCCGCCCAGAACGTGAGCTTGTCCGCGGCGTTCATCCGGGGATACACGTGATTGTTATCGGATTTGCCGAAGAACGCCATCATGAAGTCGCGCAGGATGAAGTCGAAGCCGATCAGGCTGTAAATCAGCGGAAAGTACCAGGCCTGGGCGCGATACAACGGTTTCCACGGCACGGCGGGCGTAAGGCGCATGAGGCCGTACGTTTCCACGTCGTCGTCGAAGCCGGCGATGTTGGTGTAGGTGTGATGCCACACGTTGTGCTTGATGCGCCAGCGGAAACCGCTCATGCCCAGCAGCTCGGCGCTGAGGCTGAACAGCTTGTTGATGCGCGGGTTGTTGGAATAGCCGCCGTGATTGGCGTCGTGCATCACGTTGAAGCCGACCGAGGCGATGGACAGCGCCCAGACCATGCACAACAGAATGTTGATCACCGGCGGCAGGCCGCCCAGCAGCAGCAGCAGATACGTGCCCAACCACCAGCCCAGCGCCACCGCCGTCTTGCGATACATCGCCGGCACATCGCGCGCGGGCAGGTTGTTGTCGCGCAGGTAAGCGCTGACCCGCTCGTTGAGCGTCTTGCGAAAATCGCGCTGCTGCGAGAACCGCAGGCTTCTCATGGCCGGTCGGTCGGCGCTGCCCGTCCCTTCACGCACTCTTGTTAACGTAGCCAATTTCAATCTCCTCCCTGAACACGACTGTGTAGAGTTGTTAAATCAGGTTTGCCCTGGCCTTCGCGGAGGCCGTCGGCTGCCGCCTGCTAAAAAGCGAGGAATCTCGCCAGAGCGCAGAGATTCCTCGCTGCATTGACTTGTCACCGGGGCCGACCCGGCCTACATGTGCGCGATCACCGCGTCGCCGAACTCGCTGCACTTCACCTCGTGCGCGCCTTCCATCAGCCGCGCAAAGTCGTAGGTTACGGTCTTGCTGCCGATCGCCCCGTCCATGCCCTTGATGATCAGATCGGCCGCCTCGGTCCAGCCCATGTAGCGCAGCATCATCTCGCCGGATAGCACCACCGAGCCGGGATTGACCTTGTCCAGGTTGGCGTACTTGGGCGCGGTGCCGTGCGTGGCCTCGAAGACGGCGTGGCCGGTGACGTAGTTGATGTTGCCGCCGGGCGCAATGCCGATGCCGCCCACCTGCGCCGCCAGCGCATCGCTTAGATAGTCGCCGTTGAGGTTCATCGTGGCGATCACGTCGAACTCATCGGGGCGGGTGAGCACCTGCTGCAGTGTGATGTCGGCGATGGCGTCCTTGATCAAAATCTTGCCCTTCGCCAGCTCGGCCTTCTGCTCATCGTTGGCCGCCTTCTCACCTTTGGCCTTCTTGGTGCGCTCCCACTGATCCCACGTGTAGGTCTGCGCGGCGAATTCGCTTTCGGCCAGCGCGTAGCCCCAGTTGCGGAACGCGCCCTCCGTGAACTTCATGATGTTGCCCTTGTGCACAAAGGTCACGCTCTTGCGGCCATTGGCGATGGCGTATTGAATCGCGGCGCGCACCAGGCGCTCGCTGCCTTCGCGCGAGACCGGCTTGATGCCGATGCCCGACGATTCGGGGAAACGAATCTTGCCGTACTCCCGGGGAAACGCTTCCTTGAACATCGCCAGGAACTTCTTGTTCGCCTCCGAGCCTTGCTCAAATTCGATGCCGGCGTAGATGTCTTCGGTGTTCTCGCGGAAGATCACCATGTCGATCTTTTCCGGCGTCTTCACCGGCGAGGGCACGCCCTTGAACCAGCGCACCGGGCGCAGGCACACGTACAGATCGAGCAGCTGCCGCAGCGCCACATTCAGCGATCGGATGCCGCCGCCGATCGGCGTGGTGAGCGGCCCTTTGATGCCCACCAGATATTCGCGGAAGGCGGCCACGGTTTCATCGGGCAGCCAGTTGTTGACGGTGTTAAACGCTTTTTCGCCGGCCAGCACTTCCTTCCAGGCGATCTTGCGGCCGCCCTTGTAAGCCTTGTCCACTGCCGCGTCGATGACGCGCACGCTGGCGCGCCAGATGTCCGGGCCGGTCCCGTCGCCCTCGATAAAGGGCAGGATCGGGTGATCGGGCACGATCAATTTGCCATGGTCAATGGCGACTTTTTGTCCCTCGGTCATGAATGGGTCTCCTCATCGAAAATAAATTGCGCGCACGGGGTGCGAAGCGATTATAACACGGCGCCGCGATCACCTTCTCAACCCGATCGGTAGGTACGCCGCCCAGCCGTTGACGATGACCACCGGCGCAAACGCCAGCGAGGTCAGCCCCGGCGAGGTCAGCGCCACGTCATTGACCAGCACGTACGGCGTGGTAAGGGCCTCGGTGAGCTGCAGGCGATACGTCACCGTCCACGTCAGCGTACCCGTCATGGAGCCTGACCAGAACACGTTCGACGGCGTCACATTCAGCTCGCCGTCCCACCCTTCCGCGTACAGCACCTGCGCCGAAGGCGGCACCGTCACGGTCAGCGCAAACGCGCTCTCCACCGCGCCGTGATGCCGCAAATCGATCTGAACATCCGCCGTGCCGCCGGCCTGCCCGATCGGCGATCGCGGCGACACCGTGGAGCCGACGAACGACGCGCGCCGGATCAGACGCTTGATGGGCCCGTTGTTTTGCGGATAGCCGCCGCCTTCTGAAAAATACAACGCACCGTCGGGACCGGTCAACAGATCGGTGCGGCATTTAATCGGCTGTTGGGTGGCGGGGTTGAGCAAGACCGTCTGTGAGATGACGGCCGTGCGCGCATCGTTCAGTTTGAAATGATGGATGGCCGTGGTGGTGTCCTTGTAGCTGCACATGAACAGATCATTCTGCCACTCGGCGATGGCGCCGCCCGTGTAAAACGCCACGCCCGTCGGCGCCAGCGACGGCGTCCAGAACTTGAGCGGCGGCAGCGTGTTGAACTGTGGATCGGGGCCGGTGGCATCATCGCATGGATAAGGCGCGCGCCAGCCGTAGTTGCCGCCCGGTACGAGGCGATTCAACTCGTCGTCGCAGTCGCTGCCGTTCTCGCTGGCGAACACGCCGCCGCTCACCGGATCGAAGTCAAAATCGAACGAATTGCGCAGCCCCATGGCATAGAAGCTGCTGCCCGCAAACGGATTGCCGGGCGCGGCCGACAGCGGCAAGGTCGGCGCAAAGCGGTGCAGCTTGCCCAGCGGCGAATCCATGATCTGCGACGGCGTGCCCGGATCGCCGTCGGGCGTGTTGTTGCCCACGCTGATGTACAACTGGCCGTCCGGCCCAAAGTGCAGATTGCCGCCGTTGTGAATGGTGACGTAGGGATCGACGGGGAAGCCGTAAGCTTTTTCCGTGTTGAGGCTCTGGTTGTCATCCCCCAGTTCAAACCGCACGACGCGATTCTCATACTGCGCGGGGTTGACGGCGATGCGGCGCGTGTAATACGCCCACACGTAATGATTCGTCGCAAAACCTGGATCGACGGCGATGCCCAGCAGACCGCGCTCGCCCTGCGTGTCGATGACCGACGTAAACGTATTGGCCGGTGCGGCCAGCAGTTGATCGTTGACGACCACGCGCACGTTGCCGGTGCGTTCGGTGTACAGCAGCCGCCCGTCGGGCGTAAAGGCCATCGCCACCAGTTGATTGGCGTTGCCCACCACCGTCTCGATCTTCACGTCGGGCGGCAGCGATTCATACGGCACCGGATCAAACGGCGAATCCGCGCGCGCCACCTCCGGGCGACCGGCCGGCCCCGAAGCCGCCAGCAGGCCCGCCAGGGCGATCAGCAGACGAAAGAGCAAACCGATACGGCGAATGGCAGACACAGCAATCTCGGCAGAGTGTGAGGCGATAAACTGGTCAATCGGATGGCCCGCCAATCTGCCCATCAACCATCGCACCACCTCACTATCTCACTATCGCACTATCGCACTATCACACTATCACACTATCTCACTATCGCATTAACTCACCAAATCCAACAGCTTATACCACAGCGCGCCCAGCGGCATAAACCACGGACGGCCGTTGTACAACGGAATCGTCGCAAAGGGCAGATCGGCCAGGGGCGTCGCTCCGCCCGTCCCTGCGATCGATTCGGCCAGCTGCGCCCCCAGATACGTCGCCAGTGCCACGCCATGGCCCGCGTAGGCCAGCGCGTAATGCACGCCGTCCAGTCGCCCCATCCGCGGCAGCCGATCGAGCGTGAAACAGACATTGCCGCTCCATGAATACTCGATGCCGACTTCCGCCAGTTCGGGAAAAATCTCGCGCAGGCCGCGCCGCAAAATGCCCACGCTGCGCCGCGTGCTCTGCGGCGATGACACGCGATACTCCGCGCGCCCGCCGAACAACAACCGGTTATCCGACGATAACCGGAAGTACGCCAGAAAATTCCGCGAGTCGTACACCACGCGACGATGCGGGATCAACCGGGCGGCCACATCGTCGCGCAGCCGCTCGGTGGCGATGATGTACGAGCCGACCGGGATTACGCGGCGGCGCAGCTGCGGCGCGACCGCATCGGTGTAGCCGTTGGTGGCGATGACGACCTCCCGCGCCCCGATCGGCCCGCGCGGCGTAAAGACCCGCCATTGCCCGCCGGCCCGTTCCAGCGCCAGCGCCGGCGTCTTCTCGATCAACTGCGCGCCGGCGCGTTCGGCGGCCAGCGCCAGCCCGCGCACATATTTGGCCGGCTGCACCGCCGCGCTGCGCTCGTCGATCAGCAGGCCGTGATAATAATCGGTGCCCAGCTCGGCGCGCTGCCCCGCCCGATCGAGCACCCGCACCTCGTGGTTGAACTCGCGCGCCAGCAGCGCCTGCGTGCGCTGAAAGTGCTTGAAATGCGCGGGCTTGCAGGCCGCTTCGAGGTGACCCACGCGCTGGAAGTCACAATCGATCCGCTCGTCGGCGATCAGGCGCTCCACAAAATCCAGCCCGTGCAGCGCAGCCGCGTGCATGGCGCGCGCCTGCTCCAGACCCACCCGGGCGATCAGCGTCTCCGGCCCCACGGCCAGGCCGGTGAGCACCTGCCCGCCGTTGCGCGAACTTGCCCCCCAGCCGATGGTCTCCTTCTCCAGCACGGCCACGCGCGCGCCGCGCTGCGCCAGCGTGCGCGCCGCCGACAGGCCGGTGTAGCCGCTGCCCACCACGACCACGTCGACGCGGGCGGGTAAGGGTTTATCATGATACGCAGGCAGTTCGGGCGCGGTGGCCCACCAGTAGGGCGTTTCGTTGATCATGGTTATCCGTTGGTGGATTGGTTGGATGGTCGATTGATCAGTCGCTCGTCGTCATGGCTCATTGCCAGTTGTCCCTCCCGCCAGCCGCGCACGGAATTGATGAGCCAGACGCGCGAGGCGGCGCGCAGTTCGTCGGCCCGGATCACGCGTTCACGGATGTCGCCGCGTTCCAGCAATTCCGCGCGCAGTGTGCCGGGCAGCAGGCCGCTCTCGACGGGCGGCGTGTACCGCCCGCCGTCCAACTCGACCACCACGTTGGCGATGGTCGATTCGGTGATCTCGCCGCGCCTATTGTACAGGATCACATCGTCGCAGTCGGGCCGCGCGGCGCGGGCCGCATCATAGATCGATCGCTGCGTGGTCTTGTGATAGAGCAAGGGATCGCGCTCGTCCACGGGCTCGCGCGCCAGCCCCAGCCGCAGCGGCTGCGGCAGCGGAAGGTCGGCCAGCGGCACGGCCGATAGATCGATCGCGCCCGATCGGGTTACGGTCAGCCGCACCTTGTGATCGACCGGCGGCAGCGACGAAGCCAGATCGCCTAGCCGGCCGCTCAGCTGCGCTGGATCAATCGGGATGCAGAAATACTCGGCAGAATCGGTCAAACGTGATAAATGCCGTTCGAGCAGCCAGTAGCCGGCGGCAGGCGTCCACAGGATCGATTCGATCAAATCGAAGTTCGGGCGGGCAGCAGTGAGTACGCGGGTTTTGATCTCGCACTCGTGCCACTCGTCGGCCGCCTCCGAATCCCACACGATGCCGCCGCCCACACCGTACTCGGCCTGTCCCGTGGCGCGATCGACCGTGACGGTGCGGATGGCGACGTTGAACTGCGCGACGCGATCGGGCGCCAGATAGCCGAGGCAGCCGGTGTACACGCCGCGCGGCGTGGTTTCCAGCTCGGCGATGAGCTGCATGGTGCGGACTTTGGGCGCGCCGGTGATCGACGCGCACGGAAACAGCGCGGCCATGATGTCGGCAAACGTGGCCGGGGTGCGTGCCGTAACGGTGGAGGTCATCTGCAGCACGGTGGGGTAGCGTTCGATGCTGAACAGCGCGGGCACGTCCACGGAGCCGATGCGGGCGATGCGGCCCAGATCGTTGCGGATCATATCGACGATCATCACGTTTTCGGCGCGGTTCTTTTCCGATTGGTACAGCCACGCCCGGCGGGCGCGATCTTCGGCCCACGTGCGGCCGCGCGGCGCGGTGCCTTTCATGGGGCGCGCCGTGATGAGGTCGCCCTCGAGACGAAAGAACAGTTCGGGCGAGGCCGAACAGATGACGTGCGAGCCGAGGTCGAGATAGGCGGCGTAGCCGTTGAATTGCCGCTGCGCTAACTGAAGAAAGAACTCGCGGGCGTCGGCGTCAAAGGCGGCCCGCAGCCGATAGGTGTAGTTGACCTGATAGGTGTGACCGGCGGCGATGTGGTCTTTGATGGCGTGAATGGCGCGCTCGTAGGCCGGCCAGTCCACGGTGGGCGTCCAGCCGTCGATAAGGGTGGCTGATGAGGGCGGAAGCGGCGGCCGATCGAGCGGTTCGGCGTGGGCGTACAGGCCAAACCACAACAGCGGCGGCGCGGTGGGCGCGGCGGCCTTGACGCGCAGCGCCGGGTCAAAGGCGGGGGCGGCCTCGTAGGCGATGCAGCCGGCCGCATAACAACGTTGCGCGTTGACGGCGGCCTCGATGGCGTGCAGGGCGGGCAGCACCGCGTCGAGCCGGCGAGCTTCGACGATCTCGATCGGATCGCGGAAGCGCAACCAGCCGGTCGGGGTCTGGAGCATCGCTTCGCCGCGCATGGGCTGCCCCGGCCGGGTCAGGCGCGGCGTGACGGCGGCCGCAGCTCGATGAGCTTATCGACGACCTGCCGGACGGTGTATTTTTCCTCGGCAGCCAGCCGTTCCAGGGTGACGTCCTGCGTGGTCGTCAGCGGATAGCCCTGATCCATCTCGATCGCCATGCGCACATCGTTGGTGTAACGCGTGCCGGGCCGCACGATCTTGTTGGCGTTCTTGATTTTGAGCATGAGTCAAGCCTCACAGCGGATGAAGTCGATTGGTTGGCCGCCATTATAGCCGATGATGAGAGAGGTTGGAAGTTGGGCGCGGCGTCACCACCCGGCCGGTGACGCATCCAATGAAATGGAACGACGGAGCTGAACAGATATTTCGGATATAATTGAAACAGTCATCACCCCATGAGACAGGAGGATTTTCGTATGTTGCTCAGTGACAAGCTGTTGACCGCGTTCAATGCCCAGATCGGCCACGAGCTGGCCAATTCCAATCAGTATGTCGCCATCGCCGCGTGGTTCGATCACGAGAGCCTGAAAGGGCTGGCCAAGCTGTTCTACAAGCAGGCCGAGGAAGAGCGCGAGCATGCCATGAAGTTTGTGGAGTTTATTCTGGACGCGGGCGGCACGGTGGAGATTCCCGCCATCGCCGGGGTGCAGAACGGCTTTGCCTCGGCCGAAGCGGCCGCGCAGCTGGCGTTGGACGCCGAGGTGCGTACCACCGGTCAGATCAACGACTTGATGGCGCAGGCCGTCGCCGAAAAGAATTACGCGGCACAGAACTTCCTGCAGTGGTTCGTCAATGAACAGGTGGAGGAGATCGCCACGGCCACGCTGAACCTGGACATCATCCGAAAGGCCGGCCCCAACGTGTTGATGGTGGAGGCCTACCTGGCGCACGTCAACAAAGACTAAGCGGCCGGCGCACAGCCGACTGGCGAAACGGGACTGGCAGGCAGCCGCTGCCAGTCCCGTTTTGCTGCGCCAGACGGTCACGCTGCGCCCTTGCCTGCCCGGGCGGTGCATCCAGGCAACCGTGGTAAAATCGGCGGCATGATCAAATGGGTGCGCCTGTTGCTGGCGTTGAGCGCGGCCGGCTGGTTGGTGCTGCCGGCCGTTTCCGCGCAAGGCCGCAACTTGCTGAAAAACCCGGGCTTTGAGGGTGATTTCAAGATTCAGTGTTCTTTCCCCGGTGGCCGGCCGTGGCTGCCGGTGGAATGCAACGGGCCGCTGCCGTCGATGCCGTGGCAGACGGTGCAGGTGGCCGAAGGCTGGGTGGCGTGGTGGCAGCCGCCCAGCACCGATCGCAGTGCCAAGGACTTTTACCAGAAGTTCCCAAATTATTGCGGCAACGACGCGCCCGATAACTGTGTGGCGTGGCATCAACCGGAATGGCGGCCCACCAAGGGCCTGCCGCAGGATCCGCCGCGCATCCGATCGGGTGAGAATTCGCAAAAGTATTTCACTTTCTACAGCGTCCATGAAGGTGGCGTCTATCAAGTGGTGGAGGGGCTGCGCCCGGGCACGCCGCTGCGTTTTAGTATCTACATGCACGCCTGGTCAGCCACCAAACTTAACGGCATTCAGCCCAACCCGCGGCTGTCATTCGGTCAGACCGGCATGCACATGAAGGTCGGCATCGACCCGACCGGCGGCACAGACCCGTGGAGCCCCGACATTGTCTGGTCGGCAGAGCACGACGCCTACGACCAGTTTCAGCGCTTTGAAGTGCAGGCGGTGGCACGTTCCAATAAGGTCACGGTGTACACGCACTCGCGGCCCGAAAATCCCATGATGCATAACGATGTGTATCTGGACGACGCCGAACTGATCGCCGTGGGGGGCACCGGTCCCAGCGAGCCGCTCACCATCAACCCGCCGCCGGCGCTGCAGAGCGCGGGCTCGCTCACCCTGACACAGCCCATCACGCGGGCGCTGTCCGGCCAGCGCGTCACGCACATCGTGCGCCCCGGCGATACACTGTTCGCCATCGCGCTGCAATATGGCGTGCCGGTTGATCAGATCATGGCGCTGAACAACCTGACGCCGGAATCGCAGATCAGGCTTGGGCAGGAGCTGCTGATTGCCGAGGCTGAAGTGGCAGCCCGACCGCCAGTGATGCCCGAAGCGCCGGCGTCGCAGCCGCCCGTGGTGTCGGTGGGCGGATCCGGCTCCGGGCAGGGCGCCGTGTGCGTGCAGGCCTTCGACGATGCCGATGGCGACGGCCGGCGCTACCTGACCGAAGCGCCGCTGGCGGCCGCCGGCCTGCAATGGACGTTGCTGAATGCGCAAGGCGCAGTCGTGGGCGATTATACCGCCGGCGATGACAACGGCGATCATTGTTTCACCAATTTGCCGGCGACGACGTATCGCGTTGAGGCCAGAATCCCGATCGAGTGGGCGCCAACCCAGGCGGACCGTTGGTCGGTGGCATTGACGGGCGACAGCCGGGTCGCCATCGAAGTCGGATTGAAACCGGCGCCAACTGAAGCATCACCGCTGCCAACCCCGTGGCTGTTAGCGGGCGCGGGGGGGGTGGGTGTCGCGGCCGCTGTAGGCTGGTGGGTGCGGCGGCGCAAACGCATACAGAAGTGAGGATCAACATCATGAAATGGAAGACAATCCTGATCGGCCTGGGCGGTATCGCCTTGATAACAGCCCTGGCGGCTGCTTTTGTGGCCGCGCCCATGACGGCGCGCGCTCAGGGCGGCAACCTGCTACAAAACCCCGGCATGGAGCAGCCATACGCCGGCTGTGGCGCCGGCGATGCGCCCAATGGCTGGAAGTGCTGGTATGAACTGATCGACAAGACCAGGCAAAACGCCCCTGACTTGCAGTATGTGGTCAGGCCACAATTCAGCGCCGAGATCAACCCGTCGGGCAAGTTTCCGCAGCTGATACATGGCGGCGGATCTTCTGCCCATATTGGCTACCAGTTGGATCCCTGGCACGCCGGGTTGATGCAATCGGTGGCAGTGCCGGCGAATACGCCCGTGCGTTTTTGCGCGTGGGCGCGCATCCGATTGTCCAATTTCGCCCTGGGGAGTCCCGAAGGGGCGTCGGTTTCCGACAAGGACAGCCGCTCGCGAGTGGGCATCTACCCCAACGGCGATACCGCGGACTGGGGCAGCGGCAGCATCATCTGGTCGGGCACGGGCAATCCGCACGACACCTGGCAGCAGCTGTGCGTGACGGCTACCTCCGGCCCCGAGGGACGGATCACCGTCTTCACCTCCAGCGACTGGCGCGGCAGTTCGGGCCAGCACGTTGATGTCTGGTGGGACGACGCCGAGTTGGTGGCAACGGGCGCTCAAGCTGCACCCACCGCCGCCCCGGGCAATCCGCCCGCGCAGCAGCCCACCGCTGCGCCGCAACAGCCCGCGCCCACCCCGGTGACCGTCACCAATGCCGACGGCTCCATCGTGCACACGGTGGTGGCCGGAGACACGCTGTTTGGCCTGTCGTTGCAGTACAATGTGGCGCTGGACGACATCTATCGCTACAACGGGCTTAACGGTCAGTCGATTCTATCGATCGGGCAGCAGATCATCATCAAGCCGGCTGCGGGTGCGCAGCCGCCGGCCGCTCAACCGCCGGCCACGGCGGCGCCGACCGCTCAGCCGCCCGCTCAGGCCACCGTGGACGCCACCAATCCGGTGACCGATGTGGTGCAGCCCGCACCCACTGCCACGCCCGCCAGCGTGGCCGAGAATCCGCCCGCCAGCGCCGCCAAGCTGTGCGTCTTTGCATTTGATGATGTGAACGGCGATGGCCTGCGGACGCCCGACGAAGGGCCGATTGCGGGTGTGCAATTTGCCATTGCCAACGCGCAGGGCGTCCAGGCCGCGTCGTACACCACTGACGGCAATGTGGAGCCGCACTGCTTCACCGATCTGCAGCCGGGCAGCTACACGGTGGCGGTACAGCCCGCAACCGGCACAGTGCCCACTTCCGATCGGCGCTGGGGGGTGGCATTGACCAACGGCGGCGCGCCCGTCAACATCAACTTTGGCAGCCGCAGCGATACCGGCGCTCCGGCCGCTCCGGCGGGCGGCAGCACCACCGCCCCGGCGGGTGGCTCGCCGCTCACCGGGCTGCTGGGCGCGGCCATCGGCTTAGTGTTTCTGCTTATCGCCGGCGTGCTGGGCGCGTTCGTCATCGCGCGCCGCCGCGCCTGAGCGGTCGGGAGGTGTCGGCTTATGCGTTCCATTCGCTGGCTTAACGTCTTGATGCTGGCGGTCGTGATGCTGCTGACGGCCGTCGGCGCGCGCGCCGAGACGCTGGACCGCGCCCAGACCGGCAACGGCCAGATCTGCGTGCTGGCCTTTGAAGACATCAACGGCAACGGTCTCAAGGGTGACGACGAACCGCTGCTGGCCGGCGTCGGCTTTACCCTGTCCGATGAGACCGGCGTCAAAGGTTCGTACTCCACCGACGGCAACAGCGAGCCATACTGCTTTGGCAACCTGCCGCCCGGTTCCTACACCGTGCAGGCGCGCGGCCCGGCCAATCTGGAAGCGACGACGGCCGGCCAATGGGCCATCAGCCTGGCCAGCGGCGCGCAGTTTGACGTGATGTACGGCGCGCAGGCCACCGGCGCGGCTGCCGCGACACCCGCCACGGGCGGTTCCACAGGCGGCAGCGGATTTACCACATTGGGCCGCATCGCGCTGGGCGGGCTGGGCCTGCTGATCCTGGCCGGTTCCGGCTTCATGTTCTTCACCACGTTGCAGCGTGCCCGCGCCAGCCGGTAAGCCGGCGCAGACTTGAATAACTCGATCCACGAACCGGCCTGAAGGCGGCGCCGGCTCGTGGATCGTTTTTATTTGGCGGTTTATGCGCACCCGATCGATCAACTGGCCCCTCGTGACGCTGACGGCCCTGGCGTTGATCGCGGCCGCGCCCCTCTGGGCCGGCCCGGGCATCGTCAACACGCGCGGCGGCGGCGACAGCCCGTTTTTGTTTTTCCGGTTACACCAGCTGGTCGCCAATTTGCACGACGGCGTTTTTCCCGCGCGCTGGATGCCGGACGCCGCCTACGGGTTGGGCTATCCCTTTTTCAATTACTACGCGGCTCTGCCGTATTACCTGGGCGCGCTGTTCAATCTGATCGGTTTCGATCTCCTCGTGTCGATCAAGCTGGTGCAGACGCTGGGCTTCGTCCTGGCGGCGGCGGCGATGTACGGCTGGGCTGCGCGGCACACCCCCACCCGATCGGCGGCCTGGCTGATCGCGGCGGCGTACACGTTTGCGCCGTTCCATCTGGTCAATGTCTACGTGCGCGGCGATTCGCTTAGCGAGTTTTATGCGTTCGTGTTTTATCCGCTCATTCTATGGTCGATCGATCGTGTGATTGACTCGCCGCGATCGTTCGGCTGGCTGGCGCTGAGTTACGGCGGTCTGATCATGACGCACAACGTCTCGGCGCTGATCTTCTCGCCGTTCTTGCTGGCATATTGCGTAGTGCGTATTGCGCATCGTCCGCGTCAACTTCGTCATTCGTTGTTTGCCATTGGCGTTGGCGGGCTGCTTGCCCTGGCGCTTTCGGCCTGGTTCTGGCTGCCCGCGCTGGGCGAAGCGAACCTGGTGCAGCTCGACAATCAAACCACCGGGTACTTCAACTACGCCGAACACTTCCGCGCGGCAAATCTGATCCAGAACTCGATCGGGTTTGACTACTCGATCGCGGCCGATCCCCAATCGGGCACGCCGTTTGCGATGGGGCTGATCCAGGCAATCGGGACGGGCGCAGGCCTGATCGCTTTGATCGCCACGTGGCGTCGAGTGCGCGATCGATTCTTTTGGGCCTTCATCGTGATCGGCTTGATCGTTTCGACAGCGATGATCACGCCGCTATCAAGAGTGTTGTGGGACACCTTGCCGCTGCTGCCGCTGGCGCAATTTCCGTGGCGCTTCCTGTCGATTCAGGCTGTGTTTGCCTCATTTGCCATCGGTTATCTGGCCGCTTGCGTCGAGCCTCCTGTAGCACGCGCCACAGTATCGGGCGTCGTCGGCGTGGCGCTCGCCGCCTGTGTGCTGCTGCCTCTCCATCCCGACTACCTGCCCATGCGCGCCGACGAGATAACGCCCGCGCGCTTGCAACTGTACGAAGCCTTCACCGGCAACATCGGCACGACGATCCGCGCCGAGTATCTGCCGCGCCCGACCGTGCCGCGCCCGTACACCGGCCCGCGGTTGATCGATCCATCCCTCCCGCTGCGCGCGATCGTGTCAAATGGCGAAGCGACAGCTGTGCAGTTGGAACGGCGCGCCACGCGGCAAGTGTGGACGGCGCAAATCGAATCCGAGCGTGCCACGCTGGCGGTGCCGCTGCTGTATTGGCCGGGCTGGTCGGCGACGCTCGACGGGCAGCCGAGCACGATCGGGGCTGCGCCTGATCTCGGTTACATTCAAATCGAAGCGCCGCGCGGCGCGCATCAAATTGTGTTTGAATTGGGTCGCACGCCGCTGCGTTTGGCCGCCGAATTGATTTCGCTGATTGCGGCCGGCGGACTCGTATTAGCCAGTGTGATCATTGGCCTGCGACAACGACGCTCAATTCGAGTGACCGCCCGTTTGGTTGAGGGGCTGGGCCTGGCGCTGCTTGCCGGTCTGGTCGCGCTGGTCTACCAAACGGCTTATGCGGTTCCGGCTGAACCGCGTGATTTGACAATGGACTTTGACAGTCAGCCGTGGCTGCATCACAATCCGAACGGGATCGATTTTGGCGGAACGCATTTGCTGACGTATGAGACGGCGGTGAACGATCGGGTGACAGTCTGGTTGAATTGGCGGCTCGACGGAACTGAGACGCCCACGGCGACCGTGTCACTGCTCGCGCCATCCACACGTATTCTGGGCGGGCCAAGTCCCATCGTCGAACAGACGCACACCATCACCGCCGCTCAATCGATTTACGATTTGCCGCTGCCCTACCCGTTGCCAACGGGCATGTACTATTTGCGCGTGAAAACGCCGGCGCATGAAGAATATCTGTCGCCGGTGTGGATCACGTCTCACACCGAAGAAGCGCCGGCGGCGTTTGGTAAACTCACCCCGGCGATTGGCCTGTCGGCCGTGTACGCGCGTTTGTTGACTGCCAGTCAGTTGGATGTGCGGCTGACGTGGACAGTGAGCGGCCCAATCGCCGCAAACTATGCCGTGGCGCTGCGCCTGCACGATACTGCGGGCAAAGTCTGGACTTCACGCGACACACAGCCGGGCTATGGTTTCCTGCCGACGAGCACATGGCGGCCCGGCACGCTGGATGATCTCTATACGTTGGATTTGCCTGCCGACCTGCCGCGCGATCAAATCTATGCGCTGGATGTGATCGTGTACCGCGCCGCGTCGCAGCAGGAACTGGGCCGCACGACGATTGACGGGCTGCGCGTGGATCAGATCGGCGATTGGCGCAGCATCGAGCCGCCCGCGCGCAGCTTCACTGCGCCGGCGCTGACGCAGCCGCTGGATGTGACATTTGGCGATCAGATTCGTTTGCTGGGTTACGATTTGATCCGGGCTGATCGATCGCTGACGTTGAAGCTGGCGTGGCAGGCGCAGCGCGCTATCGATCATAACTACAAAGTCTTCGTGCACGTCTTCGATCCGGCCACTGAAAAAATTGTGGCGCAGTCCGACGTGATGCCGCGCAACAATACTTATCCCACTTCGCGCTGGATCGGCGGCGAAGTGATCACGGACACGATCACGCTCTCGCTGGCGGACGCGCCGCCCGGCGCGTATCGCATCGCAGTTGGTTTGTTTGATGCCAACGGGCGTTTGCCCATCAGTGGCAGCGGCGCGGAAGTGGCTAATCAGCGCGTGGTGTTGGCGGATGTAATTGAAGTGCGTTGAGTCAGGGCTTTAAGTCAAACGTCGTCAATTCCACGAAGTCGCTGCCGTCCGGCAACTTGAGCCGCGTGTTGTTGAGTTCCTGATACAGCCCGGTGACCAGTCGATATGACCCCGCCGGCAGATCGGCCGGCAGCTTCAAGACATGGGGATCGGTAATGATCTCGCCCGGCAGCCAACTCGTCGTCGGACGCGCGCCGTTCACAGGTATGGCGTCGACTTGTGCGCGCGGCACGCCGCTGGCGTCCAGCAGCTGCACGAAGACTTTATACGACACGGGCATTTCTTGCTCGTCGCGCCAAACCAACGTTAGCGGGCAATCTGCGCCGCGCCCGATACAATCCGCGCCGTTGTAACCCAGCAGCGTGATTTGCCCGCCCAACGGCTGATCGATCCGATGTTCAAGCGGTGGTTCGATATACGTCCGATTGATCTCTGCCACCCGCAGCTCACCCACTTCAAAAATCACCTTGCCCTCGATCGAGCCGCGCCAACGATATTGACCACTCGCGAGATCGGCCGGCACGTGCACCCGGATCAGATCGACGATCTGTTCGCCGCTGAGCCACTGGGTTGTCGGGTGGCGTCCGCCAATGGTTTTTGTTTCGCCGAACACACGGCGCGCGCCCGGCGCGTCGATTAGTTCAAGCGTCAGCGCGTAATCTTGCGCGGGCGATTGTGCGGCCTGCCAGAAGAACGTCAGCAGCACGTTGTCGCCGGGCAGCACGTCGACGCGATCGACGTTGAGGCCCAGCAACTTTAAGTCGGGCGTGGCAGATTGATCGAGCCGGAAGTTGTAAATGCCCAACTCGTCGGCATTGAAGGTGCGCGTCGCGTGCGTCACCTCGAGTGAGGCAATAACAGCGGCCAATGGTCTCGACGAAGGATGCGCCGCCGAGGGCGCAGCGGGCAGCGGTTGCAGGGTGTCGCGCGTGAAGACTTCGGCATAGATCGAATAGTGGCCCGGCGGCGTGCCGGGCAGGATTGGCAAATCAAAACTATCCACCACGTAAGCGCCCATCGGCCACGCGCTGGTTACGGGATAATCCTGATAATCGCGCGGGCGCTCCACCGTCTTGGGACTCCAGATTTCGCCCGCTTCGTCCACGATGCCGCCCGTCGTTTGGTAATTCGCTGCCAGCGGGTGCAGCGCGCGCCAATACAAATCGACCCGCACCGTTTCACCGGCGGGGGCGGTCGGGGGTGTGAGTGTATAACCGAGCAAGTGCAGCTGATCGCCAAAACTCACGCTGGCCTGGGTCACTCCAGCAAGTTGCTCGCCGTGCAGCTGCGTTTGGCGCAGAGGTGTAAGTTGTGGATCGATCAAAGTGAGTTTGATCAATGCAAAGATCACCGGCACGCTTACCCACAGCCAGTCGGCTTTAGCCGACTTTTCAGCGTTTGCCGGGGAATTCATTCCTCGGCGGGCGCGCAGCACCGTCACGACGAAGCCCACTGCCGCCAGCCCGCTGATCGCGTTGGCGAGTGTGCGCAGCGGCGTAGCCGTGAACGCCACCTCAATATGATGCCGTCCAGCCGGCACGTCAAAGGTGATCAGACCGGTCGGATCGGATGGCGTGATCGGGACTGCGTGATCATCGATCGTGACCTGCCAACCGGGAAAATCAAACGTGAGATAGATCGCGCGAAAACCGATCGGTGTATCGAGATCGATCGCGGCCCGATTGGGCTGATACGTCTCGGCGATCACGTTTGCGTCGTTGGGCAGCGCGGATCGATCGAAGCGGCGAATCGGCTCGCCGCTGGCATATTCTTGTTCCAACGGCGACGACGTCGGCCGCTCCTTCACCGTCACGGGGAGATACGCCCCCAGCGGATCGACGCCGATGTGGCCGGTGGCGCGTTCGTAGGCGAAGACGCTACTGATCGATAAATCGGGCTGCGGCGAACAGGCCCGCGGATACAGCTGCGGCACGGCGAAGATCAGCGGCACAAGGCCAGTCACCACGAATAGCGCGCGGCGCGTAGCTTGATGAATCCGAGAGGGACGCTGCGCGATACCGATTGACGAATGAGACAGCGCATAAGTCGCGGCCCCGGCCAGGAGCGCGGCAGGCAGCAGCGCGCGGCCGACAAATCGCCACGGAAATTGCACGAAGCGGATCAATGGCAGATTGTCCCACACGCCGACCGACACGGGCAGCGCCATAAACACCAGCCCGATCAGCAGCACGGCTCCGGCGACCACGTGCGCGCGTTGTTCGCGCGTCTGTAATTTGCGAATGACCACAACGCCCAACACCGCCAGCGCGATCTGCGGCCAGCCCAACATCAGGCGCAGCGGCGGATTGAGCAACAGCGGATCGGACGTGCCCGGCCCGCCCAACACCTCGCCCAACGACACAAAGTTGAAGTGATAGTCGTTGCCGCGCGTGGCATGCGTGAGGTAAATCTGCACCGCGTTGCCCTCGGCTAACGCGGGCAGCCAGAAGAAGGCGGTCAGCGCCAGACTGATGAACGCTGCAAACAGCGTAAGGCGTAAAGCGTATGGCGCATGGCGTGGCGAGTACGGAGCAAGCAAGACGCAATACGCCATCAGGATCGGCGTGAAGATCAAACTTGAGATGTTGTGCGTCAGCAGCAGCGCCGCGTAAGTCAACACGGCCAGCGCAAAATCGCGGCGGCGACCGTGGATCATCAAGCGCCGAAACGCCCACAAAATCAGGGGCAACAGCGCCAGCGCCAGCACCTCCGGTTGATTGGCGCGTGTCAGCGCACCGATCAGCGTGTACGGCGCGGCCATGTAGACCAGGCCCGCGATGAAGCCGGCCGCTTCGTCAAAGAGATCGCGCACCCACAGCAACATCGCCTGCCCCGCGCCGATGACGCCCAGCGCCAGCACCAGATTCAACGCCAGCGGAAAATCCGCGCCCAGTTTGTGAATCGCCTCGATGGCGTAGTAGCCCAGCGGCTCACGATAGTTGAAGAAGGGGAAGCCGTAGCCAAAAGCCAGATCGGGAAACCAGCGCGGATACAGCAGGCCGTCGCCCAGCGCGCGGTCCAGCGCGACCGTCCGAAAGATGTGCAGCGCCCCATCGTCGGTGCACAGCGGCGAAGCCTGCAACAGCGGCGCGACGAGGATGAGGCCAATCGCGGCCAACGCGATATGACCGAGGACGGCTGATGATGGCTGGAAGCGAAAACGACGCGACATAGGCTTAGGAATTCAGCGAACAGCAAGTCAACCGATCAACCGCTTACCGATTACCAGTTGACCAATCGACCACGCAACTATCACACGCTTGCACTACTTCACAATCACCGGCGACATCAAATCAACTTGATCTTCGCCCGTCGCGGTATCGATCAGGTGCGCGCCGTCGAGCGGATCATACAGGCCGACGACCACGCGATATGCACCGGGCGGCGTGTCCGGCGGGATCGTCAACGGATACACATCTTCGATGATCTGGCCGGTGGCCCACGAGGCCGTGGGCATACCGCCGCCCTGTGGCGCGGAATCGATCTGCGTCAGCGGCTGGCCGTTCAGCGCCTCAAGTCGCACGAAAACCGTGTAGAGATGATCGGTGGTGGTGGCCGCGCGCCAGTATAACGTGACCGGCAGCGGAGAACCGGGGCGTTGCGTGCCCGGCGGAAACTGCGCGCCAACCAGGGTGATGGCCGGATCGCTGAACGTGATGTCGAGCGTGGGCGTGATCGGCAGCGTAAACGATCGGTCGCGTTCCAGCAGGCGCACGTCAAACGGCTTGAATAAACCATCGCCCAACACTGAGCCGTCCGGTGTGGTGACGCCGAGCCACACTTGATAATCGGCTTTGGTCAAAGCCACCGGAAAACGCAGCGTGTAACGCGCACTGATGATGTCGTTCTTGCGCCACTGTGCGGTAGGATAAGCGCTCAACGGCAGGCGCGTGCTGAATATCTTCTGGCCCACTTGATCGCGTACTTCCCATAGTACGCCCAGATCGGGCAGTTTATCGGCGCGGCTGCGCCACAACACATCCACCGTCCACAGATCGCCGTTGATGACCACACCCGGTCCGCTGTCGAAGCCGATCACCTCAATCTGATCGGCCCAGTCGTGCGTAAATGGATACTCGACGCTGCGCCGCAGGGTCTTCAAAGGTTGATCGAGAGCAGGCAGATCGATGGCGGCGAGCACCGGCGCCGTGCCGGAAAACGTGCCGGCCGCGGTGAACAATCCCACGCGCTGCCCGTCGATCTGATCGACGCTAACCCGCACGCTGTAGCGGCCCGGCGGCGCTTCGTCGGGCAGTTTGAGATCGAAAATTTGATCAGCGATATGCCCATTCGTCCAGCGCGGCGTGGGAAACTGCGCGTCGTCCTGAATCGCGCCGCCGCCGACTTCCCACACTTCGCCGCCGGCGTCGATCAATTGCAGCGTCACCGAATAGGCAGGCGTAGCCGGCGTCAGGGCTTGCCAGCGCAGGGTGACCTCGGCAGCGCGATCGCGGGGCGAGGCCTTCACGCCCAACAGCGCAAAATTGCCGTTGAACTGCACGCGCAGCGGCTCCAATCGTCCCAACTTGCCGGGCTTGAGATCGTAGGCGCTGACCTGCGTGGCGCCAAAGCCGGTGGACTGCGCTTCCACAGCCGTTTGCGCCAGCCACTGCTTCACTTGATCCTGCACGACCGCCGAGGCCGCGTCGCTCCACGTAAACCAGACGCGGCGATAACGCGTGCTGAGATCATTCAGAGTTTGCTCGATTTCCAATGGCGTGATCTCGCGCGGCAGCACGACCTGCTGCGCCGCGCCCTGATACAACCGCGCCGCGGGCAGATCGATCAACGATACGACAACGTCCGTATCGGGATTCGCCCGGGCTAACTGCGCGGCCTGTTGCTCCGCCCGATCGTTGATCAACACCCAGGCGGCCGCCACGTTGCCGATCGAGACGGTGTGCACGATCGAGCCGCGTTGCTCCAATCGAGTAAACAGATCGGGATCGAGCTGGCGTTCGCTTGAGGTGACCACGTAATAATCGCTTAATTCCAAACCTCGATCATTCAAGGTCATCGAGCGCCCGCTGAAGATCGGCGCGAACGACGGCACGGCGGCCGTGGCTGCGGCGGATTGCAGACCGTCGGGCTGCGCGTTGATCCAGTTGGCGGCTGCGCCCAAGCCCTCGCCCCAGCCCACGGCGAAATGCTGCTGCGCGGCTGCGGGGCCGCCCAGCAGGAGATTGTAGTGCATCAACAGGTAAGGCCAGTATGCCAGGCTGATCGCCGCCGCTGCGATCGACACGATCGGGGCGACCCAACGCGATCGGATTTGCGCATAGCCCCAGGCCGCAATCGGGATCAACATCGTCAGCGCGGGCAGCATATATCGATCGTACTTCTTGGCAACGGGCGTGATGGCGATGATGAACAACACGGCGAACGCAAGAAACGTGAAGCATGCTGCAATCGCCAGCCGGTGTCCTGCCGCCTGCCTTTTGCTTCTGGCTGCTTGTACGCCTGCAATCAATGCAATCACCAAACCGACCATCACCACAGGCGTTAAGCGATAGATCAACGCGATGGGATAAAACTCCGGGCCGTGATTCAACACGTACTGGCCTTCAAAAAACGTGGGCCGCACCGGGTTCGCGCTGAGGAAGGCCGCCAACCCCAGAATGCCGTTGATCGTCCCCGCCGCATCGACCCACATAGCGGGATAGAGAGCAATGCACAATGATAAATAAACAATGACAAATGATAACAGACCCAGCGCCGCGCGCTTAAAACTTATGCGGCGAGCCAACACGGCTGCCCCCACGACCAGCAGCGCAAAGGGCAGCAAGAACAACGCCGGGGATTTGCTCAGAAACGCCAGCGCCGCAAACGCGCCCGACATTGCGAACCACCCCTCACCCCTTGCCCCTCTCCCAACCTGGGAGAGGGGTTGGGGCGACGGTGCGTGCAAACCATTAAGCAGCGCCAGCACCGACAACAGCATGAACGTCGTCAGCAGCCCATCGACGTGCAGCAGGCCGTCAAGACTGGCGATAAACGGATCGAGCGCGAGCAGCAGCCCCGCCAGCCCCGCGACGCGCTGATCGAATACGCGGCGCAGTAACCACACGGCGACCACGACGCCGAGCGCATTGATGAGAATCACCGGAAGGCGCGCGAAGGTGAGGAACACGCCCAGCCGTTTGAACGCTTCGGCGTTTTCCGGCGCGAGCGAGGTGAGGCCGCTCAGCCATTCGATGGCTTCAGTCGAGGCGGCCGGATCGACGGCGCGTTTGACGGCGATGCCCAGCGAACCCAGCCACATCGTCGTGACGCCGGGATGGCCCATCTGGGCGGTGCCGGCCCAATCGCCGCGCGCGAGCGCCTGACTGAAGTTGAGCGAGCGCAGCACCCAGACCGGCTCGTCGGGCGTGACGTAGTTCTTCAACGCGCCCGCGCGCGCAAAGACCGCCACCGCAAAGATAAGCAGCATGAGTAAGAGGAAAGTGTGACGGCGAAGAAGAGCAATCATGACGGGTTAGGGCACGGTCAACACCAGCGCGCGATCATCGGGCAGGCGCTGACCCTGCGCATCAAAGGCGGGTAAACGCTGACCATCGGCGGCATTATACACGCCCACCCAGACTTGATACTCGTTGTCCGGCACCTCAAACGCATACGCATCGCCGACGATTTGATCGACGACCCAGGTGGACGTGGGGTTGTCGCCGCCGATCTGCCAGCGATCGATCTGCTGCACGACTTGCCCGTCGGATCGCGTGAGCTGCACGAAGACCGTGTAGTTGGTGGAAGTGATCGCTTGTGCGCGCCAATAGAGCGTAATCGTCAGCGTGTTCCCCGCCCGATTGGCTTCCGCGCCGATCAAGGTTGCGAGTTGACCAAAGCGGATATTACCCGGCTGCGGCAGCGCCGGCGCGGTAAAGGTGCGCGGCCGCGACGCGATCTGGATGGCCGTGAGCGTCGTCGGGCGCGGCTCGATCGGTCGGCGGGTCGATCGATCGAGCACCTGAAATTCCAGCGCATATCGTCCATCTGGTAATGTCGCCGGCAAGCGGAAATCGTATTTGCTTTGGAGAAGATCGCCTTTGCGCCAGCGATCAGTGGCATAAGTGTTTAATGGCAGCGTTGTCGAGTAAGCGCTCGATCCATTCGCCGCCACCGCCGACCATTGCACGTCGAGCGCGGGCAGTGGATGGCGCAGCGCCAGCCACTCCATCGACAGCGTCCACGGATCGCCGCTGATGACGGGCGCAGGCGGCTGCTCGGAGCCGATCGCTCGAATCAGCCCGCCGAGATCGACATTGAGCGTAATCGGCGGGACGCGCGTGGCCGGATCGATCGGCGTCTGGCCCGGATCGATCGTGATCGCGCCCAGCGGCCAGTCGGTGCCGCGCAACGTTTGATCGTTGATGGCGCGAACGTGCAGCAGCTGGCCGCTGGCGACATCGACCACGTTCAATGTGACGCGATACTCGCCCGGCGGCGTCGTCGGCGGCACAGGCAGCGTGAAGCGCCGCTGGCGCGCAAGGCCGATCTGTTCGGCGATTGGGACGTTGGTGTCGCTGGTGCTCCACACGTGACCCGCCTCATCCAGTAGCGAGACACTCAACGTTGCGTCATCGCCGGTGGCCTGCCATTGACTGACAAAGCTGATCGATTGACCGGGCTGCACGTGCGCCAGAACCGCCTGAATGCTGTTCAATTGAATGCGATCGCCAAAAGTCACGTCGCCGTTGAGCGGCAGCGGCGGTGTGTCAAAGGCGGCCGGGTCGGGCAATTCATACAGGCCGCCACTGCTCAGCGGTGACGACCATTGATCGAGATTGACGGCGTAGGTGTCCAGTGCGCGAAACAGTTCCAGCACGTTGCGATCGGGCTGGCCGGCAAAGTGATAGATCAGGACGCGGCGATGCGACTGCGCAAGGTTCTGCAACAGGCCCACGGCTTGATCGGACGACAACGCGGTGGAAATCACCGTCGTTGCAGCAGGTGGCAGCGATAATTGCGGCGCGGCTTCGTCGACGATGACGGCATCAGCCGTTGCCAGCTGCTGCGCGCGCTGTCGATCGGCGGTGAGCCACACATTGTCATACAACCAGGCGAATGGCTGGCCTTGCACCGTGGCCGTCAACACCGGCGTCAAACCGCTCGTCCAAGCGTGCGCCAGTTCGGGCGTGAGTTGGACATCGGACGCGGTGAATAACAGATAATCGCTCTGCGCGAAGCCTGTCTCGTTAGCGGGTAATAATCTGCCGTTGAAGAAGGGCGCGAGGCCGACGATGTCCGTAGCGGCGATGACGCTCGACGCAAACGGCGAGCGGTTCAAGACAGCAGCGACTTCGCCGCTTTCGCCACCGCCCACCGGCAGGGCGCGGCCGGCGCCGTCGTAACCGCCCAGCACCGAATTGTAAGCGCGCAGTGTCAGCGGCCAAACGCTGATAAATTGCACGGCGGCTACAGCTAGCGCGATCAGCACTGGTGTCTGCCGTCGAATGAATTCGACGGCAAAGTGCATGAAACCCGCTGTGCGGGTTGGCGATAACCGGCCGTCCGATTTTATCGGATGGCGGAAGCGATCAAATAGATACGCCAACCCGATCGCGCCGATCACGTTTAACGCTTCCAGCGTGGGCAGCATGTAGCGATCGAGTTTCTTGGCGGCCAATGTGATCAGGCCGGTGAATACAATCGCGAAGACCCAATATGGCCAGGCTGTGCGTTGCAAGCGCCGCGCGTCGTCGCTGCGGCCGCGCCCGATCAGCGCGCCAAAGGCGATCAGGCCCAGCCACAGGACGATGGTCGATCGATACGCCAGCGCCACCGGATAAAAGGCCGCGCCCGGATCACGCTCGCTGTTGCCGAAGAAGTAATTCACGGCGTGCGCGGTTTCGCTGTGTTTTTCGGCGGTGTCGGTCAGGCTCTTCAGCGCTTTGAGCGGCGCGACCCACATGGCTGGATACAAGGCGATAAAGATGAACGCGGCGCTCAAGCCCCAGATCAAACTCGATCGGATCACCTCTCGAAACGCAGCGCGTTTACGAACAGCGTCCAGCGCGATCACCAGCCCGGCCGTTGGCACCAGCACAATCGCTGGCGATTTGCTCAACATCGCCAGCCCGGCCAGCGCGCCAGACATGATTAGCCAGCGAGTGGAATGCGTCGCCGTCAACACCACACTCAACGCGGCCAGCGACGCCAGGCTGAACGTCATCAACAGCGAATCGACGTGCAGGATGCCGCCCAGCGCCACCGCAAACGGATCGAGCGCGACGAGGGCGGCCGCCAGAAACGCCGCGCGGCGATCGATCACGCGGCTCAGTAACCAGAATAACAACACGAGGTTGAACGAAGTGACGACGATCACCGGCCAGCGCATCGGCGTGAGAAACTGCGCCAGGTAACGCATCGCGTCGGCGTCTTGCGGCGCGAATTCAGGTAATTGGCCGGGTGTGGGCGCGGCGGGGTTGAAGACGCGCTGCAACGTCAAACCGAGTGAACCCAGCCACAACGTCGTGACGCCGGGATGACCCGCCTGAACGGTGTCGGCCGGCTCGCCGCGTGACAGCGCCTGCGAGAAACGAATCGAGCGATCGACCCAGTGCAGTTCGTCGGGCGTGACGTACCGATCGAGTGCGCCCAGACGCGGCAGCAGGGCTAATAGGAAAATAACACCGCTTAAGAGAAGGAGCGATGAAGAGACTGAGGGACGGAGAGAATGAGGAACTTTCACATTGGCGATGCTTTCATCACACAATCAAGAATCAGCCATTAGAGCGAATTCCAGTTTGGTTTACGATTCCGTCATGCCCGAACGCTTCTGTCGGGCATCCAGGCTGACGATTAGTCCTCTATTCTGACGGGCTTTCTGGATTCCCGCTAACAGCATGCGAGAATGACGGTGCGGCGGAATGCCGTAAATCAACCTGGAAACTGCTTAGAATCAGGCCACATAGCCCAGGTCGCGCAAGCGTTCCATCACCTGCGCTTCGTCTTCCTCAGAGTAAACCCTGGTCGATTCGGCGCGGCTGCCGTCGGCGCTGACTGCATTCAGGATCGGGTGCTGCGCCAGATAGTCGGCGGTGAAGCCGTCTTGCAAGACCTGGCCGTCCATGATCGATGGGATGGGCAGACCCAGCGCATACAACGTCGTCGGCGCGATGTCGATGATGTTGCCTTTGATCGCCGCGTTGGCCTTGATGCCGGGGCCGTGCAGCACCACGATGCCGTCCATGGTGTGATGGCCGGTCTGCCCGATGCTGGGTTCCAGCAGCTTGTTCGAGCCAAAATCGGCGTGGCCGAACGACACGTACTTTGATCGGTCAGTGTGCAGGATCAGATCGGGCGCCACGGCCACGCGCTCGCCGTGATAGAGCTCTTCCTTTTTGTACACTTGCGCGATCACCTGATCGCCGCCGTCGGGATCGCGCAGCGCCAGCGCCGAGCGAATGATCTGATCGCGCACGGCCTCGTATTCCGCGCCGGGTGCGACGATGCCGTGCGCGCGCTGGCCTTTGACGTTGATATAGATCTGTCCGAAGTTGCCCACCGCAAACGCTTTGGTGCGCGCCCAATCGACGTCGCCAAAGGACAGGAACAGGCGCTTCAACATGTTGCGCCCGCGCCCGCGTTTGACGCGGCGGCGCAACCGTCCCATGCGCAGGAAGTTGACGATCTTCAACGAGGTGATCGGCGTGAAGTTCAGGTTGAACAAGGCGCGCTTGATCAAACTCAACGGCGTGCGCTTGAACTTCAACAGGCCCTGCTGGGCCAGCCAGTTGTTGACGTGAAAGAACTTGTGGAACGGCCCGCCGCCGTGATCGGACATGATGGCGACGAAGGTATCTGCTGGCGCGGCGGCGATGATGCGGCCCACGCTCTCGTCGATCTTCTTGAAATACTCCAACACTTGCGGCGCAAACTGCCGGTTGAGTTCGGCGTCGTACCGCGGATGCGTCGGATCGATGATGTGCCAGACTTCGTGATGCACGGTATCGGGCGTCTTCAACACACAGGCCAGCAAGTCCCACGGCTTGTGCTGCATCAGCCAGATGATCGTATCCGTGCGGGTTACGTCGAAGTCCAGCATATCCTGCAAAAAACGCCCCGGATGCCGCGAGCGATTGCCCTCAAATTCGTGCAGCGGCCAGCGCTGGCCGGCGCGTTTGAGTTCGGCTTTCAACTCCGGCGGATAGGTGTACGTCGATTGCTCGTTCGGCACGAGAAAACCGCAGACGGTGAAACCATTGATCGGCTGCGGCGGATACGTGATCGGCACGCTCATCAAGCCCACTTGTCCGCCCGCGTCTTCGACCGTTTTCCAGAACGGCGGCACGCCGCGCACCTTCACGTTCACCACGCCGATGTCGTAGCCGCCCGGCTGCGGAAACACAAAATCGAAGGAGCCGTGCTTGCCGGGATTACAGCCGGTGGCAAACGACACCCACGCTGACGCAGACACGGGCGGAATGGTCGTGGTCAATGGGCCGGACGCGCCTTCGCGCACCAACTTCGCCAGATGCGGCAAATGCCCTTGATCGATCCACGGGCGCAGCAGCGTCCAGGTTGCGCCATCCAGCCCGATAATCAATGCTTTGCGATTCAATGTCATGCTCAATCCGTTCCGAGAGAGTTCACTTTGCGACGATAGACCATGGATGCTGGTTATATTTCAGCCGATGGGTTATCTTCAGCCGTCGGTCGCCGGTTGTCCGTCGTCTTTGCGCTGCCGACCAGATACATCAGGCCCCCCAGCAGCCCGATGACCACGCGCACGATGTAATACATCAGCGACATCGCCACGGCCTGCGCTTCGGCCACGCCGACCGTGCCGAACAACACCTGAAACGCGCCTTCGCGCACGCCCAGCCCGTTGAACGAGATTGGCAGCAATTGAATCAACGCCACCATCGGGATGAACAGCGCAAAGTAGCGAATCGGCGCGTTCACGCCCAGGCCCAGCGCCAGCGCATACTGGGTGCCGATCAACGTCAGCGTGAACGGCAGCGAGATCAACGTCGAGCGCGCGATCGAACCGATCGAGTACGCGGTGAGCGCTTCGTAAACTTTGATCAGCTTCTTCGGCAACTTCGACCAGAACGGCAGGCGCGTCAAGACCCGATCGAGCAGGCGGCGCTGAGTGAGCAGCGCCGAGGCCAGCAGCACTGCCGCCGAGATGGCAATCACGCCCCAGCGCACGTCGGGCGGCACGTCGGCCGGATCGAGCACCGCCACGAGCAGCGCGATCAACGACGATCCCAGAATGCCCGTCAACCGATCGGCCAGCACGGTGCTGAAGGCGTGCGCGCCGCCGCGCTCCGGCGACAACTCGATGATCTTCACCACGTCGCCGCCGATGCCGGTCGGCAGAAACGTGTTGAAGAACGTGCCCGCCATGTACAGGTAAAACAATCGCCCAAACGCGATCGGTTTACCCAGCGCGGCGATCAGCAGCGACCAACGCCACGTGCGAATGACAATGCCCAACAGATGGATCAGCGCCGCGATGACGAACCAGCGCAGATCGATCGCGCGCAGCGCGTCCAGCAGATTCTGCGCGCCGACGTTGACGATGACGATCGCCAGCACGATCAAACTGATGGCGATCCGTAAAATGCGACCAAATTTCATGAAATTTAATCTACCACAGAGAGCACGGAGAACACGGAGGAAGGCATTGAGTATTTCTCCATGCTCTCCGTGTCCTCCGTGGTATGCTTTTATCCAAGATACCCCAGCGCCCGCAGGCGTTCTTCCACTTCGGCCTGTTCTTCGGCGGTGAAATCGACTTGAGCCTGCGACGTGGTAGCCGCGGCGCCCACCTGCGCGGACTGCGCGCGCAGCTCATCCGACAGCGCTTCGCTCAACACGCGGCCGTCCATATCCTCTGGTACGGGCTGGCCCAGAATGTGCAGAATCGTCGGCGCGAGATCGATGAGGCGCGCGCCGTCGATGGTTGCACCCGGCGCAAACGCCGCGCCCTGCCCGATGAAGATGCCGTGCAGGCGATGGCAGCCGCTGTCGCCGCGAATTTGCGGGGTGAGCGTGCGACCTTCCGTGGCAAACAACGGAAACGCGATCGTCTTGTAGCCGTCGAGGATCAAATGCAAATCCGCGCCTTGATCGGCGTAAGGACCGTGCGCGGCCTCTTCACGCGGGATGATGCGATCGACCAACGACCGGCCGGTGACGGGATCGGTGATGGTGTTCAGCGCGTCGATCACCTGCTGGCGGGCCGCCGCGTATCGATCGGGTGTGACGATGCCGTGCGGTTCGCGGCCTTGCACATTCAAATAGATTTGCCCGACGTGACCCATCGAATACGCGATGGTCTGGCTCCAATCGACATCTTCAAACGACAGGAACTTGCCCACCACTTCGTTGCGCGCCTTGCGGCTGACCTTGGCCGTGATGTTTTGCAAGCCAAGCTTGCTCAGAATTTTGTAGGCCGTGGCCGGCGTCAGACCGTTGCGAAACGCCCACCAGCGCACCTGGGTGGAGAAATTGCGCTTCAGGTGCATCAAGCCTTTTTCAAGGAAGAGAATGTTCAGGTTGATGGTGCGATGCAGCGGGCCGAAGCCGTGATCGGACATCACAATGATTGTTGATTGCTGATTGCTAATTGCTGATTGAAGTTGCGCAATTGCCTCATCGAGATGCTGATAGACCTTTTGAAGGGCGTCACCATATTTCGGCGCGAGCGCAGCATCGTAACGTGGATGCGTCGGATCCATAAAACGCCACAGTGCGTGCGAGCCGTTGTCGGTGGCCAGGAAGTGCAGCATTAGCACATCGGTCGGATGATCTTGCATCAGGCGCAGCGCATAGCGCAGCTGCGTATCGATCAGATCGTGCAGGTCGGCGATGAATTCGTCTTCGTTGCCGGGCTTGTACTGCACGTTGGGCGTCAGGCGATATTTGCCCAACTCGGCTTCATAGGGTTTGAGCAGATCGGGCGGATAAACGGTCTTGCCTTGATCGGGTGACAGCAGGCCGGGCACCATGTAGCCGTTGACCTTGCGCGGCGGATAGGTGATGGGGACGTTGAGCACGCCCACGGAATAACCCGCTTCGCTGAGAATTTCCCACAGCAATTTGCCTTTGATCTGCGAGGCGTTCACCATGTCAAACGTGCCCGCGCGCGGACGGATGAAGTCGAACACGCCGTGCTTGCCAGGATTCTTGCCTGTCATGAAGGTGGGCCACGCGGGCGACGTGACCGGCGGCAGCGTCGATTCCAGATTGCCGGTGACGCCATCCTGCATCAACTTTGCCAGCGTGGGCAGCTTGCCCTGCGCCGCCCAGGGCTTGATCAGATCGAAGGTGGCCCCGTCGAGGCCGATGATGAGTAACTTGGTCATATAGTTGGATAGTCCGATAGTTGAATAGTAAGTTGGTAGATGAGCGGATCAGTTACTTCGTCAAGGCACTGCCAGTCATCTGAATTGCTTCTGTGAAAACATAGCGATTATCAGGCAAGGCGCTGCCATTCACATCGACAGCGGGCCAACGTTCGCCTGTGTCGGGATCGGTCAGGCCGACGGCGATGCGATACTCGCCCGGCGGCAGATTCCACAGCGGCAGTTCGATCAGATCGCTCACCATCTGATCGGCTTGCCAGCTTGAACTTGGCTTCGTGTAATCGCCGTGAATGGCGTCCCGCTGGACGGCCACGTTGCCGTCGGCGTCCAGCACGTGCACAAAGTATTTCGCATCCACGCCCGGCGCGGTCAAGGCGCGCCAGTGCAGCCACAAGTTCAACACGTTGCCCCGGCGGCTCACATCGGCGGCGCGCAGCTCGATCGACGGGCCAAATACAGCGCGCGGCTCGTCGCTCACGACCATGAGCCACGGCCCGCTGGCGCTCGACTCGTTGATCAAGCGATGCGGCAGCGTCGTCGTGCCCACGATGCGCTCGCCGTCGCGCAGGCTTAATTGTAACGTATATTGCCCGATCGGCACGGGCGTGACCGGTGTCAGCGCATAATCGCCGATCACCAGCGCGCCCGCCGGCCACGTCGAGGTCGCCGGTTCGATCGGTTGGGTTTGATCGAGGACGACGTTACCGGCCGCATCGATCAATGCCAACCGATACTCCAGATCGCGCCCGATCGGCCCGGTGGCGGCCCATCGCACCCGCACGCGAATCGGCTTGTCCGGGCCTTCCACACCGGCCCACGTATTGACGTAGCCCAGCTGGTCGCCAACCACTTGCAGCGGCCGTGCGTCCGGGCGGGTGGAGTATACCGCGATCTGATCGTCTTCGTACGCGGGCGGCAGGGTGAAGTAATTGCGCAGCGAGGTGACAAAGGCCGGATCGGTCAGGTCTTTGTGCAGGATGATGTAGCGCACGTTGTACGCGGCCAGCTGCGCCAGCTGCGCGCCCAGATCGATCGGGCGCGGGGCGTTGAACGATTGTTGCCAGGCCGCCAGCAGCGGGATCTCGTTGAAGAGCCGATAGGCTGCGGGCGGCACGCGCGCCACGCGCCCCTGCACCAACGGATGTTGATGCTGCGTCTGATAGTACAGATAATACTTGGTGTCCGAGCGATCGAGCGGAATATCGAGTATGGCGTACGGTTCGGGATCGCTGGCGATCTGCGTGAGAAACGGGGAACTCGTCAGCGGGGCGATCGTCGGATACGGCACGCCCAGATATTCAAACAGGATCACTGCGCCAATGAAGAGGCCGATGAATGAATTCATCGGCGGGAAGCCGAAACGCGTTGAAACGCGTTTTAACGCGTTTGATCTATCAGTCGTCGAGTTCACTCGACGGACACGGGCCAGCACGTCGCTCACGCCATAGGCAACCAGCACCGCCAGCGCCAGCGGCAGCAGCAAATTGTACCGATCGGGCGAGCGCAGCGTGTTGAGTGGAAACGTATTGCCGATGAGCGCGTAGGGCAGCGGAATGTTTTCATACGACACGCCGTTCACGCGCAAAAACGGCCCAAGCGCCATGATGAACAAGAACAGGCCGATGGCGATCCACGGCCAGGCGCGGCGCTTCGCTTTCAGCGCGCCCCAGATCGACAGTGCGATCACGCTGTAGCCGAGAAACGGCATCCACGCCTTGTTTTTGGCAAAGTTCAGATAAAACGGCTGCACCGCTTCGCCCAGCAGCGGATGATACGTCATCGGCACGAAGTACGCCAGCAGATCGGTTTGCCCCCAGGTCTGCTCGTCGGCGATCAGCGCATCGGGCGAGTCGGCCTGTGCGAACAACCGGGCTGCGGGTAAAACGATCGGGAGCGAGAGAGCCAGGCCGAGCACACCGGCAGCCATCAACCGCCCAATCGCGCCGCGTGTCCAATCGCGCCGCGCGGTCAGCCAATCGACGGCGACAAAGATCGCAAACACAACGCCGCCTAACACCAAAAATTGCAGGCGCGTGGCCGCAATCAGACCGATGAGCAGGCCGACGACGATGGCGTTGCGCCAGCGCGTCTCGCGCACGGCCTTCAGCGCGAACAGCGCCAGTAAGGGGAACCACTGTACGCTGGCCAGGCTGACGTGCCCCAGCGATTGCGAGAAGTGATACGGCGCAAAAGCGAAAACCAGGCCGGCGATCAGCGCAGGGATTAGCGATCGGGAATCAGGGACGGGTTGGTCTGCGCTCTCGTCCCTGGTTCCTGCTTTCTGATTAACCAGATACTCCGCCAGCAGGAACATCGTGTAGCCGCTGAGGATAAACGTCAGCAGCACCGTCAGGTTGTACGCGGCGATGTCGCCCACAATTGCCGCCAGTGGAATCCAGAGAAAAGAGTTATAGAAGCTGAGCGAGTGCGCGGCCAGGCTGACGCCGATGGGATAAAACTGCACGGGTGTGAACAAGATGTCCAGGCCATGTTGTAGCGCGTAGCGCGTCCACCAGTTGTCCCATTGAAACGTCCACAGGTCCTCATTGTTGCCGGCGTAGTGCGTGCCCAGCTGCGCGATCAGCGGGTAAGTCATGATCAGCGCGAGGATGGTGTAAAACAGCAGAATTTTCGCGTGGCGGCGGAGGGCGTGCATGATGATGGTGTCGGCGAGCCGGGGCGATTCAGCGCAGCGGCGCATCGGTCGGGGCCGGCTCGCCGGCGCGAATGACCTTGCGCACCACGTAAGTGCTTTTGCCCTGTGATTCATAATAGGTGCGCATCAGCATCTCGGCCATGAAGCCGAAGAACAGGAACTGCACGCCCAGAATCACCAGCATCACGCCCAGCCACAAAATGGGGCGATTGCTCAGCAGCGCGCCTTCAAAGATCTTGAGAAAAGCCAGATAGGCAAGGATCGCTACCCCGATGGCGCTGGTGGCCACCCCCACGCTGCCAAACAACCGCATGGGTTTGCCCTGAAAACTGAGCAGGAAGCTCAGCGTGAACAAGTCGAGAAAGACGCGGAACGTGCGCGAGAAGCCGTATTTGCTCTTGCCAAATTGGCGCGCGCGATCATTGACCGGCACTTCGGCCACCGTCACGCCCATCCACGACGAGAAGGCCGGGATGAAGCGGTGCATATCGCCGTACAACTTGACGGTTTTGATCACGCGCCAGTCATAGGCCTTGAGCGAGCAGCCAGAGTCGTGCAGGTACACGCCGGTGCTGCGGCCGATGATGCGGTTCGCCGCCGCCGATGGCAGGCGGCGCGTGATAAGCGGCTCTTTGCGCGCCTGCCGCCAGCCCGATACGATGTCGTAACCCTCAGCCATTTTGTCCAGCAGGCGCGGAATGTCCGCCGGATCGTTCTGCCCGTCGGCGTCGATGGTGATCACGGTTGCGCCGCGCGCCTGCTCGAAGCCCGCTGCAAACGCCGCCGTCTGCCCGAAGTTGCGGCGCAGCTGCACGGCCACCACGTGCGGATCGGCCGCACTTAGCTGCGTCAGCACCGGCCAGCTGGCGTCGCGGCTGCCATCGTCCACGCCGATGATCTCGTACGAGCGGCCCAGCTGTGACAGCACCGCCGTCAATTCGGCGTGCAGGCCCGGCAGCGATTCCGCTTCATTGTAAATGGGGATGACGATCGACAGATCGAGCGTTGGTGAGTCCATTCAACCGGTCACAAACCATCACAAAATCGACCCGACGTGCGGTCGGGTCGGCGATGCCGATTATATCATGCTTGACCCGAACGGGTGATCATGCCGAAGGGGTGACAATTGTCAGTGGACAAAATACGACGTGGCTGATGTATAATCAGGCTACTTTTCTCGCGAACGACGGCCCTGGCAGCCTGTGCCAGCAAACGATTAACCCGATTTGGCCTCGGCTGAAACGCGTCTTGAAGCCCAACGCATGTCCTCTCGCCAACACGCCACCCCGCACGGCTGCCGCTTGCGTCGGCCGATGCCATACAACCATCTCTCAGGAGGAACTTGCATGAAACGAACAGCAGCAATCGTTAGCGTCTTGGCCGCCCTGGCGATCGTCGGCGTTGTCCTGGCGGTCACGTCGCGATCGATACAGGCGGCTGCACCACAGGCGCCTCACGCGTCGGCGTTGCGCATCAGCCAGGCTTATGGCGGCGGCGGCAACGCCGGATCGCTCTATCGGCGGGATTTCATTGAGATCTTCAACAGCAGCGAGACAGCGGTTGACATCACCGGCTGGACAGTGCAATATGCCTCTGCCACCGGTACGGCCTGGCAGAGCACATCCTTGTCAGGCATTCTTGGCCCGGGCCAATACTATCTCATTGCCGAAGCGCAGGGAACGGGCGGCACTCTTGACTTGCCGACGCCGGATGTCACCGGCACCATCGCCATGGGGGCCACCGGCTTCAAAGTGGCGTTGGTCAATACGACTACCTTGCTGAACGGCGCCTGCCCGCTGCCATCTGTGGTCATTGTCGATTTTCTGGGCGCAAGCGCAACGGCCAGTTGTTATGAGGGCGCTGCGCCTGCACCCGCCCCCAGCAACACCGCTTCGGTCTTGCGGTTGGGCGACGGTTGCCAAGATACCGACATCAATGCCAGTGACATGATCACGGTCACTCCGCCGATGCCGCGCAATACGGCTTCGCCCACACATTCGTGTGCCAGCCCATCGTTCGAAGCCGATCTGGACGTGAGCAAGACCGGCCCGGCCACGGCCCTGGCCGGTGAGGCCATCACCTATACGCTCAGTCTGTCCAACACCGGCAATTACACGGCCACTGGCACCCTGGTGACGGACACCCTGCCGTCTGAAGTAACCTTCGTGACGGCGGTTCCTCTGCCGTCGGCGCAGCCGGTCAGCGGCACGCTGGTCTGGGATCTGGGCGACGTCGCGCCGGCTGCCAGCACCAGCATCGAGGTGCAGGTGTTCGTCTCGCCGCTGCTGGTCAACGGCGACTCGTTCACCAATACGGTGGCCGCCACCACCAGTTACACCGAGACCTCGCTCGCCAACAACGCCGACGCCGTCACCACCTTCATCGGCGCACCCGATCTGGCGATCGACAAGACCGGCCCGGCCAGCGTTGATGCGGGCGACCTCTTCACCTATACGCTGGTTTATTCCAACATCGGCAGTCTCGATGCGGACGGCGTGCAGATCGTCGATCAACTGCCGGCCGGCGTGACCTTTGTGACCGAGACGACGGCCAGCGCGCAATATGCCAACGGCACGCTGACCTGGACGCTGGGAACGTTGGCCGCCAGCGCGAGCGGCTCGATCGACGTTGAAGTGACCGCCAATAAAGCGGGCGATTGGGTCAACACGACCACGATCAGCGGCGGCCCGGTCGATTCTGATCCGCTCAACAACACGGCCAGCCTGACCACCACCATCAACGGCGTCGATCCATACGTATCTAAGACCGGCCCGGCGGTGGTCTTCGGCGGCGAACTGATCTCGTACACCATCACCTACGGCAACTCGGGCAACGTCACCGCCACCGCCACGCTGACCGATCAACTGCCGGTCGGCTTCACCACGGCCGACATCGCGTTTGATAACAGCGGTTTGCCCTTTGCCGGCGGCGTGTGGTCGCCGTTTGACATCGCTCCCCACTCCGAAGTGAGCTTTACACTGGCACTGACCGTGCCCACCACCATCAGCAGCGCGACGCGCATCACCAACACGCTGACCATCAGCGCTGTTGAAGCGGGCGATGATCCCGCCAACAACACGGCGTCTGCTTCCAGCACGGTGTATCAGATCGTGCCCATTGCGACGGCGCGTGCCGGCGCCCTGGGTGAAGTCTTCGCCGTCGAGGGCAGCGTCACTTACGTACCTGGCACGTACAATGCTTCCGGCTGGGCTTTGCAGGATGCCAGCGGCGGCATCGCGGTTTTCTACAATCCGCCGCCGTCGGTGCAGCTGTACGATCGGGTGCGGCTGGTGGCCGCGCGCGGCAACAATCGCGGCGAGGAGCAGCTGGGCGTGCCGGTGTATTACTTCCAGAACCTGGGCAGCGGGCCGGCCGTGACGCCGCTGACGTTCACCACCGGCCAGATCGCATCGGGCAGCACCGAGGGTTGGCTCAGCGTCATCACCGGCACCATTTCCGGGCTGGGCGCCTGCAGCGGCAACTATCAATTCAACGTAGACGATGGCAGCGGCGCGGCCGTAGTCTTCGTCGATCTCGACACCACCATCAACATCTGCGCGCAGGGCGCCGTCAACGGCGGGCCGATCAGCGTGATCGGGTACAGCACCGAATTCACCAATACCGTGCCGCCGACGATCACCTATGAAGTGAAGCCGCGCTTCCCGGCCGACGTGACGCTGCTGCACCAGGTGACCTTCGTTTACAACGATCTGGAAAACGTGGTCGGCGTGGGCGAAGACGTGCAGCTGCGCGGCGACTTCACCAACTGGGGCACCAACCCGATCACGCTGTCGCACGATGCGGGCTACACCGTCTTCAGCGCCACCGTGACGCTGCCGACGACGGCCACGCAGAACTACAAGTATTACGCGGCGGCGTTCGACGGCACCAACCTGGCGTGGGATCTGTTGAACACCAACAACCGATCGTTTGCGCCGACACTGAACGTCGAGACGAAACAGGACTATCGCGCGGCTGCGATCGGCTGGGGCAACCTCAACGGCCCGGCTTCGGCTGTGATCAACCTCGGCAGCAGCGTGGTTGTGTCCGGTCAGGTGTACGTGCAGAGCGTGACGGAAGGCGCGGGCGCGGGACGCGGCGTCAAAGCCGAGCTGGGCTACGGCGCTAGCGCCAACCCTGCCAGCTGGACGTGGTCGCCCATGACCTATCAGACTGAAGCGGGCAACAACGATGTGTATGGCGGCGCGCTGATGCCGACGGCCGGCGGCGTGTATTCGTACGCCGTGCGCTACGACGCCAACTTTGGCGCAGGCAATCCCAACGCGGGCTGGACCTACGCCGATCTGGACGGCGTGCCCTTCACGCTCGATCAGGCGGGCGTGGTCACCGTCACGGCGCCGCAGCTGGCCATCATCAAGGGCGTGGCGAAGCCGGCGTCTGAGATGCAGCTCGGCGAGGTGGTGACCTACACCATCGAGCTGAACAACAGCGGCGACGGCACAGCCACCGGCGTGCTCATCACCGACGTGCTGCCGGCGGAAGTGACCTTTGGCGGCTTTGTGCAGCAGAACGGCGCGGTCTATGCGGGCGGCGCCGTCACGTGGAGCGGCTCGGTCAACGCCGGGGTGACGGTCACGGTGATCTTCACGGCCACGGTCGGCGATCAGCGCGCGTTCTACGGGCGCACCGTCACCAACACGGCGCAGTTCACCAGCGCCAACGGCGGCGCGGACAGCGCCGAAGCCACCTTCCAGATCGTCCGGCGCTACTTCCTGTTTGCACCGATTGTCAGACACTAAGCGTCGACCCTTAGACCTCCGAGGTTCGCAAGGCCTCGGAGGTCTTTGCATCTCCCATCGCAGAAAGGACCGACCTTGATGAAACGCATCATTATCGCAGTTGTCTTGAGTTCGATCGCGCTCCTCAGCCTGGCGGCGATCTTGACTGGCGGGCTGTCCGGCGCTCAGGCACGGCCGTTGGACATCACGCCCATCGGCACGGCGCGCGCCGCCGGCGCCGGCTGGACCGGTACGATTCAGGGCAATGTGGTGGTGCCGCCCGGCGTCTATGGGCCGTACTACTTCGTCATTCAGGATGCCACCGGCGGCATTTACATGTACGTGCAGGTTGGCGGCCCCAGCCTGCCGACGATGGCCCTGGGCGATCTGGTGCAGGTCGATGGCACCACGTCCTTGTTCAACGGCCTGCTGGAACTTAGCCCGGTGACGGCCATCTCGAACCTGGGGCCGGGCAGCGTGCCCGCGCCGAAAGTCATCACCACCAGCTCGACGATCGTAGGCGCCAATGAAGGCTGGTTCGTGGAAGTGTCGGGCGTGGCCACCTGGACGACGCCGCCTCCCGCGCCAAACGGCAGCACAAATTGGACGTTTAACATCGATGACGGCTCCGGGCCGGTGCAAGTCTTCGTGGACAAAGACACGCGCATCGATATGACCGGCTACGTCAGCCCCACCCAGATGACGGTGCGCGGCTACAGCGGCCGCTATCTGACCAGCCCGCAGATCATGCCGCGCTATGCCGGCGACATCACGGTGCCGGACACCACGCCGCCGCAGGTGACGGCCACCGTGCCGGTGTCCAACGCCACCGGCGTCAGCCCGTATCTGCCCATCAAAGCGACGTTCAATGAAGCCCTCAATCCGGCCAGTGTGACCGCTTCGACGTTTGTGCTGGCGGGGCCGGGCGGCTCCGTGGCGGGCACGGTGATCTACATCGAGGCCGGCCGCACCGCTTCGTTTGCGCCGACTACCGCGTTGTTGCCCAACACCACCTACACGGCCACGCTGACCACGGGCATCAAAGACCTGGCCGACAATCCGCTGGCCGCGCCGTACGTGTGGAGCTTCACCACGGGCGCGGCGGATACGGTTTCGCCGACGATCGTCTCGCACCAGCCCGCGACCAATGCCATCAGCGTGCCGCTGAGCAGCAACATCGTCATCACGTTCAGCGAAGACCTGGACCTGGATACGGTGATTCAGGGCAACTTTGTGCTGGTCGGGCCGCAGGGAGCGGTCGGGTGGAGCTACTTCGGCTACGACACCGTGGCGTTCCGGGTGACGGCCACGCCCGTCATGCTGCTGCCAACCTCGCGCTATACGCTGACCGTCAACAACGTGACCGATTGGGCCGGCAACGGCCTGTCGGGTGAGAAGTCGTGGTCGTTTACCACCGGCGTCGAACCGGCGCTGCGGGCTTATCACGGCGACCTGCACAATCACACCTCGTACTCCGACGGCTCGCTGACGGCGGCGCAAGCCTACGCCATTGGTAAAGCCGCCGGCTTCGACTTCATGGCTGTCACCGATCACTCGTACGCGGTGGACGACAGCGAGTGGGCCGACATGTTGACGGCCGCCAACAACGCCACCATTCCAGGCGAATTTGTGGCGCTGCGCGGCGTGGAATACACGCAGGGCGCGGAGGGCCACATCAACGTCATCAACACCGTGCGGCATCCGGTGCGCACCAACACCGGCTGCGCGTTCTGCGACTACACGCCCAACCTTGAAAAAGGTCAGACGGTGGATGGCTTCTACAACTGGCTGACCTTCACGGGAACGGTGGGCCTGAACGGCGAAGCCACGATCGCGCAGTTCAACCATCCCGGCTGGATCAACTTCAACGACTGGACCTACCATCCCGAAGTGTCGCCGACGATGAAATTGGAGGAAGTGGGCAACGGCAGTGGCACGTCGTACGTGTTCAGCGAAGATGAATACATCCGCTCGCTGGATTACGGCTGGAAGCTGGGCGCGACCAACAACGCCGACACGCACTCGCCGTTCTGGGGCACCAACACCGATCATCGCACGGGCGCGTGGCTGGCCGCGCTGACCAAGAGTGATCTGCTGGAGGCGCTCAAGGCCCGCCGCACCTTTGCGACCGAAGACAAGAACTATGCCTTGAAGTTCAAAGGCAACGGCGCGTGGCTGGGATCGGAAATTCCCAACACCGGCTCGATTGCGTTCGACATCAGCGGCTTCGATCCGGATGCCGAGGGCAGCGCCAGCGCCGTCGTACAGTTGATCTCCTTCGGCGGCCAGGTCGTCACCGAAACGCACACGACTTCGACGTTCAGCTGGCAGCCGATCGTCCCGGTGGCGCCCGGCGTGCACTACTTCTACGTCAAGGTCACGCAGGCCGACGGCGACCGCATCGTGTCATCGCCGATCTGGACGCAGGCCGACGTCAACATCGCGCTGACCGATCTGTCGGTGGAGCCGACCATCGCCACCATCTATAATCCCAGCCTGATCACGGCGCGCGTCAGCAATCGCGCCGCGCAGACGCAGACCGTGACCGTGACGTTCAGCATCAACAACGTGGCGCAGGCCGCGCTGTCCACGGTGGTGCCTCCCTGCGTGGTCGGGCCGTGCGTGGACGGTTATGCCAGCATCACCTGGCAGCCCACCATCACCGGCCCCGTGACGATCACGGCGCAGCTGTCGGGCATGCCCGCGGGCGACAACCCCGACGACAACGCGCGCACCATCACCATGAACGCCACCGACGAGAAAGTGCCGCTGGTGTTGATCGACGCCGGGCACAACAACGTGGCCTCCACACCGCGCGATGTGCGCACCTTCGTCAACGATCTGACCGCGCACGGTTACAACGTGCTGCTCAACCTCGATCAGCTGACCGCCAGCGACCTGAACACGGAGACGGTGAAGCTGCTCATCATCAATGCCTACGGGCCGAATCAGCTGACGGTGACTGAGACGCAGGCAGTGGCCAACTTCGTCAACGCGGGCGGCAGCCTGTGGCTGAACGGCCTGGCCGACTACACCGGCAAGATCAGCTGGGCGGGCACCACCTCCAATCGGTTTAACGAACTGCTCGGCGCGATCGAATCGACCGTCGGCGTCACCATCCCCATCCGCGTGAACAGCGACGAAGTGCTGGACGGCAACGACAACAACGGCTATCCGTGGGGCGTGGTCTATCACACCTTCCCCTCGGCCGTCAGCACCGGTATCGGCATGAACGTCGAAAGAATCCAGACGTGGTCGGGCTGCTCCTTCGTCGATCGCAATTACACCGCGCTGACGCAGAGCGATCTAGGTGACAATGGCTTCCTCATCGCGGTGGGTGATCTGGATGCGGGCACGGGCACGTATGGCTATCCGAATCGCACCCATAACGACGATTCGAATGTGAATGGCTCTTCGCCGTTCTTCCTGTACACCGGTACAGACATTCTGCCCGGTGCGGTGGCTTACGACATCCCCGGCCCGGCCGGGCGCCTGTTCTTCTACGGCGACGCCAACGATCCGTTCAACATCTTCTCGTACACGGCGGGCGACGGCCGGCAGAATGAACTGTTCAATCTGGAAACGGTGATGTGGCTGCTGGGTACGCCAGTCACCAAGACCACCATCGCCGAAGCCCGCGCCTACAACGTCGTGAACGAGCCGCTCAAGCGCAATGAGCTGGTGTGGGTGGAAGGCAAGATTACGGCGGCGTTTGGCGAGTTCTTCAACGTGCTGTACGTGCAGGACGAGACCGGCGGCATCACCGTCCACGCTCCGGCCGGCGACATCGACGCGGCGCAGTACGCGCGCGGCGCGCAGGTGCGGGTGCTGGGCACCATCGACGTGTATCAGGGCGACACGGAGATCGAATTCTTCGAGGCGGAGCAAGTGCAGGTGATCACGCCCACCGATGGGATCGATCCGGCCCCGAGGCCCTTCACCACCCATCAAGCCGCGCTGGAGCAGAATCAAGGCTGGCTGGCGCAGATCACAGGCACGGTCACGGCCATCGGCCCCGACTATCTGATGGTGGACGACGGCTCCGGCCCGGTGCGCGCCTTCCTCGACGGCTACAACGGCGTCTGGGACGATCCACACGGGCCTGTGCACCTGCTGGATCGTGTCACCGTGAAAGGCCTGATCTCTGAAGACGGCGATGGGCCGCGCCTGCGCGTGCGCAACTACTTCATGCACACACCGGACATTCCCAACGATCTGACGATCTTGTCGGCGGCGAAGCAGCTGTTCCTGCCGCTGCTCAAGAAGTAGCGGCCTGAACGGCGAAGCATAAGACGCGGCCCCGAATCACATCGATCCGGGGCCGCGTGTTATTTGGTCACGACGTGCCATGTTCCGATAGGAATACTCGGCCCCTGCTTGATCAATTCCGCGTCGAGCAGCGCCAGCGGTTCCTGCGTGAACGCATCGTAGAGAATAACGCTCATCGACGCCGGGCCGGGCGCGGCATCGTCGGGGATGGTCAGCACATGCCGATCGGTGATCTGCGACCCGGCGATCCACTTCAAGGTCGGAATCGCGCCGAGGGCCGGCACGCTGTCATCGGTCACGCGCCAGCCGTTGCCCGTCATCTGCACCGAGACCACGTAGTCGCGCAAGATCGGTCGCGCGGCGATGAAATTCAGATCGAGCGTCAGCCGATCACCGGGATGCAACTCGCCGTTGAGCGAAGCGGTTGATCCCAGAAAGGTAAGGCCGCCGCCCAGATTGACGCCAGTTGGATCGATCAATCGTTGGGCCGGGGTTACTTCGGCCGCGGTGATGGGCAACCGCACCTGGTCGGAGGGTTGAAAGTTGGGCTTCAGGGCGGGCAGCAGTTTAATCGTCCCGGTCGGATCGATCGTGTATGCACCCGTCACCAGTTGATATTTGCCCGGCTTCACCTCGACGAGCGGCGTCACGCGGAAACGCTGCACAAACATATCAGCGGTCTGCAGGCCGGCATGCCCGGCGACCGCCGACACATCGGCCTGCCCCAACACATTTCCCGCCAGATCCACCAGATGCACAAAGAACGTCGTCGATGGATCAAGCGGCTGCAGGAGTTGATATTCCAGATAGACCGTCATTGGATCGCCGGCGGCGGCGATCGGCGTCAGGGGGCGCGGGCCAAAGATCAGAACTGCGCCCAGGTTGAAGTCCAGTGCGCGATACGCTTCCGCAACCGGACAGGCCCCCCGGCAAACTTGCCACGCCTCGGTTGAAACGGGTTTGAAGAAATATGGACTGGCGTTGAACTCATCCCGGAAGTACATATCCGTTACAACGGGTCGATTCGTCTTTAAACCGGCCTCAATGGCTGTGAGGTACGACTGCGCCAGCGGTTCGCCGCGTGGATAGACGTACTGCACTTCGACATCGGGCCGCACGCCCTCGACTTGCTGCAAATACCACAGCGGATTGGCCCAGTGCCAGTTGGATAAGATGACGGCGTTGGGCGGCGCCTCGTTCAACAGCGACCCGGCATAGGCGCGGGTGTCGTCGTGGTGTTGAAGCCATTGGAAGGAAGGGAAGTTACTGGCGAATTGGAGAACGATCAGCACGCCGCACGCTGCACATCCTGCGTAATACGTAAAACGTAAAACGTTGGGCGTAAAGGAACGTGCTGCGTAAGGGCCGCCGAACGAGCCTAAACCATCGCCAATGACGATCGCCAGCAACACATAGGCGGGCAAAAGATACTCCACCGTCTGCGGAGCGCGATAGGTGAGGGCGACGAAGGTGTGTAGCACCATGCCGCCGAGCAGCATCACGGCCAATTTCCAGTCGCGGCGGATGAGGCGCAGCGCGCCGACGAGGACGAGAACGATTACGAACGGGTTGAACTGAAACGTAAAAAGAGTGGGCAGCAGCGCGGCCCGATCGGCCAGTAAATCCGATCGGGTGCTGACGAAGTAGAAGAAGTCACCCTCAAAGCCGCGCCCCAGCACGTGGTCGAGAAACTTGTCGGGTTGGGCCAGATACGTCGTCGGTTCGCCGTCGGCCAGCGTGCCGCCCGTCGCTCCGCGCAGTGGAAAGTACAGCAGCACCACCAGACCCAACGCAAACGCCAGCAGCGGCGCGATCCAGCGGCGCGGTTGTTTGATCAGTGCCCGGTCGTTCAAGAAAATGTAGGCGACAAAAAACACGCCCGGAAAGGCCAGCGAAAGGTGATGGCCCAGGCCGAGCGAAAAGACGAATGAAAAGATGACCAGCTGACGCGATGGGCGAGTCTGATCCGTGATCTCTGATGCTCGATCGCTTCGACTATACGACCACCCGACTAACAGGCTCACACACAGCGCCGTGAACAGCGCCGTGGGCATGCGGATGTTGGCGGTGGTGGCCTGCGCCCAGAACGTCGTCGAGGTGCCCAACACCGCGGCCGCCAGCACGCCCGCCACCCGGGAGCGCGTCAACCGGCGCACCGTGCGGCTGACGACGACGAGCGTGAGCGCTGCCAGAATCGCGCTGAGCACATTCAGCGCGTAGGCGGGCGACGCGAAGAAGCGTGCGAACAGCCAGCCGACGAACGTGTACAACGCATAGCCCGGCGGATGCGCGATGCCCAGCTTCCAGGCGACCAGTTGAAACTCGCCGTTGTCCGCGGCAAGGACAGAGGGGAGACACGTCGAGAAGTAAACAAGCAGAAAAACGACGCCGAGCAGACCGTCGATAAGGGCTGGATGCTGGATGCCGACTGCTGATTTACGCACGCCACATCTCACGCTTTACGTTTCACTTGTCGCGCATCGCCGCTTCATACGCCTGAACTGTCTCTCGCGCACACTTCTCCCACGAGAACCTGGCCGCCTGCGCCAACGCCCGTTCGCTCAACTCGTCGTGCAACTGGTCTTCCGTGCAGACGGCAATCAGCGCGCCGGCCATCGCCCGCGCATCGTGCGGATCGACCAGCATGCCGGCGTCGCCGACGATCTCCGGGATGGATGCGGCGTTTGACCCGACGACGGGCACGCCGCAGGTCAGCGCTTCCAGCGCCGGCAGGCCAAAGCCTTCATAGATCGATGGATACAGGAAAGCACGCGCCTGCTGATACAAAGCGACTTTATCCTCTTCGGCCACCGGCCCGATGAAGCGCACGACACTTTCGACGTCGATCTGCTGCGCAATCACGCGCGGATCGTGAAAGAACGCATCGTGCCGATCGGGCAGCGCCCCGGCGATGACGAGCGGGAATGCCTCGCCCAGCACGTCCTGCGCCCAGGTGTAAACCTGCAGCGCCGCCTCGATGTTTTTGCGCGCGTCGAAGCCGCCCAGATACAGCACGTAATCTTCGGGCAAATCATGATTCTTTCTGAGCGCGGCATAATCGATCGGGTTGACGCGAGCCGTAAACCTGGGATCAGCCGCCAGATAAATCGTGCGCACCCGATCGGGCGGCACGTTCAAGCGGGCGATGATGTCCGCCCGGCTGGCGTCGGAGTCCGTCAGGATCAGCGTTGAACCGCGCGCCGCCGCGCTGACCAGCCCGGTGTAGGCGCTGACCAGCGGACTGCCACGATACTCCTTCAGCAGCAGCGGAATAATGTCGTGGATGGTGACGACGATTGGGACCGGCGAGCGCAGCGGCGGCGCCCAGTAGGGCACGTGCAGCACATCGGCCTGCCAGGCGCGCGCGGCGCGCGGCACGTTGTCCTGCTCAAACAGGACTTTGCGAAAATTGGAGGTGGGCGGTTGGAAGTTGGCCGTGGAAAGTTGAAGATCGGCGTCAACGTCGATGATCTGAAATGAAGTGCGATGCGGGATGATGAGCGCATACTCGTGCTGCGGCGCAACGCGCGGCAGGTGCCTGATCAGCTGACGCAGATACTGGCCGCTGCCGGTGTGCGGTTGATCGATGAACCAGCCATTGAGCGCAACACGCATGGTGAAGACGACTAGAACTTTCGAGGCCGCACCAGCACATTATCATAGGGCTGAAAATCCAGCCCGATGTGCAGATAGAACGGATAGGCGCGGTCATTGGCGTGCAGCACAAACTGGATGCCATCGCGCCCTTCGATCAGGCGGCGCAGCAATTCGCGCCCGATGCCGCGCCGCTGAAATTCGGGCAGGACGGCCACGGTGCTGATGTACGCGTTGGTCGCGCCGTCGGAGATGGCGCGCGCAAAGCCCACCAGCCGGTCGCCCGCCCACGCAGACACCACCCAGCGTGAACCGTGAACCATCTGGGCCATGCGAGCGCGGTCGGCCGTGCGGCGCTGCCAGCCCACCGCGTCGAAGAGCGTGGCGAGTTGATCGAAATCGACGTCGTGCGTGTCGCGGTATAGAATTGTCAAGACTGATACCCTTTCGGGTGCGTGCGATGCCAGTCCCACGCGGTACCGATGATGCTCTCCAGCGAGGCGAAACGCGGCTGCCAGCCCAGCTCACGCTTGATCGTTTCGCTGCCCGCGATCAGGGTCGCGGGGTCACCGGGGCGGCGTGGGCCGACTTCGGCTTTGATGGGCAATCCCGTGATCTGGCGGGCGACCTCGATGACTTCCTTGACCGAGTAGCCTTCGCCGTTGCCCAGGTTGTAGGTGCGGCTGCCCTTGTCCAGCGCCTGCAACGCCAGGATGTGCGCCTGCGCCAGATCGTTGACGTGGATGTAGTCGCGGATGCACGTGCCGTCGCGGGTGGGATAGTCATCGCCGAAGATCGTGATCTTCTCACGCAAACCGAGCGCCGTTTGCAGCACCAGCGGAATCAGATGCGTCTCGATGGCGTGATCCTCGCCCCGATTGGCCGTGGGCGACGCACCGGCCGCATTGAAGTAGCGCAGCGCCGCGAACCGCAAGCCGTGAATGCGATCCAGCCAGTGGAGCAGCCGCTCGATGATGAACTTCGATTCGCCATACGGGCTGCCGGGCACGATGCGCTCCTGCTCGTCGATGGGCATCCGCTCGGGAGCGTCAAACAGGTTGGCGGTGGACGACAGGATGAAGCGCTTCACGTCGTGATCGATCATGGCGCGCAGCAGATTCAGCGCGTTGGTCACGTTGTCGCCGATGTACAGGAACGGCTGCTGCATGCTCTCGCCCACCAGCGTGTACGAAGCGAAGTGCATCACGCCGTCGAAGTGATGAGTGTCAAATAACCGTTTGACTGCCCCGGCGTCCTTGAGATCGCCCAAGACAAACTCCGCGCGCGCATCCACCGCCTCGCGATGACCGGTGTACAGGTTGTCAAAGACGACGACCTGTTCGCCGGCATTGCACAACTCTTCCACCACGTGGCTGCCGATATAGCCCGCTCCGCCTGTGACGAGAATGTTCATGATGGCTCCTGGATAGATGTGTGTAACGTAAAGCGTAAAACGTAAAGCGTAAAACGTAAAACGTAAGGCGTAAAGCGTAAAACGTAAAGCGGCCCTTACGCCTTGCGTTTTAAGCTTCATCTACTCCATACAATGAATCCCAACCCAGCCGCTCAATGCGCGTAAAAGTGGCCTGGGTCGCTGCGCGTCCCTGCTCGCGCAGGAGTCGCGCGCGATCGGGCCGGTAGCGGATAATGTCCAGCGGCGTGATCCAATCGTCGGGCGCGATGACGGCCGCGCGCACTTCCCGATGATCGGCTTCTGCCTGGCGGCCCTGGTGCACGCGCCGATTGACCTTGCGCAGCTCCTCAAAATCATTTTCGAACGTGCCGATCAACGCCAGATCGAGCACATAGCCGATGGAGCCAATCAGCCCGCGCGGCTGCGGCGGCAGCGCGCTGCGCTGCACAATCGGGCGCGGATCGTTCTCTTCCAACTTGTGATAGGGCGACAGCAGCACCATCAGGATTTCGTCCGCTTCCGCGTCGATGGCCGGTCGCAGCGGTGAATTATACATGACCGCGCCGTCCCAGTGCTGCCGGTCCCCCACCGGGATGGCTTCATAAAGATAGGGAATACTGGAGCTGGCCAGCAGGTGCGCGTGAGTGAGCGCGGACACCTTTTGATACAGGCCTTTGTTGCGCGCCGGTTTCTCGCCGTTGGTGTAAACCGTGGGGTGACCGGTGGTGATGTCGGTGGCGACCATATACAACGGTTGAGTGATCTGCGCCAGCTCGTGTTCGGGGATGTACTTCTCCAGCGTGCGTTTCCACGGCGCCCGATCGAACACGCTGGCCCACGGCTTCAGCCGTAAGAAGCGCTGCATATCGCGGGTGCGAATCGACTCCCACATGGCCTGCAGGCGCGGCAGGCCGCCCGCCGCATACACAGCAGCGTTCATCGAGCCGATCGACGTGCCGATGATGATGTCCGGTTTCCAGCCGATCGCTTCCAGCTGCTCGATTACGCCGACCTGGAACGCGCCGCGTCCGCCGCCGCCGGAGAGCACGAGCGCGCGTTTGGGAGAACGTGCATCGGTCATAAGCCACCTCGTCGGTAATGAGTCACGAGTGGGTTACTCGTTGCCGAAGTAATTCACGATCAACTCGGCCATCTCGTCGTGGCCGGCCCGATAAAACGCCTCGATCTTGTCGCGCGGGGCATGGGCAAAGATGCGCCGATCAAGTTCGGCGGGTGAATCCAGCACACGCTGAAACTCCTCCGGCGTGACGTGATTGCGGGCGGCAAAGACCTCCACCGTGCGAATGGCCGCGCCGGGCTGGAACTGGGCCACCAGGACATCACGCCATTCGCGCAGGTAGCCGTCGGCGGTGAAGGGCAGCCACTTGCGCGGCTGCGCGGCGGCGAGCGCCGGGCCTGTATCGCCGTCGAGCTGGCGCTGATCATTCTGATCGCACCACGCGCGCAGGATGTTGTGAAACAGCAGCCGATCTCGCATGGTGTCCCAGCGGGCGTCGGGACCGAAAGCGGGCAGATAGATGTCGCGCACCCAGATGATGTCCAGCCACAAATGGCAGATGTAGCCGGCCACAAAGGCCGCGTGGGCGGCCGACAACAATCGGGGGTGCGACAGCGCCGGATAATGTTCAAACAGCACCCGCTGCGGATGCGGGACCGATCGGAATGGAATCTCAAAGAAATGCGTGGCGGCCCGCGGCTGGCCGGAGACGACCTGCACATCGGGCGCGGTGTTGCCAAAGAGAAACGCGCCGCGCTGCGCGTGCAGCCGCGCCCGGATCGAATCGGGCAGCGTTGAATCGCGCAGCAGCTGCTCGGCAAGGACGATGTGCTGGACGGGTGTCGGCATGAGTTCAGCGCTCACCGGTGGTGCGTTGAATTGTACACCGAACAGGGTGGGGCTTCAATTGGATTGCGGCACGATTCAATGTATACTCACAGTCGAGGCCGAACAGGTCGCATAAGAAATCGAGTATCGCGCGTGACAGAACGAGGTGAAGCATGGCTGATCTGGCTGCCGGGCCGCGCCGCCGCCGGCCGCATGTGCTGGTGATTGCCGCCGAACGGGTGGCCGCCCGCTGGGCGCAAGCGCTGGCGGCCGAGCGGGTGTTGTGTGTGATTGCCACCGATATGGCCGAAGCCGCCCGCCGGCTGAATGAAGAGCAGCAGCTGGAACTGATGATTATCGATCGGGTGCTGCTGAACCAGCAGCCGCGCGCGTTGTTGAACGTGCTGAACAACACCGGCCACTGGCCCGTCATCGTACCGATCAAGGTCTCGCCGGCGCGGCCCACTGTGGCCGATCGCAAGCGCGTAACGGCGGCGCTGGCGCTGATTCGGCCTCGCCGCCCGGCCGAGCATCTGCTGCGGATTGGCGAGCTGGTCATCGATCCGGCGCGGCGGCGGGCGCGCTTCAAGAAGAAGCGCTGGATCAGTCTGCCGCCAGTGCAGTTCAAGCTGCTGCTGGTGCTGGCGCAACACGAAGGCAAAGTGGTGGGCTACCAGCAGCTGCTGCGCGAGGTCTGGGGGTACGATGGCAGCCAGGTCGAAGCCCAGGATCTGGTGAAGGCCCACGTGCGTCTGCTGCGCCGGAAACTGGGCCTCAATCCCCAGACGGGCGAATACCTTCAGTCGGTGCGCGGGCACGGCTATATGCTGGACCTGCCCGGAGTCTGACCGCCGGCGCGTCAGCCGGTGAACGCCGGCGGATGATTTCACCGTTTTTTCACCGAAACCTCCCCCGCTCAAGTTTCACCGTCTTTTCACCGATATTATTGACAAGATGCGGTAGAATACCTCGCGGTAGTGTGATGAATGCGTTTGATGCCGCGCCTGGTCAACAGGCCGGCCGCGAGGTAGAACCATGACAGATGCAGCAGATCAGCCCAGGCCGGCGCGCACCTGCGCGCCGAAATGGTATGACGTGCCGGACGAGAAGTGGTTTGACTGGCGTTGGCAGTTGGCCAACCGGCTGAACACGGTGGAAGAACTGGGTGAGGTGATTCGCCTGACCGACAGCGAAAAGCAGGCCCTGAGCACCAAAGGCCTGTTTCGCGTGGATATTACCCCCTATTTTGCCAGCCTGATCGATCCGGACGACCCCAACTGCCCGGTGCGCAAACAGGTCATCCCCACCGCGCGCGAGCTGGACAAGTTCGAGTCGATGATGGAAGACTCGCTGGCCGAGGATCGTCACAGCCCGGTGCCGGGCCTCGTCCACCGCTATCCCGATCGGGTGTTGTTTCTGGTCACCACCCAGTGCGCGTCGTACTGCCGCTACTGCACGCGCAGCCGCATCGTGGGCGACCCGTCGGCCACCTTCAAGCGGTCAGAATGGGATGCCGCCATCGAGTACCTGAAAAACACGCCGCAGGTGCGCGACGTGCTGCTGTCTGGCGGCGACCCGCTGACGCTGGCCCCCAAGCTGCTGGAAGAACTGCTGGCCCGCCTGCGCGAGATCCCGCACATCGAGATCATCCGCATCGGCAGCCGCGTGCCGGTCTTCCTGCCCATGCGCGTCGATCAGGATTTCTGCGACATGGTGCAGAAGTATCACCCCTTCTGGATGAACATCCACGTGAACCACGCGCGCGAGATCACGCCCGAGCTGCGGCAGGCGTGCGATCGGCTGAGCCGCGCCGGCGTGCCGCTGGGCAATCAAAGCGTGCTGCTGGCCGGCGTCAACGACTCGGTCAACATCCAGCGTGAGCTGGTGCACGAGCTGGTGAAGATGCGCGTGCGGCCCTATTACCTGTATCAGTGCGATCTGGTGGAGGGCGCGGGTCATCTGCGCACCAGTGTCAGCAAGGGCATCGAGATCATCGAGGGGTTGCGCGGGCACACCAGCGGGTTTGCGGTGCCCACCTTCTGCGTCGATGCGCCCGGCGGCGGCGGCAAGATTCCGGTGATGCCCAACTATGTGATCTCGCAGGCGCCCGGCAAGATTGTGCTGCGCAACTATGAGGGCTTCATCACCACCTATACCGAACCGCTGGATTACGATCCGCACGCCGTGGATGCGCTGGACGCCCAGGCGCGCAAGCGGTTGGAGCCCGGTCAGCGCGGCGTGTTGGGCCTGCTGGAAGGCGAGCGCATGACCATCGAGCCGGCCGGCTTCGACGCCACGCACGCGCGCGGCGGCGCGGAGCACCGGCTGCGCAGCGGCGACCAATCCAAATGGCAGCCGCTGGGGATCGGCACGCCCGATCGGCCGTTGTTGAAAGACGTAACCGTCGTCGAGAAAATCAATCACGAAGTCGAATAATCGCGAACCTCCGAGGAGCATAAGCGTGAGTACCGATGATCCATCGAGTCCGATGAAGCCTTGCCGCCGGGCGGGAGGTGCAGCGTGAGAATCGCCCTGCTCCACAACCTGGCCGAAAATGCGCCGCGGCCCGGCGCCGATGCGCCGGCCGACATCTTGTATGAGCTCGATCACCCGCACAACGTCAAGGCTTACAAGGCCGCGCTGGAAATGGGCGGCCACCAAGTTTTCCCGATGGAGGGCGACGCCTATCTGGCGTCCCGGCTGAAAGAGTTGTCGATCGATCTGTGCTTCAACACCTGCGAGGGCTTTCGCGGTGAAGCCCGCGAAGCGCAGGTGCCCGCGCTGCTGGAAATGATCGGCGTGCCGTACACCGGTTCCGGCCCGCTGACGCTGGCGCTGACGCTGGACAAGGCCATGACCAAGCGCATCCTGAGCTATCACGGCCTGCCCACGCCCACTTTTCAGATCTTTGAACATGCCGACGACCCGATCGAGCCGCGACTGGCCGCGCAGTATCCGTTGTTTGCCAAGCCCAACGCCGAAGGGACCGGCATGGGCATCAACGAGAAATCGATTTTGCACACCGAGGCCGAACTGCGCGAACAGGTCGCGTTCTTGATCGGCGCCTATCACCAGCCGGTGCTGGTGGAGAAGTATATTGAAGGGAACGATGTGACGGTGGGCATGGTGGGCAACTGGCCCGATCTGCACATCTTCCCGCTCTCGATGATCGATACCGCGCTCTATGAGTCCACCGGCCTGTCGGTGTACGGCGCGGCGCTCAAAGTCGATCTGGGAGATCAGTATCAATATCATTGTCCCGCCCCGCTGCCGCAGCCGCTGGCTGACGAACTGCGCCGGCTGGCAGTGGAGACGATGCGAGTGACCGGCACCCTGGACTTTGCGCGGGTGGATTTCCGGCTCGATCGACGGCACGACAATCAACCGTACATTCTGGAGATCAACTCGCTGCCCGGCATCACCCCGATCAGCGATTTGACGTTGATGGCCCAGGCCGACGGCTGGACTCATGCCGACCTGGTGTACAGCGTCTTGGAAGCGGCCCTGCGCCGCATGGGCCTGCAGCTGACGCTGCCGGCCAAGATCTTGCGACAAGAATATTCCTGGGTACCGGTTCGATAAACTGGGCTGTTACCGACTGGAGGAGCCTCATGTTAGGAGCGAAGACTCACTCGCCGGCACGACCCGGTTTGCGGACGCGGCGTGGGTCGCGCCTTCACCGGCTGGCGCGGCCCGGCACGGTGCTGGTGGGCTACAGCTGGGTCGGCACAGCGGTGGATCACGGCGAAGCGCGTGATCTGGAAACCGATCTGGAAACCATCGACACCGCTCAACACATTGCCGAGAATCTGCGCCTCGCCGGCTTCAACGCCGACACGCACGTGGTGTATGGCCTGGGCGACATTGACGTGGTGGCGCGCAACTACGATCTCAACGACACCCTGTTCTTCAACCTGTGTGAGCACCTGAACGGCGTGGCGCGCGACGACGTAAAGATCACCGCGCGCATGGACAAGCTGGGCATTCATTACACCGGCGCGGGCACGCAAACGCTGAAGCGCTGTCTGGACAAGGCGCGCACCAAGCACGCCCTGGAAATGAATCACCTGCCCACCGCGCGCTATCAGGTCTTCACCCGCGCCGATCGGCGCAACCGCGTGCCCCTGCCCGCCATCGTCAAGCCGGTGGCCGAAGACGCCAGCCTGGGCATCACGCGTGAATCGGTGGTCTTTGACGAAGCGCAGCTGCGCCAGCGGGTGCAATACATTCTGGATGTGTACCGCCAGCCCGCGCTGGTCGAAGAATACATCGTGGGCCGCGAGTTCAATGTGGGCATGTGGGGCAATGGTCACCTGCACACCCTGCCCATCGCGGAGCTCAGCTTCGCCAACTGGGATGATCCATACCAGCAATTCTGCCACTTTGACGCAAAGTGGAACCCCGAATCGCCCGAATACCAGACCATGCCCGTGATCTGCCCGGCCGACATCGACGCCGCGATCGCCGCGCGCATCTACGAAGTAGCCACAGAGGCTTACTGGCTGCTGGAGTGCCGCGACTATGCGCGCGTGGATCTGCGTCTGCGCGGCGATGTGCCCTACATACTGGAAGTGAATCCCAATCCCTGCCTGGCGCCGGACGCGGGCTTTGCCAACGCCTCGCGTGTGGCCGGCTTCGATTACCCGTCCATGGTGGCGCAGATCGCGGAATGGGCGTGGTGGCGGCGGAGCCAGCATGCCTGACGAATTGCCGTTTGACATCAGCGAGACTCGCCCCGATGAATTCGGGGCGATTCTGCGTATGACTCGCGCCGTCACTGTCTTCGATGAGGAAGAAGCGGATACCGTGCAGGAACTGCTGGACGGCTATGCGGACAGCCCGGAAGAAAGCGGCTATTATTTTCTGAGCTGCCGCGAAGGCGATCGGTTGCTGGGCTTTGCGTGCTACGGGCCGCGCGCGCTGACCGCCAATGGCTACGATTTGTACTGGGTGGCCGCCGACGTGACGGCGCGCGGACGCGGCGTGGGGCGCGCACTGGTGCGGCGGGTGGAAGAGGAAGTGTTAAAGCGCGGCGGCGTCTGGGTGGAGATCGAAACGTCGGATACGGAGCCTTACGCGCCGGCGCGCCGCCTGTATGAACGTTGCGGTTATACGCAGGCCATGCACCTGCCCGATTTCTATCACGATGGTGACGGCTTGTGCGTGTACGTAAGGCGATTGCGGTAAAGAAAAACCCCGATCGGCTGGTTGCCCGATCGGGGTTCTGATTTACGGCTGCCCGGTTTCCAACCGGTATCCGTAGTTGCGCACGGTGCGAATCAACTGCGGGTGGCCGGGGTCCACTTCCAATTTGCGGCGCAAAAACCACACATAGCGTCTCACGTAGCCGCTGTCGATGCCGCGCAGCGCCCCCCATACTGTCTCTCGCAGTTTGGCCTCAGACACCGCCGAATTGGCATTTTCCACCAGGCACTGCAGCAGCCGAAACTCGGTCGGGGTCAGATCGATCGGACGGTCGCCGCGCATTACCTGCCGCCGGTCCAGATCGATGGTGAGATCGCCGAAGACATAGTGGCGTTGGGTGCTGGTCTGGCGCGCCTTCTCGGCCCGATTGAGCACGGCTTCGATGCGGGCCTGCAGCTCCAGCAGACTGAAGGGCTTGGTCACATAATCGTCGATGCCCAGGTTGAAGCCGCGCAGCTTGTCCACCTCGCTGTCCTTGGCCGACAGCATAATCATCGGCACATCCGACAATTCGCGTACGCGGGCGGCCATCTCCCAGCCGTCCATACCCGGCATCATCACGTCCAGCAGGATGAGGTTGGGCCGCTCGTTGAACAGGACGCGCAACCCTTCGATGGCCGAGGTCGCCGTGTACATTTGATAATTGGCCTCGCGCAGAAAATTGCCCAGCATCTTGCCCACGTCTGGATCATCGTCGACGAGCAGAATCTTCTTCATCAGGCCTCCCGGCAGATCGAAGGTGTCGGTGCTTGAGCAACAAACTCGACATCGCTTTGACTTCGTGGCATGTCAGCGTCCAACGAGTCTGTGGCTGGAATGTCTAAATTATATCAGGCTATTAGAAACTGTAAAGCTGCCGGATGAGTAGTTGTGTTTGAGTTGATGCTTAACGTCGCACGATGGGCAGCATTACGCGCGGATTCTTGATCTCCGGCACGATGAGCGACCACCGGTTGAGCGTGCCTGTACCCGTGCCAACGTTGCAGACGCGCAGCTGCCAGCTGCCGGCGATTGAGCTGCCGAACAACGGGGTGAGGGGGTGGTCGGGTCGCCGGGCATAATCGTAGTATGGAAAAGCCGCATCGTGATCTTCGGTGCCCACCGGATCAGGTTCGTCGTCGTCCCACAACACGTCCAGATTTTGACCATTGCCGCCGGTGTCGGCCAGCAGGTTCACCGGCGCTTTCCCCGGCGCCAGCAGGTCAATCCGCAGATCGCCGCGCGGCGCGTAGATGAGATTGACGCCCACGTGCAGGCTGCCGATGACGAAGTTGCTGCTGATGACCGTGGTGCTGGTCAGGCACTGGCCGGGCAAGATGTCGCCCGGCGTGCTGTTGGTGTACCCGATTACTTCATAGGCCCCGATGTCGCAGCTGTTGCCCTGCGGCCGGGTCACGCCGCGCTGATCCGTCGGGGCGCACACGGCGTCGTCGGCGGCATCCACCGCCGGGCTGCTGACGAGGATGATGCGGCTCAGTGTGCCGCCGCCGTTGTCTTGCAGCGGTCCCAGCTGCGGGTTGGTGTTGTTGAGACTGCCGCCCCCGAAGCCGCACGATATGCCGCTGTCCAGGTTGTGCCCGTCGGATGTGATGACGCCGCTGCAGCTGTCAACGGTGCCGCCAAACCCCACCGTGTTGGATGCCACGATCGAGTTGATGATGTTGACGGCGCCTGCGCCGAAATTGACCACGGCCGGCGCGCGATTGTGGCTGATGGTGGTGTGGCTGAGCGTCAAATCGCCGCCGTCGTTGTAGGCTGCGCCGCCGCTGGCAGTGGTGGCTTGCGCGGCATTGTTGCTTAACGTCACATTTTCCAGCTCGGCTGCGGCCTTATTGTACAGGCCGCCGCCCTGGGCGCTGGCCGCGGCGTTGTACACGATGGAGCTCTGCCGCATGGCCAGCGCGCCCTGATTATTGAGACCGCCGCCGCCAATGGTATTGGCCGTGTTGCTGATGATGATGCCGAATTCAATGTCCAGGTCGCCGGTGGCTTCGTTGTAGATGCCGCCACCGCCGGCGGCGCTATTGGATTGAAGCGTCACGCGGTGCAGCTGGGCGCTGGCGTAATTGTGCAGACCGCCACCCAGCGAGTTGAGCGCCTGGTTGCCGGTGAGCGTGCTGGTGTCCAGAACGAGTGTGGCATTAGCGCTATTCTCGATGCCGCCGCCGCTGGCACTGCTGGCCGTGTTGCCGATCAGCTGCACGCCGTTGAGGGTGGCCGTGCCGCGGTTGAGCAGGCCGCCGCCCGGAGCGGTGACAGCCAGGTTGTTATTCAGGGTGCTGTTAATCACGCTGAGCTGGCCGGTGCTGTTGTTATAGATCGCGCCGCCGCTGCCCTCAGCCCGGTTATCCACAAAGGTGGTCGTGTCGATGGTCGCTGTCGCCTCATTGTTGAGGCCGCCGCCCAGCGAGCTGGTGGTGATGTTTGCCCGCAACGTACTGTTGCTCAGCGTCAACCGGCCCACCGATTGCCCCAGGTTGCCATTAAAGATACCGCCGCCGCTGCCGGTGGCTTGATTGCCTGAGATGACGGTGGAGGCGATGATTAGCTGACCGCCTTCGTTATACAGGCCGCCGCCGGTGCCGGTGGCCGAGTTGCTGCTGATGGTCGAACCGGTCAGCGTCGTCTTGGCGCCCGAGCCATAATTGAAGATACCGCCGCCCTGCCCGGACTGGTTACCGCTGCCGATGAGGCTGTTGGTGACGGTGAGCGTGCCAAAGTTGGCGATGCCGCCGCCGCCGGTGGCGGCAGTGTTACTCAAAACTGTTACATTGACCAGCTCGGCTGTGCCCAATGACAACAGGCCGCCGCCGCGCTGAGTGCCGGTGTTGGTATTGCCCTGAAGTGTGACGTTGATCAGTTTGAGGTTGCCCTGGCTGAAGATGCCGCCGCCGCCGTTGAAAGCGCCGTTGTTGACGATGCGACTATCTGACACCGTCACCAGACCGGTGCCGCTCTCGCTGTGGATGCCGCCCCCCAGACCAAACGCGCCGTTCTGCAGCGTCAGGCCGCTTAGATTGACCGTAATGCCGCCGCTTTCCGAAGTGATGGATACCACCGGCCCAAGGCCGCTGCCGTCGATGACGGTGGCGATCTGACCGGCGCCGGCCAGTGACACGCTCTTGGCAAGGCCGACGTTCTCAAAGTAGGTGCCGGGGGCAATGTTAATCGTGTCGCCCGCTCCGGCGTGATTGAGAGCCGCGCCGATGGTGCGGCAGGCCGCCGCCGGCGAGGTGCAGGGGTTGCCATCATTGCCGGTGACCGCCACGTACCACGTCAATGCCCGGGCGGCCGGCGCGGGCAGAATGCCCAGCAGCAGGCCGGCCACCAGGCTCAAGATCAGCAGGCCGCGCGTCAGTCCGGCGGTTACGGATAAGGGTTGATGGTGATTGATCATGCTGAACTCCTCGTCGTCGTGATGCGTCGCGGCCCGATCGATGAGCTGGCAACCCAACGCCGCCTAGCGATGAATCAGCGGCAGGAACAATCGGGCGGTGCGAATTTCGCCCAGATCGATCAGGTTGTTGGTCTCATCGCTTTCGGCATTGAGGCCGATCGGGCCGCCAAGGACATCCGCCTGCAAATAGAAATGGTGCAGGCCGGTGGTTGTGAACACGTAGTCGGCCGTCAGCGTCAGGGACTGACCCGCCTCGATCTGCGCGACAGGGTTGGGAAATGCAGCGGTGGAGGGACAGGTGTAGTAGGGGGCGCCGCTGCACCAGCCGGCCTCCAGATCGAGTGGGCCGGTGGGCACGGTGGTCGTCGATAACCGATCGTATACGTTTAAGTGCGCGGGTGCGCCCGCGGCCATGCTGCCGCTGTTGTGAAGCGTGGCCGTGAGATGGGCGATGAAGGACGCGCCGGCATATTCGATCTGCAGAGCGTGCGAGGTAAAACTCAAGTCGGGCTGCGCCAGACGCGGATCGACGAGATAACTGGTCAGTTGCAGCCGGTGCGGCACTGTATAGATCTCGGGAAAATAATCGGAGTCGATTGACCAATGGATGGTATCTGACGTGACCGTGGTGGGCGCGCGGCCCAGCGTACCTACATATTCCAGCGGAGCGGAGAACACGATGGTGCTGTCGTAGTGAAACGGATACAGGTTGTTGGTGGCCCGCTGCGCGATGTTGTACTGGTTACCCTGCCGCGTCACAGCCTGGGCTGTGCGATAAGACCAGCCGTAGCTGCTGACGCCCTGATACAGCGTGAACTGGATCGTGGCGTCCACGATTGAAAATTCGCCGTTGTCCACGGTTGCGGTAATTTCGGTCGAGTCCGGCGGAACGAGGATCGGGAAACTGGCCTGGGCCGGAATCGGCACGCTGTAGATGGCGTGAACCCAGCGGCTGTTTAAGGCGGGGGTCAACAGATCGCCGCTCTCGATGGTGACGGTCAGGTAGCGGTCAAAGGCCGGATCATCTGTCTGGGCCGCCGGCAGCGGATGGGCAGGCGACGGGTTGTGGGCCGTCACCGCCCGGCTGATTAGCACGAGCGGCAGGATGACGGCGGCCGAAACCAGTAACAGTCGTAGGAGTGCGGTGCGGTGATTTGGGACGGGCACGGGCGGGCAAACCGGTCGGTCAATTGAACACGGAGGAGGCGAGATGTCAATGTCTCGCCTCCTCGGGTCGGGTGATGCTAGCAGTCGTTACACCAGGTTGGCACCGGCGTCGGCGTGTTGGTGCGGGTCGGCGTCGGCGTGTAAGTGGGCGTCGGCCCTGGTGTATTCGTCGGCGTATTGGTGCGCGTTGGCGTGTTGGTGCGCGTCGGCGTGATGGTCGGCGTCGGCGTGTTCGTCGGCGTATTGGTGCGCGTCGGCGTGTTGGACGGCGTCGGTGTGTTGGTGCGCGTCGGCGTGTTGGACGGCGTCGGCGTGCGCGACGGCGTCGGCGTGATCGTCGGCGTATTGGTAATCGTCGGCGTATTGGTGCGCGTCGGCGTGTTGGATGCCGTCGGTGTCCGCGTGGGCGTGCGCGTGATGGTTGGGGTGCGCGACGGCGTCGGTGTGCGTGACGGCGTTGGCGTGTTGGTACGCGTCGGCGTCTGGGTGGGTGTGGGCGTGGCGGCGTTGATCACAAATGTGCGCACCACTTGCGTGTACTGATTGTGCGTATCGAGGTCGCGCGCCCGGATGCGCACCGTGTAAGTGCCGTTGACGATCGCGATGCCGGTGCCGGGCCACGTGCCATAGACATTGATGGGCGTGCACACACCGCCCGTGTCGCCGTTCAGACAATAGGGCGCGTCAGTTTCCGTCTTGCTGCCGACCAGGTTGTTGTTGGAGTCGTACACCTCAAAGATCACATCGCCAATCAAGCTGGAGCCGGCGGCCGGGTTGTCGCCGTCCCAGGCTTCGGCGCTGATGACAAAGTCGCTGTTGATCGTGGCCGGCACGTTCGGTTCGATCACCGGCCCCAGCAGGCCGCGCAACGTAACCACGCAGGCCTTCGTCCCCATCAGATAGTTAATGGTCAGCTTGAAGTCGGCGCCGTGCCGGTAAAGGATGCTGTTGGTGCCGCGCAGCCGGCCGGTAAAGTCCAGGTCAAAGTAACCGCTGATGTTGGGGTTGATTACCTTGCTGAAGGTATGGTTGACTTGGCCCCCAATCGCGCTGAGCTGCACGTTGGTCGTCGGATTGTAGATCGTGGAACAGTTGGGGGCGCACCACTGGTACTGGTCAAAGGTGATCGTCTGATTGCTGCTGGCCTCGTCGTGCCAGACCGTGACCGGATCGCCGGAACCGACGAACTCGAGCTTGGATTCTGTAAAAGTGACCGTATAGACGTTGCTGGTATTCCACAGGAAGGCGTTGATGTCGCCATCGGCCGTCTTGTTGGGAGCGCTGTCCAGCAGGAAGAGCGGCTCTTCACTATCCGTGATCAAATCATCGCAATCAGGCGTCGGCGTGGGCGTCGGCGTTTGCGTCTCCGTGGGCGTGGGCGTGGGCGTGGCAGTGTCCGTCGGCGTTGGCGTATTCGTCGGCGTTGGCGTATTCGTCGGCGTAGAGGTATCCGTCGGCGTCGGCGTATTGGTCATCGTCGGCGTTGGCCCGGAAATCGTCGGCGGCAGACCCTGAACGCGCACCGTGCGGTAGCGCTCGTTGATCATCTCGCGCCGCGACAGCAGCGGCAGCCAGTCGATGATGCCGCGCAGCGGCGTGATCAACGGATGATCAAAGATGACCGTAATCACCACCCGGTCGCCCGGCCCGCCGGCGTCATCTTCCTGGTGTGATTCGGGATCGGGCATATCGGCGCGCAGGCAGCGCGGGTACGCCACTGGCGACGGGGGCAGCGGATCCTCTTTGTATTGATACTTGGGTTGTGGCGGGGTGGTGCCCTCGATCGGCCGCGTGCTGCAGACCGTCACATGAATAAAGGTGCGTGTATCGCGGTTGGGATTGCTCCAGTCCGAGAGAATACCGGCCGCTGCGCCCTCGGCAACGTCCTTGATCGATGCCAGCCGCGCCACATCCTCGGCCGCCTCGCGCGTCGCCCGGTCGGGGCTGTAGCAGTCGGCGGTGCAGTACACGGGGTTGAACTCGCCGGTCACGGCGTAGCGGGCTGCTTCGCGCGCCGAATTCTCGATGATGAGCCAGGCCGAGAAGACGCGCGCCACCTCGATGAGGATCATCAGGATGAGCAGCAGGACCGGCAGGATCAGGGCGAATTCAACCAGCGCCTGACCGCGCGAATGTGGTCTCAATCGATGGATGAATGCTTTCATGGCAATACTCCCGGCCTCGATCGGCCCGGCGCGGCCCGACGCTAGCCGCTGATCCGGGTAAAGATGCGCCCGGCAATTTCAAGGAAAATGCGCAGCAGATCATTGCCGGTGGGCGCAAAGTAATAATTCCCGCATTGATAACCACTGGCGGCGGTGTAGCAGGGATTGGGATCCTGCCCGCCGAGCGGATTAAGCTTGCCGTTGTCGCCAATGTCGGCCACATACCGCAGGAAAAGCTCGCCGGTGTTGGGCAGCCCGCTGTCCAGATCCATGTAGCCCGGATTAAAATCGGCGCAGATGACCGGCGGCCCCGGCGCGTAAGTCGCGCCCGTCGTACACACGGCCTTCTGCCCCAGCGCAATGGTGTAGATTAACACCCCCATACCGCCGCCGCCGTTGGGCTTGGCTTCCGACCCAACGTAGGTGGCGATGTCATAGGCATAATCTTCAGAATCGTACAGCGGACTTGTCACCGTAATCGTCGGCGCCGGATGGTGCACGCTCCATCGCTGATCGCGGCAGGGAGGCAGCCCGTCGCGCGACAGGGGATCGTTGAAATCCTTGGGCGGGCAGTAACCGAACAAGTTCTCTGGCGCGCCCATGCTGGGAATGGGATCGGTGGCGTTGATGCCGCCGGAACTCAGGAACAGCGCCACCCACAATGCATCTTCGCGTCCGTTCGCAAATTCGTAGCTGGCCGTCAGCAGGCCGCCGCCCGGGTTGGACGAGCCGCACTTCCAGCGCTCGCCCACCGTGGTCGCATACGGGCAGGCCGTGCCGGCATACTCGTAAACCCTTAGATCGTCCACGGCGTTCTTCGCCGCGTAGAGATCAGTGCCCAGATGATAGACGGTGGTGGCGCTGCGATCATAACCGACTACTGCCACCCGATCGTAATCCTGATACATCCGATCAATAAACGCCCGGGCGGCGTCTTTGATCTGCTGCAGTGGATAACAGGGATGCGTCGTGCTGTTGGTGCATGCCGCGATGCAGGCCGCTACGTTTTCATAGCCCACGTCGGCTGGTTTGCAGCCCAGATTGGCGTCGCCGGTGAAGGCGTAGCCGCTGGGCGCGTCGTATGCCTGTGATTCCGAGGTGTCCAGAATCAGCACCGCGTCCACCGCCGCCGCTTCGGCCGTGGAACTCGCGTCAACCGGTACCGTGTCGATGCCGACCAACTTCAGAAACAACATGGGCACTTCGGCCTGCGCATTGATGCGAACCAGTTTGCGCTTGGGCTGGCCTTCCGGCGGGCACAAGGCCGGATTGTCGGTCGTGCCGCCGCCCGGCAGCGAGCCGCATGTCTCTACGACGACATTCGGATCGGCGATGTCGTGCGCCCGGATCAAGTCAATGGCGGCCTGTCGAATATCCGGCCCGGTGGCGCCCGTCCTGAACTGGCCGGTGGCCGCCAGACCGGCCGCGTCCACTGCGCGGCGCAGCTGGGCGCGCTGTACGAAGACACGTGCCACATCCACCACAATGCCCGTAAATGCCAGTAACATGACAAAGCCCAGCGCCACGATGACAATGGCCTGGCCGGTTTCAGATTTTGTTCGCCGCGATTTTGATACAGACATGCTCTGGCCTCTAGCCTAGAAAGGCAGCGGATTCGCCGAGGGGACTGGCATAATCGTGTAGGCGTGCATCACCACTTCCTGCGGCAGGAACGGCAGACCGGGCGGAATCAAGCCCAACAGTTGGTGGTGCACGTGATAGATTTCCACAATAACATAGCCTGCGCCCGCGCCGGGAACTGTGTCCGGCAGGCGTGCTTCCAGGGCCGCCTTCGGGAAGAACGACGATTTGACCATGTCGCCCACGGCGTGGTTTTTGTGCGCCTGATACGACCAACCCTGATCGGCGTTAAGCACTTTATCGTCGCAGACGCGGTAGTATCCTTCCACATCGGGCGGAATGGGCCCGCCGCAATACAGTGGATAGCGCCACAGCACCTGGCCGCTGCTGTTGACCGTCACGGCCGAGACGACAATGTCGTCTCGCGCTTCGTCAAATGTCACTCCAAACATGTTTTGCTTTAGCAGGCACGCGGCCTGATAAAAGAAATCCTTGTCGCAGTCGACGTAGGTGTCGGTACTGTCGCGCAGAGCGATTTCGCCGTCGGCCGCGTACCGTGCGGCCTCGCGCGTCGCGTCCAGCAAGGTCAGGTAGGTATTGAAGTACCAGCCCACTTCCAGCGTGCCCGCCATGATCAGCAGCAGCACCGGAAAAGTCAGCGCCATCTCCACCATGCTCTGGCCACGGCTGCGCCGTTCGTCCAAAGCTCGGCCGACGTGTCTGGCAAAACGTTGCAAAACGCGCCTGACTATTTTCACATTCAGACCCCGTATCTTTTGCGTCCCTTAAGCGGTTGATTATACTATACCATTGGACTGAATGCTTGGCTTTAGGATTTAAGTCATCTTCAGACCCACCCGGTCACAATTTTGACCTGACTCAGACGCGGCGGCGGCAGGCTCTCCGGGAACCTGCCGCCGCCGCGCGGCGTCTGATGAGTAACGGTCGAAACAGGAAACGGCCAGAAACTCAAATCGTCAACAGGAGTGTGTGACATGGGTAAGAATAGGTTGCTAATCGCGGCAGTGACCGGTTTGATGGTCATTGCTTTCATCACGGGTTGTGTGGCCGCGGCTACGCCCGGGGCGGCGGCATTGAGCCCCAGCCAGGGCGGCCCTGCCCCCGTCAGCGTGGGTGTGGCGCAGACGACAGGCGGTGTGCTGGGCAACACCATCACCGTCATCGGCTCAGGCTCCACGCAGGGTGAGCCCGATACGGGCACCGCGCAGATCGGCATCGACACGCAGAATGCTTCACTGCGCGAAGCCACACGGCTGAACAACGAACAGGTCACGGCGCTGGTTAACGCGCTCAAAGCGGCAGGCGTGGCTGACTCGGACATTCAGACGGCGTACTACAATGTCTATACCGAGCAGCGCTACGCCCCCGAAACCGGGCAATCTACCGGCCAGGTGATCTATCACGCCAACAGCAGCGTCAGCATCACCATCCGCGACTTGAGCAAGGTGGGCGCGGTGCTGGATGCGGCTGTGTCAGCCGGCGCCAACAACATCAGCGGCGTCAACTTCAGCATCGCCGATCCGTCCAAGCTGGAAGCCGTGGCCCGCGAGAAGGCTGTGGCCGACGCTCGCGCTCGCGCGACTGATCTGGCCCGACTGTTCGGGGTGGAAGTGGGCGATGTGGTGTCCATCAGCGAAGTGGTGACCGGCAGCCCGATTCTGTACGAACGCTCGGCGACGGGCATGGGTGGCGGTGGCGCGCCCATTCAGCCCGGCCAGCTCACCGTCTCGTCCCAGCTGCAAGTCTCCTTTGCCATCAAGAAGTAACACCGGCACTGACCAACGAGCCGGCGAATCTCAAAGATTCGCCGGCTCGTTGTCTTCCACTGCTCGCCTTGCCGATGGGCGCGCCCCGGCGTGCCTAAAAATGCAGCGTACCGTCCGGCATGATGGCCCGGCTCAGATTCGCCTCCAGCAGCTCATCGCCGCTCAGATAGATGCCGCGCAAATTGGCCCCGCTCAAATTCGCGCCTGCCAGCTGGGTATGACTCAAATCCGCCCCGCTGAAGTTGGCGTACGACAAATCGGCTCCGCGAAAATCGCTGCCGCGCAGATCGCTGCCGCTCAAATCTGCCCCGCTCAAGTTGGCTTCCGTAAAGTTACAGCTGGCAATCTTGGCAAACGTCAGATTCGCCCCGTTGAGGTTCGCGCCCTGCAAATGCGCCTCATTGGCCACCGCCTCGCTGAGCTTGGCAAACGTCAAACGCGCATTCGCCAGGTTTGCGCCGGTCAGCACGCAGGTACTCATCAGCGCCTCGTGCAGGTTGGCATTGGTCAAGTCGGCATTGGTCAGGTTGGCGCTCACCAGCTTGGTGCGAGTCAGATTGGCGTCGATCAGCACCGCACCCCACAACACCCCCTCGCTCAAGTCCGCATAACTCAAGTCCGCGCCGCCCAGCTTGGTATTGCGCAAATTGGCGCCGCGCAGATCGATCTCCGCCAGATCAAGCCCGCTCAGATCCAGCCCGCTCAACCGCGGCCGATCGCCTGAGCCAACCAACGCCAGCAGCAACTCTTTGCGCGTGATCTCAGCCATGCCTTACGCCCCAACGACAGGATGCGTTCATTATAAATCCAACCGCCCGCCTAAGCCAGTTTATGTCGGTGCCGAAGCGTGCGTCAAGATTTTGCGCCAACGCCATGCCGGCGATTGAAATCGCACCTTTGGAGCCGTGGGCCGACCGTCCACCGACGTTGACGGGGTCCCGTCGGCGCAGGTCGACGGTCGGCTGAACAGCCTGCCAGATGCGAATTCATTCGCCGGAGAAGTTTGATTACTGGTATAGTGCTAATATAGTGCTTCCATAGTGCTACTATAGTGCTGCCATAGTGATCTTATCTTGACTTGACATATTCTCACATTGGCAGAGCCACCGATCCAGCGCGGTTCCGCGAGAAATCTCCCGTCAGCCGCCCCCACACACCAGCAACTACTTGCATTCTCCACTAACCCCCGGTATGATCAGTTCGTCGTCTCACCGTAGGGCAGTCATGGCCCAATCGCCCGTTATGCTGGAACACAGCCCGGAGCCGGGGCGTTATCATTAGGAGCGAAGATCTCGTGACAGCGGGCAGGCGGTTTGCGTCAACCCGATGGGTAATCCTGGCCTTAATGGTAATGTCTTTTCCGGCTTTGGGCTGCGGTTTTGTCGGCGGCGCGTTTGGCCCTGCCACGCCCACGCCCGCCCCCACAGCCCAATTCAAAGCCGTGCCAATGACGATTGAACTGCCGACGCCGACGCTGCTGCCGACGGCCCGGCCGACCGACCTCAGCGAAACGCCTTCGCCTGAACCACCGGTCGAGCAGCTGATCATCTTGAAGCCGACTGAAAATCAAGGCGTGCGCGGTTCAATTCGAGTGGAAGGCACCAGCGATCCGGCCTTTGAGCAACCCATCAGTATCTTGATTCGCGATCAGAGCGGCAACGTCGTCGGCTCGGCGCTGGCGCGGATACAGGTGGCCGCCGGTCAACGCGGCCGGTTCGCCGCCGATGTGCCACTGCCCGCCTATCTGCCCGCGCAGCCGGGCCGCGTGGTGGCGTATGCCTTATCGCCGCGCGACGGCGGCCCAACGCATCTGGCTTCGGTCGATGTGCAGTTGAACAGCGACGCTGCACTGCCTGTCTCCGCGCCGTCGCTGGATCAGCGCGAGATGATCGTCATCGTGGAACCTGCGCCGGGTGCGCGGCTGCAGGGTCAGGTCAGGGTGCTGGTGCAGACCATGCTGGTTACAAACCTGGTGGTGGAAGTCCGCGGCGCGAACAATGAAACCCTGGGCCGCCAGCCGCGCACGCTGGAAAACGTGGCAGGCCGGCCCGCGTCGCTTGTCGTGGATGTGCCCTTTAGCGCCGGGCAAGCCGGGCCGGGTCGGGTGGTAGTTTACGCCCTCCATCCGCGCGACGGTCAGACCCTGCACCTGAGCTCGGTGGAAGTCAATTTGCAGCCGTAATCGGCCATTCTGAATAATCATGAGGAATCATTAGATACGCTCCGGCCGCGGGTCGTCAGGCCGGCAGCCAGTGTTCACCCGTCACTCGAAGGAGTCTCATGGCTACACTCAATCCCTCTCGTCCGTCGTCCAAGCTGCCGCTGATCCTGGCGGCGATTCTGGCTCTGGCGGCGCTGGTAGGCGGGGGCCTGTTCGTGATGTCGCGCCTCCAGCCACCGGCCCCCGCCGCCGACCTGCCGCCCATCGTCGTCGATCGCGCGCCGGCCCGCGGCGAAGAGCAGGGCGTCGAATCGCCCATCGTGCTGGCCTTCGACAAGCCCATGGAGCGCGCGTCGGTGGAGCAGGCGTTTGCGATTTCACCCCGCGTCAACGGCACGTTCAAGTGGAGCGACGACAATCGCAGCGTGCAGTTCGTGCCCGCGGGCGGCGGCTTCGCTCGCGGCGAAGCTTATAACGTCACGCTGGCCCAGACGGCCAAAGCCGCCAACGGCAAGCCGCTGGACGCCCCCATCGTGTTCGCGTTCAAGGCGGTGGGCTTTATCGAAGTGACGCAGGTCCTGCCGGCCGACGGGGCCATCGACATTGATCCCGGCGCGGAGATCACCGTGATGTTCAACCGGCCGATTGTGCCCGTGCTGAGCGCCAGCGACACCACCGCTCTCCCCAACCCGATCGAGTTTGATCCGCCCATTGAGGGCAAGGGTGAATGGCTGAACACGTCGATTTACGTATTCAAGCCGTCCGAATACTGGCGCGCCGGCACGACGTACACCGTCAAAGTGGCCGCCGGCCTGACCGATCCCACCGGCGCGATCTTGCAGAAGGACTACGTGTGGACGTTTACGACTCAGACTCCGCAGGTGGTGTCCACCAATCCCGGCGATTCCGCCTCGGACGTGGGCATCGATCAGGCGGTGGAAGTAACGTTCAATCAGCCGATCGACCACGCCAGCGCCGAAGCGGCCTTCTCGCTGCACGCCGGTTCGGCCGATGCGCCCGCCCTGCCGGGCACTTATGCGTGGCTGACCACCACCCTGCCGATGAGTTCCATTCCGATGGGCGCGGCGGGCAAATTCGCGGCTTTGCCGGTGCAGGGCGGCGGCCCGGCGACCGCCGGTGAAGGCCGCGTGGTGGACGTGCTGGTGTTTACGCCCACGCAGCGCCTCGACCGGGATACCGTCTATGTGGGCAAGGTTGCGGCGGGCGTGAAGGGCCAATCGGGCGGGGCGCCAACCGCCGGCGATTACGTCTGGTCGTTCCGCACCATTCCGCCCTTCGGCGTTATCCGCACCGATCCGGCCGACGGCGAGGCGGCGCCACCGTACAAGGCGATGGAGATCTACTTCACCACGGATGTGGACGAGGCGTCGCTGCGGAACATCACCGTGACCACGCCCATCAGCGCGACCAGTATTTTTACTTATTACAGCAGCTACGACCGGCGCTATGTCTTCGGTTTCAACGCCGGGCCGTCGTCGCAGTTCAGCGTGGTGCTGGGCAAGGACGTGACCGACCGCTGGGGCCAAAGCCTGGGGCAGGATCGCGTCATCACCTTCCGCACGCGGCCGCTGCCCAGCGAGCAGTGGTTCGACGTGCCCGGCCGCTTTGGTGTGTACAGCGCCTACACCGACACGGTGGTGTACGCTCGCTATCGCAATGTCAGCCAGCTGAACCTGGAGCTGTATCCGGTCTCCTTGAACGAGTTCACGCAGCTGATCGGCCGCGACGGCTGGCAGCTGTGGGAACGCGCCGTGCCGGTGCGAAGCGTGCCCCTCCGCACATGGAGTGTGCCGGTGGAGAAGCCGTTGAATGAGGCCGGCCTGATTCGACTGCCGCTGGCGGGCGACGAGGGCGGCACCCTGCCGCCGGGCATTTATCTGGTGCGCATCACCTCGCCCGAGCAGGCAGGTATCGACTTCAATGGAACCACGCGACATCTGGTGGTAGTGTCGAACGCCAACCTGACGCTGAAGGGCGCGGAACGCGAAACGCTGGTGTGGGCCACCGATCTGCAATCGGGACGCGAGGTCGCCGGTGCGCCGGTGACGCTGTATAACGATACGGGCAGCTCGTTCGCGTCGGGCAGCACTGACGGATCGGGGCTGTACACGGCCCAGTTCAATGAAGACCGCGACGTGTTCCGCACGTGGGCGGCGGTGCTCGGCACGCCCGGCGCGTCCGGCGCGTTTGGCATCGCGCTCAGCGACTGGAATCAGGGCATCGGCCCGTGGGACTTTGGCGTGAACGCGCAGTTCTTCTACGAGCCGCACAGCGTGTACTTGTATACAGAGAAACCCTTATACCGGCCGGGGCAGACCGTCCACCTCAAGGGCATCGTCCGGCTGGACGACGACGCGCGCTACGCGGTCGATCCAGGCCTGAAGCAGGTGGACTTCGCCATCGTGGACGCGCTGTACAACACGGTCTATACCGCCACCCTGCCGGTGGACGATTACGGCGCGTTTTACACCGACTTTACGCTGGACAAGGAAGCGCCGCTGGGCTACTACCAGATGAATGTGCAGATTCCGGGCAAGACGCCGGACTTCGATCAGCCGCAGATGCGCTTCTACAACAGCGTCTTCCTGGTATCGGAATATCGCCGGCCGGAGTTTCAGGTGACGGTGACGCCCAGCGCCGACGAGGTGCTGCAGGGCGACACCATCGACGTGACCGTGGAGGCGAGTTACTTCTTCGGCGGCAGCGTGGGCGGCGCCAAAGTGTCGTGGACGGCGGTGTCGCAGAACTACTTCTTCGATCGCTACAAGGGCGCGGGCTACTACAGCTGGAATGATGCGGATTACTTCGCGCCCACAGTCGGCGGCGGCAGCGAGGTGCTGGCCTCAGGTGAAGGTCAGACCGACGCCCAGGGCCGATTCAAGATCACTCTACCCGCCAAGCTGGACGAGAAAACCGGCAGCCAGCGCTTCAGCATCGAAGCCAATGTCACCGATCTCAGCGATCAGGTGGTGTCCAACCGCGTCGAAGTGATCGTGCATCAGGGGCGCTACTATATCGGCATCGCCCCGGTCGATTACGTGGGTTCGGCAGGCCGGGACATGGCCTTCAACCTGCGCACCGTGGATTGGCAGGGCGACCCATTCGCCAACCAGTCGCTGGACGTGGTGTACTACAAACGCGACTGGTTCAGCGTGCAGCAGAAGGATGACTTCGGCAACATCTACTGGACTTCGTCGTTCAGCGATACGGCTGTGTTCACCACCACGGCGGCCACCAACGAGCGGGGCGAAGGCACCACGTCGTTTACGCCGGCGGTCGGCGGCGAATACCGCGTGGTGGCCAGCGGCCGCGACGACCGCGGCAACGCCATCCGCGCTTCCGCGTATGTGTGGGTGTCCAGTCAGGACTACGTGGCGTGGCGACAGGACAACAATGACCGCATCTCCCTGGTGGCCGACAAGAAGTCATACACGGTCGGCGAAACGGCCAGGATTCTGGTGCCCTCGCCGTATCAGGGCACGGTGCGGGCGCTGGTTACAGTGGAGCGCGGCCGCGTCCTGAGCGCGCGCGTGATCGATCTGAAGACCAACAGCGACGTGATCGAAATCCCGATCACGCCGGAGATGGCGCCCAACGCCTTCGTGTCAGTCGTCATCGTCAAAGGCGTCGATCAAAACGATCTGGTGCCGTCATTTAAGATCGGCTACGCCGGCTTCAGCGTCGATCCCGAACAGCAGCTGCTGCAGGTTACGCTGACCCCCGATCGGGATCCGGCGACCCAGCACTACAATCCGCGTGACCCGGTGACGTACACGCTGAAGGTGCTCGACTTCCAGGGTAAACCGGTGCAGGCGCAGGTGTCGCTGGCGCTGGTTGATCTGTCGGTGCTGTCGCTGCTCGATCCGCTGCAGCCGCCGCTGCCCGCGTTCTATTACAGTGAGCGCGGCCTGAGCGTGATGACGGGCGTAGCGCTGGTGTACTCGGTCGATCGCATCAACATCAAGCTGGCCGAAGAAGCCAAGGGCGGCGGCGGCGGCGCGGCTGCCGAGGGCGGCGAATTCTTCGTGCGCGGCAACTTCCCGGATACGGCCTACTGGAACGCGGCCGTCACTACCGATGCCAACGGCGAGGCCCGGATCAGCACGGTGCTGCCCGACAACCTGACGACGTGGCGCATGCTGGCCAAGGCCGTGACCAAAGACACGCTGGTGGGCGAGGGCACGGTGGACATCCGCAGCACCAAAGACCTGCTCATCCGGCCGATTACGCCGCGCTTCATGGTGGCGGGTGACAAGCTCAGCATGGGCGCCATCGTCAACAACAACACCAGCGCGCCCATCGACGCCGAAGTGTCGATTGAGGGCACGGGCATCACGGTCGATAACGGTCAGCTCAAGCAGACGGTCACGGTGCCGGCCGGCGGGCAGGCGCGCGTCGATTGGCCGGTGACCGCCCTGGATGCGCCCTACGCCAACCTGACGTTCTCGGTGAGGGGCGGCGGCCTATCGGATGCCAGCAAGCCGCCGGCCGGACTGCCGCCGGAGCAGTATCTGCCCATCTACAAATTCAGCACGCCGGAGACTTCGGCCACGGCAGGCACGGTAAGCAAGGGCGACCCGGCCCGCGTGGAGGTGATCGCGCTGCCGCCCAGCCTGGATACCACGCAGGGTGAGCTGACGGTGAAGATCGATCCGTCGCTGGCGGCGGCCAGCACCGAGGCGCTGAAGTATCTGGAGCACTTTGAGTACGAGTGCACCGAGCAGACCATCAGCCGCTTCTTGCCCAACATGCTGACGTATCGCGCGCTGAAGGACCTGAATCTGGCCGAGCCGGATCTGGAGGCGAAGCTCACGGAACAGGTCAACATCGGCCTGCAGCGCTTATACAACCAGCAGCACGCCGACGGCGGCTGGGGCTGGTGGGTGCAGGACAAGTCGGACACGACGGTGAGCACCTACGTGGTCTTTGGGCTGGCCAAGGCCAAACAGGCCGGTTTTGCCGTGGATGCCGCCGTGCTCGATCGGGGCGCGAAGTTCCTGATCAGCCGCATCCGGCCCGCCACGCAGCTCAAGGCGACGTGGGAAGCCAATCAGCAGGCGTACTTATTGTACGCGCTGGCCGAAGCGGGCCAGAGCCAGACTGCCGCGTTGACGGCGCTGTATGACACGAAGCGGCCGCTGCTGGGCAGCTATGGCAAGGCGCTGCTGGCGCTGGGTCTCAATCTCGACCGGCCCGATGATCGATCGCGGCTCAATACGCTGCTCAGCGATCTGACCAGCACGGCCAGGGCCAGCGCCACCGGCCTGCACTGGGAAGAGAGCGCGGTGGATTACTGGAACTGGAATACGGATACGCGCTCCACGGCCATCGTGCTGGATGCCATCGCCAAACTCGATCCGCAGAACCAGATCGCCCCCAATGTGGTGCGCTGGCTGATGATGGCGCGCACCGCCGAGCGCTGGGAGACCACGCAGGAGACGGCCTGGGCGCTCATCGCGCTGACGGACTGGATGAAGGCGACGGGCGAATTGAATCCTGATTACAACTGGACGGTCAAGGTCAACGATCAACTGATCAGCAGCGGCACGGCCAATCGGGATACGGTGAAGCAGTCGGCGACGCTGTCACAGACCATCGCTTCGCTGCTGCGCGATCAGGGCAATGCGTTGACCATCGAGCGCAGCTTCACTCCGCCGCAATCGGGCGACGGGCAGCTGTACTACGCGGCCTACCTGCGGACGTTCATCCCGGCGGCTGAGGTGAAGTCGCTGTCGCGCGGCCTGTCGATCTCGCGGCAGTACTACGCCAGCGACGATCCGTGCTTCAAGCCGCTCAAGCCGGGCGAAACGCCCATCCCGTGCACGCCGGTCACGTCGGCCAGGGTGGGCGATGTGCTGACGGTCAAGCTGAGCATCGTGGCGCCCACCGATCTGTACTACGTGCTGGTGGAAGATCCGATCCCGGCCGGGACGGAGGCGGTGGACACCAGCCTCAAGACCACGTCGCAGCTGGGCCAGGACCCGACCCTGCGGCCGGTCGATCAGCCGTACTGCTTCTACTGCGGCTGGAACTGGTGGTGGTTCACGCACACCGAACTGCGCGATGAGAAGGTGGCGCTGTTCGCCACGAATCTGCCGGCGGGCACGTATGAGTACACCTATCAGATCCGTGCCGGTCTGGCGGGCACGTACAACGTCATCCCCGCGCACGCGGAGCAGATGTACTTCCCGGAGGTGATGGGGCGCAGCGATGGTGGGACGTTTGTGATTGAGAAGTAATGCGTAATGAGTAATGCGTAATGAGTAATGCGTAATTCGGCTGCGGCTGAGCCTGTAGCACCGTTGGGCGGCGGCAGGCTGTCGGTCGGTGGAGACTAACGAGCACAGTCCGGCCTTGAGGCAACTTGAGGCCGGACTGTGTATTGAAGGTGTATAATCACGTTAGGGCCCATGATAGTGATGGCGCGTGTTTGGTTGAAGCGGGAGGAACCATGATTAACTTGGCCGCGTTGAAATCGGTGCAATTTGTGGTGGGTCAGGACGGTCAGCCGTCCGCCGTGCAGTTGGATATTGAAACCTGGGAATCCCTGCTGGACTGGCTGGAAGATGCCGATGATCGCGCACTGGTCAAGCAGGTGCTGCCCAAACTTCGCAGCCATCCGGCTAAAGCGGGCGCACTGCGCTGGGACAATGTCAAGAACGAGTGGGATGATGCTCAACCGCGATGATGGACTACGACCTGTGGCTTGAGCCGGAAGTCCACGACGCGCGCAAGAGCCTGCCGGGTAATGTCCGGCAGCAGGTCAGACGCGCCATTGATCACCTTGCCATCGATCCCCGCCCCTCAACGAGCGCGCCGCTGGATGTAGCCGACCTCGTTGTGTCTCTGGGCATCGAAGTCCGGCGCTTGCAGTTGAGGCCCTGGCGAATCCTCTACGCTGTCAACGACGACGAACGCTGGGTATGGGTATTGGCGATCCGCCGCCGTCTGCCTTACGATTACGAAGACCTTGATGCTTTGCTTGCAAAACTGCGATAGCATCGCAAGGTAAAACATTTGAAGTCCGGCCTTGAGGCAACTTGAGGCCGGACTTTTTTCGGCAGGTGACATTGAGCGACGGCGAGCGTGATCTTTCTCAGATGTGAGCGCAACAGTAAAACCGTACACTAGAGCGAATTCCTGAATGGTTTACGCCTGACGCTGCATAGTCATGCCTGAACACATGCGGTGCAGTGCTTCCGTGTGTCTATCGGGCATCCAGTTTGACCGTCGTGCTGGATTCCCGCTTTAAACGTGCGGGAATGACACCAGCGTAAATCAAAACGGGAACCGCCCTAAAGTCTGTTTAAAACTCGCACTCGCGCGTGCTCAAATACCCGCGCCACCTGAAAGGAACCAGCCATGGCTAAGATCGACGCCCTCGTCAAGGATTTCCTCGCGCAGAAGAAGATCGCCGTTGTCGGCGTCTCCGACCAGCGCGACACCGGCTGCAATCTGGGTTACCGCAAGTTCAAAGCGGCCGGCTACACCGTCTTCGCCGTCAATCCGCGGATCACGACGTTTGAAGGCGAACCATGCTACCCCGATCTCAAATCGATCCCCGAGCGGCCCGACGCCGTCTTCATCCTGGCCAATCCCAAAGTCACCGATCAGATCGTGCAGCAGTGCGTTGATCTGGGCGTCAAGCACGTGTGGATGCACTGCATGATGGGCACCAAACCCGGCGCGGCCAAAAGCATGACCAGCGTCTCGCCCGAAGCGGTGAAGCTGTGCCGCGACAACGGCATCGCCGTCATCCCCGGCAGCTGCCCCAATCAATTCCTGCAGCCCGACTTCGGCCACACGATGATGCGGGTGATGTTTCGCACGCTCGGCTTTATGCGCGTCGCGGAAAACTAAGGCAGGCGCGCGGCATGAAGAAAGTACTCGTCGCCTACGCCACCATGGCGGGGTCCACTGCCGACGTGGCGAAAACCGTCGGCGAAGTAATCGGTCAAAGCGGCGCGCAGGTCGATGTGCTGCCATTGAGTGAAGTCACAAACGTGGCAGGCTACGACGGCGTGGTCGTCGGCGCGCCGATGATCATGGGCTGGCATCGCGCCGCGTCGGGCTTCCTCAAGCGGCATCGCACCGACTTTCAGCGCATCCCGCTGGCCGTGTTCGTCACCGCGATGAGCCTGACCCAGACCGGCGAAACGAATGTGGACGGCGTGCCGATCACCGTGGACGAGCGGCTGCCCAAACCGCCCGAAGTAGCCGGACGGTTGACATTCAAAGAACGCTACGCCCGATTGTCCAACTACCTCCGACCGATCCTCAAGGCCCTCCGGCCCGTCACGCCGGCCAGCGTCGGCGTCTTCGGCGGGCGAATGGAATACGGTCGGCTCAAATGGTGGGCGGTGCTGTTCGCCATGGTCGTCATCCAGGCTCCCGCCGGCGATCGACGCAACTGGCAGGCCATCAAAGCCTGGGCGGCGACGCTGCCCGCCGCGCTCAAGATAACGGGCAGCGACTGATCCGCCCTCCGCGTCAAGACGAAGACATCCGGCCCTGAGACAACTCGGGGCCGGATGTTTTTGTCGTCGAACGAAAGACTCAAGCAGCTATCGCTTCGAACTCGCTCACTGATCCGGGCCGTCACTCATCGACGACCACATCTGACCGTCATAGTGCAAAAGCGTGTTGTTGGCGCCCACCGCGAAAACGTCACGGCCGCTATTGGCCCACACCGCGTTCAGGCTGAAATCGACGCCGCCCGGCATGAGCGACCAGCCGCTGCCGTCGTAATGCACGATAACGCCCTCAATGCCCACCGCGAAGATGTCGTCGGCGGAGACCGCCCACATGTCACGCAGGCTGGGCCCCTGAAAATTGCCCGCGGGCGACCAGACGCCGCCGTCATAACGCAAGATTGTATTGTTATCCCCGCCCAGGAAGACATTGCCATCCGTCGTCCCGGCGATGCTCCAGAGCGTGATGGATGTGCCGCTTTCCATTGACGACCAGGCCTGCCCATCGTAGTGCAAGACAGTGCCATTTATCCCGGTGGCGTACACATCGTCGTCCGAGCGGCCCCAGACGTCGATCAGGTGAACCCAGCCGCGCCAGGGCATGACTGACCACGCTCGCCCGTCGAAGTGCAGGATCGTGCTGCCCACCCCGACGGCGTACACGTCAATGGGCGAACTGCCCCAGATACCGATCAGGTCTAACAATGTGCCGCTATCCATGGACTCCCAGCGGCGGCCGTCGTAATGCAGGATCGCGCCGGCCTCGCCCACAGCAAAGACATCCACGCCGGAGCTGCCCCAGATTCCGCTCAGCCAGCCAGTGCGCGGGATTTCCATGGACGACCAGGTTCTTCCATCATAGTGCATCACCTGGCCCGGCCCTTCGGCAGCGTCAATGTAGTACACCGGCTCACCCTCGTAGCCTGCGGCGAAGACATCGCGATTCGAACTACCCCAGACGGCGTTCCACTGCAGTTTTTCGGGCGCTACTTGTCTCCTGGCACCGGCGGCGGCCTCATCCACCTGGGTCATGGCAGTCTCCAGATCGAGGTCGCCGGCCACGTAGGCGCTGATGGATTGCAGGAACAGAGCGGCAATTTCAGGTTCCAGCTTTATCCAATAGCCGTCCGAGTGAGATAGAGTGCCGGCCGCCTGCGCCTCGACAATCGCTCTGGCTAGGGCGCGTTCGCGCGGCTCGTCCGACCAGTCTGGGTCCGCGTTCTTGTGAGGCGAGAATCCAAAGCGGATGTCAGATTTGATCCAGTTTTCGAGCGTTTTGCCGGTGATCACATACTCCATAAGCGCGCGCGCATCGGGCCGATCGTGGAGCAAGGCGGTAATATGCGCCTCCACTTGCACGGGCGCGCCGTAAGCGGGATCGATCGGTGGCAGTATGAAGAAGTCATAGTCCACACCAAACTTCCGGCCCATGAAGGGCGTGATGCTGCTTTTTCCGTTCCACTCTGTTGACCAGCTGGGCGCGTACGCCATCCAGCAGGTAGGCGGGTCATCGAACAGGGGCTGGTCGATGTCCCACTGGTAGGTTGTGTTCAGTGCCTGCCTGTCCACCTGCGCATAGCCGGGCCGAAGCCAGATATCGGACATCAGCTGGATGGCTCGCTGTACTGACGGCGCGGTGGACTTTATCTCGCCCAGCATCCAGGCGTCAAAGTCATCCGGCGCGGTCCGCAACATTAGATCGCTGATCCAACTTTGAGCAGGCAGGCCGACCGAGCCGCCACCGACAAAACCATTCTGGAGACACCACGGCGTGCCGCCATCTTTGACGATCTGATCCGACAGATCAATCAATTCCTGCCAGGTCGTTGGCACCTTGTAGCCGGCCCGCTCGAATGCGGCTTTGGGGTACCAGATGGTGTTACGCACCCAGACCGGGCCCCAAACTCCCGCCACAATCGGGCCGTCCGGTCCCTGCATGGTTGCCCAATCCACCCACTGTCGATCGTATTGTTCCAGCAGCCTGCTCATAGGCATCACCGTCGTGATGTCGACGATTTTGCCGTCCCTGGCGAAGTACCACATCTCCCTGGAGGAAGGAAATTCGACCAGGTCGGGTCCGGTACCGGCCTCAATGGTTCTGACAAACTCGGCGCTTTCAGGTTCGACGGGTATAAACCACACGTCGATGCCGGTTTCATTCTCGAAGTCCAGAAATGAGCGTTGGAAGGCTGTCGCCCATCTCTCCCCATAAATGGCGCCTATCGTCACGATCTTTCCCCGGTATTGGCCGGCTCGCGCCGCTTCCAGCGCAGTCGGCGTGGGGATAGGGTTGGGGTTGGGCACTGACTCGGAGTGGTCGCGATAGCCAAACATCAAGGCAAGACCGCCAACCAGAGCAATCAGCAGCCCCGCCGTCAGGCCCCGGCGCAGGCGCCGCTCTCTAGTGACGACCACAATCCGTTCCCCGCCGCCGGCGTCGTCGGTGCGCCACTCAATGTCGGGACTCATGTCCGCCCTCCTTGCCGATGACGCTTAAACGTGGCGACCTGAATGTCATCAACAACCGACGCCCAACGGTCAGCCGTCGGGCGTCGGTGTCACATCGAGTATGGGGCACACTGCGCCGCGGCTCAGCTTCGAGCCACGGAACTACTCGTATTTATCTCCAGTATACACCCGGCGTCAACTTTCCTGTTGGCGCTGCGCTTGGCGGCATCAAACACAACGCGAGCCCGATCAACTTGCGCTATGCTGCCTCTGCCAAAACCGAATTCGGTGCCTGCTCAGGTATAATTGCCCCACCTTCTCCCGGAGCCGACTGCCATGAACGATCGCACCATCTTCGTCTTCACCCGCAACGGCCTGGGGCACGCGCCCGAAGACCTGCAGCGGAACCTCGCCGCCAAATTCCTGCAGTTGAATCTCGACGCGGACACCCTGCCCGCCAAGATCGTCTTCTACACCGACGGCGTCAAACTCGCGTGTGACGGCTCGCCCGTCATCGACGCGCTGCGCGTCATGCAAGAGCGCGGCGTCGAGTTGATCCTGTGCAGCACCTGCCTCGACTACTTCGGCCTGCGTGACAAAGTCCGGGTCGGCATCGTCGGCGGCATGCCCGACATCATCGAAGCGCTGGCGCAGGCCGAAAAGGTCATCAATCTGTAAAGCCCGCCCCCCACGCGGCGACGTGGATCAAAACAGGCCGACCTCGTCCGAGATCGGCCTGTCGGCTCTATACATCAACCCTTATTCCACCAATCGCGCCACATCGCCGTTCATATTCGTGTGATACTCGTACTGCTTGCCGCCCGCCTCAAGGATGACTTTGTAACCCGGCGTGACCACCATCGCGCACATCACGCCCGGCGTGTGGATGCCCATGCACGCATCCGGCCAGTCGATCTGCTCGGCGCTGACCAATCCGATTGTGTCCGGATCAACGCCCAGCCGCTGTGTCAGATCGCCGCGCGCGCGCAGCGCTGCCTCCGGCGCACTGGCCCACACTTCGGCGTTGGGCCGCGTCATCAGGCCACCGCCCGGCACCGGCGAAGTCAACGGTGAAGTCCCCGGCGTCACTCCCGGCGTGACCGGCACGGCAGCCGGCGCGCAGGCCGCCGCCAGCGCGGCCAGCACCACTATCAGCCCGATAATCTTGATTTTCATGATCGTCCTCCCTGTCACTAATCTCCATCCGATCCGTCATCGATCAGACGCCGGCTTTGCGTCGAAATGTTCCCGCGGCGGATGAGAGTTGGATGAGTGTCGGCCAACCCGATCGATCAACCCGGCCCGCCGCGTCTGCGCCGCTTTTCGCCCAGGCTGGCCGACCAGCCCAGAAAAGCGCCGATGACGGCGCCCGCGATCAACTCCAGCGCGTTGACCGGCTGTCGGCCGAACGACGCAAACATCAACGCGATCGCCACGCCCGAGGCGGCGCCCAGCAGAATGATCGCCAATCGCTTTCTGCCGGTCAACCGCCCGTAAACCTCACCCGTCGGCTGTTGTTCGTTCATCGCCCCTCACCCATCACTCAGCGCTTGACCCTCTTCACATTTTGCCCAAGTATACCAGCTCAACCCCCTCGATCTGACCATAATACCTCTGTCTCACTTCACTTTTCATACGTCACGTGCTATACTAAACGCCGCTGAGCAGCTCGCGTGTGCAGATAGGTCACTTGTTGAGCGCATGACCTCTCAATCAGCCGTAGACGACGATCGGATCTGGGTGGAGCGCATCAGGCAGTGGGGACTGGGCGATGTCGCGCCGGTGCTGCTGGATGTGCTGCGCCCGCTCGGCTTCGTCGGCAGCCAGCTGCTCATTCTGGCGAAGCCCGTACTGACCACCTTCGTGGATGCCGCGCGCCTCGATCAAGTTTCGGCGCTGCTCGAGGACCCGGCTCGTTTGGAGCGCCTGCGTCAAGCGCTGGCGCGCGAGGCAGACCTATGATTGGGTTGGCAGGCTTCATCGGCCTGGTGGTGCTGGCCGTCTATGGCGTGACGCAATTCGTCCTGCTGGGCAGCATCAGTGCGGGCCGCCGTCCGCGCTTCAGGCCCATTCCCCTGTTCACCGCGCTGCGCGGCATGCTGGGCCGTTCCATCGAATCCGGCCGCGAGCTGCACGTCTCCATCGGCACCGGCAGCATCAGCGGCGAAGACATGGCCGTCACGCTGGCCGGCCTGCAGATCGTGGAGTATCTGGCCGACGAAGCCGCCGCCAGCGGGGTATCGCCCGTCATCACCACCGCCGACGCCGCCGCCCTGATCCTGGCCGAAGATACGCTGCGCCGCCCGCACATTCGGCAGGCCAGCCTGGAAACCTATCAGCCGCTGTCTGCGCGGCTGCCCGCGCTGGAGCCGCTGCCTTATGCCGCCGCCACCATGGATTATCTGGCGCACGGCCGCGTGCTGGCCAACGTCATGTCCGGCGTCTTCGGACCGGAAGCGGGCCTGATGGCGCGCGCGGCCGAGAAAGACGCCCTGCCGCAGTTCGGCGGCGCCGCCGATCCGCGCGCGCTGGCCGTGTTGCTGCCCACCACCGACAATCTGCTGGTGGGCGAAGAAATGTTTGCGGCCAAGGCTTATTTGCAGGCGCGGCCGCCGCATCTGGCCAGCCTGCGCGCTCAGGACATGGCGCGAGTGGTCATGGTGCTGGGCATCATCGGGCTGTTCATCATCGGTCTGCTGACATCGGCAGGTTAACGTGAGACGCATCTTCACCAGCGTAGCGCCCACCGTCGTCACCGGTATTGCCGGTGCCTTTGTGCTGGTCAGTTTTCTTTCGCCCAGCCTCGTCGTGCTGCGCGCGCCGCTGGTCGGCGTGGCCGTCATCATCGCGGGCGTGGCCGTCATCATGGGGTTCGCGCACCTGCTGTACGTGCACGTTCGCCGGCTGCGGCACGGCCCAGGCGCAGGCTACAGCCTGGTCCTCATCATCAGCGCCGTCGTCGCCTCGATCATCCTGTTGATCGATCGCTTCACCACCCAGCAATTGTTCACGCATTTCATTTTCCAGAGCGTCATCGTGTCCATGCAGACCGCGCTCGGCGCGCTGCTGGCTGTCTTTCTGGCCCTGGCCGCCCTGCGGATGGCGCAGCGCCGGCGCAGCGCCGTTGCCGTCTGGTTTTTGGCAGCCGCCTTTGTGGCGTTGATCACGCAGGTGCCCGCCGTGTCGGGCGGCCCGCTGGGTGACGCGCTGGCCCTGCTGCGGCAGGTCTTCGACGCCATCACCACCGCCGGCATGCGCGGTCTGCTGCTGGGTGTGGCGCTTGGCACGGTGGCGACTGCTTTCCGGGTACTGTTCTTTATCGATCGGCCTCAAAGTGAATGAGCGCCGCCCGATCGGCCAGCTAAGCCCATCGGGTTTGTGACAAGCCATGATCTATTGTCCCAGCTGCGGCATTGCCAATCGCGAAGGCTCACGCTTCTGCAACGAATGCGGCGCCAAACTGCCATCAGGCACCAGCATTCGCTGTCCGCAGTGCGGCACGCCCAACGCGCCCAATGCTGTCTTCTGCGAGAAGTGCGGCACGCGCCTGATCGCGCCGCTGGTGTCCGACGAACCGGATGAGCCGGAGCCGGTACCCGTCAAAAAAGGTCTATCATTGCCCAGCAAGCTGTCCGTGCCCGCCGATGACGACGACATCCCCGACTGGCTGGCCCAGCTCTCAGGCGAGCCCGCGCCCGCCGACTCATCAGAGGCGGCCACCTCGCCCGAACCCGGCGAGGCTGCGGCCGAGGACGCGCCGCCGGCCTGGCTCAACAACCTGATGGGCGCACAGTCCGCGCCCGAACAACCCCTTCACGCTGACGAACCGCCTGCCGAGAAGGCACCCGATTGGCTGGCCAGCCTGCGCAGCGCGCCCAGCGAGGATGTGCCAGAATGGCTGGATCAGCTTGGCGAACATCAGGCCGGTGGCGAAGCGTCCGCCGACGCTGCCGACGACGATACACCGGAGTGGCTCAAGCAATTGAGCGAGGCGGCGGATATGCCGGCCGAATCACCGGGAACCGCTGCGCCCGCCGGGCTCAATTGGTCTGCGGCTCTGCAGGCACCGTCGCCCGAAGGTGACGAGCCGCTGGCGGAAGAAGTGCCCGATTGGCTCAGCAACCTGAGCGAAGCATCAGCCGCGGCGGAGGCCGAGCCGCCTGCCTCCATCGAATCGCCCGTGCCGGAAGCGCCGGTGCCCGATGCCGGTGAACTGCCCGATTGGCTGTTGGGCCTCAACCAGCCCGAGCCTGCCGCGCCACCAGCTGACGAGCCACCCGCTCAAACCGATTGGCTTGGCCAGCTGCGGGCAGCGGCACCCGTTGCCGACGAAGAACCTTTAACCGAAGCAGAGCCGGCGGCTGAATCCCCGGCCGATTGGTTGTCGGCGCTCAGTGCGGATCAACCCGAAAGCGCGGATGCTTTAGCCCCTCAGAAAGCGGCGCGGGAGCCGGTAGCGATTGAGCCGCCCAGCGGGGAAGGTGAAATCCCCGATTGGCTGAGCGCACTGGGTCTGGCGGCACCTGTTTCCAGGCGAGCCGAACCGAAGACGCCGCCTGAAATTCCATCTTGGGCGGCCCAGCAGCCGGAACCGCCTGCGGCGGAGCAGCCTGTTGCCGGCGAACCCAAACTTGACGAGCCGCGGCCTCAAACCGATTGGCTGGGGGCGCTGCGAGCGGCTGCGCCCATGGTCGATGAAGAACCGACCGAGGAGACCGCCCTGCCCTCAAGCGATTTGCCTGACTGGCTGGCGGGCAGTGCCGCCGAGCCGTCAATCGAATCGGCGGCCGAGCCGAACCCCCCTGAAGCTGAGATTCCAGACTGGTTGCGCGATCTGGGAGTGGCCTCCACGCCTGCGGCGGCACCGGCCGATGAGCAAGCCGGCGAAGTGCCAGATTGGCTGCGTGCGGCAGACACAGGCCCGGAAGTTGCGCAGGCAGAAGTCTCGGAATCGGTTGCTCCGCAGACAGAAGATGAAATTCCCGATTGGCTGCGCGGCGCCGAACCGGCGGCCTATGGTGAGTCATTGCCGCCCTCTGGCCCCGAACCGGCTGCGCCAGTTTCCGAGGAGAGCGAACCTGACTGGCTGAGCGTCATCCGCTCCGCCCAGGAACCTGCAGAATCTGAATATGTTGAGACACCGGCTGAAGGCGAATCGGCTGCCGAGGTGCCGGACTGGCTGAAAGAACCTGAGCCTCCAGCCGCATCAGTATCGCCGGAACCCGTGGCCGAGGAACCGGCAGCAGAAGGTGAGCTGCCTGATTGGTTGAAGACACTGGGCACGGTTGAAGCAGCGGCCGGTGGCGAACCGTCGGGCGGCGAAGAACCCATCGGGGCGGCTGAGCCTGCTCACGCGGCGCCAGCTGAAATCCCTGAGTGGTTGAGTACACTTCGGCCTGAAGAGGCTGCGCCACCGGTGCAAGCGCCGGCAGAGTCCACACACGAGGAATCTCGAGAGGAGTCGCCGGAGGCTTCTCAGACGCCTGAGCCCGTGGTGGCAGAATTACCGGAGTGGTTGACATCCCTGCGCGAGCGCAAGCCGCCGGGTGTGCCACCATCGGCGGCCGAGCCAGTGCCCGGCCTGACACAAGCGGAGATTCCAACCTGGCTTGAGGCGCTGCGTCCCGCCGAGGGTAAGGCGGCTGAACCGGTGCTGCCGGAGGATTTGGGTGAGGTTGAACAAGAGGGTGTCTTTGCCGGTGTAGCACACGCCCTGCCGCCCGCGCCATTGATGGGCGAAATACAAGGCAAGCCGGATCGATTGCAAGTGGAGATCTCGGCCGAGGACATGACGCGTGCTGGCGTATTGCAACAGCTACTGGCGCAGGGTGCATCCGGCCCTAGAGCGGCGCCCTCGCTACCGGTGCGCGCGTCGGCCCGGCGCGGCCTGCAATGGCTGATGGCGGTGCTGGTGCTTGTCGCCGTCAGCGTGCCATTCCTGCTGCAAAGCGGGCTGAGTATTCTGCCGAAGGTGCAAACGTTGCCGGCGTCACCGTTGTTGCAGACGGCGGTGTCCCGGGTGGCTGCCTTGCCTGACGGGGCGCGTGTGCTGGTGGTGTTCGATTATGATGCGTCACAAGCCGGCGAAATGAATCCGTTGGCCGACGCCATGCTGCGGCATCTGCTGGCACGCCATGCCGACATTACGGCCACCAGCCTCAACCCGATCGGCCCGGCGCTGGCCCAGTCGGCCTGGGAAGCGATCGAACCGGGGGCGCGGGCACAAAGTCAGTGGCGCAACCTGGGCTATGTCGCCGGGCAGTCAATCGGGGCGCAGGAAGTGTTGTTGAAGACTGGCCCGGTGGAACTGGTGGTTGAACTGGCTGCCTCACCAGACGCGCTGCGCTGGTGGATCGAGCAGCGGGGTTTACTTGGTCAAGCCACGCCCCTGATTGCGGCAGTGAGTGCTGCCGCTGAGCCGCTGGCCCTGCCATATGCGCAATCGCAGCAGGTGGCCGGGCTGGTCAGCGGCGTGGCTGGTGCGACCGTCTATGCGCGCGAGGCCCAGGTGCTGACGCCGCGGACTACCGTGAGCAAGCAAGTGCAGCTGGAAGCGCTGACGCTGGCCAACTGGCTGATGGCCGTCATCGTGCTGATTGCGCTGGTGGTCGCCGTTCTGGGCCGCAAGGGGAAGGGCAACCCGGCATGAACTTCGATCAAATCGGCCTGCTCGTCGGGGCAGTGCTGACCGTGCTGATACTGAGCTACCTGCTCGGCGACAATTTTCTGTTCCGGCTGGCTGTTCACATCTTGATCGGCGCGGGAGCAGCCTACGTGGCGGTGACGGTGATCTACGATGTGCTCCTCGCGCGCGTGGTGCAGCCGCTTGCCACGCGGGCTGATCCCATGAGCGTGATTGTGGCCGGATTCGGCCTGCTTTTCAGTGTGTTGTTGTTGTTCAAGCTGCTGCCGCGTTGGGCGTGGGTGGGCAATATTCCGGTGGGGTATTTGGTCGGCGTCGGCTCGGCGGTGGCGCTGGGCGGCGCAGTTTTTGGCACGCTGGGGCCGCAAGTGCTCAGCACGGCCATGCCGCCCGGCGGTCTGCTGGCGGGCCCGGGCACCGAGGGCGTGAACTTCGTCCTCAACGTGATAGTGGTTTTTGGAACGCTGGCCGCGCTGCTGTCGTTTGGATTTTATCGCGCCCGGCGTGGCAGCGTTTTGAGCGGAATCAATTCAGTGGGGCGATGGTTTGTGGCAGTGGCGCTGGGCACCACCTTTGCGCTGGTGTACGTGGCCAGCGTGTCGCTGTTGATCGATCGGATCCAGGCCATTGCCAATGCTGCCGGCCTCTTCCTGCCGGGGCGGTAGGCGCTCTGCCGAAGAAACGCAGCAAGCTGCACCATACCGTTGGGGCGTGATCGATTTATCGTGACCGACAATCTCCCTCGCATCGAATCGATTCTGGCGGTGGATATTGGCAGCGTGAACACGCAGGCCGTGCTGATCGCGCAGGTCGAAGGCGCCTATCGCTTTGTGGCGCGTGCGCAGCTGCCCACCACGCTGGAGGAGCCCTGGGCCGATGTGGCGGTGGGCGTGCGGCACGTCGTCGAGCAGCTGTCGCGGATTGCCACGCGGCCGATGCTGAACGACAGCGGCGAGCTGATCACGCCGGAGCAGGAAGATGGCTCGGGCGTGGATGTGGTGGTGGTCACCAGCAGTGCGGCCGAGCCGCTGCGGCTGGTGCTGGCCGGTCTGGTGGGCGACTTGAGCGTGGACAGCCTGCGGCGCGCGGCTGCCGGCACGTACACCTGGGTCGAAGAGGTCATCGCCCTGCTGGGCGCCACCTCATTGAATGAAGATGCCCGCGCCCGCCGCATTATGGCGTTGCAGCCGGACGCCGTCTGCATCGCGGGCGGCTCGGACGGCGGGGCCAGCGGGCCGGTGCTGGATCTGGTGGAATCGGTGGCGCTGGGTGCGAGCCTGAGTGAACCCACTGCCCGGCCGTCCATCGTCTACGCGGGCAATGCCGGCCTGCGCCCGCGGGTGCGGCAGCTGGTGGGTCAGGACCTGCCGCTGATCATGGCCGGCGGCAATGTCCGACCCAGTCTTGAGCTGGAAGACTTAGGGCCGCTACAGAGCGAATTGGAAACGTTGCATGTCAACGCCAAACTGGCGGCGGTGCCGGGCCTGGCCGAAGTGGCGGCGTGGAGCACCCTGCCCGTGCTGTCCACCGCGCACAGCTTTGGGACGGCGCTGCAATACCTGAGCACCACCGGCGATCGCAGGCGCGGCGCATTGGGCGTGGATGTGGGCGCCGCCACCACGTTGATCGCCGCCGGCTTCAACGGCCAACTGTATCCGACCGTGCGCAGCGATATTGGCACGGCTTTCGGCGGCGCGCGCCTGGTGGCTGAAGTCGGGCACCAGGCCATTGCCCGCTGGCTGCCTTTTGAGCTGGCGCACGGCGAACTGGATGCATTCGTCATCAACAAAGAGCTGCATCCTTCCAGCATTCCGCCTGACGTTCGTGAACTGCTGATTGAGCAGGCGCTGGCGCGCGAGGCGATTCGGGCGACGTTGAAAGTGGCGCGGCCCGGCTGGCCCCGATCGACCTCAACCCCCGGCTGGATGCTGCCCCCCATGGAACCCATCATTGGCAGTGGGGCCGTATTGGCGCGCGCGCCGCGCCTGGGACAGGCGGCGCTCATCCTGTTGGATGCGTTGGAACCGGTGGGTGTGACCAAACTGCTGCTGGACGTTTATAACCTGATGCCCGGTCTGGGCGCGGTTGCTGTGGCGTCGCCGCTGGCCGCAGTGCAAGCCATCGAGAACAACGGCCTGTTGCTGCTGGGTACTGCCGTCGTGCCGGTGGGCCGGGTGCGCGCCGGCGAGGTGGTACTGGGCGTTAAGATGAGCTACGAAAGCGGCGGCGATCTGGAAGTGGAAGTCGCTGCGGGCACGCTGGAAATTCTGCCCCTGCCGCCCGGCCAGCAGGCCAAACTGGAGCTGCGGCCGCGGCGCGGTATCGACATCGGTTACGGCCCGGGGCGCGGCGGCAAGCCGCTCAACGTGGACGGCAGCGCCATCGGCTTGATTATCGATGCGCGCGGCCGCCCGCTGGCGCTCCCGATCGATCCGGAACGCAGCCGCGAGCGCATTCAGCAGTGGCTGTGGGATGTGGGCGCATGAGCGAAGCTGCTGTTTACTATCCACCCGAATCGCGCGTGATGGCGCTGACTTTGATCAGGCGCGATCGTGTGCTGCCAGTGCCCGGTAAGGTGCTGGTGGCGGCCGGCGAGCGGGTGCAGCCGGCGCAGATTGTGGCTCAGGCAGAGATCAGCGGTGAAACGCGCATCGTCAACGTGGCTCGCCTGCTGAATGTTTCGCCGGGCCGCGCGACGCGCTATCTCAAAGTGCGCGAAGGCGATGACGTGACGGCCGGCAGTGTCATCGCCGCACGCGGGCTGCTGCCGACCGGCCGCGTGTTGTCGCCGACGGATGGCTTTGTTTACCGCATTGATAAAGAGCGCGGCCGTGTGCTGATTAAGGTGATTACTCGCCCTTATCAGTTGACGGCCTATCTGCCGGGCGTGGTGGCGGGCATAATGCCCGGGCGCGGCGTCACCATTGAATCCACCGGCGCTCTGATTGAAGCCAGAGTCGGTTTTGGCGAGGAGGCGTTTGGCGTGCTGCAAGTGGTTGCCAGCAGCAGTGCCGAGCCGCTGCGCAACAAGTCCATCGATGTATCCGCGCACGGCGCGATCGTCGTCGGCGGCGCGTGGATTGAAGAAGGCACGTTGCAGCAGGCTCAGCAGCTGCAGGTGCGCGGCCTGATTGCGGGCAGCATGGACGGCAAGCTCATCGATCTGGCGCGCAACATGCCGTTTCCGATCCTGCTCACCGAGGGACTGGGACGCATCCCGATGGCGGCACCCACCTTTAAACTGCTGCAAAGCCAGTCGGGGCGCGAGGCGTCCATCAGCGCAATTACGCGCACGCGCTGGGGTGTCATTCGCCCCGAGATTTTGATTCCGCTGCCCGCTGATTCCAAGCCGGCTCTGCCAACGGCAGTAGCCACGCCGGTGACAACGGGTATTCGAGTGCGGGTGGTACGGGGCGCCTGGCAGGGTGCCACGGGTGTGGTCTCGGGCCCGGTGGATCGGCCAAGGCAGATCGAAAGTGGCGCGCGCGTGCACGGGGTCGAGGTCGATCTCGATCGGGTTGGCCGGGTGTTTGTGCCGTTTGCCAATCTGGAAATTTTGCGGATGTGAGGGCTGCGTTGGTTGGCAGAGGCTGGTCGGCGCCAGACGTTTGCCTTTGTGGGGCGTTGTGTTATAAAATGCACCCATTGATCGACAGCAGTCTCACTCTGGCAGAGGAGCAAGTCTAATGGCTCTCGACGACACTGAAAATCCTGATATCGCCGAAGACGGCGGTAACGGCGACGAACAGTCCAACCGCACGTTCCGAATTCTGGCGTTGGCGTTGGGCGGTATAGGCGTGCTGGGCTTGATCTTGATCGGCGCGACGCTGCTCACTCAAAACAGCGCACGACTGCCTGTGCAGGCGACGAATCAGGCCATCTACGCGACGAACACGGCGGTGGCGGCCATGGCCTTGATCACGCCGTCACCCGTGCCGACGGATACGCCAATGCCGACGGATACGCTGGCGCCGACTTCGACCTCGCGACCGACAACGGCACCGACCCGCGTGCCGCCGACAGCAGCGCCCACCCAGGCCGCGGCAGCCGTCGGCACTGAAGCCGCGCAGACGCCGGCCGCGGCATCCAGCACCACGACCGCCGGCGGAACATCCAGCGCAGCAGGCGCGCAGGCCACCCAGTCACCGGCCGGCGGATCGAGCAGTGCGGCTGGCACACCGAGCACGAGCGCCACTGCCTCGGCGGGCGTCACGGCATCGCAGACGACCACAAACACAGCCACTGGCACGGGTGCCCAACTATCTCCAACTGGCGCAGGTGATTCGCTGGGGCTGCTGGCGCTGGCAGGCGGCCTAGTGATCGTGCTGGTGGTGGCGCGCCGTTTGCGAATGTCTCAGGCTTAAGCAGGTACCGATTGCAAAGTGGGTCAACCGGGGAGGCCTGTCGGTTGACCCACTTTTAATTTGTCGCCTGTCCCTAGACTAAATCCGGCTAAAGGCCCATCTCGTTGTGAGTACCAAGGTCGGCAATAGCCGGTTCTGGTGACGGCGTATGAGGTGTACTTGATTCCATGTTTTTACATTCCGGCCCGTTGAGTAAGCTGCAGGCGGCGCTGGCCGAAGGCGCCTGCTGTTCGGTCGTCGGCCTGAGCAATGTGGGCAAATCGACGCTGTTGCGTGAGGCGGCGGAGCAGAATGCGTCGCCGGACGACACGCTGATCGTGTACGTCGATTGTAATCTGATGCTGGCGTTGAGCGATCAGGCGTTTTATGAAGTCACCCTGCGCGCCGTGCTGGATACGGTGAAACGACGCGGCGGCCGCGTCAAGACCGCTCTCATCTCGAGGCTGGAAGAACTCTATCGGGGCGTCATCGAAGCCGAACGGCCCATCGCCGCACCGTTGAATTTTAATGAAAGCATCGCGCAGTTGTGCGAAAGTCTCAATCGCCGGGTGGCGCTGCTCTTCGACGAATTTGACGATCCCTTTGAGCAGCTGGATGGGCGTGTCTTTCTGAATTTGCGCGCGCTGCACGACAAGTACGAGGCGCTGGTGTACGTGACCGCGACCGGCGCGCCGCTGGCCGAACGCCGGCACGATGCGGAAGCCGGTGAATTCTGCGAGCTGTTCGTGGGACATCAGCTGGCGCTGGGCATGCTGTCCGATGAAGCCGCCGGCCGGGCCGTGCTGGCCTGGGGTCAGGAAGACGGCGCGGCGCTGACCGAGAACGATGTGCAGTTTTTGCTGGCACAGGCAGGCGGGCATCCGGGCCTGCTGCGCGCGGCGACACGGCTGCTGGTGCGCGTGGCGGCGGGCGTGCCCAGCAGCGCGCGTGATCAGGCGTTGGGCGTGCTGCGCGAGCGTCTGGAAAGCGACCTGGTGATCCGCAGCGAGTGCGCCAAACTGTGGGCGCAGCTGCCGCTGCCGGAGCAGGACTTGTTGTTCGATCTGCTCGGCGAGCGCGTGGACAGACTGGCTGCTGCCCCGACTGACAGCCTGGCTGCCAAAGGCATTCTGCGCGGTGACACCGGCGAGCATCGCGCGTTTCCCAGAATCTTCGGGCAATTGTTTGCGGCCTACGCGCGCCGCCAGCGACACACGCGCCAGCCGCTGCCGGGCGGCGTACACGTGGATGTGGATGCCGGCGAAGTCTGGGTGGATGGTGAGCGCGTGCCCACTTTGACTGATCTGGAATACCGGCTGCTGCTCTTGCTCTATGGCCGCATCGGCAAGATCTGCGACAAATATCAGATCGTCGAAGCGGTGTGGGGACAGGAATACATCGACGAAGTGGATGACGCCCGCATCGAGAAGCTGGTAAGCCGCCTGCGCAGCAAGATCGAGCGTGACGCGGCCAATCCGCGCTACCTGATGACCGTGCGCGGCCGCGGCTACAAACTGGCGGCGGCTTAGCGGGAACGGAACGTGGCATGAAAGAGCAGATCCTGATCGTCGAAGACGACCTGGCGATGTCAAGCGGCATACGCGATGTGCTGGACATGGCGGGTTATCGCGTGGAGCTGGCCGAAAATGGGCACGAAGCGCTGCGGGTGCTGGAACGCTTCCGTCCCGATCTGATCATCTCCGACATCATGATGCCGGAGATGGACGGCTTTGAATTCCTGGATCAGCTGCGCCGCCGATCGGACTGGGCGACGATCCCGTTCATCTTTTTGACGGCCAAAGGCACCCGATCGGACATTCGCGCCGGCAAGCAGCTGGGCGCCGACGACTATCTGGTCAAGTCGATGGATCTGGACGATCTGCTGGTGGTCGTCCGCGCCAAGCTCGATCGCGCCATGGTGCTGCGGCAGCAATCGCGACTGGAGATGGAATCGCTGAAGAACAACATTCTGAACATGCTCAGCCACGAGTTCCGCACGCCGCTGACGTACATCACCGGCTATGTCGATCTGCTGCAGGAGGGCGGCTGGTCGGTGGACGATCTGGAGAAATTCCTGACGCGCATCAAGGGCGGCAGCCAGCGGCTTAACCGGCTGGTGGAAGATTTTCTGCTGTTGGTGCGCTTTGAGACGGATGACGCCCGCGACGCTTACGGCCTGGAGAAAACCCGCTTTAGCGCGTGGGGCAGCCTGGTCAATCGGGTGTTCAATACGCTGCGCGAGGCGGCCGCGGAGCGCCAGGTGGAGCTGCGGGCCGACATCCAGCCGGATGTGCCGGCTATCGAGGGCCACGAAGGCTTTCTGGAAAACGCGGTGCTGCGCGTCACCGACAATGCCATTCGCTTCGCGCGACCGGCCGGCGGGCACGCGCTGGTGCGCGTCTCATCCACGGGCGCCGAGGTGCTGGTGTCGGTCGAGGACGACGGCATCGGCATCCCGGCCGGCGAACTGCCGCGCATGTTCGACAAGTTTCACCAGGTCAACCGCGAGAAGATGGAGCAGCAGGGTGCCGGCATCGGTCTGGCGATTGTGCGCAGCATCGTAGAACTGCACCACGGCACGGTGGACTGCCAGAGCGTGGAAGGCGAAGGCACGACGGTGACCATGCATTTCCCGGTCGAGTAGCGCCCTCGATTCTGTCAGACGCCTGTCGGTCGTACGTCAAGTGCGCGGGCCGGCAAGCTGTTATGCTATCGCTGTATTCCAATCCCCGAGGAGGTTTGCTATGGCATCGTTAATTGAGAAAGTCCGAACCCTGATCTCGGCGAACCTGCACGCCATGGTGGATCAGGCGCTGCAAGCGAATTCAGTCGCCGTGATGGATGAGTATATCCGGCAAGCCGAAGACAATTTGGAGAAGTTGGAAGATGCCGCTGCCACCGTGGGCGGCGAAGTGAAGACGCTGAAGCGCAAGTCGGACGAGCTGACGGCGCAGGCGGCCAAGCTCGATCGCGACATCGACGCGCTGCTGCAGCAGGGTCGCGATGATCTGGCGGCGGCCGCGCAGTCCAAATACAACACCACGCAGCGGCTGGCGCAGCAATATCAGGAGCAATATGAGCGCCAGCAGGCCGAATACCAGGCCCTGCTGGATGCCAAGTTGAAGCTGGAAGCGAAACTGACCACCACCAAGCAGGAACGCGAGGAGATGCTGGCGCTGCTGGACTTGGCCAAATCCAAGGAGCTCACCGTCAAGACGATGAAGTCCATCGACGACATCGTGGGCAGTGGCGACGCCGATGTCGCACGGCTGGGCGAGTCAATCCGGGCGCGGCTGGACAAGGCTTCGGCCAAGAGCGAGATGCTGGCCAGCCGGCTGGACGATCAAATGGATCAGGTGCTGGGCAAGGCCGAGTTGGATACGCAGCTGGCCGAGCGCAAGAAGCGGCTGGGGATGAGCAGCTAATCGGGTGCAGACCCGGCGCAGATGTGCATTCGGCGGGCGAAGTCGTCAGGCAAGATCGCCAGCGGCTTCGCCCGTTGACTTGCCCGCTGTGTGAGTGGGATTACAATAGAGCTGTACTCGATTGCTGCCTCGAAGTCAACAGCCCTTGAAGACGCACGATCCAATCGGGATCGGCGGGAGTCAAAGCGAATGAACCGCACACGCATAATCTTCTTTGTCGTCATCGGTCTGGCGATCGTGATCGTGGCGATCGGCCTGGTGGCGCGCGCCACTTCCAACAGCGCGGCCAACCCGATTGCGCTGCCCACCACCAGCGAGCCGATCGAAGTGCGCGTCGTCACGGCGCTGCCCGTGGAACCGTGGGTGACCGAAGCGGCCGCGGCTTACAACGGCGAAAACCGCCGGGTGGACAACCGGCCCGTGCGCGTGACCATTATTCCGATGGACGGTCTGGCCGCGCTCAACCGCTTTGACAGCGCCTCGTTTGACAAAACGCCCACCGCCTGGATCCCGGACTCACGCTATCTGGTCGAGCTGGCCAACGCCGGCTACAAGGAACGGCTGGGCCGCGACGTGTTCCTGACCGACGGCGAGTATCGCGCCCGGCCCATTGCGCTGTCGCTGTTTGCGTGGGGGCTGTATGGCACGCGCGCCAAAGCGCTTGAGCAGAAATTTGGCACCATCGATTGGAAGACCATTCACGACGCGGCGATTGCGCCCGGCGGCTGGCCGGAACTGGGCGGCGACCCGGCCTGGGGCTTCTTTAAGCTGGTGGTGCCCAATCCGCGCAAGAACGTCGGCGGCCTGGCGGCGATGGTGGCCGCGGCTGGTGAATACTACGACCGGCCAAACATCTCGGTGGAAGACGTGACCAACCCCGATTTTCAGAAGTGGCTCAAAGAGCTGATGGGTTCAGTCACGGCGATCAGCGGCGCCAGCGCCTACACGGCCGAGGATTTTGCGCTGCTGGGCTACTCCGTGGGCGACGGCGGCCAGATGTTGGAAAGCGACTTGCTGGCAAACATGGCGGGCATCGCCAATCGCTGGCAGGATCCGCTGGCGGTGCGCTACCCCAAATACGTGACGTGGTTCGATTTTCCATTTAGCGTCTGGATCGGCCCGGAGACCAGCGCGGCCGAGAAGAACGCGGCGCTGGATTTTCAGAAGTATCTGTTGAGCAAGCCCGTGCAGGAGAAGGCGGTGAATTACGGCCTGCGCCCGGTCAGCGCCGAAGTCGGCGTCGATCGGCCGGACAGCCCGTTCACGCGCTGGAAGGATGCCGGCATTACCACGGTGATCCAGCGCACGTCGGCCATGCGTTCGCCCGATCGCGATGTGCTGCAGGCCCTGCTGCGCTGGTTCGATCTGAACGTGGCGCAGCGGTAAAGCCAGGCGAATTGCCGAGTGCGTATGACGTAGTGCGTATTGCGTAGTGCGCGCTGCGCAAGCGCTTCACGGAGACACGTATGTCCCGTAATTCCAACTATCGTCCGTCTTACAAGACGCCCACGCCCAACCCTGCCGGCTGGATCACGCTGCTGATCATCGTGATGCTGGGCTGCGCCCTGTGCTGGCCGCTCACCTCCAGCGTAGTCGGCGGCATCAGCAATCTGGTGGGCAGCACGGTGCAATCGGTAACGCAGGCGCCGCAGGCCGCGTTGACGGTGGCTGTTTCGCCGGAAAAGGCGCAGCTGTTTGACGCGCTGGTTAAAGCGTTCAATCAGCAGAATCTCAAGTCGAGCAAGGGCGAGCCGCTGACGATTGCGACGGTGCCGTTCGATCCGGAAACGATGCTCGACGATGCGCTGGCCGGCACTTATCAGGCGCTGTCGCCCGATAGTTCGATCTGGCTCGACGAGCTCGACCGGCAGTATCAGGCGCGGCAGGGCGGCAGCGCCGGGCTGGTGGGGCAGACTGTGCGTTATGCCGTCACGCCCATCGTGATTGCGATGTGGCGCGACAAGGCACAGCAATTGGGGTGGCCGGGACAACCGATCGGGTGGAGTGAGCTGCTCGATCAGGCTACGCGCGATCGCAACTTCAAGTGGAGCCATCCGTCCACCTCGTCGGCCTCAGGCCTGCTGGCCACGCTGGCGATGTTCTACGCGGGCGCGGGCAAGACCCGCGGCCTGACGATCGACGACGTGAAGTCGCAGGCGGTATTGGATTACGTGGGCGCGCTGGAAAAGACGGTGCGTTATTACGGCGAGGGCGAATTGGCCACGGCGCAGCGCGTGGTGCAGAACGGCCGCAGCTATCTGGATGCGTTTGTGGCATCGGAGCAGTTGGTGTGGTGGGCCAATCAGCAGCCCGGCGTCGATCTGGTGGCGGTGTATCCGAAAGAAGGCGCGCTGTGGCAGGATCACCCGCTGGCGCTGTTGGAAACCGCGGGGTTGAGTGATCGCAATCGGGAGGCGTTTCAGGCGCTGGGCAATTTTGTCGGGTCGCCGGCCGCGCAGCAGATCGTGCTGGCGCAGGGTTACCGCCCCGCCGATCTGACGATCAAGTTGGATACGCCCGGCTCACCGATCTCGCCCGCCAACGGCGTCGATCCGACGCAGCCGCAGACGGCGCTGCAGGTGCCTGCGCCCGGCGTGCTGGATGTGGTGCGCGAATCGTGGCTGGCTTACAAGCGCCGCACCAACGTGATGCTGGTGGTGGATACGTCCGGCAGTATGGAGGGCACCAAGCTGGACAATGTGAAGGCGGCGTTGAAGACATTTATCGATGAGATTCCGAGCAATGACGAGCGGGTGGGCTTGATCGAGTTCTACTCCAGTGTGGACGAGCTGGTACGCCTGGACACGCTGAAGAGCAATCGCAGTACGCTGATTAGCCGCGTGGCGCAATTGGAAGCAGGCGGCAATACATCGCTGATCGACGGTGTGTCCGTGGCGTACGATCGGCTGCAAGCGCTGAACGATCCGGAGCGCATCAACGCGATTGTGGTGATGACGGACGGCAAGGAGAACGCCTCGAGCCTGTCGCTGCAGCAGATCGTGGCCAAGCTGCAGCAGAGCAATCAGCGCGGCGTGCCGGTGGTGGTGTTTGGCGTCGCCTACGGCAGTGACGCCGATCTGGGCGCGCTGCAGGCCATGGCGGACGCGACAAACGGGCAGGTCTATCGGGGCACGGTGGAGACGATCAAAGGATTGTACAAGATTTTATCGACGTACTTCTAATGAGTAATGCGTATTGCGTATTGCGTAATGGGGGCGGCGGCGTGACGGCCGGCCCATTGCGCCGCACGTGACGGTGCGGCAAGCGGCTAACTCATGTCCGATAGTGAACTTGGCGCCTGGCTGCAGGAAGGGATCGTCGCCGCGAAAGCGGGCGAGCGGGCGCAGGCGCGCGAGCTGCTTCAGCGCGTGGTGGAGGCCGACGAACGAAACGCGCGGGCCTGGCTGTGGTTAAGCGGTGTGGTGACCACGCTGGAAGATCGCGAGGTCTGTCTGGAGAATGTGCTGGCGCTGGAGCCGGATAATGTGCGGGCGCGCCAGGGATTGGAGTGGGTGCGTGAGCAGATGGCAGCCACGCCCCAGATCGAGCCGGAATCGCCGCTGCCGCGCGTGAGCGGCGATGAGGTCCGCGAGCTTGAGCGGCGGCTCAAGGTGGATTTTTCCGACGACACGTTTGATGATCCGCTGTTGTGTGTGTACTGCGGGCAGTTGACGAGCGAAATCGATCGGCGTTGCCCGCACTGCCGGCGCAATCTGTACAGCGCCTATTTCAAGCGCGAGCGGGCCACCTGGCTGTGGGTGGGATGGTCGGTGGGCGTGGCCGAAGTGTTCTTTACGCTCGCCATGATCGTGGTGCTGGTGGTGATGGTGATGTCGGCCATGACGGCCGCGCAGGTGTCGCCTCAACCCATCGAGGCGCTGCAGCTGCTGGGCGTGTATTTCAACGCGCCGGGCGCGCTGCCAGCAGTTGCCCGGGCAGTCATGCTGGATGTGCTGCCGGCGTCGGTGTTCTTTGTGCGGCTGGGCTACGTCGTGTGGATGAGTGTGACGTTGATCGGCCTGCCGACGCGCCGCCGACCGTTTCATCTGTTGTACATTGGCAGCCTGGCGATAGGCGCGGTGGTGGTGTACTGGAGCGCCAATCTCAATCGCGAGGTGATGGCGCCGGTCGGCAGCCAGACGCCGCTGTTGGGCATTATGCAGGCCGCGATCTATGAGCTGCTGGGCGTGTACGTCAAGGTTTCCACGCTGCTGGCGCTGATGTTTCTGCTGTTGAAACTGCTGCTGGCCTTTGCCATGGACGACGACTTTACGCGGATCAGCGAGCGGCTGTGGTGCAAGATCGATCACACCGTGCGCGAGGCGAGCGCCGCCTTTGTGCGCGCCAAGGCCTACATGCAGCGTGACATGTGGACGCTGGCGGCGATGTATCTGCGCAAGGCCATCAGTCTGCAGCCGGCGGTGTTTGACTATTACGTGGCGCTGGCCGAGGCTTACGCCCGGCTGCAGCGTTACCCGGCGGGGCTTGATATGTTGGACCAGGCCGATCGGCTGCAGCCGGATTCCGCGGCCGTGGCTGGCCTGCGAGAGATCCTGAACGGCCAGATGAGACAGTCGGCAGAGGAATCATGACGATCGAATCGACTGAGCGCCCCCTGCGCAACCGGATTCAGCGCGCCATCATCAACAATGCGATCTTCGACTGGCGCGGCGGTGTCATTATTGCGCTCTCCATTTTGCTGGGCTTTTTCGGCCCCGATCTGCTGGTCGGCTCCCAATGGTGGATGTGGCTGCTGGGCGGCGCGGCGGGCTGGGGGGCGCTGACGTGGAGCATCATCAAAGACCCGGACATCGCCTCGCGGGTGGCGGCCGAGCTGCTCCGTCAGAAGTACGAGCCGACCTCGCTCAAGAGCGCCGAATCGAAAGACCGGCTAATCAAGGCGTTTGAATACCGCGGTCGTCTGGCCGACGCGCTGACCAAGACTCGATCGGGCGTGCTGCGCGATCATCTGGCGCAGACGCTCACAGAGATCGACGATTGGATCGCCAACCTGTTTACGCTGGCGCAGCGGCTGGATACGTTTGAGGGTGACCGCACCATTCAGAACGATCTCAAGAATGTGCCGCCGGCCATTCAGCGCGACGAGGCGCGGCTGCGCAGCACGACCGATCCGGCATTGCGACAGCAGCTGGAAGCCACGCTGGCCTCGCGCCGCTCGCATCTGGAGTCGCTGCAGAACCTGCAGAGCGCCATCGAACGCGGCAGGTCGCAGATGGATCAGACGCTGGCCTCCATGGGCACGGTCTATTCACAGGTGCTGCTGATGGACGCCAAGGACATCGACAGCGGGCGCGCGCAGCGCCTGCGCGACGACATCGCCGAAGAGGTGAAGAGCCTGCACGATATTGTGGAGGCGATGGACGAAGTGTATAGAAGGCAATGAGCCATAACCAATGAGCGGTGCGCCATGTTTGAGACCACGGATGAACTAAGTGCCTATCTTGCGCCGAATGAGCGCGTGCTGTGGCAGGGGCAGGGCCGGCGAAGGTTGAATTCAGCGGCGGCGGGCGGCTATGCATTCATCGCGATGTTTGTGGCGCTGGCGCTGATCTTCATCGTCCTGCTGCTGACCACCACGCGCGGTGGGCGCAGCAGCGGGGGCGATGCGGTGGCGCTGGTGATCTTGCCCTTCATCTTCATCGGCGTGGGGCTGGGCGTGGGCATTCCGCTGGTGCTGATGGGGCAGCGCTCGGCCCAGGCGCGCTATGTGGTCACCAACCTGTCGGCGCTGATTGTGTCTGCGCCCACGGCCTGGGCGGGCCGGCGCGTGACGGTGGTGCCGCTGAAGAACCTGTCGCAGTTGACGTTGACCGAGAACCGCGATGGCACGGGCACACTGACCTTTGGGCAGACTGTCTTTTCCGGCTATGGCCGCTACTCGAACGGCTGGCTGACGGATTCGATGGCGGCCTTCTGGAACATCGAGCAGCCGCAGACAGTGTATCAGCTGATCCGTCGGCAGATGGCCGGGGATTAGCCGTTACGTGTCAGGCGGGCGTCGTGATGGCGCGCGGTTTGATGGCACACTGAAACTGGCAGCAAGCCGGCTGTCTCGTAAGCATTTGAACATCGCAGGAGGCGGGCGATGGATCTTGGACAACAACTGTGGCTGTTTTTGAGCGACCCCAATGTGGCCTACCTGGCGCTGGTGGTGGGTCTGGTGATGCTGCTGGTGGCGGTGACCACGCCGGGCACCGGCGTGGCCGAGGCGATTGCGTTGATTGCGCTGGCGATTGCGGCCATCGGCCTGATCCAACTCTCGGCCAATTTTGCGGGCGTGGTGCTGATCATCGTGGCCTTTGTATTGTTCCTGATAGACGCCACGGCCACGTCGCACGGGCTGCTGACGCTGGCGGGCGCGGGCGCCTTCCTGTTCGGCTCACTGCTGCTGTTCCCGGTGCGTGAGGGCGCGCAGGGCCTGTCGGGGTGGCTGATCGGCGGGGTGACGCTGGCGACGGGTGCGTTCAGCGCGCTGGTGCTGTCGGCGTTTGCGCGCGTCCGCAAGCAGAAGCGCATCGATTCGGCCGCACAGCAGATCATTGGGCAGCGCGGCATCATCAAATCGCCCATTCAGCCCAAGCGCCCCGGCACGGCCCAGGTGGCGGGTCAGCTGTGGACGGTATCGGCGGACGAAGCAATTGAAGCGAACACCGAGGTGGAGGTGTACGATCGGGTGGGCCTGACCTTGCTGGTCCGGCGTGTGAGGCCGTCGGGGTGAGAAAACCGATCGGGTGGGTGCGGGCCGCCCGCGCGATCTGATCGACGTCATCGACTCAGGAGGAAAAATCATGGACGCAGGGACGATATTTTTGTGCGCCGCCATCGCGGCGGTAGTGGTGATCATTGGCGTGGCGTTGAGCGCGATCCGCATCGTGCCGCAATTTCAGCGCCTGGTGGTGTTTCGCTTCGGCAGCTGCATCGGCCAGAAGGGGCCGGGCATCGTGCTGCTGTATCCGTTTGGCATCGACCGCGCGATCTCAGTGGACCTGCGCGAGGAAGTGCGCGAGGTGCCGCACCAGACGAATATTACCAAGGACAACGCGTCGATCGGCATCGACTTTTTGATCTACTGGCAGGTGGTGGATTCGGTGAAGAGCGTGCTGGAGGTGAGCAACTTCCGCCAGGCCGCGCTGGGCATCGCCACCACTACGCTGCGCGCCGTCATCGGCGATATTGCGCTGGATGATGTGCTGGCGCAGCGCGAACACATCAACCAGGTGCTGCGCGCCAAGCTGGACGAGGTGACGGAGCGCTGGGGGGTGAAGGTGACGGCGGTGGAGATCCGCGAGATTGTGCCGCCGCGCGAGATTCAAGAGGCAATGACGCGCCAGATGAGCGCCGAGCGCACCCGCCGCGCGGTGGTGACCGAGGCGCAAGGTTCGCGCGAGGCGGCCGTGACGGTGGCCGAGGGCCAGAAGCAGGCGGCGATCTTGAAGGCCGAAGGCGAGAAGCAGGCGGCGATCCTGACGGCCGAAGGTCAGCGATCGGCGCAGGCGCTGGTGGCCGAAGGTTTTGCCGTGGCGCTGGACAAGATTTACAACACGGCCAAGGACGTGGATGCCAAGACGATGGCGCTGCAGTATCTGGACGTGCTAAAGGCCGTGGGCACCAGCCCGTCAACCAAATACGTGTTCCCGCTGGAGACGCTGAAGTTCCTGGAACCATTGGCGCAGATGGCGGGCGAGTCGGTGAAGTCGAAGTAGCACATGGCCGATGTGCGGATCAGTCGCGCGTCGTGGCGCGATACGCGGGCGCTGACCGGGCTCGATCGGCGCTGCTTCCAGCCGATCGACCGGTTTGGCTGGTACGAATTTCTGGGCCTGTGCGTGTGGCCGGGCGTCATTGCGCTGAAGGCCGTGGGCGAAGAGCGGATCGTCGGCTTTGTGGCCGGTGATCCGCGCCGTCACGAAGGGCACACGATTATCGTGACGATCGGCGTTGATCCGGACTGGCGGCGGCGCGGCGTGGGCGAGCAGCTGCTGCGGGAAGTGGAAGCCCGATCGGCCCTGCCGCGCCTTCAATTGATGGTGCGGGTGAGCAATCTACCGGCGCTGGCGCTGTATCGCAAACTGGGCTATGCCATCGTGGAAACGTGGGCGCGCTACTACGGCGACGGCGAGGACGCTTACGTGATGGAGAAAACGCTGGATCAGCGGCGAGCCGACTGAGCGAGTCAGCGATCGAGTGATCAAACGAATCGGCAGGCCGGTTGGCTAATCGGCTGGAGTGAGGGCGTTATGCGACTGCGAAATCTGCGGCAAGTGTTGGCGGTGGTGATCATCGGCGCGCTGGCGGCGGCGGCCTGCAGCGGGCCGAGCGAGCCGACGCGCGGCGAGCTGACGGTGTATGTGGGCGCGCCGTTATCGGGCTTTCAGGCCAACGGCGGACAAACGGTGCTGGGCGGTGTGCGGCTGGCGGCGGAAGAGTACAACCGATCGGGCGGGCTGTTGGGCTACAAGCTCGTCGTCGTGCCGCTGGACGATGAAAGCGACAGCGATGTGGCTGTGTCGCTGGCCGAGCAGGTGAAGAGCGACGTGCAATCGGGCAAGCGCGTGCTGGGCGTCATCGGCCACTACAACAGCGGTCAGACGCTGGCCGCCATGGAAGTCTACAAGGATTTGCCCATCATCGTGATGACGCCCACCTCCAGCGAGCTGAGCCTGACGCAGAAAGGCTACACCAATTTCTTCCGCGTCAACGCCAACGATGCCACGCAGGCGCGCGTGGATGCCGCCTTCCTGTTCAGCGTTCTGGGCGCGAAGCGGGTGGCGGTGGTGCACAATGACGATCCCTATGGCATCGGTCTGGCGAAGTTGTTGAGCGAAGAGCTGGCGAAGCTCGGCGCACAGGTCGCGGTGACCATTCAGGTCAAAGTGGAGCAGAACGATTACGCGCTGGAAGCGCAGCAGATCCGGGCAGCCGCGCCCGATGCCATCTTCTACGCTGGGTACGAAGTGGAAGCGCCCTATCTGCGGGCGGCGCTGGTGCGCGCGGGCGTCTTGCTGCCGATGATGGCCAGCGACGGCGCCTTCTTGAGCGCGACGATTGACGAGAGCGATAACACCGCCGAAGGCATGTACATCAGCAGCTTCGCGCCGCAGCCCAGCTCCGTGGTGGACAAGGACTGGATCGCCGCATATCAGGCGGTGGAATATCGCAACCCCGATACGTACAGCATCAACGGTTACACGGCGATGAAGGTGCTGGGCGAAGCCGTGAAGAAGGCCAACTCGATCGATTCGAAAGCGGTGGCGGATGCCCTGCGCGCGATTGATCTGTCCACCCCCATCGGCCAGATCGCGTATGACGCCAACGGTGATCTGCGCGCGGCCAACCAGCGCATCTACATCTTTCAGGTGCAGAAGGTGGGCGACGAGCTGCAGTTTGTGCAGGTGAAGCAGTAGCTGGATAGCGCGATAGTTGAGTGGTGCGGTGGTTGAAAGAGCCTCCCGGAGATCATCATCTTCGGGAGGTTTTGCGTGACGGGGTGCGCCGATTGGGCGGCGTGGCCTCAGCGCAGAGTGGAGAGCGATCCCACGAGCCTACCAAAACGTGGGCGTCCTTCGAATATGGGTGTGCCGGCGCCTCCAACGGGCAACGTCGGCTGCAGCGCCGGATTGGGCCGCCGCCGATTATGCAACGGCCCTCTTGCTGGCGGTTTTAGACGCGGATAACTCTTCACGCACAACCCGCCGCAGAATATCTTCGAGCGGTTGTTTGCGATTCTGAACGTATTCGCGTAACGCATGATTGATGAGGGTTTGATAGTTCCCGCCCCCCGCCGCATGCACTTCCCCGCGGAACCAATCTAAGACATCATCATCGATCCGAATCGTGATCCGCGTTTTGCCGCGCGGCATTGGATCAATCGCGCCCCGCTTGCCTGTGCTGAAATCGTATTTGTTTTTCATAGTTTAGCCTTTGTATTGTTTCTTCTCATGACTCTCGGCTTTCCGCGCTGAGATAATGCGAATGTGCGGGCCACGCCACGTGAAGACGACGACCAAGATTCTTCCCAACGCATCCATCCCAATCGTGACAAATCGTTCTTCATCAGGGTAATCGTCTGGAATGGTAAGAGCGTAATCATCTGAAAACACTGTCGCCGCATCCGCAAAGTCGATGCCGTGCTTACGAGAATTGGTTCGGGCTTTGGCGGAGTCCCATTCGTAAGTCATGAGGTAATTGTATGCACAACCGTGCAGATTGGCAAGAGGCAGGTTTCTGCGTCAAAATTTCAAGCCCGATGTGGAACGTACGGCCTAACGCCTGCGTTTCAGCCGCGTTGCCACCTACACGAACGACCGTGGTCAAAAATGCGGCTCAACTCACGCAGCTGGGCAACGTCGGCTGCACGCCGTTGTTAGCGGCGCACCTGAAGTACGGGATGCGCTGCGAAGACTTTGACCTCTTTTTCAAGGCGACCTTCGAGTCGATCCTTTTCAACTTCCAGATCATATCGGGCTTGTAGGTTTAACCAGAAGCGCTCCGAGAGGCCAAAATAGCGTGAGAGTCGGAGGGCCGTGTCAGCCGTAATTGTGCGATTGCCGTGGACAATCTCATTGATGCGACGGGCATGCACCCCAATGTCGCTAGCAAGTCGATACTGGCTGATGCCCATAGGCTTGAGAAATTCCTCAAGTAGGATTTCGCCCGGATGTACGGGTGCAAATTTCTTAGTCATACTTCCCCTTAATGATAGTCCGTGATCTCAACTTCGTAGGCATCTCCGGCTCGCCATTCGAAGCACACGCGATATTGATCGTTAATCCGAATGCTGTATTGGCCTTCGCGGTTACCGGAGAGTTTTTCTAGACGATTGCCGGGTGGAACACGCAAATCATCCAGTCGTTCTGCTGCATCGAGTAAGGCCAGTTTACTCCAAACCGCTTTGTGTAACTGAGCCGAAAATCGACGTGAGAGTTGGCGTGCAAATAGCCGCTCGGTTTCTTTATCGCGGAAAGACTTGATCATGCAGAAATAATAGCGCATCGCGCCATTATTTGCAAGTTTTGGCTGAAGTAATCAGGTATGCGTCGTCTGCGAGGGCGCGGCTAACTACGGCTTATGCGGCATCTTGCCTCATAACGGCCTATGGACGGCCACTTGCCGCCTAACCCCCTAACTCAGTTAGGATTTTAGACGGCCATCACCCGGCACTGCACACAGCCGAGTCGCCCGCCGCCCAATCCGCAAAACAGCGTCTCTATTTTATGACCGGTTCAGCCTTCAAGTCAAGACCGCTGCGCCCTCGAAGACGCAGCCTCGATGCACTCGCGGCTGCCGGCTGCCAGCGATCATCGATCGGCCGGCTGGTGGGCCCGCCCGATCGTTTAACCTCGCTGTGGTACAATTCCGAACAGATCATCATTATCGGATTCGCCGGCAGCACGGCGAGTCCATCACATTAAAGCGAGGCCCTCCCCATGAGTATCACCGAATCGGAAGCCGGGCCTGTCCCGGCGCAGGCGGCCCGTCGGCCGCCCATTGTCAACGATTTTTCCATCACCGTCGCCACCGTCAACGGCTCCGGCAGCCAGACGGCCAACAACACGCTGATCCGCGCCATCCACAAGATGGGCATCC
>CAZKBQ010000006.1:0-72430 GCA_964550855.1 uncultured Anaerolineae bacterium
GTTTCTTTCACGCCGCCGGTCTGCGTGTCAAGCAACTTTGGTTAATCTGAATAATTAGCTATCCCGAGACTTTTGCGTAGGCGGCTAACGGCCTGCGTTTCAGCCGCCGCTGACCAACGGATTTGACCTTACAGATCGGCGGCGGTCAGCGGTCGGCTGCAAACGCTTGTTGGGCCTTCCTTGCGAAACAAGTGCGTTGACGGCCAACCCCAACCCGCGTCTACAAAAGATCGACCAAACGTGTATTCGTTTATCCGTTCCCACATCCGTTGAAGACCTTCATCCGGCTGCACGCCGTGTTGGGCGCGGTCTCAACTTACCATGTCCCTGTATGGATAATAGATCTCGCCGGTCCGAGCGGCGTGCCTACGCTTTAAGGCAAATAGTTCCTTCAAATCGATTCTGCCTTCAAGCACTGCTGCCAAATCTCCACCGTCCATCAGTAACAGCACCTTTTTACCACTTGAATGAGTCTGAATACCATCTTGCGAGAAGCCATTTATCGACAAAAACAGCCCTTTTGCGTCAAACTTTCGTTCGACTTTCATTGCGAATGAATCAAGGGCCTCGGCGGATATTGGCTTGTCTTGCCACTTGCCTTCAAAGAGAAAGTCGGTATTCTCGAATACAAATGAGCCATCAATTTGTTCGCCCTCGATTTTGAACGAGGCTTTTGGATCAAGGTCGAATAACTCGAACAACTTCCTGACCAACTTTTCAAGCATATATCCACGTGCCTGTTTGTCTGACGACGTTACAAGGCGACCATACTCTGCATATAATTCTTCGAGCTTGCCGCGCACCGCGTTCGCTTGTTGCATACGCAGCGCGTGGGCTTGTCTACGTTCTTCCGCTTGCTTGCGTTCTGTGCTGATGAAGTCATGCCCGACCGTGTAGTTTCTGAGTGCTTTCACAGCACGCTTTGCATCCGCAACCTTCTGTTGTCCATCATCAAGACGTTCCAAATGAGTGAAGTCGTTCATCGAAGCGGTGGCCACCATGAGATTGATTAGCTCTTGCCGATATTTGCCTTGATTACGGGCCATTCGTTCGATGATGTGCTGAACTACATTGCGCTTATAATCGTCCCAATTGACTCCCACCAGAAGCGGCGAATCCCCGAGAACGCCTGTCAGAAAATTCCTGAGATCGTTCTTGTACCAATAGATTGTGGTCAACGCGTCCTGAAGCGCAACTATTGCTTGGGGATTGATCTGCTTACTTTCCATTGTCTTCAATGATGATTAAAAAGTATATGATTGCGGATGTAACGACGCGCCCAACGGGCTGGGGATAAGCCGCCGCGCGGCCACTGGCAAGGCACGCCTTGCCAACTATTATGATGGTTAGCAGTCGGCCCCGCGTTAACCCGCGCGTAGCGCGGTCGGCTTGATCCCCTGGTTGGGCGCAGTTTTTCCTTTTCGTTAGCTTCAAAATAGGCCGAAGCCCACTCCGGTGCTATGTCCTGGTATCAGTAGCTCCTCAACACGACTGGCAGATATACTCGCCATGTCTCACCTAAAACAGCAAACAGTGAGAGGTGATTTGCTTGAGCAGCGATGATATTGTCAGTGATATTCACACTGCTTGTAATGCCTTGCTGTGACCAGGTATTTCCATCCCACCAATACAGCCTCAAGGTATTCTCGATGGCCGGGCCTTTCTCGGTATCGCTGTAGTGGACGGTAACAGTATATGTCTGACCTTGCACGAGTTGCGCTGGTTGACCTGTATCTGAGTAAACAGCACTAGCCTCAAAGGTGTGGCCGATTCCTGCCAAAGCGCCGGTATCTTGGTCAGCCCACATTCGATAGTAAATAATCGTTACCGTTTGACTGAAAGTGCCACTCGGAAAAGCAAGGTTGGTATCTCCGCTGGTTGATGAAAGACTGCCGCCAGTGATTGGAACAGAACCTGTGACCTTGTCTTCAAACAGACGTAGGATGAGCAGCCCACCACCAGCGTCAGCGACATAGACGTAGTTTCCTACCACTGTCGCATCTCTGGCCCAGTTTGGCGTGACGTAGGAATTGACCTCCGTTGGCGTTGTGGGGATAGTTACATCAATGATGCGTAGTCCACCCCATAAATCGCTAACATAGGCATAGTTTCCTACCAGCGCCACATCCGCAGCTTCTACTGGAGTGTCGTAGAAGCCGACTTCTGTTGGATGTGCTGCGTCAGAGATGTTGACAATACGCAAGCCGCTGTCTCCATCCGCAATATAGGCATAGTTTCCCATTACTGTTACACCCGCGGCAGTCCCTGAAGTGTCGTAGAATCCCACCTCTGTTGGTGCAGCAGGGTTGGCAACATTGATGATACGCAGACCGCCATTTCCATCAGCGACGTAGGCATAGTTCCCCACCAAGGCGACATCCTGAGCTTCTCCTGGCGTGTCGCAGAATCCGGCTTCTATGGGGCTAATCGGATTGGTGAGATTGATAATCCGTAGACCGCTGTTTCCATCTGCAACGTAGGCGTATTGTCCTGCCACTACCACACTGAAGGCGTATCCTGGCACCGCTTTATTGAAACCTGTCTCTGTTGGAGATAGAGGGTTAGTGACATTGACGATGCGTAGCCCAGCCCATCCATCAGCGATATAGGCGTAGTCTCCTGCTACAGTCACGCCTTCGGCGTACCCAGGCGAGTCGTAAAAGCCGATCTGCACCGGGGTAGCGGGGTCGGAAACATCAACGATACGCAAACCGCTGGTATCGGCAACATAGGCGTAATTTCCTATTATCGTAACGCCGTAAGCCCATCCTACTGTCATGTTATAAGCGCCAGACAGACTTGGGCTGGCTGGGTTGGAGACGTTGACGATGCGTAGTCCACTGTTCCCATTAGCAACATAGGCATAGTTTCCTGTTAGTGCTACATCTTCTGCATACCCTGACGTGTAGTAGGTACTCACTCGGGTCGGGGCAGATGGGTTAGAGATATCAATGATACGCAGTCCACTGCTCCAATCAGCGACATAAGCATAGTTCCCAACTACTGTTACACCGTTGGCATAATTTGTGTCATAGAAGCCGACTTCGGCCGGAGCAGATGGATTAGCGATGTTGATAATGCGCAGGCCAGGCATCCCATCCGCGACATAGGCGTAGGTTCCTGATACCACTACGCTGTTAGCATAGCCTGATGTGTCGTAGAAGCCAACTTCTGCCGGGGCGGTTGGATTGGTGACATTGATGATGCGTAGGCCATCACCTCCGTCTGCGACGTAGGCATAGTTCTCTGCGACAGCTACGCCATTGGCAGAGTATGGCGTGTCATAGAAGCCAACCTCAGCGGGTGCGGCTGGGTTGGAGACGTTGATAATGCGCAAACCGCCATCCCACCCATCTGCGACATAGGCGTAGTTCCCAACCACTGTCACACCGTAAGCGTCTCCTGGTGTGTCATAGAATCCGACTTCTACTGGGGTGGTTGGGTCGGTGATGTTGATGATGCGTAAGCCACCACTTCCATTGGCAATGTAGGCATAGTTTCCTGCTATGGTCACGTCTCTTACGGTGTCAGATAGAACATACCTTTGTCCGGTGATGGTAGGATTGGCCACATCAGAGACATTAAAGATAACTAGCCGAGGGCCGATGCCAACATAGGCGTAGTTGCCCTGCACGGCCACAGCCTGGGTAGCGCCCCCATTCTGGCCTATCAACTCTACCTTGGGAGTTTGTTGAGATACCGATTCGGTTTCTACTTGCCAGTGGAAGGAGGGGGATGATGAGAAAATAACATCCGGTGGCAGTAGCTCCTGTGCCATCACGGATACTTTGCCCATTGGTAGGAGCACAGCCCAACTCACGACGAGAAAGAACGAGACGAATGTTCGCGCCTTCATTGTTCTGCTCCTTTCACTTGGATTGCGTCAATGCGCCCAACGGCAGGGTTCAGCCGCCACGGTTTTTGTGGTCGGCTGCAACCGGTGTTAAGCGCGATCTGAGTAGCCAGGATAACTTCCCGTGGTCTTATTGAACCTGATATTGGCTGATTCTTCTGATGGCAACAAGATTAGTAACATGCCATCGAGTTTCTGCGCCGGTTTGAATAAATCTACTTCTCGCCCGTCGTCTGGAATAAACCGATACCCGCCATCTTCATCAGGGACGATTAGAAATTTGGCTCTGTCCGGCTGACCGGACTTTGCCGTGACTAAAATAGTCAATCTATATGTCCCCGCCACAAGGCCAGCCAAATGATTGACAATGTGTTGTATCTCGAATCGCTTACTGTCCGGCGCTTCTGGATTTGGGATGATAACGACATCAATGAACTTGGGCGGATCGCCTGAGTTGATCTCGAAGGATTCCTTATACCGCTCATGACTGCCAATCGGCAGATTGTCATTCATGATATGTAGGTGGGCGGGCAGACACGGCAACACTGGCGGTTCAATAGACTCAAGGTACACGTTGACGTTTTCAAGTTGCGATGCTGACAAGCCCACTACGCCTATACGATACAAGACTCGATCTTGATACGAATGGCGAAAGTCGCCGTCGTCACCATGAACGATTTTCATTCTTGGGCGAAGTTTAGCGGAAAGAGACCACAACCTGTTTAATACGATTCCAACAAAAAAGGCGAAGGTTAAAAGGGGAACCCACCGCTGTTCTGGTTGAAGCACTTCTGCTGATGCTAGTGCCGTAAAGAGAGAAAATACTATTGCCATGATTGCCTCTATCAGTTCCTTGTAATTTTCACGTAACCATTTCATTTCCCTCTCCGTTTCGCCCGTCCTCTGATGTCGAGGACGCGCTTAACTATTGATTATACGGAATTTTCTCCGTATAATATCTCAATCCGCTTGTTACACGGAAAGGCCGTGTCGACGTTTCCAGTATAGAACAAATGACCACGCTAGTCAACAAGAAAAAGTGACCCCATGCCAGAACCTGCCCGCCCACCCAAAAAACTCCTCGACCAGGTCAGAGACCTGATGCGCCTCAAGCACTACTCGCGCCGCACCGAGGAATCCTACGTCAACTGGATCAAACGTTACATCCTGTTCCACAACAAGAGACATCCCCGGGAGATGGGCGCGCCGGAGATTGGGGCCTTTCTCACCCACCTGGCGGTTAACGAGAAAGTGGCCGCTTCCACGCAAAACCAGGCGTTTAGTGCTTTGCTGTTCCTGTATCGCCAGTTGCTTCAGATCGAATTGCCAGAATCCATTGAAGCCGTGCGCGCCCTGCGCCCCAGGCGCCTGCCCACCGTCCTGACACCCGAAGAAACGCACCGCCTCCTTGAGCAAATGACGGGCACGCCACAGCTGATGGCCCAGTTGCTGTATGGCAGCGGCTTGCGCCTCATGGAATGTGTGCGGCTGCGTGTCAAGGACATCGACTTTGCCCGCCGCGAAATCATCGTGCGCGATCCCAAAGGCCGCACCGATCGCGTGTCGCTGCTGCCGGAAAAACTCATCGTCCCGTTACAGGCCCATCTCCAGCAGGTGAAGCAACTTCACCAAAACGATCTGAAGCGCGGTTGTGGCTCGGCCGATCTGCCCTCTGCGCTCTCTCGCAAATACCCCCGCGCCAGCCAAGAATGGGGCTGGCAATACGTCTTTCCAGCCAGGGGGCTGTCCCGTCACCCGGAAACCGGCCAACTCTGCCGTCATCATCTGGACGAGAGCAATCTTCAAAAGGCGGTGCGTGCGGCGGCGCAACGTGCCGGGATTGACAAACCGGTTGGCCCGCACACCCTGCGGCATTGCTTTGCCACTCATCTGCTTGACCGGCATTACGATATTCGCACCGTCCAGGAACTCTTGGGCCACAAAGACGTCAAAACCACCATGATCTACACCCACGTCCTTAATCGCGGCGGTCTCGCCGTGCGCTCCCCCCTCGACGTGTAACCGGGTGGGATTCGTTCGCCGCTCGACGCGCAACAGATCATTCGCCAACGGTCCATCTGCCGTCCAAAATCTGCCGCCACCTGCAATCTCAAATCTGCAATCTGAAATCTCAAATCTGCAATCATATGAAGCGCTTCCTCATCCCGATCGTCCCCTTCCTCTTTCTCGCCGTCTTCTTCTGCTACCCGTTGGCAAGCATCACCGCGCGCGGCCTGGCGCCGGGGGGCCAGATCGATCTATCGGCGTTTGGGCAGATCGTCGGCAGCCCGTTCTATCTTGAGACGGTGTGGTTCACCTTCTGGCAGGCGGCCGTCTCCACCATCCTGACCATCCTCGCCGCTTTTCCAGCCACCTATGTGATGGCGCGTTACACCTTTCGCGGCAAAGCCGTCATCAGCGCCCTCACCCTGATCCCCTTCGTGATGCCCACCGTCATTGTGGCGGCGGGCTTTCTGGCCCTGATCGGCCCGCGCGGCTGGATCAACGATCTACTGCGCGCCCTGCTCAACGTGGACTACGCGCCGCTCGATATCCAAAACACCATCTGGATCATCCTGCTGGCGCACGTGTTCTACAACTTCGCCGTGGCACTGCGTATCATCAGCAGCCTCTGGGTCAACCTCGATCCGCAGCTGGTCGCGGCCGCGCGCGTGTTGGGTGCGTCGCGCTGGCGCGCCTTCCGCGACGTGACCCTGCCGCTGTTACGGCCCGCCATCCTGGCCGCCGCCCTGCTGATCTTCATTTTCGACTTTACGTCATTCGGCGTCGTCCTGATCCTGGGCGGCCCGCAGTTCAACACGATTGAGACCGCCATCTACCGGCAGACCCTCATCGCCGGGGATTTGCCGCTGGCGACGGCGCTGGCCCTGGTCCAGCTGGCCTGCACCTTCGCGCTCATCATTGTCCAGACGCGCCTGCAGAACCGCGCCGTCGTGCCGCTGGATCTGCGCCCGCGGCGCCTGACTCAGCAGCGCCCCGTATCCCGTCGGCAGCGTCTGGGGCTGCTGGTCGTTACGCTCACCATGCTGGGCTTTCTGTTGCTGCCGCTCGCGGCCGTGCTGGCACGCTCGGTCTTTGAAGCCGGTCAATTCACGCTGGACAACTACATCAATCTGGCGTCCAACCCGCGCGGCTCAGTGCTGCACGTGCCGCCGTTGGCCGCGCTGGGCAACTCCGTGTTGTTTGCGGCCATCACCACCGTCGTCGCGTTAAGCGTGGGGGTGCTGGCCGCCTATGCCTCGGCCGGACGCGGTCGCCGGGCGCGCTTCACCGAGCCGATCTGGGCCTTGCCGTTGGGTGCGTCCGCCGTCACGCTGGGCTTTGGCTTGTTCGTCGGGTTTCCCACGCTCCGATCGGCCTGGATCATGATCCCGGTGGCGCATGCGCTGGTGGCCTTTCCCTTTGTGGTGCGCACGATCACGCCCGCCCTGCGCAGCATCCGATCGAACCTGCGCGAGGCGGCCGCCGCGCTCGGCGCGCCGCCCGCTCGGGTCTGGCGCGAGATCGATTTGCCCATCCTGGGTCATGCGCTGCTCATCGGCGGAACGTTCGCCTTTGCCATATCGTTGGGCGAATTCGGCGCGACCGCCATGCTGGTCGGCGCGCAGACGCCCACCCTGCCCTACGCCATCTTTCGCTACCTCAGCCTGCCCGGCTCGCTCAACTACGGCCAGGCCATGGCGATGAGCACCGTGCTGATGATCGTCGTGGCCGTCAGCCTGATCGCGATGGATCGCCTGCGCTTCGGCGACATCGGCGAGTTTTAAGTTACAATTGCGTCATGCCTCTGCTGCAGATCGCCCGCATTGTCAAATCGTTCGAAGGCCGCCGCGTGCTCGACGACGTCTCCTTCGCCGTGGAGGACGGCGAGATCGTCGGCCTGCTCGGCCCGTCGGGCTGCGGCAAGACCACGCTGCTGCGAGTCATCGCCGGACTGGAAACAGCCGACGGCGGCACGATCACGTTTGACGGACAGGACGTGCAAGCCGTGCCCGTGCATCAGCGCCAGTTCGGCTTGATGTTTCAGGACTTTGCGCTCTTTCCGCACAAGAATGTCTGGAACAACGTGGTCTTTGGGCTGCGCATGCAGAACCTGCCGCCGGATCAAATCCGCGCCCGCGCACAGGCCGCGCTTGAGCTGGTGGGGCTGAGCGGCTTCGAGCAGCGCGACGTCAACCAACTGTCCGGCGGTGAACGGCAGCGCGTCGCTCTGGCGCGCAGCCTGGCCCCGCGACCCCGGCTGTTGATGCTGGACGAACCGTTGGGCGCGCTCGATCGCAAGCTGCGCGACGAATTGATGGGCGAAGTGCGTCGCATCTTGAAGCGCGCCCGCCTCACCTCGATCTACGTCACGCACGATCAAGACGAGGCTTTTGCCGCGGCCGATCGCGTGGTCATCATGAATGCGGGTCGCGTGGAACAGATCGGCGCGCCGGCCGACGTGTACGCGCGGCCGGCTTCGGCCTGGGTGGCGCGCTTTCTGGGGCTGCCCAACCTGCTGCCGGGCACAGTGCGCTCGCAGGCGGTGGATACGGCGGTGATCGAGACCGCGCTCGGCCTGCTCCACGTCCGCGTCGATCAGCCGTTGCGGCGCGGACAGTCGGTCGAGCTGCTCATCCGATCGGACGGCGTCGCGATCGAGCCTGATCCGTTTGCCGCCGGCCGCGAATGGTTCGCCGAAACGCCACAGGCCGATCTCATCGCTGCCGAGATCGTCGACGTGTCGTTTCGCGGACGCTACGTGCGCGTCACCGTGCGCGCCGGCGAAGTGCCGCTGGTCTTCGATCTGGCCGCGTCGACGGCTCTGCCCGATGTCGGCCGGCCGGTGCGCGTGCGGCCGGGCGCCGACGCGCTGCAAGTGCTGCCCCACACGCCATAGCCTGCCCGGGGCCGGCCATGGCGTCGGCCAATCAGTAGTTCCCCGTAGAACAGGCGACCCCGATCGAGCCGTGCACTCGATCGGGGCGCTCCCACCTGCGAAAGCGGGTCTGGACATCAATCGATCAGTTGGGATGCGAGTCGCGCAGCCATTTCAATGGGGCGTGCCGGCGCCGATCGGATCGCCGTTCGACCTCGGCACGCCATTAGCCGAAGACAGCCTTCGGTCGCACTGTGAAGTTGCCGTTGGCGTAGCGCTCCACCACATGGCCGGCAAACTGCGCCGCGGTCACATCGAAGTAGGCCGCCGTGGCGCGGCAGATGGCCGCGTCGTCGGTGTTCGCATCGATGTTCAGCTCGGTGGCTGGAATGGTGTAGCCGCGACCGTCAAAACGCACGTGCACCATCGGCGTGCCGGCCGGGATCACGCGAATGTTGACCATGTCAGCCTCCTTGTCCAGAAAATAAAACGAGCGCACGGGGCAGGCCCGCACGCTCGTCATCCCATCAGGACAGAGTGCGCTAACCCGGCCTCCCGCTGAGTGCAGCTTCATTCTTGAACGCGACCCAATCAAACTGCGGGCGGCAGCCCGGTGTCTGATAGTGAGTTCGCAGATTTGAGAATGGCATTGTCACGGCAATGGTCCTGAACAGCGGTCCGACTCGCGCCTGTTTAAGCAGCGGCGGTGTCGGCCAAGTCTTGATTGCTAAGTCGCTCGTATTATATGACCGTTTTAGGATTTGTCAAGAGGGAAAACAATGAAGATGGCGTTACGCCGCCGGCGATTTGCCGCGCATGACTTTGTACGTATTGGCCAGCGTCAGCGGCCGACCGGTCTTTGATACAAACAAGGCGCTGGAGTCGGTCTCAGGCCGCTCGTCTCTCAAATAGTGCCCCAACCCATTGCTCAGGTATTTCTTCAATTTCGGCACATCGGCCAGAGTCAGTTGAATGATCGTCGGAATCTTCCAGCCGTCGTCGAGCATCTCGCGGATGACCAGATCGCGCTGGGAAGTCGCAGCCTGCCGCACTTCGGCCGAGCGCTGCGCCAGGTCCCGATAGTGCTGGCGGCCGTAACGGCGTTTCGTCGTCAGCCCGCCGCGCTGCCGCACCTCGGCAAATTCATCGGCGTGACGCTGCATGGTCATCTGGCCGCCCAGCGCGCCGATGGCGCGAAAGTGATCGACGCCGTGATTCGCCAGGGTGGCAGTTCCGCCCTGCCGGCCGGCGAGTTGCTTGGGATTGGGTCGTTTGGATGGCCTGGACATGCGCTGTCTCACTTGATTGGTCAGCAGCAGATAGTATATGCAGTATACGCCAAACGGACGCGGTGTCAAGATCGACTTCTCCGGCGAATGAATTCGCACCTGGCGGGCGTGTTGCCGGCCGTCGGCCTGCGCCGACGAGGCCCCGTCCACGCAGAGCCTGCCCTGAGCCTGCGAAGGGTGGACGTTCAGCCCACAGCTCCACAGGCGCGATTTCAATCGCCGGCCAGCACTTTGACGCGCGCTCGCTTACAGCCTTACAGCAGGCCGATGTCTCTCGCCCGCGCCAGCGCCTGCGTGCGGCTGTTGACGCCGAGTTTGCCGTAAACGTTGTTGAGATGACGCTTGACGGTGCCGACGGCCAGCACCAACCGATCGGCGATCTGGCGATCGGAGAGTCCTTCGGCCACCAGGCGCAGCACCTCGCATTCGCGCTCGCTCAATGAATCGATCAGCGGTTGGGCTGCCGGTTTGATCGCGCTTGAAGGAATCGTCACCGGATCAAACGCCGCTAATATCCGTTCGGCATGTTGGCGCACATTGGAATCCGTGATGTGGGGCAAGGTCTCGCGCAACAGCGCGTGCATCACCGGCCCGCGTTCGACCAACAACCGGATGCGTCCCGCAGACTCGGCCTGGGGCAGCAGGTCTAGCAACTCGGTGCGGGCTTCGGCTGATCGGCCCAACTGTTGTAACGCCACGCAGCGCAGCACACGCGCCTCCAATTCCGTGCCGTGCCAGCCGGCGCTGGCCGCCTCGGCCCGCAGGCGATCGATCAGCGGCAGGGCGCGATCGGGTTGGCCGAGGCCCAGTAAAGCGCGGACATAGGCATAATGCTCCGGCTCTTGAACGGTGCTCAATGCATCGTCGATGGCGAGACCGCAGTTTGCCAGCCACGTCGCTAACGCTGTGCGATTATCTTGAGATAACCAGACATCGACCTGCGCGGCGATCAGTTGCACACAACTCAACTTATGCAAGTGATGCTCGTCAGCTAGGCGCTGCGCTTCAGCCAGCCAACGCTGCGCCTCGGTCGCCTCGCCCCGCATTTGCAAAGTCACGGCATATTGTGCCCGCGCCAACATCCGGTTGTACGGATCGGTCGCGCGATCGTGCAATTCAATGCCTGCCTGAAAATGTGTGATGGCGTCAGCCAGTTGATGCCAGTCGTGCAAGATCACCGCCAACGTCGAGTGGAGCCGCCCGACCGTTGGCAGGTGTTCGACGCCTTGCTCGCGCGCAAACTGCAGGCCGCGCAGCAAGGCGGCGTGCGCCCGTCGCCACTGGCCCTGTGCCGACAGCACGATGCCCAGATTGGCCGTACCGTGAATGACGATGTTGACCTCGGCGGCGTCCTCGGCCGTGTGCACCGCCTGCTCAAAGAACTGAATCGCTTCGGCGACGTGGGCTTCATAACTCAAGGCCACGGCCAGCGCGTGCATGGCGCGCGCGCGGCGAACCACATCATCCGCGGGCAGCCAGCGCAGCGCATCGCGCGCCAGATCGATTACCCGGACAAAATCGTTGTGACGCTGCGCGATCGAAGCACGCAGCAGCAACGCATCGCCGATTAATCCCGGCGATGGTGCATGCGTCTCGATCGCGCGCTCCACCCGATCGAGCCACGTCTCCGCCCCGCTCAGATCGTGCGCGGTGCTCAATTGCAGCGCCCTGGCCAGCGCCAGCACCGGCCTTGCCGCAATGCTGCTTTCCGGCAAACGATTCAACCATTGATCCAGCATATGCTGTTCGCCGCGAGCGCGCAGCGTATCGACGATCTGAGCCAGGTGATCGGCAGCGCGATCGGTCTCTCCGGCCTTCAGGTCCAGATCGATGGCTTCGGCCAGCCAGCCGTGGCCCGCCAGCCACTCGGCAGCGCGCGCATACAGGTCCGCCACCTCGCCGGGCAATCGCTGCTTCAACACACTGCGCAGCACCTCCGCAAACAAATGGTGATAGCGGAACCAGGTGCGAACTTCGTCCAGCGGGATCAAGAACAAGTTGGCGCGCACCAATTGATCGAGCAGCTCGGCTGAGCGGCCCGGCTCGGTCCCGACGACCACGTCGCACAACGGCCCGGTCAATCGATCGAGGATGGACGTGCGCAATAGAAAGTCTTGTATTTCAGGCGTTTGCTGCGCCAGCGCTTCGTCGATCAGATAATCGGCGATGAAGTGATGACTGCCGGTAAATTCGCGCACGAACTGGCGTGCATCCGATCGGCCGCGCAGCGACAGCGCCGCCAGCTGCAAGCCGGTGATCCAGCCTTCGGTGCGCTGCTCCATCGCCGCCACGTCGGACGATGGCAGGTCAAGGCCCGCGGTCTGGCGCAGGAACGCGGCCGCTTCATCGACCTCGAACCGCAGATCGTTGACGCGCAGTTCCACCACTTGCCGGCGGGCGCGCAGCCGGGCCAGTGGCAGCGGCGGGTCCGATCGGGTGAGCAGAGCCAGCCGCATATTGGGCGGCAGATGTTCGATGAAGTACGCGAGGCTGGTGTGAATGGCCGTCGTCTCGATTTGATGATAATCGTCCAGCACAAGGGTGAAGGCCGGCAGCTGTTCGGCGATGGCGTTGAGGATCAGGGTGGCGATGAGTTCCAGCGGCGGATCAGGCGTGGTCTGCAACAACGTCAGCGCTTCGTCGGCCAGCTGCGGGGAGAGGGTTTGCAGCGCGCCGAGCACGTAGCGCCAGAAGCGCGGCGGATCATTGTCGGCGGGATCCAGCGACAACCACGCTGCGGGTTGATCGGCCGCGGCGATGAACTCGCGCATGACGGTGGTCTTGCCAAAACCGGGGGGCGCGGAGATCAACAGCAGCGGGGCGGCCGCCTGCAAGCGCTGCGTCAGACGCGGCCGCGGCACGATCTGCGGCGACAGCGGCGGCATATACAATTTGGTGATGAGTAGAGGTGGGCTGGGCATGGGCGCGTCACCCTGGCTGATGACGCGATTATACTATTGCTCGCGCCTGCACCTCGCGTCGATTGCGATCTTTGACAAATTTCTTACTCAAGCCATGCGCTGCACGGCCAACAAGGTCAAGCCCAGATCGCGCACTTTGATCAGCAGGCCGTGCAGCGCAGCCTGATCGGCCACCGCGCCGCGCAGGAGCGTATCGCCGTCGGCGGTGTATGTCATCGCCAGGCCGTCGAACCACTCGGCCCAGCGCGGCGCGATCTGGCCGCGCAGACGCACTTCGTAGATGCAGCCTGAGTCTGATGTACCATTCATTATTCACCTCGCGGTCTGCGAGTCGTTGGAAAAGCAAGGGCAACGCTTGCGGTTGCCCAGGCCATTAACAAACGGGGCGATCGCAAGGATCGCCCCTACGTTCCAACCCATCAATCAGCGCCTGATCAACGGCAGATAGACATTGTTCAACGGCAGCGAACCGGTCACCTCGGCGCTGTATTCAGACAACACGCCGCTGGCATCGTACGCCTGAACCACGTAAGTGTAGGTGACGTTGCGCTGCACGGGCATATCCACCAGTGCGATGCCCGTCGCCTCGCCCACCAACTCGAACGTGCCGCCCTGCCCTTGCTTGCGCAACACGCGATAGCCTTCGATGCCCGCAATCGCCGGCGGCTGCCACGCGATTTCCAGCGCGCCGGTATGGCGCGGACTCGGTCGCACGATCACCAACGACGGCGGCAAGAGCGCGCCCAGATCGGCGGTGGCCGTGTCGTTGGCGGTGCTGACGTTGCTGCCGCTCGTCGTCACCTGCGCGTAGATCGGTTGCGAACCTGTGCCCGCCGTAACCGTGAACGTGATCGCGCGCGTGCCGTTGAAGGCCGTATCGCTGATGGCCTTCGTGCCGATCAGACTTCCGCTGAACGGCGTGCCCGCGTAGAGATTCACCGTCAACCCGGTTGCCGTCGCTCGTCCCACATTGCGCAGCGTGGCCGTCACGACGACGTTCGCGCCGGGCGCGGCGTGCGCCGCCGACAACTTGAGTTTCGCATCCAGCGCGGGATCGGCGCCGGGTTCGACGACGAGTGCTTCAATCGGATCGTCGTTGGTCGATAGCGCGTTGATCTTCAACTGGGGACGCGCCCCGGCATCAGCCCGTTCGAGCGTGTCTGCGATCGACGCAGCCTGCATGCCGTTTCCACTGGCGGCGGCGCGTCCCACACTCATCACCATCGCCTGATCGTTTGCAGAGTTGATGGCCATCGCCTGCTGCCAGTGCTGGCGCGGTTCGTCGGTCAGATACAGCGGCGCTGAGCCGACGCCATTGCTGGCGATCTTCGTCAACGCGAGTTGACCCAGTTCGGCGTTGGTGCCCACCGTGCCGAAACGGCGGAAGGCGACCAACGCTTCGCCGCCGGTGCTGATGCTGACCTGCGGCCCCTCGGCGCGCACGCGCTGGCCGTTTTCGTCCAGCACTGCCGACGCCTGCCAGCTGCTGCCGGTGCGCCGCGCCGTCCACAACACGCTGTTGTTGCCGATGCCGCTGTCCGTGCCGTTGGGGTCTTTGCGCCGCTCGATGAACGCGAGATACACATCCTGGCTGTCGGGAACCAGCGCGATGCTCGGCGCTTCGGGCGCATTCATCGCCGCGGCGATGATGGGCACAGCCACGTTCCACTTGCTGCCATTCCAGTCGGCGATGGCGATCTCGCGATCGATGCCGGTGGTGATCTCGCCGTCGATGTCGGTGATCCAGGCCAGCGCGCGTCGCGAGGTTCCCCCGCTGCTCGATCGAGCCACGGCGACCTGCGAGGCCATGCTGTTCAGCGTCGAAGACAACACCGTCATCGTGCCGGAGATCGCGCCGCTGGTGTTCCAATCCTGCACGGCCACGCGCAGATCCCGTCGGGTCGTCACCGAACCATCGGTGTCCCGAATCCACGCCAGCGTTGAACCGAAGTCGTCGCCCGCGAAAGCGGCTTTGCCATCGGCCACCGTATCGTTGGTCAGGCGCGTCGGCGCGCTCCACTGCGTGCCGTTCCACGTGGCATAGAAAATTTCCTGACGGGCGAGCACGGCGTCGAGATCCGTGCCCAGCGCTTCTTCTTCGGCCAGCGTCAACGGCAGTTCCGTCCACGCCACGATGGCGTTGTCACCGCCGCCGTAAAACGCGCCAGCCGGGTCTTGCACCATGTGCGTGCCATCGGTCAGCGCGACCGCCGGCCCCCATTGCTGGCTGCCGGTGTTCCAGAAGCGCGCCATCACTTTGGGAACGCGATTGGGCGTATTGGGTGAGGTGTCTTCGACGTATACCGACAACATCCGGCCGGCCGGGCCGCTGATCACATCCGGCGCGGCGAACAGCCGGGGCTGCGCCGGGGCCGCGTCGGGTGCAGAAGCCAATCGGGCTGCGGGACACGCGCCGTTGGTGTAATCGATCATCGAGATCGGATCCGTCGCCCATTGCTTGATGGTGATCGATATCCAGAAGTACAAGAGAACCTGCAGGCGCATGCAGGGATCTTCGAGCCACGCCAGCCGACTGTCTTTACTGCTCACCTTCGCGGGCATGATGATGGTGCCTTCAGTGCGCGACGTGACGCCGACGCCGATCAAACCGAGGAAGTCACCGCTGGCGCTCACGTCGACGCGCGGACTGACCCGGGCGCGCGCGCTCATCTCCAGGTCCGGGGCCAACGGCCAGATGGTGCCCTGCATGATCACCTCGCCGCTGATGCCGGTATTCACGCTGACTTTGGCGTTGAGCACTCCATAGAACGAGGCCACCGGCCCGTCATAAATCGGCACTTCCACATCGAAGGGGAACAGCGTCTCCGGGCCGAAGCTGAAGTTCAGGTCGCGCAGACTGTTGAAGGTCGGCGGAAAACTGGAGGCCGTCGCGCCCGACGCCGCCAGCAAGCCTGATCGTTGCTCGACCTGATCGATCACGGCGGGCAGCGCCGCCAGCGCCGGCAGACCTTCTACACTCTCCGGCAGGAAGGCGTGCTCGCCGTTGATGCCGCGTTGACTCAACGCGAACAGCCCGGTGCGCCCGCGCATGGCGGTGAAGGTCACGACGCCGTCCAGATCGATCGTGCCCGACATCGAAAAGGCCGTGCCGTGTTTGTTTTCGGTTGCGCCCAGATAAGGGAAGCTGGGCGCCGGGTTGGGGAACATCGTCGGCAGGAGCTGCTCGCCGTTCTGGAAAAACGGCGGCGGCGAGATGATGTCGAAGCTGTTGTAGTTGTCGGGCATGCTGATCTTGAAGGTGTAGCGGCTGCCGTCCCATTGGGTATCCTGAATGCGCCGATCGTTGTAGTGCTGCAAAGCCGTGGGCGTCATAGGATGCTGAATGACGTTGACACGCTTGGTGAGCGGTGAACCGACATAGCAGCCGGGGTGGCCGGGGTAAGTGACCGTCGGCTCGACCTTTAACAGGTTGATGCCGGGCAGCCAGTCGCCGATGGTGCGCGTGATGGCGTAAGTGGTGCCGGCCACGGGTGCGCCCGGGAACCCCATGATGGTGGTACTGCCGTTGACGCCGGTAACTCGGAACGCCACGCCGCTCACGCTGGCGCCGCTCGCCACTTGCAGATCGGCTTCAAACACCGGCTTGGGATCGGGGCTGTAGGGCCAGAACGACAGGTACGTGCCGAAGTCGAACTGGCTGGTGGGCTTGCCGGTGGGCGTGATGCGTATCGCCACCACACTCGCCGCATAGCACTGCGTGAACGGCGTGAAGTTGACGGTGGATAACTGCGCGCTCTGCACGGTGACGGGCTTCGTCGTGACCAGCACCGGTACGCTGCCGGCCACGCCCGCCGTGTACGATCCGGGCGGCACATTGGCGACGTTGAACGATCCATCGTTCTGGATCGGCGCGCTGCCGATGACCTTGCCCTGCTGATCGTACAACTTCACGGTCGCGGTGATCGTTTGTGGTGCACTCACACTTTGCGGCGCATTCATCGCCGTTAATGGAATCGTCCCTTGCACGCTGCCGGGCGCGGGCAAATCGATCGTGAAGTTCGCGCACGCAAAGCCGGCCAGATCGGTGCCGGTGACGGCCGCGCAGATGCGCGCCGGGCCGGGTGTCACATCGGCGGGCACGCTGATCGTCGCGGAGTAGGCGTTATTCGCCGCGACGCTGACGACTTTGGCGGTCAGGGTTGAATCGCTCAACAGCCACGCCACGCGCACGCCGGGATAAGGCGCTACGCCCTGCCCCGACACCGTGATCGAATCGCCGCTCTGGCCGTGCGAGGCAGAGAGAGCGATCGTGGGCAGCACCGCCCCCGGCGGCTGCGCGGGAAATGAGGTGGCCGCCTCGACGCTTGCGGGCGGCTCATTCAGGGTCATGGCGCGCGTAGCCGTGGACGGCAGCCAGGCGCTGCCCAGGACAAAGCTCATCAACAGCACGAGCCGAATGAGAATTTTCATGGTTTTCCTCCCAAGCCGGTCACGCTCCCGACGGAGCGCCAGTTTCGCCTTTGCCAACTGTGACAGGCTCACTATACCCGTCAACCGGGGTGAGTGTCATGCATCGAAAGACACATTGGCGGGTTGATTGTGGAACTGGCAGCCGGGGTGCCTGGCAATCCCATCGGCAGGGTGGCTGTCCGATGATCCGTTGGTGGACAGGGGTGTGGGTCGCAAGCTGCAGGGCGGTCAGGTTGCGCCATCGTCTGCAGCGACGAAGAAGCCCCCGCTGCTACGACGCGCTCGAAGTAGAAAACGATCCGGCCAGGGCGATTACGACCTTTCCCCGACTGTGCCCCTGCTCGACGTACCAGTGCGCCTCGGCGGCTTGTTCCATGCGGTAGCGTTTGTCGATGATGACCTTGTACTGCCCGGCCTCGATCAGGTCTTTGATGAAGATCAGGTCTTCCGGCTTTTCGCTCGAAAACGCGCAGATCACCTGCGGGCCGCCTACGATCTTCGACCACAGCATCTGCGCCAGGTGCTTCATCTTGAAGCTGGCGAACAGATAGCGTCCGTTGGGTTTGAGCGAGCGCTTGCCACGCCGGAGCGAACTCTTGCCCAAGATGTCGAAGATCACATCGTAAGTCTCGCCATCGCGGGTGAAATCTTCCTTCGTGTAATCGATGACTTTGTCCGCGCCCAACGCTTTCACGAAGCCCAGGCGCGGTGTGCCGCACACGCCCGTCACTTCTGCGCCGAAGTATTTGCTCAGCTGCACCGCTGCCGATCCAATGCCGCCCGATGCGCCGTTGATCAGCACCTTTTGCCCGGGCTGCAAGTTGACCTTGCGCAGCAAACTCAGTGCCGTCAACGCGCCATAGGGCACAGCCGCCGCTTCCTCAAAGGTCATGTTCGCCGGCTTAAGCGCCAGCATGCTGTCTTCGGGCACGCACACATATTCGGCGTAAGCGCCCATGTTCGGGCCGCGATAACCGAAGACCTGATCGCCCGGCTTGAAGCGTGTCACGGCCTTGCCGATCGCTTCCACTTCCCCGGCGAACTCGCTGCCCAGGATAAGTTTGCGCGGCTTATTAAAGCCAAAGGCCAGGCGCGCGGGCAGCCAGAGTAAAATCGGCATGTTGAATTTGCGTGGCGTGACGCTCTTGAAATTGCGACCCATCAAGTCTCCAAAATTCACGGGCGTGGCATGGATGCGGATCAAGACTTCGTTATCCTTCGGCTCGGGCTTCGCCACTTCGGCAAGGTGCAGCACATCTGGCGATCCGTATTCGGTATAGACGATGGCTTTCATGATGATTCCTCCAGGATTGATTTGATCGTGTTCAATGAGCGGCAGCATAGGCCAGCGCCGACGGCGTGCGGCAGCCGACGATGGCCGGGGCTGCGTGGATCAGGGACGGCGGATACAAATCCTGCCCATCGTAGGTGATGTGCCAGCCGCAGGAAAAGATCAACCGCGCGGCGGGGTGAGCGTAATCGAGCACAGCCTGAGCGGTGCCCGATGAGTAATGCTGATTGCCCCACGGCACCAGCACGGTGAGCACGCCATCGCAGCCGGCCACTGCCCGCCTGATCACGGCCCGATCGTTCGTCGCACCGGGGACGATAGTGATGCGGCTCTTGAATGCGCCGAGTTTGCTCACGCTCCTTAGGCGGCAGACGCCCACCACTTCATAGCCTCGCTCGAGCGCGTGTTGCACCATATACTGGCCCAGCTTGCCGGACGCCCCGATAACGCAGACTTTCATCGCAGACATCATTTACCTCCAGAAGATTGATGGAGTTCAATTCGATTGACTGACAACAGCGGCAGGCCCAGGCTGCGCACTCTCTTGATCAGGCCGTACAGCGCCGATTGATCGATCACCGCGCAGATCAGCCGCGTCGTGCCGTCCTCTTCCAGCCCGATTGATACTTCTTCGAACCACCCGGCCCACCGATCGGGCAGGAGGCCCTTCAGGCGAATCTCGTAGGTCGCCGGTCCGTGCGGATTGGGAATGACTGGGCGGGTGTCGCGCATGCCGTGCCTCGTTGGTCTTCGAATACAGAATACCAACGAAGATGGTGAGCCGTCATCACATCATGTGGTGATCGAGGGGGTGATTGTTAAGCCTCACCCCCGGCCCCCTCTCCTGAATTCAAACAGCGAATTCAGGAGAGGGGGAGTGGGTGAGTCGGGCTGCGCGGAAAACAAACGGCCCCGACGGGTTGCGCCAAGGCCGTGAAATGCGACAGGTGGAGATTGTGTTGACACGGTCATTCCCGCGCGCTTCTGGCGGGAATCCAGCATTCGACCAACATGGTTCGCCAATTGGCGCACTGGATGCCCGATAAAAGCATTCGGGCATGACGCACGCTCAGGTCCGTTACAACAAATCGAGCTCTTCCGCGCGGCGGATGGCTGCCCGGCGATTGTTGACGCCGAGTTTGCTGTAGATGTTCTTCGTGTGCGTGCGCAGCGTGTTCAGCGACACGCTCAGCCGATCGGCGATTTCCGGCCCGCTCAACTCCGTGCCGAGCAGCTTCAGCACGTCCAATTCGCGTTCGCTCAACGGCTCCAGCATTGCTGAATGCTGATTGCTGAATGCTGATTGGAGTGGCGGGGCTGGTGTGCAGGCTGCCTGAAGTTTTTCGAGGTAGGCGATTATCTTCCGCTGCAGAGTGCGCTTTTGCTTTTCAATCTGCAATCTAAAATCTACAATCAACAATCGTAAGGGTTCGCCTTCGTCCGCAAACAGGCGCACGTAGCCTTCCGGTTCCGCCAACGTCAGAGCACGATCGAGCGCGGCGATTGCTGACGCAAGGTCGCCCTGTGTGTGCCGGGCGAGTGCTTGCAGCAACAGGATTTCGATCACGCTGCCGGTGCGACCGCCTTCTTCCGCGGCTTGCAGCAGACGATCCAACAGGCGCAGCGCCTCACGGATCGATCCCTCGTCTCGATCGTTCCGGTAACGAGCGATGAGCACGCGCGCCAGCGTGAGGTGATCGAATTCGCGCAGGTAGCTGAGCTCATCGTCGGGTGAGAGGGCTTGCTCACGCGCCCACGCCGTGGCTTCGCTGATCTGTTCCTGCCTGATCCACACGCGAGCCTTCATCGCCGCGATGGGCTGATCGGGCAGCGGGTTGCGCACGTACTGTCGTTCCGCTTCGTCCAGCAATTCAAGCGCACCGGACAGATTACCCTGTGCGGCTGCCACGCGCGCTTGCGCAATACCCAGGCGATGCGGCCAGCCAGTCAGTGCGCCGCGCTCGCCCAATTGCTGAGCGGTCTGTAAGTGCTGCGCCGCCGCTTCGAGATCGCCTTGTTCACACAACACTTCGCTGAGGCCGCGATACAGATCGGACACGCCGATGAAGAACGGTGTGCCGCGCTGCTGTGCCAGTTCCAACGACTGCTGATAGGCACGCACGACTTCGCGAAGACGGCCCTGTACCAGCTGAATGTTTGCCAGAATAAAAGTAATGCCGATGGCGTTGGCGAGGTCGCCGACTTGCCACATCAGCGCCTGAAAATTCAGGAAGTGGTGCTCGGCCGCGGCTAAATCACCGTCGGCATATTCGGCCATGCCCAGCAGCGCGGTGGCTTGCGTGCGCCGGACGCGATCATCTTTGGGGACAAGCGCAAGCGTCTGATGCGCATGAACTTTTGTGTTAGCGATGTCACCCAACGCCAGCGCGCGATAGGCCCGCGCACCCGCGATCGAGGCCGGCAGCGATCGAAACTCGGCTTCGTCCACCACGATCGGCTGTGATTCATCCGCCGGTTCCAACCAGCGTTCAGCCGCGCGCAACCACGCCTCGCTGGCTTCCAATTCGCCGCCGTTCAACAGCGCCCACGCATAACCCAGGCACAATACCGGATGAGCGCAGATCAGATCATCCGGCAGCTGTCTCGCCCAGTTCAACCACGCGGCCGACTGGTAATTGAGATCCATCTCAAGCCAGATGCGCTCGATCAGATTCGCCGCACGATCGAAATCTTCAGCGGCTAACGCATGGCGGATCGCATCAGCGGGCTGATCATGCTGCTCGAACCAGAGGCTCGCGCACCGATGGAGCGTGGGCACCCGATCGGCCTGTGCCTCTTTCAAGTGCGCTTGCAACACCTCCGCAAAGAGATGGTGATAGCGCCACCACTGGCGTTGATCGTCCAGCGGCACGACGAAGAGGTTGCTGCGTTCCAGCGCCGCCAATTGGGCGCGGCCATCGACGCGGTCAGTGATTGCATCGCACAGCGGACCGCACAACCGATCGAGAATGGAGGTTTGCAGCAGGAACTGGCGCACGTTGTCAGGCTGGCGCTGCAAGACCTCTTCCATCAAATAGTCCAGCACAAAGCGATGACTGCCCGTGAAGGCCTGAATGAACCCGGCGGTGTCTGATCGGCCCTGCATCGAGAGCGCCGCCAACTGCAAGCCCGCGATCCACCCTTCGGTGCGCGACTCCAGCGCGGCGATGTCGGCGGCCAACAAGTTGAGCTGCATGACCTCGTTGAGAAACTCAGCAGCCTCATCGGGCGTGAAGCGCAGATCGGCGGCGCGCAGTTCGGTGAGTTGACCGCGCGCGCGGAGCCGGGCCAGCGGGAGCGGGGGATCCTCTCGGCTGGCAATGACCAAGCGCAGCTGCGGCGGCAGATGCTCGACGAAGAAGATCAGCGCTTCATCAATCGCCGGGGATTCGATCACATGGTAATCGTCGAGGATGAGCACCACAGCGCCCAGTGAAGTGATGTCATTCAACAAGGCCGTCAGCAGCACATCGACCGGCGGCGGCTGCGAGGACTGTAACGCATTCAACGTTGCTTCCCCAGCCGTGGGCGCAATCGTCTGCAACGCTGCGATGAGGTACGTCAGAAAACGCGAGAGATCGCTGTCGTTTTCGTCCAGCGACAACCAACAGAATTGGAGATGGTTGATTGCTGATTGTTGATTGGAACCACTCCGATTGCTTTTCCAATCAGCATTCAGCATTCGACAATCATCAATCCACTGGCTGACCAGCGTGGTTTTGCCAAAGCCGGCTGGGGCCGAGACGAGCGTGAGTTTGCGACCTGAAGCCAGCCCCTCATTCAGTCGAGCACTCAGCCGGTGACGACGGACAAAGTTGGGTCGAGGCAGTGGAAGATATATTTTGGTGGCTAAAACTGGCGCAGGCATGCAGTCATTATAGAACACGCCTCCCAAATCCAAAATCCGGCAAAACTTGATCGACCGTGCGCCGCTACGGAACCACAATGACCATGCCAGTCGTGCCCGGGTGGAACGTGCAGTGATAGGGATAGCGGCCGACCGTGGTAAAGGTAAATTGATATTTCTGACCATGGACCAGCGTCCCACTATCCCACACGCCCGTATCGCTCGTCACCGAATGGTCGGTCAGATCGAGGTTCTCCCAGCTGACGATGCTGTTGGCGTGGAGGGTGATGAGAGCCGGCTGATACTGATTGTCGACGATGTCGATGAACCCATAACCTTCGATCGGCGTGGGCGTGGGCATCGGCGGGGGCGTGGTGTCCAGCGTCGGTGTCGGCGTTTTAGTCCCGGTCGCCGTGGGTGTTTTGGTCGCGGTAGCGGTTGGTGTGGCGGTGCTGGTCGGTGTAGCGGTAGCGCCTGAATCATTCACGATGAGCGGGAGATAAGCCACATGCGGAAGCGCCGGCAGGGTGGGCGTGGGGGTTGGAGTCGGCGTCTGCGTAGCGGTCGGCGTGCGAGTGGGCGTGGCGATGCTCGTTCCCGTGGGTATATTGGTCGGCGTGGCCGGCCCCGGCGAGTTGTATTCGTAGGCGCCGATGTCACATCGTCCGGCGCGCAAGTACGAGCGTTGATCGGTGAGCAGCACGGCGCCGTTCTCGTCAACACAGTCGACGGGATTGCCGGCATTGATCGCCGGGCTGCCCGCCAACAAGGCGTGAGTTTGAGTCCCGCCGTTGAACCCCAGCGCGTCGAGAACGGGATCGACGCCGGTCAGGTTGCCACTGGTATCGCCGGTGATGGAGCAGCCGAATACGTTTTCGATCAGGTTGTTGGCCGCGCTGGTCAGCGTTCCAGCGCAGTCAGGGTATGAGGGAGCGGACAAGTCCGCGTTATTGGCGACGATGCTGTTGCGGAGAGTCAGTGAGCCAAGGCTGTTGGCGATGCCGCCCCCGTTGCCGTTGATACCATTGGCGCCGGCGGTGTTATCGGCCACCGTGACGTTGTACAGGCTGGCCACGTCGCCGTTCGACAGGCCGCCGCCGGTGGTGTCCGCGACGTTGCCGCTCACGGTGCTGTTCACCATGACCAGTATTCCGCTCGAGAGGATTCCGGCAGCGGACTGGGCGTGGTTGCCGCTGATGGTGCTGTCGCGGATGACGGTGGTCGTCGAGACTTGCAGATACAGGCCGCCGCCGAGGTTGTTTTCGCTGATGAGTTGCCGCCCTGCAGGGTGAGCCGTGCAATCGACAAACGGCTGGCGCCAAAGATCTCGAAGAGACGCTCCAGACCGTTGGCGTCGAGGATGGTCAGGAGCGGGCCGGCGCCCTCCAGCGTTAGATCGCCAAGAATGTCCAGGTCGCCGGTCGCGGCGCTATTCTCGCCGGTGCCGGCCAGCGTAAAGGTGAACGTACCAGTCGGCAGGATGATGGTATCCGCGCCGCTGCCGGCTGGACAGACATCCACCGCTGTGTTCGTGTTAGCGGCGATGACAGCCTCGCGCAGCGTGCAGTTGCCGTTGACGGTGTTATCGTCGGTCGTCGTCGTGACCGTGATGGTAGAGGCTAACGCGCGACGAATGGGGATCACCACCCAGAGCAGGCTGCCGAGGAAGATCAGCAGCAGGAGAGAGCCACTGAGTTTGAGGAAGCGAGAGTTGTTCATGCCGGTACCTACTTCCTAAATTCGGAGCTACTTAGCTGTGACGCTGCGTTGTCATTCCCGCGTGTTTCTGGCGGGAATCCAAAGGCTGTGTCAGCCGCGAATTTGGATGCCCGATAGAAGCGCGGGAGCACTGCACCGCATGTGTTCGGGCATGACGGTTCCCGCCATGTTTTCCTGCTTCGTGGTGAACGCAGTGCACGATGTCTGAGTCGTAACACGATCATGCGCCAACCCGATCGAGAAAACGCCCGGCAAACTGCACGTACTTGTAAACATCCGCGAAGTTGCTCGCCAACCCGATCGAGGCGCGCAGCGCGCCGGTGGTCTTGCCGTCGATGTTTTGTAGAAACTGTTCAAAGGTCAGGTGATCCTTATCTCGAAAACAGACTGCCAGATCATCGCGCGTAAAGCCCAGCGCCGCTTCACGCGCGCCCGGATTGCAATGACAGCCCGCCCGCAGTGAAATGCGTTCTTCATTCGCCAACTTCTCCAAATCGTAGCAACTGAACATCTCGCCATTGCGATCGAAAAAGTTGACCTGGATCGTGCCACCGCGCCGATCGGTGGTGGGCGGCCCGTAGAGCCGAATCAGCGGCCGGCCGTTGCTGTGCCGCAGCGCCAGCAGTTGATCGATCAGCCAGCCGGTCAGACACATGACGCGCGTGTGGATCACATCGAGGCCGATCGCTTCGATCCATTTGAGGCCGATCTCGATCGCGGGGATGTTCAGATAGTTGACCGTGCCATCCTCGAAACTCGCCGGGCCGGGCGTGAGGTAATGATCAAAGGCAACGACCGACGAGAACGTGATCGTGCCGCCCGAATACCACGGACGCCGCAACTTCTGCATAGCGACTTTGCGTGCGATTAAGCAGCCCGCGCCGGTGGGATAACCAAACATCTTGTAGAAAGAGAGATCGACAAAGTCGGGATGCCATTGGCTGAGATCAAGCCGATTGGTCGGCGCGAACGAGGCGGCGTCGAGCAGCACGTCCCAGCCTTTCGATTGGGCCTCGGCGATCCATTCCAGCGGATGCTGCACGCCCGTGAAGTTGGATTGCGCCGGATAGGCGAATAAGTTGTGTGCGCCGGGTTGCACGGCATTCAATGCGTGCGTCAGGGTGTCTTCAGCCACGCGGAGGTCAGGCGGAACGATCGGGATGTAGTGAACCGCCGCGCCTTTGGCGCGAGCAAATTCACGAATGCCGTTCACCGAGTTGTGATTGTCGAAGGTCAGCAGGTACGTATCGCCCGGCCCAAAAGGATACGACTCGCCGATGAGTCTGAGAGCGCCCGTCGAGTTGGCGGTGAAGATCACCGTATACTCGTCGGGCGAAGCGTTGAAGAAGCGCAACACGTAGTCGCGCGCCTGTTCGACCAACTGCGTCATCGCCAGCGAAGTCAAGTTCTTGGAATGCGGATTGCCGAAGACACCGTCGTTGAGCAGCGCCATGTGATCGCGCAGTTGCGATTCGGCATACAGCCCGCCGCCCGTGTAATCCAGATAGACGTGATCCAGCCGATCGAGCCGCGCGTATTCGGTGGCGCGCAAGTCGTCGAGTAGGCGCGTTGAATCATAGGCTGGGTAAGCGCGTCGAAATTCTTCAAAGGCGGCATCGACTGGCGCAAGCGCAAAGCGCACGTCGGGTTCAAACACGGTCGGTAACAACATGATCTCCTCCCTGATGGTGATCTCGTCTGACAATGGCCTTACTTCTGAATCAACGGCAGATACAGCCAATGATTGAGCGCCGGCGGGGGTGTGGGCGTCGGCGTCGATATGCAGCCATCCGGGCCGGGCACGCAGGTTGCAGTTGCTGTCGGCGTCCAAGTGGCCGTTAGCGATGGGCCGGGCGTGTTCGTCGGGGTAACCGTCGGCGTTGAGGTTGAAGTCGGTGATGGGCCGGGTGTGTTGGTCGGCGTGACAGTTGGCGTGCGTGTCACCGTTGCGGTTGGCGTGTGTGTTGCAGTTGAAGTTGAAGTCGGCGACGGGCCGGACGTATTCGTCGGCGTGGCAGTCGGCGTTGATGTTGACGTGCTGGTCGCGGTCGGTGTCGCCGTCTCAGTCGGTGTGGCGGTCGGCGTTCGAGTGGGCGTGGCTGTCCTCGTCGGCGTGGCCGTTGACGTGCGCGTAGGCGTGGCGGTGTTCGTCGCCGTGGGCGTACTGGTCGGCGTGGCCTGCCCCGGCGAGTTGTATTCGTAGGCGCCGATGTCGCACACGCCATCGCGCAGATATGAGCGCTGATCGGTCAACAGCAGGCTGTTGGCCTGATCGCGGCAGCCGAGTATATCGCCGGCATTGATAGCGGGGCTGCCTGCATTCAGCGCATGGGTGAATGCAGGACCGCCATTGTTGGCTAACGCGTCCACCTTCGGATCGCTGCCAGTGATGTTGCCGGTGGTCACGCCGTTGATGGTGCAACCGGTCGTATCCTCAATCAAGTTGTAACCTTGACTGGTTACCGTGCCCGAGCAATCATTGAAGACCTGCAAAGTCGAAGCGTCGATGTTGTTGGCAATCAGGCTGTTGCGCAGTGTCAGCGTCGCGTTGGCGCCGTTATAAATTCCGCCGCCGGTCGCGCCGCCAGAAGTCAGGCTAACCGTATTGCTGACAATGGTCACATTGTAGAGATCGGCCGTGCCGGTATTGAGCAGGCCTCCGCCGCTGCTATCGGCGCTGTTGCCGCTGAGCGTGCTGTTCACGAGCGTGAGTGTGCCCAACGAGCTAATCGCGCCGCCGCCATTCGTATTGGTGTTATTGCTCAGGGTGCTGTCGCGGATGATCGAGGTGGTGTTGGGCTGAAGATAGACACCGCCGCTCGTGTTGTTTTCGATCCGGCTGCTGAAAACGTTCAGGCTTGAACCGCTGAGAACATAGATCGCCGCGCTGCCCACGTTGCTAACAAGCCGCACCATGGCCAGATTCAAGACGGATGTGCCTGTCACACGCACCCCGCTGCCCGCAGTGGTGGTATTGCCTCCCTGTACCGTCAAGCGTGAGATTGACACCGAGCTGCCGCCCGAAATTTCAAACACCCGATCAAGCCCGTTGGCTTCAATGGCCGTAATGACCGGTCCGGCGCCCGCTAACGTGAGATCGGCGGTGATGTCCAGATCGCCCGAGGCAGGATCATCGCCAATAATCGGCGCGATCGATAGGATGTACAGGCCGCCGGGCAAGCTAATGGTATCCGCGCCGTTACCGGCGGGACAGGCATCCACCGCCGTGTCGGTGTTGGCGGCGATGATGGCCTCGCGCAGCGAACAGTCGCCATCTGTGTTGACCTCGTCGGCGGTGGTGTTGACGGCGATGGTGGCGGCGCGGGCGATGGGCGTTCCATGAAGTGCAATCATCACGCCGCCGATCAAGGCCGCGATCAAGCTCAATCGAACGGCCCTGACGGCCGCAGTGTGACTCTTCACGATGACTCCTCCCCGGGCTTCATATCCTTTATGGCCGATCGACCAATATCTCGATATGCGAGGTGGGATGTGGCCGCGGACTGCGCACGATGCCATCCGGCCAGATCGACGCCGGGGCGACCGACAGGTGAGAGGTGGGATGCGGGCGGGGCTGCCGGACTATGTCGGTGGCTGCAGCGGACGAACTCGGGGTTGCTCCCTGTGCGGCGACTACTGCGCCGATCAGCACGACGAGAACGATGACGATCAGCAGACTGCTTGTGAGAAAGCGTGTGCGATTCACGATCAGCCTCCCTTTGGCCGAGTTATTTGGATGGCGGACAGGGCACGTTGGGCCCGCGTCGATTACATTGGGCGATACACACTATCGGGTTGACTCGATTTCACCGTCCTGGGGCTGATCCTGCCAGCCGACGAGTTCACACAGCCACCGATCGAGCTGCGCCAACGTCGCGAACGGCAGACGCTGCCCGGCCGACGTCACCAGCACGCCGTGCCAGATGGTTGTGCCATCGGCGGCGCGCTCTGACCAGATCGAAACGAGATAGGATGTGGGACGGCGCGTGGCGGTATCCATTGGCTTGCGCCACAGGATAGCAAGGAGCGCTTTAACAGGTGCTATAAAGAGTGCTTAAATGAGGGTAAGAGATTGGTATTGATCACGCTTGCACAAGCGGGGATGGCAGCCGGATCGAGCTAAACTTCTTGACCGCGTTTCAAGCGCTCGTAGAGCGCCACACTCTCGCCTGCGGGCGCCGAGCCGAGTTCATCACGCATCAGCTGCTCAAAGGTCCGATAATGCCGCAGGGCCTGGCCGCGCTCGCCCAGCCGCGCGTAGCAGCGCATGAGTTCACGATGCGCTTCTTCCAGCATTTCATCCTTTTCAAGTGTCCGCCGGTAGGCTTCTGCGGCGCGCGCATACTCATGCTGGGTGAAGAGCAACTGCCCCAGGTTAAGCAGCGCGTCGAGATATTTGCGGCGCAGCTCCTCGCGCCGCAGCAAAAACCAGTCGCCGTCGAGGATATCCTCGGCGAAATCGCCGTGATAGAGCGCGACGGCTTCCTGCAGGAGCGCGATCGCTCGATCGGGTGCCTGAGTCTGTGCGCGGCTGGACTGTACTAGATTGACCTCAAACACTTCAACGTCGTACTCATAATTGAGCGCGCGGTTGAAGCGATAGACTTCATCTTCAAAGAGTATCCAGTGCGGATTGCCCAGGACGCGGCGCAAGTGATAGAGGGTGATGCCCAGATTGTTGCGCAGCTGTTTGGACGAAGCCTCCGGCCACAACGCCAAGCCGATCTGCGTCTTGGTGCGCGCCGGATAGGATGCCAGATAGAACAACAGCTCTTTGACACGCGCGTAGGGCCAGGTTGTCAGCGCCCGTTCGTCGGCAAGGACACGCGAGACGCCCAGCGCGCAGAGCCGCAGCTGCGGGCCGGCAGACGCAATCTTGATCGCCGTTACCCTGTCCTGTAAAAGATGCTCCACAGCCCGGCTTGCTTGATCGAGCGTCCATTCCTGCCCAATGGCATAATTCGTTTCAAATTCCTCTGCGGTCAGCACGGCGCGCACTGCGGTGTTATCCTGTGTCAGCGTGGCCGCGATGTCGGCGTCGAGCCGCGCGGCATTTACGGTTACATGGGCATCGATAGCGCCCAGCACTTTCGCCGCTTCAGCAGTGCCTCCTCGCTCCGCAGCAATTCGACTCAACCCCGCCAACACGGTGAGAATAGCGATCTCGTAGCCAATCTCCCGGAAGAGCCGCAGGCTCTCTCGCAAGAGCGCGCTTGCCGCGTTGAGATCGCCCTGGGCCAAACGAATGTGCCCCAGTCCTTCCAGGCTCCCGGCACTCACATCTTTTTGACCCCAATCCCGCGCCTGCGCTAATACTTGCTCATACAGCCCGGCCGCGCGCAGCAGGTCACCCTGAAGCCGCGCCAGATGAGCCAGGTTGACCGACTCGACGAGCTGCAGATTCTTATCCGCCAATTCATTGCCGATGGCCAGCGCTTCTTCGAACAAATCGCGAGCAGCGTCCGGTTGGCCGGCGTTTGCTGCAATGTAGCCCATCACGTTCAGACATTTGGCAATCGAGCGTTTGTCCCCCGTGTCTCGAAAGAGCTGTGTGCTTTCCTCCAGCATAGTGCGCGCCGCTGCCTCGTCCCGGCGGTAGACGATCATGCCGTGGATGTAACTGACCCAGGCCAGCATCCACTGATCGCCCGATCGTCGCGCGCTGGCGATGCCGGCCGCGGAGAGAGGCAGTGCGTCAGACAAGTTGCCCGCATACGAGGTTAGCTGCGCCTGCAGCGCCAATCCGTATGACACGGTGATCGGATCGTCCAGCGCCTGCGCCAAAGCGAGGCCCCTTTGCAGCCAGTCGCGCTTGCCGCCGTAATCACCCTGCGCATAAGCCAGCCAACCCTCGGCCACAATGGCTCGCGCCAGGTGGAGATCGCCAATCGGGGATTGGGCTTCCCGCCGGGCGTCGTAAGCTGCAATCGCCTGCTGCAACCAGCGGCGTCCCTCGCTCCAATGGCCGCGTCGCTCCCAGAACCCATGCAGCGCCTTCGACAGCCTCAACCCGCCGATGCTGCCATTATCCGATTGGACACTCCACGCCAGCGCAGCGCGGAAATTATCGTGCTCTTTATCCAGACGTTTGAGCCAGAGTAATTGATCGGCGCCTTTGGTGTTTGGCTCTGCTTGTTCGGCAAGTTCGCTCGAGTAGGCCAGCTGCCGATCGCGGATGATCGTTTCCTCGCCCGCGGCGCGCAACTGATCGAGCGCGTATTGCCGGATCGGTTCCAGCAGCCGATAGCGCACCGCTTCGCCCGGTTCGCGCTCGGCGATCAGGACCAGCGATTTATCCGACAGATCGGATAACACGTCGAGGACATCTGCTGCCTGCAAGACATTATCCGGGGACTCGGGATCAGCGCAGATCGCTTCCACTGCGTCAAGGGTGAAGCTGCCGGCAAACGCAGCCACACGCCGAAAGACGATCTGCTCGCGCGGCAACAACAAGCGGTAACTCCAGTCGAGCGCGGCGCGCATGGTCTGATGGCGCGGCGCGGCGGCACGGTCGCCGTGGGTCAAGAGTTGCAGGCTGTTGTCGATGCGCGCTGCAATCTGTTCGAGGTCCAGCAGCTTTACGCGCGCGGCGGCCAGTTCAATGGCCAGTGGAATGCCATCCAGCCGGCGGCAGATGCGTTCCACAAGAGCGGCATTGGCCGGGTTGAGTGCAAAGCCCGGCAGAGCAGCGCCGGCGCGCGCCGCGAACAACTTTATCGCGTCGGTTTTTGCCAGCTGGGTGAATGGCACAGAGTATGGCAATTCGGGCAATGCCAGTGACGGCACCAGCCACGTTAGTTCAAACGGCAGATTCAGCGGCTCACGACTCGTCGCCAGGATGTGCAGGTGTGGACAAGCGTCGAGCAGACTCTGCGCCAGTTCCGCGCAGCCCGCCAGCAGGTGTTCACAATTGTCGAGGATGAGCAGCAACTTCTTGGGTTGAAGGTAGTCCGCCAGGGTTTCGCCAAGCGAGCGATCCTGCGCTTCGGACACGCCCAGCGTTGTCGCTACCGCTTGCGGGATGAGAGGCGGCGCATCCAGCCCGGCCAGATCGACAAACCAGACGCCATGCTCGAATCTCGATGACTTCAGCAGGCTTTCCGCCACGGCGACGGCCAGCCGGGTCTTGCCGCAGCCGCCCGGGCCGGTCAAGGTCAGCAAGCGCGTGGACATCAACAGTCGCCGGACTTCTGCGATCTCGCGCTCGCGCCCGATGAACCGGGTAACCGGAAGCGGCAGATTGCGCGGAATCTTGATAGAGCGGCTCATGTTCCGCTTTCCCTCAGGATCGATTGAAACGCCCGTCGATCGGGCAGTGGCCTGGAATCAGTATATCACGCCAACGGTGCGCCGATTGACTTGCTCACCCGATCGGGTATACTTTTTCACCAAGGGGGAGGCACTTATGCCTGCGAGCCTGGGGGAGCGGTTGAACGCGGCACGCCGCCGTCAATTTGTCGGCCGGGCTGCGGAGCTGGGTGTGTTTCAAGCGGCACTGTCGGCGGCCGATCTGCCGTTTCAGATCATGTTTGTAGTTGGTCCGGGCGGGGTGGGCAAGACCGCGCTGCTCCACGAGTTTAAGCGCCTGAGCGAAGCTGCTCAGGCGCGTTCGTTCTATCTCGACGCGCGCACCATCGAACCCGTACCCGAGGCTTTTGTCGGCGCCCTGCGCTCATTGATGGGCCTGGACGCTGCGGATTCTCCGCTGGACGTGTTGGGCCGCGAAGCAGACCGGATGATCATTCTGGTGGATACCGCCGAGATTCTTCAGCCGCTTGATGCCTGGCTGCGTGAGACGTTTCTGCCGCAGCTGTCTGAAAGCGTGTTGATGGTCTTTGCCGGGCGCGAGCCACCCGCCGCCGCGTGGAGCGCCGACGCCGGCTGGCAGGCGCTCATTCGCGTGCTGCCGCTGCGCAATCTCAGCCCCGCGGAGAGCCGCGCGTTCCTGACTCACCGCCGCATCCCCGATGATCAGCATCAGGCCGTCCTGGCCTTCACGCACGGCTTCCCGCTGGCGCTGTCGCTCGTCGCCGATGTGTTCGCGCAGCGGCCGGATACCTGGCGCGAGTTTCAGCCGCAGGCGCACCCCGACATCATCAAGGCGCTGCTGGAGCGCTTTGTGCAAAAGGTGCCCGGCCCGGCGCATCGCGCTGCGCTGGAGGCGTGCGCGCTGGTGCGCGTGACGACGGAAGCCCTGCTGAGCGAGATGCTGATGATGGGCGAGAGCACGCACGAGCTGTTTGACTGGCTGCGCAGCCTGTCGTTCATTGAAGCGCGCGCCGATGGCCTGTTTCCGCACGATCTGGCGCGCGAGGCGTTGGCCGCCGATGTGCGCTGGCGCAACCCCGACTGGTATGCAGAACTGCACAAGCGCGCCCGCAATTACTATCACAGCCACATTGCGGCCACCACCGGCCTCACTCAACAGCGCTTGTTATTTGATCTGATTTTTCTGCATCGCGACAACCCGGTGGTGCGCCCGTTTCTAGAATGGCAGGCCGTCGGCAGCATCAGCCCCGAGCCGGTGCGAGCCGGTGAGCTGGCAGCCCTCATCGATATGGTCGCCAGACATGAGGGCACCGACTCGGCCGCTATCGCCGCGCACTGGTTTAAGCGCCAGCCGCAGGGAATTCAACTGATTCGCGAGGCAGACGGCCGCCCGGCCGGCCTGCTCATGCTGGTCAGGCTGGATGAGGCTGCACCTGATGATCTCGCCGTTGATCCGGCGGCGCAGAAAGCCCGGGCGGTTCTGCAGCGCGTGCCGCTTCGATCGGGCGAGACGGCAACCCTGTTTCGCTTCTGGCTGGATGCCGAAACGTATCAAGCAGTTTCGCCCACGCAAAGCCTGATCTTCGTCAATGTGGTGCGGCACTATCTGACGACGCCCGGCCTCGCCTACACGTTCTTTCCGGTGGCCGACGCCGACTTCTGGGCGCCGATGCTGGGTTACGCCAATATTCAACGCCTGGCCGAAGCCGACTTTGAGGTGGGCGGCAGAGCGTACGGCATGTACGGCCACGATTGGCGGGTTGAACCGCCGGCGGCCTGGCTGAGCCTGCTGGCCGAACGTGAAGTGGCCTCACCCGATGCTGCACCGCCCACGCCCGCCGAATCGGTCATGGTGTTGAGCGAGACGGAATTTGCAGAGGCGGTGCGGGACGCTCTGCGCGACTTTGCCCAGCCGGATTTGACGGCGGCCAATCCGCTGCTGCGATCGCGCGTGGTGCTCGATCGGACGGGGGCCGGGGCCGATCTGAAGCAGCGGGCGGCCACGCTGCAGTCGCTCATTGCAGCCGCGGCCGATCAGCTGCGGGCGTCGCCACGGGACGCCAAGCTCTATCGGGCGGTGTATCACACCTACCTCATGCCCGCGGCCACACAGGAACAGGCCGCCGAGCTGCTCGATCTGCCGTTCAGCACCTATCGACGCCATTTGAAGTCCGGCATTATGCGCCTGACTGAGAGCCTGTGGCGACAGGAGATTGGCGCGTAAACTGGACAGGAATTGACCGGCAATCGGACTGTAAACTGAATAGTATTTGGCCGTACACTGCGGTCGTCCCAAAGGATGACCGCAGTTGCTTTTGGAGGGAGACTACAGTGGAGACTCAATCGTTGGCGTTGCTCGCCGGAACGCTGTCCACGTTGATGTTTGTCTCAAGCAACTTTCCGATGCTGCTCAAGGCGTTTAAGACCCAGGACCTGCGCTCATACAGTTTGACGCACATCGCGCTGAGCAATCTGGGCAACCTGATTCACTGGATATATGTCGCCAGCCTGCCGGTGGGACCGATCTGGTTCCTCCACGGTTTCTTCACCATCACCACCGGCCTGATGTTGGTGTGCTACCTGCGTTTTCAACGTCGCGCCCGGGCGGCAGTCTGAAAAGTGAGCATAAAATGAACAGCGATCGGGCTGGCGATCGCGGCCGCTTTTCGCTAGACTGAGCGGGTAACCAATTCCGGCCTTATCTCAGGATATTGTGATGGATGCTGCAATGAGCGATTTTTTAAACAAGTTTATGACAGCCTGGAACGTGCACGATGTGCGCGCGGTGGCCGCCCATTATGCACCCGATTGCGAGGATGTGGATGTAGCCCGCAGCGCGCCGCAAATCGGGTCGGACAATGTTCGTCGCACCGTACTGTACTACCTGCGCGCCTTCCCCGATTTTCAGGTCACGCTGGACGACGCGATCGCGAACGGCGAGCGCGTGGCGATGTATTGGACCTGGACGGGCACGCATCGCGGCACGTTCATGAACATTCCGCCCACGGGTCATCGCGTCACCGTGCGCGGTTCATCGCTGGTCACGCTGAGAGACGGCAAGATTCAACGCGCCGTGCGCATCTGGGATCTGGCCGGCCTGCTGCGCGATTTGAAGCTGCTGCCGGAGTTGACAGGGTGAACTCAACGAAGAGGTGCCGTTCATGAACATTTTCGTGATCGTGTTGAGAATCATCCACATCTTTGCCGGTGTGTTCTGGGTCGGCGCGGCGGCGACCTTTGTCATGTTTCTGGCGCCGACGGCGGCGGCCACCCGGCCAGAAAGCCAGAAATTCATGAACTACCTGCTGCAGCAGCGCCAGTTCCTCAACCGCCTCGTCGCCGCGGCCGCGCTCGGCATCCTGGCGGGGCTGTTGCTGTACTGGCAGGACTCCGGCGGGTTCTCGCTCAACTGGATTGCCACACCCACCGGTCTGGGCTTCAGCCTGGGCGCGACTGCCGCCCTGATCGCTTTCGCCGGACTGTTGATGGCGCGGGACAACTTGAAGCGATTGGGAGCGTTATCCCGCCAAATCCAGCGTGGCGGCCAGCCGCCCACCCCCGATCAAGCCGCGCAGCTTCAACGGCTGCAGGCGCGGCAGGGTCGGCTGGGCACCATCGGGCTGGCGCTGTTAACCCTGGCATTGTTGGGCATGGCCATCGCCCGTTATCTGTAAGTGCCCGTGGGTGACGCCGCTCACAACGGTTGGCGCTCAATCGAAGGAACGCTCATTGTGAAGATTCGGGCAAGGGTGGATCAAGATTCAGACCGCGTTTGACACAGTTTTGCGGCATACTAAAGGCCACCGTGTGGCGGGGGAAGATATGTCCAAAATTGAGAAACGCATCCAGATCGATGAGTCGACCGAACGCGTGTATGCCTACGTGGGCGAACCGCTGAAATCGCCGGAAGTGTGGCCCGGCCTGTTGGAGGTGCGCGAGGTGCGCCATCTCTGGGGTGATGTGCGCTACGCCAGCTGGTTATACAAGCTCACCGGCCTGTTTGAAGCGCCGGACATCCGGGTGGAATACGAGGCCGATCAACGTGCCCTGATCCACGACTTGCGCGGCCTCGAACTGGTGATGACGCTGGACTATCAGCCGTGTTCGGCCTGCGGGCCGCGCCTGACGCTGGACGGCGATTATACCTACTGGTCGCAGACCTGATCGATCGGAGGCCGGCATGATCTTCAGTCCGTGGTTGATGCTGATAGGCGGCGCGCTGGGCCTGGTGGGCATCGGCCTGGCGTTGAGAAGCTCCAGCCGACTGAAAGCCTGATGAACTTCCGAGGCGGTTTCGCTTCGGAAGTTTTTGATCAAAAAATGAGCATCAAATGGGCTGGTCAACGCCTTGGAGTACGCGCATACTGTCATCATCAACCTTCTTTCGCGCGGAGGCGTTCATGGCCAGCAACGACTACCATTTCATCACCACGTGGCGCGTCAAGGCCACCCTGCAGGAGGTCAACGACATCATCGGCAACGCGCCCGATCTGCCGCGCTGGTGGCCCAGTGTGTACATCGACGTGCGCGAAATCGAGCCCGGCGACGAGCGCGGCATCGGCAAGGTGATCGATCTCTACACCAAAGGCTTCCTGCCCTACACGCTGCGCTGGCAGTTCCGCGTCACCGAGTCGCGCCGGCCGTATGGCTTTACGCTGGAAGCGTGGGGCGATTTCGTCGGACGCGGCATCTGGACGTTTGAACCGGCCGGCGATGAGGTCGTCATCACCTACGACTGGAAAATTCGCGCCGACAAGCCGCTGCTGCGCCATCTGTCCTTCCTGATGAAGCCGTTCTTCTCGGCCAATCACCGCTGGGCGATGCAGAAGGGCTTGGAGAGTTTGCAGCTTGAGCTGGCGCGGCGACACGCCTTGACGCCCGAAGAACGTGCTCTGATACCGGCGCCGCCCGCCCGCACCACCACTTCGCCCGTGCCGCTGGCGTTGGGCACGCTCAGTGCAATCGGGTTGGCCGTGATCGTCGGGCTTGCACTGCTGCGCGTGCAGCGCTAATCCTCGGAGCCATCATGCTCACCACGCTCGCCGCGAGGCAAACCCGGAAGTCAATCAGCCCCATGCGCGACTTCGATCCGATCAAAGTGGCGCGCTACGAAAAAGATTGTTGGGTGGCTTACTATCAACGCCGCTGGTTTACGCTGCTGCGCCTGCTGATCGGCCTGATCCGATCAACCTACAGGCTGTCACTGCTCCAGGCTGTCCGCGCCGGAGTTCCGGCCACGCGCGCGCAGCTGGCCTTTGCGCCGCAGGAGAATGACGTGCCTGCCGCCATCGAATACATGCGTCAGTTCTTCGCGCAGCTCAAGGCGATTCATCGCGAAGACTTCGATCCCGCCGAAGCTGCCCGCGCCGAGGTCAGCTGGTGGGTGGTGCACCGCAAATTCTTCGGCCGGAGTGACCGGCCCGAAGTGATCGAAGCGGTGGCCTGCGCCTACGCCACCGTCTATAATTTGCCGCCGGAGCGGGTCTGGGAAGCGGCTGAGCATCGCGCCCGGGCGATGGTCTTTTCAGACGCCTGGGTGAATGGAAAGCGCGATCCCGGCAGCGTGCTGCTGGCAAAAGAAGAAACGGAATTGATCAAATCGTACACCGCCTTAAAGAAGGCTGTGAGTTAGTGCGCAGAGGGACCCGATGACCGATCGTGTTTGGCTCGAACCCGTCGATGCCGCCGATGTCACCATCATCATCGACAACTCGATCGACTTGTTGCTGATCAACGAGCGGGCGGCGCAGCGCGCGCCACTGCACCCCGACGGGTCGGAGCGCGAACAGCTCATCGCCGAGCACGGCTATTCGCTGCTGCTCACTGTGCAGAGCAATGGCTGCGCCGAATCGATCCTGTATGATGCCGGGCTGGGCCGCCGGACCGTCGCACACAACCTGGATGTGCTGGGGCTGAATGCCCGCGACATCCGCACCGTGGTGCTGTCGCACGGCCACGCCGATCATCACGGCGGCCTGGAGGGTCTGTACGATCGCGTCGGCCGCCACATGCCGCTGGTGCTGCATCCCGATGCGTGGCGCGAACGGCGTGTGGTCTTTCCCACCGGCCACGAAATCCACATGCCGCCGCCCAGCCATCACGATCTCGATCGGGAAGGGTGGACGATCGTGGAAGAGCGCGGGCCGTCGCTGCTGCTCGAACACCGCGTCTTAGTCACCGGGCAGGTTGACCGCGTCACCGACTTCGAGAAAGGCTTCCCCTTGCAGCACGTGCACACTGATCACGGCTGGGAACCGGACACGTGGATCTGGGACGATCAGGTGGTGGTGTGCCACGTGAAGGGCAAAGGGTTGATCGTGCTGTCGAGCTGCAGCCACGCGGGCGTGATAAATGTCTTGAAACATGCGCGACGATTGACGGACGTCGATCACGTGCACGCCTTTGTCGGCGGGCTGCACCTGACGGGCGGCCTGTTTGAGCCGATCATCCCGTGCACGATCGGTGAGCTGGCGGCCATTGGGCCTGACGTCGTCGTGCCCGGCCACTGCACCGGCTGGCGGGCCACGCACGAACTGGCGCGGCAGCTGCCGCAGGCGTATCTGCCGACCAGCGTCGGCACGCGCCTGCATTTCGCTTAGCCCATGGACGGCATCAATACTTTCGTTGCACTGTACGGCCTGCCGGCCATCTTTGTAGTTCTCCTTATCAAGGCGATAGGGCTGCCCATTCCGGTGCCGGCCGACGTGATCATGCTGGCGGCCGCCGCGCAGGTGGCGCAGGGCCTGCTGCCGCTCGCGCCGACCTTCGTGGTCATTCTGGTGGCGTTGATCGTGGGCGGGGTCATTCAGTTTGTGCTGGCGCGCAAACTGGCGCGTACGGCCGCACTGAAGTATGGACGCTTTATGGGGCTGACCGCAGCGCGGCTTGAGGCCTCGGCTGAGGTGGTGCAGCGCGGCGGCCCGCTCGCGATCGGCTTCGCGATCTTGATCCCGGGCGTGCGGGCGGCCACGGTCGTGGCCTGCGGCGTGGCCGGTCTGCGCTTTGCCACCTTCGCCGCCGGGCTGTTCATTGGCAGCGCGGCCTTTCTGTTGCTGCACTTCGCCATCGGCTATGTGGGCGGACCGGTGCTGGCCGGCTTGATCGAATCTCTGACGCCGGCCGGTTTGATTGCGGCCGTGTCAGTGCTGCTGCTGGCGGCGCTGGGCGGGTGGTTTGTCATTCGCCGCCGCCAACGGCCGGAAGCGTCACGCAGCGAGATCATGCTGGAAGCACTGGAGGCGTGGCACGAAGCTTGCTGCCCGGTGTGCCTGACACTGGGCGCCGTGCGGCGACTGAATCCGCTGGCTCGTGATCTGCAGCGCCTGCCCGCCGCGCATTGATGCCTGGAACTTGAAGTTGGCTCCGTCGGCCCGATCAAAAACCGATCGGGCCGATTGCATTGCGCCGCGCCGACGATTCACTGCGACAGCTCAATCGTCTCGATACCGGCTAATCAAATCTGCCCGGCGGAACCTCGGTGAGGGTCATAGGCCAGCGTGTGTGTCACAGGATAACCCGGGCCTTCTTCAAAGATGAGCAATTCATTCCGGGCCTGCAACCAGGCGGTCGGAACTTTGTAGAACTCTTGCGGCCCGATCTGCCAGTAGCGGCCCAGCGGACGCCCGTTCAGCCAGAGGTGGCCTTTGTGCAGACCGTGCGCGTCGAAGGCGAACGGCTCGCGTCCGTGCGCTTCGGCATCATAGGTGAAGCGGGCGCGATAGAAACGCGGATGGACTCCCGCCGCTGGGAATCGGGACGGGGCCGGGGTCACACCCTGCTTGAAATACCATGCGCCAGGCACGACCTGCGCTTGCCTGAATCGCAGCAGGTGCGCCTGCCACGCCGCCCCCGCGTAATTCTCGATGTGCAGCGCCAGTGTGTTGCGCCCCGGCTGCAGCAGCGAAGTCACATCCCGCTTGATGTAGCCCCCGCCGTGATGGCGCGAAAAACGCTGCACGGCCTGGCCGTTCACGTACAGTGCGCCCGGATTGCGATCGCCCGTCAACTGTACGACGATGCTTTCTCCTTCGGCCACGTCAATGTCTCGCAGTAACCAGACGTGCGCGCCCTGAAATGCGAAGTTGCCGAGATCGACCTCGACGGCATCGGCGCGGACATGCTGCGGCTTCGCCTTAGCCAAAGCTTCCCCGGCAAAAGCCGCTTCCTGCCACAACGCCAGCCAGCCCGACGTGATGTCGTGTTGTTCGCCGCCCCAATAAATGTGGGCCAGCAAACCTTTCTGCTCGCCGATGTTGGAACCGTAGTTGAAACGTCCCAGATTATCCACCAGCAGCCGCAACTCGTGCAAGCCTGTGGTCAATTTCACCGGCAAGGTCCAGCCTGGCCCGTCCGGCGAGACGCCCACTGTGCCAATGCGCTGCCCGTCGATGAAGACGTGCCCACGATCGCTCAACCACGGCACGGCCAACGTCGTCTCGATCGGTTCACGCACTTCAAAGCGCAAGCCATACCAGCCGTAGTCGAGATAACAACCGAGTTGATCAAAGGATTGTGGATGGCCGATTTCTGATTGTGGATTAAGCCAATGGCTGCTCAATTCGGCAACGTCAAGAACTTCCCAGTCAAGCGTCGGGGCGCGAGGCGTGGTGCGTGGGCCGCGATGCCGCACTTCGGGTTCCGCTCTGTGCAGCGTCGCAGCGGAATTCCGAATTTCCCAGAATGGGACAACGCCCGTCTCACTGATCGTTCCGTCATCCAGCACCAGGTCGGGGCCGCACAGGAACGAACCATCGGGCATGGGCCACCAGCGCTCCGCGCAGGCTTGCGTCAGGATGATGACATTGAGCTGATTCGTCTGGATGATCTGCGGTCGATCGGTGATCCAGTAGCGCACGGTGAGCGTATGGTCGTGGATCGTCGTGTGCGCGTGGCCCGCGTCGATCACTTGCCACGCTTCAGCGGCCTGCAGCTGGAGGTCGCCCACCTCGCCGTGAAAACCGTACAGGACGAGGTAATCGGGCCAGTAACCGAGCAGCCGCGAGGTATGATAGTTGATTCTGACTTCCGCCCCGGCCCTGCCTTGATTCTCAGGAGAGGGAGACGGGAGATCGAGATTGAAGTAGATCGGCTTGATGGATTGCGCTTCGACATCCACGGAAAGATGCACGTTGGGATGGGTGTTGAAGACTTGCAGCGTTGTGCGATCGGCGGTGGTGTTCTGCAGGAAGGTCGCGCTGAAGTCGCCCTGCCTCACCGTGCGAAACGGTTCCTCGCCGCCGGCCCAGCGGCCTTTGACGGCCGCCGGCACGATCACCATGGGGCCGCCCGTTTGGGCGTCTGCCAACAGCGGCGCGAGGTGCGCGCCCAGCGTCCCCAGGAACAAATGATGTCGCCGCGCCACAAAAAACTTCTCCGTCAGCTGGCCGTATTCGGTGATGGGCGCGTCATAGTCATACGACGTCGTCATGTGGATCACGTCACCGCCGACGGTGCGGCCGCCGTACCAGCCAAAGTTGGTGCCGCCCGCAAACACCCAGTGTGAGACGCCGCTGCAGCCCACCGCGGTCAATTCGTACAGCATTCGATCGAGCGAGGCGGCGGTCTTGCCGGTGTGCGCGCTAGCGCCCCAACTGTCGAACCAACCGCCCCACAGTTCCGACACAATCATTGGATTATCGGGCCAGGCCGATCGGGTGGCTTGCAGTTTCGCCGCCAGGCCGCTCCAACCGTTGCGAAATTCGGGATAGCCGGCCAGCCCGCCCATGCAGGTATAGAACGGCACGGTAAGCCCGGCCTCACGCTGCAGGCGCGCCAGCGTCGCCTGATGTGCGTCGTGACCATACACGCCGCTGGCCCAGTGTTCGTTTTCGATCTGGCACAGAATGATCGGGCCGCCGCGATCGATCTGCCGCTCCACGAGGATCGGCAACAACCGATCGAACCAGCGCCGGGTGGCCTCGAGGAAGACGGCGTCATCGGTGCGCAGATTCAACTGTCGGGCCGTGAGCCAGGCGGGGAAACCAGCGTTCTCCCACTCGGCGCAGATGTACGGGCCGGGTCGCACGATGGCGTACAGGCCCAACTCGTGAATCAGATCGAGATAGGCGGGCAGATCGGCCTCGTCGGCAAAGTTGAAGAGTCCGGGTTCAGGCTCGTGCAGATTCCAGGGGATGACGGTATCGATCGTGTTGAGGCCGCCCGCTTTAGCCTTCAACAACACGGCGCGCCATTCGCCGCGCGGCCAGCGAAAGTAGTGAATGACACCCGAGAGCAGATAGACTGGCTGCCCATCGATGAGAAGCCCGTCGCGTGTAACGGCGGAGGGTTGATTGCCGAAGGCTGAATGGGTCATGTGGTCTTCGTGTCAATTCGCAAGCTAAAGGTCTGCGCCCAGTTCGCGCACGTGCCGCACGGCGGCTTGCCAGCGCGCATAGTCGGCGTCGCGTTGATCGGCCGAGAGCTGCGGCTCAAAATAGGTGGTGCCTTCAGGCAGGGGCGGCAAGTCGTCGATCGCCTTCCAGAGGCCGCAACCCAGCCCGGCTAACAGCGCCGCCCCGCGGGCGGTCGTTTCTTTTTCGGTGGGGCGCACTAAGGGGATCCCCAGACGATCGGCCTGAATCTGGCACGCGATGTCGGAGTTGGACAGCCCTCCGCCGACGCTGAGCTGTTCCACTCGCAAGCCGGTTCGAGCGTGGATCGTATCCAGAATGGCGTACAGTTGAAAGCCGATCGCGTCGAGGAAGGCCCGCGCCACATGCGCGCGATCGCTGCCCAGGGCCAGTCCAAAGATCGTCGCGCGGGCCGCCGGATCGTTGTAGGGGACATTCAGGCCCGTAAAGGCCGGCACCACCATGACGCCGCCGGCATCGGGCACGGCTTCGGCCAGCGCGTCCAGCTGCGCCTCCGATTCAAACCAGTGACCGCGCTGGATCATCCAGCGCACGGCAGCGCCGGTCACCGTCGTGTCGGCTTCCAGACAATAGGTGTGCGCGGGCAGCGACCACGCATGATAAACGTTGATGTTGTCCAGTTCAGGCGGTCGATCACCGGCGACGACGTTGACGAACGACGCCGTGCCGTGTGTACATTCGGCCTGACCGGCCCGCCAGCAGCCGTGTCCAAACAGCGCCGCCTGTTGATCGCCGATCATGGCGACGACGGGCACTTCGGCGGTTTGCGAGCCATCGCTGATGTGCAACGTGCCGTAATCCGCCAGAGTGAGCGTCGGCTGCGGTAAACCGATCGGTCTTAGCTGCAACCGATCGATCCACTCGGCCCAATAGGCGCCGTGTCGAAAGTCCCACAGGCCCATTTTCTGGGTGAGCGAATAATCGTGCAGATGCTGGCTGGGCTGCCCCAGCGCCGTAATCAGCCAACTGGCCGACATGCCGATGCGCAGGGAGTCGCGCTGCATCGCGGCCTGAAATTCGGGCTGATGCCGCGCGCGCCAGGCCAGGTGCATCGACGCGCACCACGGGCCGGGAAAATAGCCCAACCGAGAACGTCGCTCGGCGGCGTGCTCCCAGTGGTTGAGTTCGTCGATCAGCGGCAGCGTGCGCAGGTCCTGCCACGTGATGGCATTGACGATGGGCTGTCGGGTGCGGGCGTCCCAGATGAAATCGGTGCCACGCTGCGAGGCGATGCCGACCGCGGCAATGTCGGCGGGCGAGCAGTGCGCGGCGCGCAGCGCCTGCCTGATCGCCTGGGCCGCGCCGGCCGCCACCGCCCGCGGATCCTGCTCGATCCAATCGGGCCGCAGGCGAATCAACTCGGTGGGCCGGTAGCCAAGCGCCACGCGCTGGCCGTTGAAATCCATGAGGTACGCTTTGGTGCCGCTGGTGCCTTGATCAAGCCCAAGAAGGTATTTCATGATGGAGTGATGAGTGACGAGTGATGAGTGATGAGTGATGAGTGACATGTGCTGCGTGACAATCAAGGCAGCAGGTCTCCAAGATCATTCAGGATGAAGTGCGGTCTGACAGGCGAGGCCTGCGCATCCTGCCAGGTGGTTGCGCCGGTGAGCGTCAGGGCCGCCGACATGCCGGCGTTGAGGCCCATCTGCACGTCCGTCTCCAAACGGTCGCCCGTCATCAGGCAGTTTTCAGGTGGCAATTGTAGCAGATTCAAAATCGCGGTGGCCATGTAGATCGACGGTTTGCCCACCATCGCTTCACAGCGCGTGTTGGTGCAGGCTTCAATGGCGGCGATGATGGCGGCCGCATCGGGCTGGCCGCCGCCGGGCACAGGGCAATAGCGATCGGCATTGGTGGCAAACAGGCGCGCCCCGGCGCGCATGGCGTCGAAGGCGATCTGCAGTTTGGCATAGGTAAAGGTGCGATCGAAGGACGCGATGACGGCGTCGATCTCGCGTGGATCGTCCGACAGCGACAGGCCCGCGTTGCACAGTTCATCCCGCAGGGGCTGTTCGCCGCAGACAAACACTTTTGCGCCGGGCAGGGTACGCTGCAGGAAATCCACCATCACGACCGAGGAATTGATGATGTCTTCCGGCGGCGTGGGCAGGCCCAGGCGCGTCAGCTTGGCCGAATACTCATGGCGCGTGTGCGTGGGATTGTTGGAGAGAAACACCGTCCGCTTGCCGGCGCAGCGCAGCGTGGTGATGGCCCGCCCGGCATTGGGCAGCAGTGCCTCGCCCAGATAGACAGTGCCGTCGAGATCGAGAATGTAGGCGTCATATAAATGGGTGGGTCGTAGGGTCATCGCAAATCCTGTCCGGCTGGCAGGCTGAAAGGCTGGCAAGGTGATCTGAACCAAGCGGTCACTGTGTCGTCGTGTTCTGGTGCGCGCCGGGCGCAGTCTCAGCCTTTCACGCCCGAACTGGTGGCGCTCTCCACAAAGAAGCGCTGCGCCAGAATGTAAACGATCATCGGCGGCAAAATGGAGATGGCCGCGCCCGCGAGGATGAGGTTGGGGCTGTCGGCCGCGCGCCCGCGCAGCACATTCAGCGACAGCGTCAGCACGTGATTGGCCGTATTGGCCGTGTTGATGATGACCAGCGGCCAGAAGAAACTATTCCAGGCGTACAAGAACGTGAAGGTCGCCTGCGTCGCCAGCGCGGGCACGGCCGCCGGGATGAAGATGCGCAGCAAAATCTGCAGCCGCGAGGCGCCGTCCATCAACGCGGCTTCCTCGATTTCTTTGGGCACGGTAATGAAGAATTGGCGCATCAAGAACGTGCCGTACGCGGTGAAAATCCACGGGACGATCAGCGACGCGATGCGATCCTGCCAGCCGATCAGCACCATCAACTGATAGAGCGGCGTGATCAACACCACGAACGGAATCATGATGGTGCCGAGGTAGAGCACAAACAACTTGTCGCGCCCCGGGAATTTCAGGCGCGCGAAGGCATAGCCGCCCAGCACCGAAGTGGTGAGTTGGCCGATGACGACGCACAGGGTCACGAGGATGGTGTTGGTCAAACTGCGATCCATGCCGCCCAGACTGACCACCTCTGCATAGTTTTCGGGATGCGCGGTCAGAGTCTGCACGGGCTGGCTCAACCGCACGTTTTGCAGCACCGATTGCGTGGGATCTGCCGGATTGACGAAGCGGCCCAGCGCCGTTTGCCGCACGACGATCATCGGGATGATTTGACCATCGACGTTGACGTCCCACAACTTCTCTTCCCGGCCGTTGACGGTGACCGTCTGCTGGTTATTGAAACCGCCGGTCGGATTGACGTCTCTGGGTTGACGCTCGTAAGTTTTCTCCAGATTGTTTGGCTCAGCGTAAACACTGACGCGAATGTTGCTCTGCGCCAGGGCCCATTCTTTTTGTTGTCCATCCACGGTGACGTAGTACAGCGGCAGCGGATCAGCGAAGCCGGCGACCGTGACAAAGGTATCCTGCCGCGGCAGCAAGCGCGGCGGATAGTTAAACGTGTCCTGGGGTTCCTTCAACGACGTTGCCAGCATGTAGATGAAGGGGAACAACATCGCCAGGGCAAACACACTCAACACCAGGTAGGCGACGAGATTAACGGTCCAGCGTGAGCGCTTGTAAGATTTCATGGTGTCCCCTTAGCCTTCGTAGGCGCTGCTGCGGCGCTGGCGCTGGAACTGGAACAGGGTCAGCGCGAAGATCAAAATGAACAGCACCCACGCATTGGCCGACGCATACCCTTGTTTGAAGCGCTGAAAACCGTTTTGATACAGGTACACCACCATCGACAGGGTGCTGTTCGTCGGCCCGCCCAGCGGATTGGTCAGGATGAAGACTTGATCGAACAACTGCATGGCCGAAATCGTCGTGGTCGTGACGATGAAGAACGTCTGCGGCGCCAGCATGGGGATCGTCACGGAACGGAACTGCTGCCACCGATTGGCCCCGTCAACCGTCGCGGCTTCGTACAAATCCTTAGGAATGTTCTGCAGGCCGGCCAAAAACAACACCGTGTTAAAGCCCATGGTCTGCCACGCCGCCATGATGACGATGGCCAGCAGGGCGGTGTTGCTGTCCGATAGCCACTGAATCTTGGGATCAACCCAGCCCGCGTTGAAAGCGCCGTTCATGAAGTTGACAAACAGCGTGATGAAATAGTTGATGTAGCCGATCGAGGCGTTGTACAGCCACTGCCAGATCAGCGAAATCCCCACCACGGCGGCCACGCTGGGCAGGAAATAGATCGCTCTAAAGAACTTCATGCCCGGTATCTTGCTGTTCAAGATATTCGATAATAACAGAGCCGGGATGACGCTTAACGGCACGGCCAGGATGACAAAGAGCAAGGTGTTTCGCAAAGACAACCAGAACAACACGTCCTCGGCCCCGATGAGGTACTCTTGCCCGAAGAGATTGAAGCGCGCCAGCTCGTCATAGACCCGAATGTCCAGCACTTCGCTGGCGGCCTGATCGGGCGACGATAACGGCTGAATGGTGAAGCTGAGCAAATGCCGATAGTTCTCCGCGCCAATCCAGTCACGCTGGCCAAAGGCGTCGGAGTTGGTAAAACTCACATAGAGTGACAGCAGCAGCGGCCCCGCGAAGAAGATCAAAAAGCCCAGCAGATTTGGCGAGAGGAACAGCCAGCCATTCAAGGCCACTTCGTGGTGAGAGCGGGCGCGCATCGCCTGCGCCGAAGGCTCGCGCCACAGGGCGCGTATCGCCGTCAGGAAGACGACGATGCCGATCGTGAGGATGAAGGGCAGCGGCGCGGTGAATTGCCCGGCCAGCGCGAGCAGCCCGTCGAGCAAGCCCACCGCGAACGTCCACACCACCAGCGCACCCACCATGATCGTCTGCCCGATCCGATGGAAGCGCTGTTGACGCAGCGGCTCATTGTCGTAGCGATCGCCGAGCGTGCCGACGAGATAGCCGATCAAGAATACGCCCAAGAATGGCAGGCCATTCTTGAAGTTGTTCGCCAGCACGTCCAGGCCCACAAACACGCCCAGGATGTGCAGATCGGCCACCAGGCAGAACACAAAGCCCAGATAGTTGACGGCCAGCGAGAGGGATCGCCCGCGATGAACGCGCCGGCGAATGTAATAGGCCGCCCCCAGACTGGCCGCCGCCGTCAAGCTCAACGCCACCAGGCCAATCACGCGCAGCCCGACGGCCGTCTCGATGGTCGGGTCACCGAGGCCGGCTGCCACCAGCACGGCGCCGGCGAGTGCGGCCACCGCCAAGATGATATGCCAGATGGTGGCGCCGTTCAACCACACCGTCGTGCGTCGATCTTCAGGTCGGTAACCGGGTAAGGCAGCGATGGCCGTCATGGCTCTTCTCCCGAGAATGGCTGACAGGCGCGTTGGGCTGAGAGAAACGATCGGGCGGGCAAACCCGCACCCGCCCGATCGTTGATCTTAGTGAGATTACTTCTTGAAGACTTTGTTGGCTTGATCGCAGATCGTCTTGCCGAAGTCGGCCACGGTCTGCTTGCCCGTCAATACGGCCTGCACGGCCGGGCCAACAATGGCATCATATTCCGGCCAGCTGCCCGCCCACAGCGGACCTTCGGCGGTGGGCTTGGCCTTGTCGGCGATGCCATTGAGGAAAGCCTGATTGTTCGCCGGCGGCGTGAAGGTCAGGAATTTATCCAGCGCTTCCTTGCTGACACGGCTGGGAATGTTGGCGCCCAGCGCGGCAACCTTGCCCTGGGTGTCGGCCTGAGTCAGGGCCTGCACCAACTTCCACGCTTCGGCCGGATGCTTGGTTTTGGCATTCACGGCATACGAACCCCAGAACAGCCAGTTGCCGGGTGTGCCCGACGGGCCGTTAGGCAGTTCGACCACATCCCAGTTGAACTTGACCTGGCGAATGCCGGGGGTGGCCCAGCGACCGTTCTGGAACATGGCCACCTTGCCCGCGCGGAACGGCGGCTCGGGATCTTCACCGTACGGCACGGCGACATCGGTGCCCGACTTGTACAGGCCAGCCTGGAATTCCAGACCCTTCAGTGCTTCCGGCGTATTGAGGGCGCAGGCCGTCCGATCGGCGTTGAAGAAGCCGCCGCCCGCGGCATTCAGCCACACACCGTAGGGCCCCCACCACGCGCTGGCGCCGTAACCGTAGATGTCGCTGCCCAGTGCGCGCACCTTCTGCGCCACTTCCAGGAAGGCATTCCAGTCCCACTTGCCCTGCTTGGCCAGTTCACGCGGATCGGGCGCACCGGCTTCATCCAACAGGTCAAGATTCAGGTACAGCGCAAACGTGGACACATCGCGGGGCAGCCCCCACAACGCGCCGCTATCCTTGCCAGACTGGCCGTTGGCGGGATTGTAGGTCAGGTGATACATCGGGCCGGGGTAAAAGGCCGCCGGATCGAAGCCGTCTTTCACGGCCAGGTCGTACAGATTCAGCGTCAGGCCGCGAGTGGCGAAGTCGGCGGTGTCGGTGCCCGGAATCCAGAACACATCCGGGGCCGTGCCCGCGCCGATTTCGGTCTTCAACACGTCCTGATACGACGACGTTTCCGAACCACCCGGTTCGTAAGTCAGCTTGTAGCCCAGTTGCTTGGCCAGCTCATCGCTGATGCTGGCGTACACGGCGGCTTCTTCCTTGTTGTCGGGTCGGGTGCGCCAGCGCAGCTCGACGGTTTCGGCCGCAGGGGCGGTGGTCGCCGCAGGTTGAGCGGCAGCAGTGGGCTGCGCGGGTTGGGCTGGAGCCGGAGCCTGGGTAGCCGGTGCAGCGGCGGGCGCGCACGCGCCAAGTATAACGGCCGCGATCAACGCGAGCGTGACGAGTGTCCAAACAGACTTGCGGTTCATTTAGCAACTCCTCCTGGAAGTGTTAGGTGCGGGTCAAAGATGTTGCGGGACAAACACGCGCGAAAATTATGCGGAAGAACTCTCACCCCCTTTGGAAGTTGACGATGTAGTGGATTGACGGACTAACAGGGTTGCCGGCAGACGCAGGTGTTGGCGTTCGGCGTGCGGCGTTTCGACCGCACGGATCAACAGCTGCGCCGCCGTCCGCCCAATGGCGAACATGTCCTGGCGCATCGTCGTCAGCGGCGGATCAAAATAAGACGCCAGCGGCATATCGTCGATACCGATCACGGCGATTTGCCCCGGCACCGTCAGGCCGCGATCACGCGCGGCGCGCAGCGCCCCCAACGCCATCCGATCATTCTGTGCGAAAATCGCGGTGGGCGGTGCAGCCCGATCGAACAGCTGCGCGAAGGCGGCATGTCCCGACGAGGCGGACCAATCGCCTTCGATCGTCAACCCGGCGTCGATCGGCAGACCGGCCGCCATCAGCGCCGCTCGATAACCGACAATGCGATCGCGGGTGCAATCTTCGATCAACGGGCCGGTAATCATCGCGATGCGGCGGTGCCCCAATGCGATCAGATGCTCGGTGGCTGCCCGCGCCGCGCCTTCATCGTCCAACTTCACCGAATCGGCCTCGTCGCCCGGATGCGCCTCGCTGCCGATGAGCACCGTCGGAAAGCGCGGCGGCAGATGCTGGCAGCGCTGATCGATGTAGGGATTCATGACCAATAGGCCCTCGATTCGGCGGCTGGGCACCAGTTCGTTGATCAAGGCTGCAAACGTTGCTTCGTCCGGTGCGGAGGATGAAATGAGGAAATAGCCTTGCTGTCGGGCCTCGGCTTCTGCTCCTTCGACGATGCGGGCAAAAGTGTAGTCGGTCAGGTTGGGGGCGAGGTACGCCAGCATGCGGGTGCGGCCCTTGGCCAGCGAACGCGCAATCGCGTTGGGCTGATAGCCCAACTTCGTGATGGCGGTGTCTACTTTGGTGCGGGTCTCAGGGGTTACAGTCGCGTCGCCGTTGATAACACGCGACACGGTCTGGTGGGAAACGCCGGCTTGCCTGGCGACATCGCGGATGGTCAGACGGGTTTTCTTCACTGGTGACCCCACCTCGATAACGAAATTACAGCCGAGTGACCGGTAACGTGACCGGTCACATTCTAAACCCGATTCGGCCGGTTTGTCAAGAGGCAAGATCAGATTCAGGAAGCCAGTCAGAACCGGCAACGATTTGGCGGAGTTGGGAGATAAACGAACAGCCGCCTGAGGTGTTCCTCGTGGAACACTTCAGGCGGCTGTTGGACCCACCGGCTTGTCGATGGTCTTACATCTTGTGCCCGCCCATTTCGACGAAGGGTTTTCGGTTGGGCCCAACATACGACTCTGGATCTTCTTCGAACGTGAACTTGCAGCCCGGCGCACAGAAGTAGTACGTTTCGTCTTTGTACTCCGTCTTGAACTTCGCCGTCTTCTCGTCGACTTCCATACCACACACCGGATCGATTGCCATGCTCTGCCTCCTCAAGAAGTTTAGAGTAAACAAGCAGATCGGGAAACAGGTTGACACCACCATCGCCGGCCTGTCTGCGTGTTGACCCGCCTACTTGTTTCCTTGCAATTTGAAGCCCCGCAAGCGCAGTGAATTGCTCACCACAAACACACTGCTGAAGGCCATGGCGCCTGCCGCCATCATCGGGACCAGCGCGCCCAATGCGGCGACCGGGATCAGGACGACGTTGTAGAAAAACGCCCAGAACAAATTCTGCCGGATCGTCTTGAGCGTGCCGCGGCTCAGCGCAATGGCGTCGGGCAGTCCGCGCAGATCACCGGACATCAGCGTCACGTCGGCTGCCTCGATAGCCACATCGGTGCCGGTGCCGATGGCGATGCCGACATCGGCCTGCGCCAGCGCCGGCGCATCGTTGATGCCGTCGCCCACCATGGCCACGGCCTGCCCCTCGGCCTGCAGCCGTTTGACATTGGCGGCCTTGTCGCCCGGGGCGACTTCGCCCAGCACGCGATCAATGCCCACCTTTTGGCCAATTGCGTCGGCGGTCTGGCGATTGTCACCGGTGATCATCGTCACCGTGATACCCAACGCGTGCAGCGCCGCCACGGCTTCTTTTGAGCCGGGTTTCACGGTATCGGCCACCGCGATGACGCCGGCCGCCTCGCCGTCCACCGCCAGGATCATGGCTGTTTTCGCCTCGTTTTGCAGGCGATCCACGGCGGGCTGGAGGCCGTTCAGCCGCACACCCTGCTCGGACATCAGCTGCAAATTGCCCAGCAGCACCGATCGGTCATCAATCGTCGCACTGACACCGCGCCCTGCAATCGCCCGAAAACCGATCGGATTGGACAGCGCAGTGCCCTTCGCCGCCTCCACGATGGCGCCGGCGAGTGGATGCTCGCTGACTTTCTCAACGGATGCAGCCAGCTGCAGGACTTGATCGGTGCTCAGGGCCGATCGGTCAGCGCTGACCACATCGGTCACCACGGGCTGTCCAACGGTAACCGTCCCGGTCTTGTCCAGCACGATCGATTTGATGCCGCCCAGCCGTTCCAGTGCTTCACTGGTCTTGAACAGGATACCATGTTCTGCACCCTTGCCGGTGCCCACCATGACGGCCGTGGGCGTGGCCAAACCCAGCGCGCACGGGCAGGCGATGACCAGCACCGACACCGCCGCCGTCATCGCCGCCTCAAAGCCGGCGGCCGGATTGAGCAGCAGATGCGCCACCAGCGTCAGCGCTGCCGTCAGGATGACCGCCGGCACGAACCACGCCGAGATTCGATCGGCCAGTTTCTGGATGGGCGCTTTGCTGCCCTGCGCCTGCTCCACCAGTTTGACGATCTGCGCCAGCACGGTGTTGCGCCCCACCTGCGTCGCTTCAAACGTGAAAGCGCCCTGCTTGTTGATGGTCGCGCCCAGCACTTTGCTGCCGGGACCTTTCTCCACCGGCAGCGATTCGCCCGTGATCATGGACTCGTCCACGCTCGATCGACCGTCGATGATAACGCCGTCCACCGGGATCTTTTCGCCGGGATGCACCACCACGATGTCGCCCACGTAGACATCGTCGATGTCCACGTCCAGCTCGGCGCCGTCACGCCGCACGCGCGCCGTCCGGGCGCGCAGCCCCATCAGTTTTTTCAGCGCTTCACTGGTGCGGCCTTTGGCGCGCGCCTCCAGGAACTTGCCCAGCACGATCAGCGTGATGATCACCGCGGCGGTTTCAAAGTACAGGTGCGCGCCGTACAAGCCCAGCAGCGGCCCCAGACTGTAGAAGTACGCCACGCTCGAACCCATCGCCACCAGCACGTCCATGTTGGCGGCGCGGTTCTTCAGCGCCTTCCACGCGCCTACGTAGAAATCCTTACCGACGTAGAATTGCACCGGCGTCGCCAGCGCCAGGAACACCCACCAGCTGCCCGGCCACATGTAGAACCGATCGAGGAAATACGGGACTTGAACAATCCCTTCATGCCAGAAATCCTTGAGCATGGACAGCACAAACAACGGGATGGTGAATGCCAGCCCGACGAGCAGCCGCCGCCGCTGGTGGCGATATTCGGCCTCGCGCGCCTGCGCCTCGGCGTCTTCGCTCGACGCGCCTTCGGCCACAATGGCCTTGAAGCCGGCGGCTTCGATGGCGCGGCGCAGATCGCCCTGCCCGGCCATGGTGGGCAGGTATTGCACGCTGGCTTTGTTGGTCACGCTGGACACCGACGCACTCAGTACGCCGTCGAGTTTCTTCAGCGCGGCTTCCACCACCCGCGCGTCCGTCTCGTCGTGCAGGCCCTGCAGCGGCAGATCCGCTTCGGCGGTGGCCACGCCGTAGCCCACGTCGCCGATGCGGGCGATGATCTGCTCTTCGGACACCAGCGCCGGATCAAACACCCACGTGCCGCGCTCGCTGGCCAGGTTCACCGTGGCCGTTTCCACGCCGGGCAGCTTCTGCGTCACCCGTTCGATGGTCGCCACGCAGTTGGCGCACGTCATGCCCGTAATCGGTACGGTAATTTGCTTGGTCGTCATAGCCTCTCCCCGTCAAGTCTGCGCGGCTCAAATCCGCTGTGCAACTTCAAACACGCCGACGATCTCGGTCAGCACCCGCTCGCGCTCTTTGGGATCGTCGCCGCGCACCGCTTCAATCACGCAGTGATTCAGGTGATCTTCCAGAATTAGATCGTTCACTTTGTTCAGCGCCGCCTGCACAGCCTGAATTTGTTTGATCACGTCGATGCAGTAGGCGTCGTCGGCCACCATCCGCTCGATGCCGCTCACGTGCCCGCTGATGCTGCGCAGTCGTCTCTGCACCGCCGATCGGTGTTCGTCATTCATGGCTGCCTCTCCTCTCATCGCCGATACCCCATCCCAGGTGGGGGGGGGGTCAGTCAGGGCAAAGTATAACATCGGGCCGTGCTACTGTCAAGGTGGCGGAACCGACAGAGTACGCGTCGCCGTTTTGCCGACCGATTTCTCCGGCGAATGAAGTCGCGTCTGGCGGGCGTGCCGCCGCCCGTCCACGCCGGTGGACGTTCAGCCCATGGCTCCAAAGGCGCGCTTTTAATCGCCGGCACGCCGCCGCCGGCCAGGCAGTTCGCGGCAAAACACCGCGCGCAAACGAATACGTCGGGCGCGGTGGTATAATCGGGCGCGATTTAACCTGAGTAAGGAAACCGTCCGTGGCTGAACCGGTCGATCTTAAGAAAACGCTCGCGCAGGCGACCACCATCGCGCAGCTGGGCGTGCCCCCGTCGCTGGCCGTCGATCTCATCCTGCGCATCCTGTTCACCGAAGGCGATACCAGCGTCGGCCGCATCGTCGAGATTTCGCGGCTTTATCCGCAGATCGTGGACGACCTGATGGCCGATCTCCAGCACGATCATCTGGTGGAAGTGGTGAAAGCGGGCGCGATGCGCGTCAGCTACACCTATCGGTTGACGGACGAAGGCAGCAGCCGCGCGCGCGACGCCATGGAGCGCACGCAGTACGTGGGGCCGTTTCCCGTGGATGTGGACGCCTATCGGCGCGCGGTTGTGGCGCAAACCAATGAGCGCCATCGCATCAGCCCCGCCGAAGTGAAACAGGCGCTGGGCCAGCTTGTCTTGCCGGAGAATTTTCACCGGCGCATCGGCCCGGCCATCAACTCCGGCTCATCGCTCTTCTTGTACGGCCCGCCCGGCAACGGCAAGACCACCGTCGCGCAGGCCATCGCCCACCTGCTGGCCGGCAGCGATCCCATCTGGCTGCCCTACGCCATCACCATCGGCGGACAGATCATCCAGATTTACGATCCGATGGTTCACATCCCATTCAAGTCGGGAGGCGAAAGCGACAGCCCGTCGGGCAAAACCAGTTTCATCGGGGTGGACAAACGCTGGGGGTTGTTTCAGCGGCCGGCCGTGATGGTGGGCGGCGAGCTCACCATGGACGCGCTTGATCTGCGCTTTGAGCCGGTGGCCAAACTGTACGAAGCGCCACTGCAGCTCAAGGCCAACGGCGGCATGTTCCTCATCGACGACTTCGGCCGCCAGCCGATGAGCCCGCAGCAGCTGCTTAACCGCTGGATCGTGCCGCTGGAAACGCGCATTGACTTCCTGCGGTTGCAGTCGGGCCAGACGCTGGAAATCCCCTTCCGGCAGCTCATCGTCTTTGCCACCAACCTCAATCCGAGTGATCTCGTTGACGCCGCTTTTCTGCGCCGCATCCAGATGAAAGTGGAAGTGGGCGCGCCCGACGAGAAGATGTACTACCAGATCATGGCGCAGCTGTGCCAGCACTACCGCGTCCCGTTCAACCGCGACGGCTTTGTGCATCTGCTGCAAAAATGGTACCGCGAGCCGGGCCGCGCCATGCAGGCCGTTCACCCGCGCGATCTGCTCAAGACCATCCTGGCCATCGCCGACTACGCCGGCATCGCGCCGGAGATGACACCCGAACTGATCGACGAAGCCTGCACGTGTTACTTCGTCGATCTCAACGGTGCGGCCTGAGCCCCGCGCGGCGACGGTTAGTGTTGTGCGCGCGGCCGCGCAGCGGGAAACCGCTTCTTCAAATGCCGCAGCGATACGGGATCATACTGATTCGTCCCGAACGGCCAGCGATCTTCAAGATTCTCCACCCCGATCAAATCTTCCACCGCCCGGCGGGTGGCCTCGTCGTAGCGGCCGGTGATCGCGCCGCGATAGTGTGTGCTCTGCTTCACGATGCGCTGCAAGTCGCGCACCACGGCAGGCGTCAGCGGCTTCAGTGCCGCCGCCGACACCTTGCCAAAGAACAGGTGATGCAGCTCCAGCAGCTCCTTCAATCGCGCGATCGGCTGCGCGTCATCATCCACGCGCAGGTCGAGGTAGCGATCGTTGAAGCCCGCATAACCGCCTCGCTCGCGCACCACCAACACCGCCGCACTCTGCCGGCCGCGCCGATCGCCGCCGGCGCGCTGACCGGCCGCCAGGGCCGCCACCAGCCGATCGGCCAGTTCGCCCTTCGCGCGCTCATAGCCTCGCGCCGTCGCCTCGATCGTTTTGCCGCTCACCAGAATATTGCCCTGCACGGCGTAACCGTCGCCCGTGAGGCCGCCCGCCCAGGCGTGACAACCCGTGCCCGTAAACGTAGCCGCCCGTCCCTGCCGATCGACGACGCCCACCTGCCGTTGATCGCGACCCGCGTCCTCGGCCAGCAGCCGATCGAGCACCGCCGCCGCATCGAGGCCCTGCGCCAGCAAGGCCAGCCCGTTTGGCCCGTAACTGGTGTTGGCGTAAGACTGCGTGGCGATGGCGCCCGCGTTGGCCTGCGCCCACGGCACCACCGCGCCCACCGCCAGAAACTTGCTCGCCGTCGCCACTCCCCATTCCCGGGCCACCGGATCGTAAGCCACAATTGAAAACGTCATCATGCCTCCCTGAACACTGCGGCCTGACTGCCATTCATGGTATCATCACGCCTATGCTGCGCTATCTGGTTGCGATCTCCATCGGCCTGCTGCTGCTGGCCGCGTGCGGCCCCGGCCGCCTGCCCGATCAGATCGATGTCACCCTCACGTCCGACGGCGAAACGCGCACCCTGTGGCTGCCGCCGGGCCAATCGGTGCGCGACGCGCTGCGTGCCGCCAGCCTCACCCTGGGCGAGCTGGATCGCGTGCGTCCGCCCGAGACCACCCCGCTCCAACCGGGCCTGGCCATCACCGTCACGCGCGTGGTGCAGACCACCGACATCGTGACCGAGACGGTGCCGTTTGAGACGCAGACCGTGCGCGATGCCAGCATCCCGTCCGGCGAAACGCGCCTGCAGGCCGGCCGCAACGGCTTACGCCAGATCACGTATCGCACCACCTATGAAGATGGTCAGCCGGTGCGCCGTGATGAAATCAACCGCGAACTGATCGAGCCGCCCACGCCGGAGATTCTGCTCGTCGGCGTGCAGGGTGCATTCAGCACGGTGCCATTGTCTGGCACGCTGGCTTATTTGTCAAACAACAATGCCTTTGTCATGCGCGACGTGTCCGGCAACAAGCGGCCGCTCACCACCGAGGGCGATCTGGACGGGCGCGTCTTTGCGCTCTCGCCCGACGGCCGCTGGCTGTTGTACTCACGCGCCACGACGGCCACGCTCAACAGCCTGTGGCTGGTGGACACCACGCTGGCGCAGCTCGAGCCGATCGCGCTGAAGATCGACGGCGTGCTGTGGGCCGATTTCTCGCCCGACGGCAAGTCCCTCGCCTACTCGCGCGCCGAGCCGTCGCCGGGGTTGCCCGGCTGGAAGGCTTACAACGATCTGCAGATCGTCCCCTTCAACAACGGCCGGTTGGGTGCGCGCCGCGAGATCGTGGCGCAAAACAGTCGCGCGGCCTATGCGTGGTGGGGCACGCAATTTGCCTGGTCGCCGGACAGCACGCAGCTGGCTTACGCCACCACGCAATCGATCGGCATCATCAGCCCTACGGCGCGCGTCACCAAAACGATCCCGATGATCGAGTTCGCGGCCTACAACACCCGATCGACCTGGGCGTGGACCCCCACGCCCGCCTGGTCGCCGGATGGCCGCTTCATCATCGGGGCGGTGCACGCGCCGTCCACGCGCGGCGAAAGCGATGAGGACTCGTCAGTCTTCAGCGTGGCGGTCGCCCTCAGCCGCACGCTGTCGGCGGTGCTGGTGCCGGATGCCGGCATGTGGTCCAATCCGCTGTGGCTGCCCGACGGCCGCATCGTGTACGGGCAGGCCGAAACGCCGTATGCCAGCGAGGCCAGCCGCTACGCGCTGCGCATCATGGATCGGGACGGCAGCAATGCGCAGCATCTGTTTCCTGAAGAAGGCGCGGTGGGCATTGAGGGCCTGCCCGAAGTCGCGCCCGCGCCCGACGGCCGCGAACTGCTGATCGTCTATCAGGGCGACCTGTATCTGTTCAATCTCAACACCGACATCGTGCGGCGGTTGACGGCCGAAGGGACAGTCTCACGGCCACGCTGGGCGAAGTAAACAAAGCATGACGGCTAAGAAACCCGCCCGATGATGCGACAACGATCCCTTATCCTCACACTCCTCTTTGCCCTGGGCTTCGTCGCGGCGCTGATCACGTCGGGCGCGGCGGTGACCATTGATCAGCAGCGTACCCGCGGCATCAGCTTCGGCTTTCCCGATCCCGTCAGCCCGGCGGTGCGCGGCGTGGGCGTCAACGTCGCGCTGGAGCGATACGCGCTGGCCGATTTGAAAACCGAGTTGGCGCAGATCGGCCGATCGGGTTTTGGGTGGATCCGCCAGACCTTCCCCTGGTCGGAGATCGAACCCGTTCAAGGTGAATTCAACTGGGCCAAATGGGATCAGATCGTCCAGTCGGTCACCGATCAAAAACTCATCGCGGTGCTGGATACGTCGCCGCTGTGGGCGGCGTCTTCCAGTCTCTATCCGCCCACTTCCACCGCGCACTTTGCCAACTTTGCGCGGCTGTTCGCGCTGCGTTACGGCGACCGCATCGATTACTATCAAATCTGGGACGAGCCGAACCTGGGCGATCGCTGGCGCGGCGAGGTCAACCCGGTGGCCTACGCAGAAATGCTGAGGCAGGCCCGCGACGCGATCCGCCAGGTGGATCGCACGGCCGTCATCGTGCTGGCGGGCCTCGCGCCGACGACGGAGACGAGCGCGGCCAACCTGGCCGACTGGCTGTACCTGCGCCGCCTGTACGAGGCGGGCGCGGGCGACCTGTTCGACGCGGCGGCGGGCAAGCCATATGGCTTTGACACCGGGCCGGACGATCACCGCATCGATCCGGCAGTGCTGAATTTTCAGCGGTTGGTGCTGCTGCGCGAGGAGATGGTCGCGCACGGCGATGCGGGCAAGGCGCTGTGGGCCAGCCACTTCGGCTGGAACACGGCGGCCGGTTCGATCTGGGGCCGGGTGAGCGCTCAGCAGCAGCTCGACTATACGCGCGCGGCCATTCAATATGCGGCGCAGAGTTGGCCGTGGGCGGGCGTGCTGATCGTGGAGAACTGGGAACCGAACGCGCCGCCGGGCGATCCGCGCTGGGGGTTTTCGATCAAGGGCCGGCTTGATGTGGGCGGGATAAGTAATTCCACTGAGATCGGTTTTCAACCGGCGGCGGTTCAGTCGCGTCCCGGCAGCCCCGATTATGCACCCAATCCCGCCGCGACTTACTCCGGCGAGTGGCGCTTTGGCGAGCTGGGCGCGGATTGGAGCGCCAGCGGCGAGGCGGCGTCGTTCTCGTTTCGAGGCACGGCGGTGGCGCTGCGCGTGCGGCGCGCGGCCGATCGCGCCAACCTGTACGTGAGCGTGGACGGTCAGCCCGCCAACGCCCTGCCCCGCGACGAACAGGGCCGCGCCTTCCTGCAGCTCATCCCGCCCGATGCACGCTTCACGGATGTGCGAACCATTCCGATTGCCACCGGTTTGAGTGACGGCGAACATCGGGTGGACCTCGTGACCGAGCGCGGGTGGAATCAGTGGTCGTTCATCGGCTGGAGCGTGGGCCGCGAAGCCGATCGCGGCGCGCTCAACGCGATCCTGGCGGCGTGCCTGCTGCTGGGGGTGATCTGTCTGTACGGTCTGGTGCGCAGCGCGCGGCGCACCCGCTGGCGCGAAGCCGGCGGCGGCCTCGCGGCGGCGTATGCGCGGCTGAGCGCCGGCAAGCAGATCGCGCTGACGGCGATCACGGCGGTGATCGTGTACGCCTCGGCGTGGCTGACGTGGGGGGTGGATCTGGCCGCCGCTTACCGGCGGCTGGGCGATGGCGCGAACCTCATCGCCACGCTGGCGACGGCGACGATCTTCTACGTCTCGCCGTGGTTGATCCTGACCATCATCAGCGGTCTGATCCTGCTGCTGCTCATCGGCCTGCGACTCGATCTGGGACTGGCGCTGGTAGCGCTGTTCGCGCCGTTCTTCATGCTGCCGCGTCAACTGTTCGACTCGGCGTTTTCGATGGCGGAATTGACGCTGGTGATGTGCGTGATCAGTTACGGGGCACGCATGGCGTACGGCGTAAGGCGCAGGGGCACATTACGCATGACGCACGGTGCATTACGTCTCACGGCGCTGGACTGGGCGGTAGTAGCTTACGTCGGCGTCGCGTCGATCGCCACGCTGCTGGCCGACTACCGCACCTTTGCGCTGCGCGAGTTCCGCGTCATCATCATCGAACCCGCCATCTACTATGCGCTGATCCGCGCGGCCAGACTCGATCATAAAGCGATCTGGCGGATCGTGGATGCGTTGGTGCTGGCGGGCGTGCTGGTGGCCGTCATCGGGCTGGTGCAATACGCGTTCAACCTCAACGTCATCACGGCGGAAGAGGGCGTGCGGCGGCTGCGATCTGTGTATGGTTCGCCCAACAACGTGGGGCTGTTTTTGGGGCGCGTGTTTCCGATCGGATTGGCGGTGGCTGTGCTGGGGGGCGGCGTGCGGCGCAGGCTGTACGCGGCTGCGCTGCTGCCCGTCGCCGCCGCCATCGTGCTGAGCCAGTCGCGCGGCGCCATCTTCATCGGCCTGCCCGCGTCCATCCTGGCGATCGGCGTGCTGGCGGGCGGGCGCTGGCTGTGGGCGGCCATCGGCTCATTGATCGTCGCAGCGGCCGCGTCGATCCCGCTGCTGAATTCGCCGCGCATTCAGGCGCTGTTCAGCGGCGAGGGCGGCACGGGCTTCTTCCGCGTGGCGTTGTGGCGCAGCTCGATCGAGCTGATCCGCGATCACCCGTTGTTCGGCGTGGGTCCCGATAATTTTCTCTACGCCTATCGCGGCCGTTATTTGCTGCCGGAAGCGTGGCAGGAATCGTCGCTGTCGCATCCGCACAATGTCGTATTGGACTTTGCGGCGCGGCTGGGGCTGATCGGTCTGGGCGTGTTCGTGTGGCTGCAGATCGCGTTCTGGCGCGCGGTGCGCCGGGCCGTGTCCTCGCCCGCGTCGCGCGCGCTCGTCATCGGCCTGGCCGCTTCCATGATCGACTTTCTGGCCCACGGCCTGGTCGATGCGGCCTACTTCGTCGTCGATCTGGCCTACGTATTTATGCTGACGCTGGCGCTGACGCAGCATCTGGCCGACGGCGCCTACAGCCCCCAGAACACCACCAGCCCCACGATCAGCATGACAAACGCCACCAGCGTCAACCGCCAGCCGATGTGAAAGAAGTCGCGGAACTGGTAATTGGCCGGCGCAATCATCAGGATGTTGACCGGATGCGCGATGGGCGTGAAGAACGACGCCGAGCAGCCGATCGCCGTCGCCACGGCCACGGCCTGCGGATTGGCGTGCAGGCTGATGGCCGCGCTGATGGCGATGGGGCCGGTGACCAGCGCCGACACCTGACCGCCCATGACTTGCGTCAACAGCGCCGTCAACACGTAGGCGCCCACCGCCAGCCCCAGCGGCCCCAGCGGGGTGACGACGCCCAGCATGGCCTGCCCCATGAGATTGGCCAGCCCCGTGTTCACCATGGCGACGCTCACCGAGAACATGCCGGCGATTAAAAACACGGCCTGCCATTCGATGGCCTGATACGCTTCTTCAACCGGCAGCACGCGCAGCAGCAGCAGCAGCACTGCCCCGGCCAGCATCGAGAGATACACCGGCAGGCCGGCGATGGACGCCACAATGCTGGCCGCCGTGAGGCCGATGGCGATGGCCGCCGGCCGTCGCTCCACCGGCAGATCGCGCGGGTCCGGCTCCAGCACAATGAAGTCGGGGCTGTTGTGCAAGCGTTTGAGACGGCTGCGCGGCCCCAGCATCAGCAGTGAATCGCCCAGACTCAGGGTGAGATCGCCGACATCGGTGCGATAACTCCGGTTGTTGCGATACAGCGCCAATACCGTAAAACCGAATTTGGCGCGAAATTCGATTTCGCGCAGGGTGCGGCCCAGCACCCGCGACTGCGGCGCGGGCATGGCTTCTACAAACGACACACCGCGTGTGCTGATGTAGCCATTGCCCGCTTCGCGGCCGATCTTCAGGCCCCATTCCTGCAGCTGCTGCACGCGCTCTTCGCGCCCCACGATCAACAGAATATCGCCCGCGCTGATCACCTGCTCGGACGACGGCGCAAAGATGGCCTGCCGCCCGTGCCACACCCCGGCCACCGTCAGACCCAGCTGCTCGCCGATGCCGGACTTGAACAGCGTCTGACCGACCAGCGGTGAATCGGGCTGGACCAGCGCCTCCCATAACCGCTCGTTCAACTGATAGTATTCTTCGAGATCGCTGCCGGTGCGACGGGCCATCATCTGCTCGGGGGCCGGCTCGCGGTTGGGCAGCAGGCGCGGGCCGTACACCGCCATAAAAGCCACGCCGGCGATCGCCATCAGGCCGCCGGTTGGGGTGAAATCCAGAACATGCAGCGGGGCCTGCGGCGGGTGCGCTGTCGTCAGCAGATTGCTGACGATGATATTGGCGGTGGTGAAGTACGTGGCCGCGCCGCCGAACAGGCTGCCATAGGCCACCGGGATCAACAATTTGCTGGGCTTGATGCCCGTCCGTCGGCTGGTTTCCATGGCGCTAGGCAGCAGCAGCGCGCCCGCCGCCAGGTTATTCATGAACAACGACAGCAGCGCCGACGAAGCCGCGAACAGGCCGATTAGCCGTTGTTCCGATCGGCCGCCCAGCCCGATCAGCCGTCGGGCGATCCAGCGCGTCACACCCGTTCGGTCCAGCGCCCGCGTCAAAATAAACAGGCTCAGCAAGGTCACTACGACCGGTTCGGCAAAACCGGCGATGGCTTTGCCCGCTGCCTGCGGCGTGTTGGCCGGCCCCAGCAGCGCCAACCCCAGAAACTGCCCCACTCCCAACAGTACCGCGATCAACAGGGCGGCCACATCCATGCGCAGCCGGTTCAGGCCGACCAGCACCAGCGGCAGGACGACAACGACGATCAATACAACTTGCTCAAAAGTCATGCGGGCTGTCCCCCTCCCAATTGGAAAAGTTCACGCGAACACAATCATACCACTGCTTGCGCGGGCGGCGCGCGGCCGTTACAATCGAGCCATGTGGCTGCGCTTCATTCTGTACGGGCTGGGCGGCTGGTGCGGCGAGATCGTGTGGACGGCCATCCGCGATCGGGTGCGCGGGCGCGCCGCCGACTGGAAACTCAGGGGAACCACTTATCTGTGGATGTTCCCCATTTACGGCTCGCTGGCGTTCGCCTACGAACCGGCCCACGACGCCCTGCGGAACTGGCCGTGGGTGGCGCGCGGCCTGCTCTACACGCTGGGCTTCTTTGCCGCCGAGTACCTGTCGGGCTGGCTGATCAAACGCCTGACCGGATCGTGCCCGTGGGATTATTCGCCGTGGTCGCGTTTTTCGGTCAACGGTTACATCCGACTGGACTACGCGCCGATCTGGTTTCTCGTCGGCCTGGGGCTGGAACCCGTCCACGACTGGCTGCTGCGCCTGACGCCGCTGATACTGCACAGCCTGGCGCGCTGACGGCGGATTTGTCTATGGACTTTTCGCCCCGTTCTATTTATACTTGCGGCCAGCTCCTGCCAAGGGAACCATTACCCGCCATTTGTCGTTACAACAGCCAGATTGACGCCCACCCGCCAACCGGCGCGGCGGCGCGATCATTCTCATCACTTTCCGGCCGTTGCGCCAAAGGAGAAGAAAGTCATGCGTCACATCGTTAGACCCGCCCTGCTGATCATGTTGTCTCTGCTGCTCATCGTCGGCACGGCCTGCGGCAGCCCGGCATCGCCTGCGCCCGCGGCGGCCCCCACTGAGGCGGCCGCCCCCACGGCCGAGGCCAAACCGACCGAAGCGCCGTCGTCGCCCACGCCCCCGCCCCCCGCCGAACGCACCGTGAATTTGGACGCGCTGTATTATCAGCAGACGCGCACCGGCGCCACTGGCGGCACCAGCCGCATTCAGGTGCGCGTGCGCCCCGCGCCCACCCCGGGCCAGCTGCGCGTGGGCTTCTTTCAAGAAGAAGTGCAGGGCACCGGCAACCAGTGGCAGAGCTCCGGTTGGATCGCCGTGCTGTTCGCTTCGCTGTTCGAAGGCGTGGCGCCCACCGATTATGAATTCAGCTTCAGCAGCGGCGGCTGGATCGACGGCCCCAGCGCGGGCGGCCTGATGACGGTGGGGGTGCTGGCCGCCCTGCGCAACGAGCAGGTTCGTGATGATGTCACCATGACCGGCACGATCAATCCCGACGGCACCATCGGGCCGGTGGGCGGCATCCCCCATAAACTGGATGGCGCGGCCAAGGCCGGCAAGAAGGTCGTCCTCATCCCGATCGGTCAGCGCTACGATTTTGACACCAATCAGCAGCGGCTGGTCGATCTGGTGGAAGCCGGCCAGAAGCTGGGACTGGAAGTGCGCGAGGTCGGCACAGTATTTGACGCTTACGAGCAGTTGACCGGCCATACCCTGCCGCGCGGTTCGGCGGGCAGTGCGCCACAGCTGCCGCCGCGCGCCTTCGATCGGATGCGCGCCAAGACGTTGGAATGGATCAGCCGCTATCAGAAGAGCCGCAATGAATTCAATGCATTAGCGCAGGAAGTGCAGGACTTCCTGATCGATACGGTGGATCAGGCCGATCAATCGGCCGATGCGGCCGACAAGGCCCTGCAGCAGGGGCTGGTGGCCGTGGCCTACGCCCGCGCCTCCGAAGCCGCCAGCAGCGCGCAGATTGCGGCGCTGGCCGGCCAGATCGCCACCAACTATCTGATCGGCGGTCTGGAAAAGGCCGCCAACCAGTACGAGGCCTCCAGCGCGGTGCAGACCGAACTGGCGGCCGTGATCGCGGGGCTGAAGGCCGAAGACCCCAAGACTGTCAGCGATCAGCTGGCGCTGTTTGACGCCTACAGCAACGTGGGCCTGGCGCAGGGGCTGTTGATGAGCGCCGACGACGAGATCACATACCTGGTCAACCACGCCGATACGCTGACCGAGGATGAGATTCTGCAGGGCTTTGCCAAGGCGGCGCTGGAGCAGTCGTTGGCTACGGCCTACGTGCAGTACGCGCGAGACGCCGTGGACATCGGCATGGGCTTTGGCAAGATCGCACCGCCCTCTGACGACAAGGTGATGTCGATCGCGGAAACACTGCGCCGCGTGGCCGATTCGGACATTGCCCTGTTCGACGCGCTGATCGTGGACGAATACGCGCGCCAGACCGGCATGCATCCCGATGTGTTGAAGAACATCCTGATGAGCAACGAACCGGCTTATCTGTTTGCCGTGGCCGCCCGCCAGGGCGTCAACGCGCTGCAGGATCGGGTGGGCACCGGCGCCGCGCAGGCCGCGTCCATCTTCGGGCAGTCGCAGAGCTCGTACGCCCTGTCGGCCGCGCTGCTGGCCAAGCACTATTCGCTGGGCGCGCAGGTTGATGCCGACCTGAACATCACCGGCTTCACCCGCGAGAAGGCGCTGGGCGAAATGTTGGACTTTGCCGATCAGCGCGCCCGCGAGCTCATCAACGCCGCGGGCGACGAAGCCGGTATCGCGTCGCTGTATTACTACGAGCTGGGCCGCTCGTCGCGGCAGGGCAGCGCCGGCGAACAGCTGGACGCGCTCAGCTATTACTGGCAGGCCGCCATTCTGGCGCAGGCCGGCCAGTACCTGAGCCAACAATAAGCGGCGCGGCCTCGAAATGAAGCGCCCGTCCAGCGGGTGAAAGTGGAGTGGACCTTCGCCCGTCTGCACGACGACCTCAGTCGTGCAGACGGGCGCGCGACACTGCTGCACCGACGGACATGCAAATCAATCACACCACGCTGGAATTGATCCAGGCCGACATCACCACCCTCGACGTCGATGCCATCGTCAACGCCGCCAACACCTCGCTGCTGGGCGGCGGCGGTGTGGATGGCGCCATCCACCGCGCGGCCGGCCGCGAACTGCTGGCCGAATGCCGCACGCTGGGCGGCTGTGAAACCGGGCAGGCCAAGATCACGCGCGGTTACCGGCTGAAAGCGCGGCACGTGATCCACGCCGTCGGGCCCATCTACACCGGTCGGGCGCAAGACGCCGACCTGCTCGCCTCGGCGGTGCGCCACAGCCTGCAGCTGGCGGATGACCATCACCTCACGTCGATCGCGCTGCCGGCCATCAGCACCGGCGTCTATGGCTATCCCATGCGCCAGGCCGCCCACGTCATCCTGTCCACCATCATCGACTATCTGAAGTCCGGCACGCAGCTCGAGCGCGTAAGCATGTGCCTGTACGATTCGCGGGCGCTGGCCGTGTTTGACGACGTGCTGCGGACGTTGAACAGTTGAACGCGGCTGATCGTGACTCTGTCTCATCGCAGCAGCCCCGGCCGTTTGAACAACCGCCGTAATGCGTGATAAACTGATCGGGTTGCACAACCTCTTGCGGGGGGAGACGCCATGGGCGCAACAGTCGTTCGCGATGATCGCGTGCTGCGCTATACGCGCGGGCTGGCCATTGTCGTCGTGCCGTTTCTCGTCGTCGCCTTCATCATCCTCACGCTGTTTGCCGATCGAACCGGCGAGTTATTCGCGTGGCCCATCAAGCCGCCGATGACGGCCATGATGCTGGGGGCGGCTTATCTGGGCGGCGTGTATTTCTTCACCCGCGCCGCGCTGGCCCGACAGTGGCACACCATCAAAGCAGGCTTTCCGCCGGTGATGGTGTTTGCCGCGCTGCTGGGCGTGGCCACTCTGCTGCACTGGGATCGCTTTACGCGCGATCACATCTCGTTCGTCACGTGGGCGGCGTTGTACTTCACAACGCCGTTTCTCGTCTTTGGCGCGTGGTGGCTCAATCGCCCCGCCGATCCGCGCACGCCGACCGCCGGCGAAGTGCGGCTGTCCGCAACTTTGCGCCGCGTCCTGGGCGCGGTGGGCGCGGTGACGCTGGCGATTGGCCTGCTGCTGTTCATCGTTCCCCAACTGATGATCGGCGGGTGGGCGTGGCCGCTGACGCCGTTGACGGCGCGCGTGGTCGGCGCCATGTTCGCCCTGCCGGGGCTGGTGGGGCTGGGCCTCGCCTTCGACGCGCGCTGGAGCGCAGCACGCCTCATCCTTCAGGCGCAGATCATCTCGATCGGGTTCATTCTGATCGCCGTCGCGCGCGACTGGGCAGATTTCGATCAGACACACATCGCCACGTGGCTGTTTGTCGGCGGGCTGATCGTGCTGCTGATCGGCTTGAGCGCTTTGTATGTTTCCATGGAAATGAGGCAAAAACAGGCATGAAACGCGATCACGCCATCGTCGTGGGCGGCAGCATCGCCGGTCTGCTGGCCGGGCGCGTGCTGTCCGATCATTTTGCGCGCGTCACCGTGCTCGATCGCGACGCGCTGCCCGACACCCCCGCGCCGCGCAAGGGCGCGCCGCAAACCGCACACGTGCATGTGCTGCTGCGGCGCGGCCTGCTGATTATGCAGCGCCTGTTTCCACACCTGGACGAGGCTTTGACCGAAGCCGGCGCGCTCACCGTCAACTGGACGCGCGACCTGGTGACGTTTACGCCCGCCGGTTGGAATCCGCGCTTTGATTCGGAGTACGCCACGCGCACGTGCAGCCGCGGCCTGCTGGAACAGCTGGTGCGGCGCGAAGCGGCCGCGATCCCCAACCTCACCATCGAGCCGCGCTGCGAAGCGTTGGATGTGATCAGCGACGAAGCCCGATCAACCATCACGGGCCTGAAGGTGCGGTATCGCGATCGGGCGGAGGACGCCGTGGAAACGCTGTCCGCCGATCTGATCGTGGATGCGGCCGGGCGGACCTCGCGCGGACTGGACTGGCTCGCGACGCTGGGCTATGCCGCACCCGACGAGACGGTCATCAACGCGCATGTGGGTTACGCCACGCGGGTGTATCGCCGGCCGCGTGACGGCAGGGGCGACTGGCGCTCGATGATGATCCGCTCGCGCCCGCCGTTTGGCCTGCGCGGCGGGTTGATCTATCCCATCGAAAACGATCAATGGCTGGTGAATGTGGCCGGCGCGGGTGACGAGCGCCCGCCGCTGGGCGACGATGCCTTTCTGGATTTCACGCGCACGTTCATGCATCCGGCGATCTACGAGGCCATCAAAAACGCCGAGCCGCTGTCGCCGGTGCAGGCCTATCAACGCACGGAGAATCGCCTGCGCCACTTCGAGCGTCTGACGCGCTGGCCCGACAACTTCATCATGCTGGGCGATGCAGCCTGCGCCTTCAATCCCACTTACGGACAAGGCATGAGCGTGGCCGCGCTGGAAGCCGAGGCGCTGGACGGCTGGCTGCGCTCGGCGCGATCGGCGCTGCGTTTTCAACACGAGCTGATGTCGGTGGTGCGCGCGCCGTGGCTGATGGCGACGAACGAAGACGCGCGGCTGCCGCATGTCGAGGGGGCGCGACCCGGCCGCACCGACAAAGTGTTTCAGAACTACATCGACACGTTCATCTGGCTGTGCGCCGCAGACACGCGCATGCTGGAGACGTTTATGGGCGTATCGCAATTGATCCTGCCCCCGACCGCTCTGTTCAGGCCCGCGCATTTGATCAAGGTGGCGCGGCGTCTGCTGCGGCCCGTCCCCCCGCACGGCCAACCCACCGATCCGATTCCCCCCGCGCCGGCCTGAGGTACAATAGGCCGCTGTTACGACGACCGATCACCATCACGCAGGAGCGTTCATGTCAACGGCCGAAATCTTCGCGGGCAACTGCGGCTTTACGACGACCGTGGAAGCCCGGCTGGAAGGCAAAATTTGTCATCTGTCCATCACCAGCGAGTGCGCCGCCATCCGCAAACTGGCGGATGAATTGAAAGAGGTCAACCCGTACCAGGAGATCTCGGCGCGGCGCGCCATTCCCCAGACCCTGGCGGCGGGCCACAAGTATTGCACGCACGCCGCCTGTCCGGTGCCGGTGGGCATCATCAAGGCGGTGGAAGTGGAAGCCCGGCTGGCGCTGCCCCAGGACGTCGTCATCAAGTTGAGCAAATAAAGACCGCGCTGCGGGTGAGCGGCCGGTCTCATGGTACAATTGCGCGCTAATGTCTCAACATGGGGAGCGTTGAATGCGCGTTTTAATCACCGGCGGCGCGGGCTTTTTGGGCTCGCATCTGTGCGACAAGTTTCTGGCCGAAGGCCATACCGTCATCGCGATGGACAATCTCATCACCGGCAGCACCCGCAACATCGAGCATCTGGCCGGACGCGATGATTTTCTCTTCATCAAGCAGGATGTCACGAATTACATTTACCTCGAAGGCAAGATTGACGCGGTGCTGCATTTTGCGTCCCCGGCCAGCCCGATCGATTATCTCAACCTGCCCATTCAGACGTTGAAGGTGGGCGCGCTGGGCACGCACAAAGCGCTCGGGTTGGCCAAGGCCAAAGGCGCGCGCTTTTTGCTGGCCTCCACCAGCGAAGTGTACGGCGATCCGCAGATTCACCCGCAGCCGGAAAGCTACTGGGGCCACGTCAACCCGATCGGGCCGCGCGGCGTGTACGATGAGGCCAAGCGCTTCGCCGAAGCCATGACGATGGCCTACCATCGCTTTCACGGCGTCGATACGAAGATCGTCCGCATCTTCAACACCTACGGCCCGCGCATGCGGCTGGAGGACGGGCGCGTGGTGCCCAACTTCATCCCGCAGGCGCTGCGCGGCGAGCCGCTGACCGTCTTCGGCGACGGGCAGCAGACCCGTTCGTTCTGCTACTGCTCCGATCTGATCGACGGCATTTACCGGCTGCTGCTGAGCGACGAGCACGAGCCGGTGAACATCGGCAACCCCGCCGAACTGAGCATCCTCGAATTCGCGCAGATGATCAATCGGCTGACGGGCAACACCGCCGGCATCGTGTTTCAGCCGGAGAAGCGCATCAAAGACGATCCGCAGACGCGCCAGCCCGACATCACCCGGGCGCGCACCCTGCTGGGTTGGGAACCGAAGGTGTCGCTGGAAGAAGGCCTGACCCGCACCATTGAGTATTTTCGTCATCGGATTTAGGGATCGGGAAACAAGGCACAGGGATCAGGCTGAGGGCGGCAGTGATGTCGGTTTTCACTTCACCCCGATCGGTTGTCCGCGGCCCATGGTGGCTGCCCGCGGCCCTCATCGCCGCCGCCATCTTCGGCGCGCTGGGTGTGGCGCTGGCGCCGTTGAGCGCGGTGATCGTCGGCGCGGCCGTCTTGATCGTCGTCATCGGCACGCTGATCGAGCCGGGCTTCGGCCTGATCCTCATGCTGCTGGCCGGGCCGTGGGCGGCGTGGATGAACGTGTACACGCCAGGGCTGCTGCCGGTGGACGCGGGGCAGATCATGGTGGCGCTGACGCTGGGCGCGTGGCTGCTGCGCGGGCTGGCCCAACGCGAGCTTGTTTTGCCGAAATCGCCGCTGTTAGGGCCGCTGCTGATCTTCACCGGCTGGGCAGGCGTGACGCTGCTGTGGGCGCCCGATCTGAGCTTTGGCCTGCCGGAGTTGATCAAGTGGCTGGAGATCGCGGCGATCATGCTGTTTGCGATCGATTTGACGCGGCGGCGCGGCTATGGGTGGGTGATTGCGGCGGTGCTGTTGACGGGCGTGATGCAGGCGCTGATCGGCGTGTATGAAGCGCGGCTACGCGGCACCGGCCCGATCGGTTTTCTGCTGAGCGAGGGCGTGTATCGCGCCTATGGCACGTTTGAGCAGCCCAATCCGTTTGCGGGTTTCATCGGGATTGGGCTGCCGATCGCCATCGCGTTGGCAACGTACTACGTGATGCGTACGGCGTACTCCGCACTGCGCCGGCATGGATTACGCCTGACGCATTACGTTTTACTGATCGGTTACGGCGCAGCGGCGCTGCTGCTGGCGGCAGCCCTCTACCTGTCCTTCTCGCGCGGCGCGTGGCTGGCAGCGGCGGCGGCCATCGGCGCGATGATCAGCGTGGCGCCGCGCCGGTTGTGGCTCGGGCTGGGGCTGGCGGTGATCGCCGTATTGGGGCTGCTGGTACTGTCGGGTGCGGGGCTGCTGCCGCAGAGCATCAACGCTCGGCTGGCCGACGCGGGCGAACTGTTCGACATCCGCGACGTGCGCGGCGTGCCGATTAACGATGCCAACTACGCGCTGATCGAGCGGCAGGCGCACTGGCAGGCGGCGCTGAACATGCTGACCGACAAGCCGTGGACGGGCGTGGGCTTCGCCAATTACCAGCCGGCCTACGAGCAATATCGTCTGCTGAACTGGCCCATGCCGCTGGGCCACGCGCACAATATCTATCTGAACGTGGCCGCGGAGACCGGTCTGCCGGGGCTGGCCGCGTACAGCCTGTTGTGGCTGACGATCATCGGTGTGACACTGAGGACGATCCGCCGGGTGCGCGGCATCGAGCGCGCCATTGCGATCGGGTTAATGGGCACATGGATACATCTATCGACCCACCTGCTGGTGGACAATCTGTACGTGAACAATACACATCTGCTCATCGGCGCGCTGCTGGGCCTGCTGGTCGCGCTGCGTCCGGCGGGCGAGGGTTGGCCGCGATGAGCCGCATCGTCACGTTTGCCAAGCGCAACAAGAAGGAAGTGAAGCGCTTCCTGAAGTTCATGTTTGTGGGCGGCGTGGGCGCGGTGGTGGACTTTGGCATGTTGAACGTGCTGGCGCACGTGCTCAACTTCGATCTGCGCGTGGCGGGCACCATCTCGTTTGCGCTGGCGGTGACCAGCAATTTCCTGTGGAACCGCTATTGGACCTACCCGGAGTCCAAGGCGTTTCCGGCCATTCCGCAGTACATCCAGTTCTTCATCATCAACGCGATGGCGCTGGTCATCCGGCTGCCGATCTTGACGCTGCTACCCCGGCCGATCACGACGACGCTGACGTCGGTGCTTCGCCTGCCGCCGGCCACCGCCGAGGTGCTGGGCAACAATGCGGCGCTGGCCGTGGCCGTGGCGATTGCGATGTTCTGGAATTTCTTCATAAACCGGTTTGTGACCTACCGACATATCAAGGTGGGACAATGAAAAGTGATCAGTGAGAAGTGAACTGCCCGCCGGCCGTCACTTTGCGCTCGTCACCTGTCACCCTTTACTCACCATGACCACAACCGTCTCTTCCATCCCGCGCAGCAAGCGCAAGGAATTCAAGCGCTTTTTCAAGTTTCTCGTCGTCGGCACCACCGGCTTCGTGGTGGACTTTGGCGTCTTCAACCTGCTGATCCGCGCGCTGGAGTTTGCGCCGGTGCTGGCGCAGGCCGTCTCGTTCACGCTGGCGGCCGTCAACAACTTTCTGTGGAACCGCTACTGGACGTATCCCGATTCACGCAGCAAGCCGATTCTGCGGCAGTTCGGGCAGTTCTTTGTGCTGAGCGTGATCGGACTGCTGATCCGCACGCCAATCTTCTCGCTGCTCAGCGGCCCGGCTCAATCGATCGTGGATTCGGTGCCCTACGGCCCCTTTGCGGGCCTGCTGAACTTCGCCATCAACAGCGTGCATCTCACCCCTCACCAGATCGCCAGCAATGCCGCGCTGGCCGGGGCCGTGCTGGTGGTGCTGTTCTGGAACTTTTTCTCCAACCGCTTCATCACCTACGGGGATGTGAAGTTTGGAAAGTAACGAGTAACCAGTAATGAGTAAGGTTGATCGCCACTCATTACTCGTTACTCATTACTCGTTACTGATTACTCATTACGCCTTATGCGCATCGGCCTCGACTACACCTCAGCCGCCACTCAGGGCGCGGGCATCGGCCGCTACACCCGCGAACTGGTGCGCGCGCTGCTGGCCATGCCCTCCCCGCACCATTATGCGTTCTTCTACGCCAGTCCGGCCCGCATCGATGAATCGGCCTTCAGCCTTCAGCCTGCCGCCGGTCAGCCGCCGACGATCCGACGGGTGCCGATTCACGACAAGTGGCTGATGCGCTTGTGGCATCGCCTGCGCGTGCCGCTGCCGGTTGAGACGTTCGTCGGCAAAGTCGATCTGTTTCATTCGCCCGATTTTACGCTGCCGCCCACCCGGCCCGGCGTGCCGACGCTGCTGACGGTGCACGATTTGTCCTTCGTGCGCGATCCCGATTCGGCCTGGCCGAGCCTGCGGGCGTTTCTCAACAAAGCCGTGCCGCGCTCGGTGCAGCGTGCCACGCACGTGCTGGCCGATTCGCTGGCGACGAAAAACGATCTGATCGAGCTGTTCGGCACGCCCGCCGAAAAGATCACGGTGTTGTACAGCGGCGTGGAGGCACGCTTCGCGCCCGTGCGCGATCGGGCCGAGATCGATCGGGTCTGCGCCAAATATCAACTGCCGCGCCCGTTTAGCCTGTCGGTCGGCACGCTGCAGCCGCGCAAGAAC
>CAZKBQ010000006.1:72440-112613 GCA_964550855.1 uncultured Anaerolineae bacterium
GGGCGACTGATCGAGGCGTTTGCCCGGATCGCCGCTGAGGGGCCGGATCATCTGGTCATCGCCGGCGGCAAAGGCTGGTTGTACGAATCGATTTTTGAGCAAGTAAAATCGCTCGGTCTGGAGCAGCGCGTCCACTTTCCCGGCTTTGTGGACGACGCCGATCTGCCCGCACTCTATTCGGCCGCCAGGCTGTTTGCCTACGTGTCGCTGTACGAAGGCTTCGGTCTGCCGCTGCTGGAAGCCATGGCCTGCGGCACGCCCGTCATCGCGTCAAACGTTTCGTCGCTGCCGGAAGTCGTGGGCGATGTGGGCCTGCAGGTCGATCCTCGCGACACGGACGCCATCGCGCAGGCCCTGCGACAGATGATTGATCGATCGGACTTGAGATCGGCCTCGATGGCCGCCGGCATCGATCGGGCGCGCACTTTTACGTGGGAGAAGGCCGCCGGGGAGCTGCTGGCAGTCTATGACAGACTGAAGGATGACAAGGTGGCACGGTAATCGCTTGATACGACTTGCTTCAGATCCCGGTCACCCTGTCAAGCCGTTTCCCTGTCTGCTCCCTCATGCTACAATCAGTCATCCGCCCCCAAGGAGCGTCCGATGAGCAAAATCCTGAACGTTCCATACAAGTGCCAGAACGATGCCGACGCAAACTTGAAGCGCACCGATTGCGGCCCGGCCTGCATCGCCATGATCCTGGGCGCGCTAGGCCAGACCGTCACCACCAACGCCGTCGTCGCGGCCAGCGGCATGCAGGGCGACAACGGCCTGATGCAGAGCCAGGTGGTCAATGCCGCCAAAGCTTTTGGCCTCAAGATGGATTGGAGCGCCGGCTACACGCTGGACGAACTTAAGGGCTTTATCGACGAAGGCCGCCCGCCCATCGCGTTGATCAAGTATGGCAACATCCCCGATCGGGTGGATACCAAGTATACCGGCGGTCACTATGTGGTGGTGGTGGGCTACGACGATCAGCGGATCTACATCAACGACCCCGATTACCTGCCCGGCACCAACGGCGGCTTCCAGCGCGGCTACACTTACGCCACGTGGCTGCAAGCCTGGGGCGGCTTTGCGGCCGGCGAGAATCTCAATTTCTGCCTGATCGTGCCGCAGCCCGCGCAGCCGGTCGGCGGCGAAACGATCACGGCCGCAGCTCCAGCGGGTGCGGAAACGGCGGCGTGGGTCATCGCGCCCGCGGGCCTGTTGTTTCGCGCGCAGCCCAATGCCTCAGCCGCCCTCATCGGCGGTCTGGTCTTTGGGCAGCCCGTCACCGCCATCGGCCCGGAATCGTCGCCCGCCGATCTGTCCGGCCGCACCTGGCAGCAGGTGCGCACGGCTGCGGGCGTGACGGGGTTTGTCGCCGCGTCGCTCAACGGCCAACGCCTGCTGGCGGCCGACAAGCCCGCCGATCCCTACATCGTGCAGGTGATCGACGGGCAGCCCATCCGCGAGGCGGGCGGCCTGGCCGTGCGCGAGGCGCGCAACCTGCTGCTGCCCCCGATCGATCGCGTGCAGCCCGGCGAGCGGCTGACCGTATTCCAGCGCATCGAAGAAAGCGGCACGCCCTGGCTGTGGGTGCAGTCGCCGCGCAATCAATACGGCTGGTCGCGCGAGACCTCACAGGGCCAGGCACTGGTCAGCAAAGTCGCGCCTGAGCTGGGCGGCGCCACCACGGGCGCCACACCGGAGCCAGATCGCAATATTCCCACGCCCGTCGCCGCCACCAGCGATGTGTGGGTCATCTCGGATGTCGGCCTGTTGCTGCGCGAGCAGGCCAGCCGCGCCTCCAAGACCATCCTCGGCATTCCGCGCGGCGATCATCTGGTGACCGAAGGCCCGCCGGTCGGCCCGGATGCAGAGAACATCGTGTGGCAGCAGGTGCGCACCGATGCCAACGTGCGCGGCTGGGTGGCCGCCGTCTTCCAGGGCGAAGCCACCCTCACGACGACGCCGCCCACCCCCACGCCCATCGTGTCGGTGGTACCGTGGGGCAAATGCTACGCCGGTCTGGGCACGGGCAATCCACAGCCGCTCACGCCCACAGAGTTGACCGTCATCGGCAAGAGCAAAGTGGAAGCGTTCAAGATGTTGACGCTGCCCGATCCCGGCGAGAACAAAACGCTGATCAATCAACTGCGCCAGATCAAACCCGACATGTTCATCGTAGCGCGGCTGTTTTTCTCGGTGGATTTCAACAGCCGATCGGCCTTCTCGCCCGACGACTTCGTCAACTTTGTCAGCGGCGGGTTTGAGGCCTGCTACGAAATGGGCGTGCGCCACTTTGAAGTGCACAACGAGCCCAACCTTGACGTGGAAGGCAACGGCTGGAACTGGCACGGCGGCGCGGAGTTCGGCCAGTGGCTGTCACAGGTGATCGGCCGTCTGCGCCAGCGCCACGGCGATCTGCAGCTGGGCTATCCGGGCCTGTCGCCGCAACCGACCGTCCCGGCCTTCCTCGACGGCTCGGCGGCCGCCATCGCGCAGTGCGACTGGATCGGCGTGCACAGCTACTGGCAGCAGCCAACCGGCCAGCCGCCCTTCCCCATCGACGGCCTGAACGCAGGGGCGTTCTGGCGCACCTACCGCGATCGCTTCCCGGGCCGGCTGCTGATGATTACCGAGTTCAGCAACAACAGCCCGGATGTCAGCCAGACAGACAAGGCCAATCAATATGTGCAGTATTACAGGCTGCTGCGCAATGAGCCGAACGTGGGCATAGCCTTCGCCTTTGCCCTGAACTGGCCCGGTCAGGACAAAAACCGCGAAGGCTGGGTGTTCAAAGGGAGCGAGACGCCGATCGCGGGGATCGTGGGCGCGGCCATCCAGGCCGGTCTTTAGCCGCGCTAAGGGGTAATCCTTATGCTGCCCGTGTCCGTCAACCTGCCGCCGTGGCGTCCCAACCGGCGGCGCGCTCAGATCGTCATCGCGCTCTTCGGCGCGTTTGTGCTGCTGGACCTGATGCTGATCGCCGCGCTGGCCGGCATCCTGGGCGCGCTGCAGCCGGGCGAGGCCGGCGCCGCGCAGCTGTTGACGGCCCAGGCCACCGTCCGACGGCTGGAACTGCTCAGCAACAGCCAGATCATCGCGTATTTCATCACCGGCCTGAGCTTTCTGTTCTGGATCCACCGCGCCTATCAGAATGTGGAAGCCGTCGATGCGCGCTACCTCGACTACTCACCCAGCTGGGCGGTGGGCGCATTCTTCGTGCCGTTCCTTAACCTGGTGCGCCCCTATCAGATCGTCAGCGAAATCTGGCTGAAAAGCGAACCCGATCAGGCGCGGCTGGAGTCCTTTGCGACGCAACCGTCGTTTCCGCTGATCAAAGTGTGGTGGTTGGCCTTCATCGCGGGCAACGTCCTGGGGCGCGTGGCCGATACCGCCGTCGGGCGCAATCCCGATCCCGATCGGCTGGTGATGCCGATCGGGCTGACGATCGTCGCGCTGGGGCTGCAGATCATCTCGGCGATCAGCGGCAGTCTGGTGATCAAATCGATCGAAGATCGACAGACCCGGCGGGCGCACCTCATCCGATCGGATGGGATGCCGCCCGAAGAGCCGCGTTGGAACCCGGCCTGGTTCGCCCTCTCGATCGGCCTCGGCATCCTGATCGGTGGCATCACGCTGGCCCAGTCGCCGACAGCCGACCAGCCGGCAAAGTCCGCGGCCGGGCGCGTCGCGCCCACCTCGGCGGCAGCCTCAGTCGATCACAAACAGCGCGGCGTGGACCTGCTGGACAACGGCGACTATTACGCCGCCATCGACGAGTTCAACCTGGCCATCGCCGCCGATGCCGCCGATGCGGAATTGTTCGTCTGGCGCGGCATCGCCTATCGCAACACCGACAATTATCCCGCCGCCCGCCGCGACCTGGATGAAGCCGTCCGGCTCGATCCCAAATCGGTTGACGCCTACATCGCCCGCGGCATTACCCTGCTGTGGGCGGGTGAATACGACCAGGCGCTGGCCGACTTCGATCAGGCGATCAAACTGGACGGGAGATCGGCCGAGGCGCACAATGGACGCGGCTGGACGCTGCTGGCGATGGACGATTATGCGCGGGCCATCGCGGCCTTCAACCAGGCGCTGCAGAACGATAAATCGTATGCCGACGCCTACGAAGGCAAAGGCCGCGTGTATTACTATCAGGGCAACTACGAAGCCGCCATCGACAACCTGACGCGCGCGCTGGCGCTGGACGACACACTGGACACGGCTTACAACTATCGCGGGCTGACCTACCTTGAGCAGGCAAAGTGGACCGACGCCGTGGCAGACTTCAGCCGGGCCGTGAAGATCGATCCCACTTACGTGAACGCGTATTACAATCGGGGCTACGCCTATTATCAGCAGAAACGCTATGCCGAAGCGTTGACCGATTACGATCGCGCCATTGAACTGGCCGGCGACTTCGCCGAGGCGTATTACGAGCGCGGCCTGGTGCACGCCGACTTCAATCAGCCCGACAAGGCCATTGCCGATCTGCAGCAGGCCATTGACCTGGGACTGTCGGCCGAGGATGAAGCTTCTGCGCAAGACATGATCGAGTTGCTGAGGGAGCGGCTGCAGAAATCCACGTCGTGACGAACAAGGAAACGACTGCGCCCGTGGCCGCGTGGATGGGCAGGCGGATGCGCGTCCGGCCGTTTGGAGATCAGTTGTGAGCCATCGTCGTGGGGCGCGGCAACCCGGCTTTTCCAATGAGGAGTGACGAGCGCAAGTGCCTCTCACTCCTCACTCGTCACCCATCACTCCTCACACTCATCACGCTTCACGCAGCACCTTCCGATACCGCAGCGTCTCGGCCGCCACGTGCATCCCGGCGCGCAGGTACAACCGATCGGCTCCGGTGTAACTGGTCGCATCGACGCCGAGACCCGCACCCTTGTAGCCGCGCCGCCGCATCTCACCGAAGGCGGCGTGCAGCAGCGCCAGCGCGATGCCGCGTTTGCGCCAGGCGCGACGCACGGCCAGATAGCGCACCGTGCAGTAGCCGGGTTGGCCGGCGCGCGTCCAGCGGCACAGCGCGTACCCCACGATGGTCTCCCCCTCGACGGCCAGAAACCACGAACCGGGATCGAAGTCCGGCTCGGCTTCGATGAAGTAGTACACCCATTTATCAAAGGGTAAGGGGTCTTCCTGACCCCATTCGTCAGCCTGCGCTTCGGCGAAGGCGTCATACACCGCGCGCTCTTCCTCGCCGCGCCGGAACGATCGGATGGCGAGGCCGTCCGGCAGACGCGGCTCAGGCAGCGCGCCGTTGAAGTCGATCTGCATACGCTTGAAGACACGTTCGCGTCGATAGCCAAACTGTTCCAATCGGCGCTGCAGCCCGAGGTTGCTGGCGTAGATGTAGATGTGATCGATCGAGACGGGCACGCCGGCCGGGGCAGCGGCCATCGCCTGCGCGGCTCTGTCATCAATCCACTGCAACAGCGCTTCGGTTACGCCGCTGTCCGCAAAGTCGGGATGTGTCCACGTGTCCGTGTCGTAGGGCGCGGGCGGCGGATCGGCGATGAATTGCGCGAAGCCGGCCAGCTGTCCGTGCGGCGCGTGAACCAGCCACGTGTCCGTCTCCAGCGTCAGGTCGCCGCTGTGCCAGTAACGCTGCAGGTACTCGACGGTGGTGTCGCTTTTGCCGCCGTCGTGCTGCGTCACGGCATTCATCACGTCCACAGTGGCGGCCAGATCGGCCAGGGTAGCCGGTCGGGCGGTGAAGCCGGCAGGTAAGGTCACTTTCATATCAGGCTTTCCTCGCGATCTAAAAAGTGACGAGTGATAAGTGACATCACTCGTCACTCCTCACGCCTCACTCATCACCCTTCACGCAGTGCCTGCGTGCTCAACTCCACGCCGGGCCGCAGTTCTTTCTCGTACGTGTTGTAGCGGCGATGCACGCGCATGCCCACGCGCTCGTACAGGCGCAGCGCGCCGGTCAGGTTGTAGGCGTCCACACCCAGCCCCACGGCCCGCTTGCCGCGCCGGTAGAAGTCGCCAAAGGACTGATGCAGCAGTGCCGTCGCCAGTCCTCGGTGTCGATACTCGCGCAGCACACCCAGCGAACCGATCCAGCCCATGTCCGGATCTTCGTCGGCTTCGGCCCGATTGAGGCTGATGCCCGCAATCCGATCGCCGTCGACGGCGATTAGCCACAAAGCCGGGTCGAACTTGGGCGACTTCAACCAGTGGCGCAGCATCTCCACATCGGCCTCAAAGGGCCGCTCCACAAAGCCCCAGTGATCGCGAAACGCTTCGCGATCGACCCAGGTCACGGCTTCCAGATCACGTTCAGGCACAAAGGGTCGCAGCGTGATGCCGGCCGGCCATACGGGCGCGGGCGGCGCTTCTGTCAGATCAATGTGCATGTGATAGCTGTGGCGCACCAGCCGATAACCGGCGGCCGCGTAAGCGTCATTGGTGCCGGTTTCGCCCTGGTTGACCCAGCCGATCAGACTGACGCGCGCCTCACGCGGGGCACGGGGCAGCGCCGATTGGCGCGCCTTGCTTTCGGCGAAGCGCAGCAGCGCCGCTTCGAGGCCGCGCCCCTGATGATCGGGGTGGACTTTGATCCACGTGTTGAGGCGCGTGTGCGGCTCGTACAGATCCCACACTTCCACACAACCGATCAGCTGTCCGTCGGCGGCGCGCACCACCTTCACGTATTCCGGCAGGTTCAGGACTGGAATCTCCCATTCTTCGCGATAGTTCTCGACGGTGAATTCATTCTGGCCGATGATCTGGCGCGAAACCGCGTTGAACATCTCAACGGCCTCAGGCAAATCGTCCAACGTCGCGCCGTGCAGGGTATAGCCGGCGGGCAGATCAAGATTCACGTCAGTCATGTCAAGTTGCGTTAGCATGATTGTGTCCTTTGCAGGGTGAGGGCGATGAGTGATTGGTTCGCGGTGACCGATTACCAGTTTCATCATTCACTCGCCACTCTTCACTTGTCACTCTTCGCTCCTCACTCGTCACTCATCACTCATCGGCTTCCAATACGACGAAAACCGCTTCACCGCTTGGAAGCCCAGTCGTTCATACACGCGCAGCGCGCCGCTGAGATTCTCTGTGTCCACGCCCAGCGCCGCTTCGGTCATGCCGTGCTCTTTCAACACACGCAGGCTCCGCGCGATTAGCGCGCTGGCCAGGCCGCGTCGGCGCCAGGGTCGCCGCACACCGATCGGATCGGGCCACCCGCGCAGGCGCTTGAAGTGCGCGTTCTCGTCGGCGTCGATGTAGGGCAGCACCATACCGGCCACTTCGTCGCCTGCCCACGCCACCTGCCACAGGTGCGGCTGAAAGTGTGGGCTGTTCAGCCAGCGTTCGTGCTCTTCTTCAGTCGTCTCGCTGTGCCCCCAGTGATCGCGAAAGGCTTCGTTCAGCGCCGCGCCGATCGCGCGATACTGATCAGGGGTCGCGGGGCGCACCTCCAAACCATCGGGCAGCGGCAGATCGGGGATGTTGTCCAGATCGGGCCGCACCATCTCATAGAAGTTGCGCACAATCTGATAGCCTTCGCTGCGCAGCAAAGCGTCCGCCCCAACCTCGGTATCCGCCACGAACGACTGGAAATAGCGCGGCCCGGTGTCCAGCTGCGTGGCGGCGACCTCGCGCAGATATGTCTCGCCCTGATGCAGCATCGCGCGGCCGATACCTCGACGCGACCACTCCGGCAGAATGCAGCCGATGTTGAGGTACAGCCGCGTGCCGTCATCCAGCCGGCGATGCCAGCGGCGGCCATAGGCGATGGGGCGGCCGGCCACTTCGGCAATCAGAACATCACGCCGCGGATCGAATCCGGATGTATTGCGATAGAAATTCTTCAACCATTCCAGCGTGATCACCTCGCCGGTGTGATTGGCCTCAAAATAGGCGTTGGTCAAATCGACGATGATCGGGTAGTCGGCATCGTCGCGAAACATGCGAAACGTCAGGCCCGCAATCGCCGGGGCGTCGGGCAGAAAAATCCGATCGGTGGTGGTTGTTTCCAGTAACATGGTTGCCTCCAGATATTGTTGACACCTGCACTGCACGCTGCGCGGCAGCGCGGCGCAAGTGTTGCCGATTGCTGATTGTTGATTCAAATCAACAATCAACAATCAGCAATTCCCTAGCCATTCCGATGCAACTTCCCCGTGCGCTTCGCGTACTGCTCGGCCCACTGGAAGATCTTCAGACCCGCGGGCAGCGTGATCGCGCCGATGATGAGCAGCGGCCAGATTTGCGGCCAGACCACGCCCAGCGACGCGCCGTCCAACAGGCTGGCGCGCACGCCTTCCAGCACGTAGGTGGCCGGCGACAACCGCGAGGCCGACTGCATCCACTGCGGCAATACGCTCACCGGATAGTACACGCCGGAGACCAGCAGCAGCAGCGCGATGATGACGTGTGTCATCTGCGAGCCGCGTTCCGGGAACAGCAGCGGCAGCACCGCGCCGACGATGCTGAAGCCGATGAACGAGAAACTGCCCGCCAGCATCACGATCAGCGCCGTGAGCAGGTTTACGTTGGTCAGCGTGATGTCGAAGAACAGCAGCGTCGCGCCCAGGATCACGACGGTGTGGAACAGGCTGTACACCACGGCAAACGACGTCTGGCCCAGCATGTGCGTCAGACGCTGAATGGGCGCCATCAGCGTGTACTCGATGGTGCCCTCCCACCGCTCGATGCCGATCACGTCGGTGACCCAGTAGAAGATCACCGAGAGATAGCGCCACACGATGGTGCCGATGGCGAGATAGATCACCATGGTCTGGCTTTGCGTCGTGGTGGCGCCCAGCGCGCCCATGCCCACGCCGATGAAGCTGACCGACAGCGAGTTGACGATGCCGTAGATCAACCACACCAGTTCCCACGCCCAGTAGCGCTTGACGATGTTGAAGTTGCGTTCGATGAAGGCGTAGGATGCTTTGAATTCGTATGATAATGTAGACACGATAATCACCCCTAAAACGTAATGCGTGCTGCGTAATGACAGCGTCGGATTGCACGCAAGACGCGCCACGCATTACACGTTGCGTTGTTCCCATTCGTCCTTCAAAATTCCCATACACACTTCGCCAAAGTACTGCCCGTCGTAGCGGGCCGCGTCACGCGTTTCACCTTCGTGGACAAAACCGCACTTTTCGTACGAACGGATCGCGCGCGCATTGGAAGCCAGCGCGTCCAGCGACACGCGATACAAGTTGAGTTCGGTAAAGGCATAGCGCAGGATCAACTGCATGGCTTCCGTGCCATAGCCCCTGCCCCAATAGTCGCGTTCGCCCAGACTGATGCCCACCCACGCTTCGCCGCTGGCCCAACTGCTGACCCACAGGCCGGTGTAACCAATCAAGTGATCCTCGCTCAGTGTGCGAATGGCAAACGGGAAGCTGTTCGGGCCGCGCCCTTCGTACCAGCGCCGGGCCGCGTTGATTGACACGGGATAGGCCGGGTGCGGCGAGGCCAGCCGGTGAAACTCGCTGTCGCGTTCCCAACGCGCCTCGGCGGCCAGGTCTGTCTCGATGTTGCGCGCCGCTAATCTCACCAACCGGCCTCGCCACAAATTTATGGTCGTTAATTGGTCATGGCTCATTCGTCATCGCCCTGCGCCATTCGTCGCGCAAAACACCCATGAAAATCAGATCGTGATATTGGCCGTCGCGGCGGAGCGCTTCACGCATGCGGCCCTCAACCGCGAAGCCAATTTTCTGGTATGCGCGAATTGCCCGCGCGTTGTAACTGAACACGTTCAACGACAGGCGATACAGGTTCAGTTCGGTAAACGCGTAGCGCAACAGCACGCGCAGCGCGTCAGTGCCGTACCCGCGTCCCCAATACGCCCGATCGCCAATGCCGATCCCGACGAACGAATCGCCGTGCGTCCAGTTGGGGCCGTCCAAATCCACGAACCCGATTAGCTGATCCTCGGCCAGGGTGCGAATGGCGAATGCCATCTCCCGTCCTTCGGCGTCCTCTTTCTCGATCTCGGTCTTGATCTGCCTCGCCGTCAATAAACGGCGCGGATTAGCATCCAGCAGGCGCCCATACTCCGTGTCGCGATCCCAGCGCGCGAACCATGCTGTGTCTGCATCTGCATCGATGGCGGCCAGTCGCACAAGTCGGCCGCTGAATAGATTGGCATCCATATAACTTCTGCTCCACGGCAAGATAATCGATACTCCGTACTGAGCAAGGTTACTCGTCACTCGTCACTCGTCGCGTTTCCATTCGTCCCGCAGCAGGCCCAGCCCAATCGCATCCCAGCGGCGGCCATCGCGCGGGATCGCCTGCCGGCGCCGCACTTCGATCTGGAAACCGGCGCGCTGCAAGAAGGCCAGCGCGGCGGTGTTGTATTCAAACGTCATCGCCGTCAGGCGATGCAGATTTAACTCGTCGAAGGCATACCGCAACACCAGCCTCAATGCCTCGCGGCCATAACCGCGCCGTCGATCGGCCGGATCGCCAATGCCCAGCTGCAAGCGTCCACTGCCGTGCGACCATAAAATGTCAAACACGCGAATGAAACCAATCAGCCGGTCGCCGTCGCGCAGTCGAATTGCGAAATGGAATGCGTCATGACTTTTCTCGGCTTCCTTTTCCGCCTCTTCGTAACGCTTCTTCACTTGCGCCGGCGAAAGTGGTCGGGCGGGGTCGGCACTCAGCAGTCGCAAATAGTCGGGATCGTGCGTCCATTTCGACTCAATCTCCGCGTCGCGCTCCGCGTCAGGCGCGGCAAGTTGCAGGCGCTCACCTTCAAAAAATTGAAATTTCATAACCTGGCCTCGGGTACCAGTCTCGTCTTAATCAAGAGTCGGGGTCTCATCTCGAGACCCCGTCGGGTCCAACGGTGTTCACTCCGCCTGGTCGTCGGCGACCAATTGCTTGCCCGTCAGCGTGAGGAACACTTCTTCCAACGTCGGCGCATGACCGTTGTTTGAGATCAACCGCTTGAGATTTTCGGGCGTGTCGAGCGCCACGATGTTCCCGCCGTCGATGATGGCGATGCGGTCGCACAGTTGATCGGCTTCCAACATATCATGCGTCGTCAACACAATCGTCGTGTCGTGCGTGTCGCGCAGTTCGCGCACAAAGGCTTGCACTTCACGCTTGCTGCGCGGATCCAGGCCGGTGGTCGGCTCGTCCAGCAGCAGCACGATGGGACTGGAGAGCAGCGCCCGGGCGATGGCGACCTTCTGCTGCATGCCGCGTGACATCTCTTCCATGGGCCGATAGATCGCCTTCGCCGAGAGATCCAATCGGGTGAGGATGGTTACCACCCGCTGCCGCGCCTCGGCGGCGCCCACTCCGTACAGCCGCGCTCCGTACATCAGGTTCTCCATCGGCGACAGTTTCTTGAAGAAGCTGGCTTCCACCGACACCCGGTTGATCAGTCGCTGCACTGCCATCGGCTCTTTCGCCACGTCGTGACCGAAGACGGTAATCGTGCCGCCGTCGGGCACCAGCAGCGTGGCGATCAGCCGGATCAAGGTCGATTTGCCGCTGCCGTTCGGGCCCAACACGCCGAAGATTTCGCCGCGCCGGACCTGAAACGAGACCCGATTGACGGCGACGGTCTTCGCGTGTCCATTTCCGCGGGCAGTAAACGACAGGCTCGCGCCGCCAAATGTCTTGAGCGCCCCCTGCACGTCCAGCGCAATGGGCCGGTCAGCCGGCAGCGCCTGGCGCGTGCCGCCAAACGGATCGAGCATCGAGGCTATGTCTGCTTTCATGATTTTTCTCCCAGAATTCGGCTGACAAACAAAAAGGCCGTGGACAGATCTCCACGGCCTTCGGCGCAAATGGCGCCCTTGCGAGAAATAAAAAGGCCGTGGGAGAGAGCGCCCACGGCCTTGTGACAGTCAGTTCTGTCTACCGAGCAACAGGCGCACTCCGATAAGGCACAGCAGCCGAAACGCCAGCAGCGATCCGGTTGCGAAACATGCCATGGGTAAAGGCGATGTATACCATTGGTGTGCGCCGTCCTTTCTTAGGATGTACTACGTCGGGCATCTTACCACACATTGCAAAGCGATGTCAAGCACTTTCGAAAATTTCACACAAAGCTGACGTGTTTGTCGCGCGAATGTCACTCAGCAATGAGGGGCAGTGGCCTGTTCCAGCCACGCCAGATAGGCAAACGCGTGCGCGTCACTTGTGCCGCACATCTCAAGCGAAGGCTGCAAGTTGACACAGACGGCAGGACGCTCAGGGCGGCCAAACAGCGCGCAGCGATTGTCGTCGGTCAGCTGCACACAGCGCGCACCGGCCGGCTTGCCGCCGGGCATACCCGGAATGGGTGAAGAAATGGACAGTTCGATGCAACACGCGGCGCAGCCGACGCGGCAGTCCACTAGGCCCCCACCCGATTGCGCAGCACGCCGATCCGCTCGATCTCCACTTCCACCACGTCGCCCGGCTTCAGGAACTCCGGCGGCTTGCGCGCAAAGCCCACGCCGCTGGGCGTGCCCGTGGCGATGATGTCGCCCGCGTCCAGCGTCATGCCGCGCGACAAAATCTCGACGATGGCCGGGATGTTGAAGATCATGTAGCGCGTATTGGAACTCTGCTTGACCACGCCGTTGACGCGACAGGTGATGTCCAGCGCCTGCGGATCGGCGATCTCGTCGGCGGTGACGATCCACGGCCCGATGGGACACGCGCCGTCCAACGATTTGCCTTTGAAGAACTGGCTGTGGTTCGATTGCAGATCGCGCGCGGAGACATCGTTCAGGCACGTATAACCAAAGATGTGATCGAACGCGGCTGAAGCGGGGATGTTCTTGCCGCCCCGACCGATGATCACGGCCAGCTCGGCCTCCCAGTCGATGTCGGCACTCACCGCCGCGTCGAAGGGAATGACGCCATCGGGCCGGTTGATGGTGTGCGTGGCTTTGGTGAAGAAGACCGGGTGTTGGTGCTGTTTGAACTCGCGGCCGCGCGCTTCGGCACTTTCTTTGGCGTGTTCCACGTAGTTCAGGCCCAGACACATGACGTTGCGCCGCACCCGCGGGATCGGCGCGAGGAGGGTCACGGCCTCGATCGGCACGGCGGGCCGATCGGGGGTGAGGAATGATCGGGCCTGCGCCAGCGCCGCTGATCCGCCGTCGATCAGGCTCAGCATGTCGGGCGCAATCGCCGAGAGATCGATCACACCCCGATCGGTGATGGCGCCGATGGCGGTCCGCCCGTCAAGTTCATAGGTGGCTAATTTCACGGTGCGCCTCCGGTTGAAGTGGCCGTCATGCTATCACGGCGGCGGCGCAGCGTCAAGTATCGGGCGGCTTTTGGGGATTGCGTGACCGGGCGAGGCGTATTACAATCTTCCTAAGACATCGCGGGGGAGACCATGACCCAGTTAGCCGAGTTGCTGGACGAAGTGCAGATCGATCCGACGCTGGATGACCCCAAGTTATACATCAATCGCGAGCTGAGCCAGCTGGAGTTCTTTCGCCGCGTGCTGGAAGAGGCGCAGAACCCCAACAACCCGCTGCTGGAGCGCGTGAAGTTCCTGTCGATCGTCGGCTCCAACCTGGACGAGTTTTACATGGTGCGGGTGGCCGGCATCCGCCAGCAGATCGATGCGGGTGTGCTCGATCTCTCGATCGACGGACTGACACCGGCCGAGCAGCTGGTAGCCATTCGGCGCATGTCGGTGCGGCTGATGAATGATTCGCGCGATTGTCTGCTGCACAGCTTGCTGCCCGAACTGGACAACACGGGGATCCACGTGCTGGAATACTCGCAGTTGAACGACACCCAGCGCGCCAGAGTGGATGAGTATTTCGATCAGGTCGTGTTTCCGGTGTTGACGCCGCTGGCCGTTGATCCGGGCCGGCCGTTTCCGCACATTTCCAACCTCAGTCTCAACCTGGCCGTCATCATCCGCGATCGCAAGGGCATCGAGCGCTTTGCGCGCGTCAAGGTGCCGGATACGCTGCCGCGCCTCACACCCATCAAGCGCTCGTCCGGAGCGACGCGCAAGGACGGCACGGTGCCGTTTCATCATTATTTCGTCTGGCTGGAACAGTTGATCGCCGCGCACATCGATCGGCTGTTTCCCGGCATGGAGGTGGTGGAAGCGCACCCCTTCCGCGTGGTGCGCGACGCCGATCTGGAGATCCAGGAACTGGAAGCGATGGATTTGTTGGAAAGCATGGAGGCGACTGTGCGCCAGCGTCGCTTCGGCACGGTGGTCAAAGTCACCGTCAACAGCGCCATGCCCGCCCACATCCGCGCCATCCTCATCGAGAACCTGGAGATGGACCCCAACGATGTGTACACCATCGACGGGCCGCTGGGCCTGAGCAGCCTGATGGGCTTGTACAACATCGATCGGCACGAGCTGAAAGAGCTGCCGTTTGTGCCGGCCCTGCCCGCTCCGCTCAAGGGCAAGAACTACAACGGCAACATCTTCGACGCCATTCGCCGGCAGGACATTTTGCTGCATCACCCCTATGATTCGTTCAGCCCCGTCATCGACTTCCTGCGCACGGCGGCGCGCGACCCCGATGTGATGGCCATCAAGCAGACGCTGTATCGCGTGGGCCGGCGCGCGCCGGTGGTGGAAGCGCTGCTGGAGGCCAGCCAGAACAGCAAGCAGGTGGCCGTGCTGGTGGAATTAAAGGCGCGCTTTGACGAGGAGAGCAACATCGGCTGGGCGCGCGCGCTGGAAAAAGAGGGCGTGCACGTGGTGTACGGCCTGCTGGGCCTCAAGACCCATTCCAAGATCGCGCTGGTGGTGCGCCGCGAAGGCGACGGCATCCGCCGCTACGTGCACCTGGCGACCGGCAACTATAACGCCGTCACCGCGCAGCTGTACACCGATCTGGGCTTCTTCACCGCCGATGAAGCCATCGGCGCGGACGCCACCGATCTGTTCAACTACCTCACCGGGTTCTCCGGCAAGACCGACTATCGCAAACTGCTGGTCGCGCCCATCAATTTGCGATCGCGCATGACCGAGCTGATCAAACGCGAGATCGAGCATCAGCGCAAGCACAAGAACGGCCATCTGATCTTCAAAATGAACGCGCTGGTGGACAAGCCGATGATCCAGCTGCTCTATCAAGCCTCGCAGGCGGGCGTCAAGGTCGATCTACTGGTGCGCAGCATCTGCTGTCTGCGGCCCGGCCTGCCCGGCATCAGCGACAACATCCGCGTCATCAGCGTGGTGGGCCGCTTCCTGGAACACAGCCGCATCTACTACTTCCACAACAACGGCCACGAAGAAATGTACCTGGGCAGCGCCGATCTGATGCCGCGCAATATCGATCACCGCGTGGAAGTGTTGTTCCCCATCGAGCACGCGCGGCACGTTCAGCATCTGCGCGACGATGTGCTGAACATCTACCTGGCCGACACCGCCCGGGCGCGCCGCCTGCTGCCCGATGGGACGTACGAAGCCGTCAAGCCCAAAGGCGATCAGCCGCCGTTTAACAGCCAGACCTGGCTCATCACCCACCGGCCGGATTATCTGGTCACCGAAGAAGCGTAAGGGCGCGGCTGCGTGCCCGGCCGCACAAAACAAACAGGGGCAGCCTCCTTGAGGCTGCCCCTGCGCCAACCGCCGGGCCGCTAACCGAAGAAGATCGATCGGCGCTGCGACAGCCGCTGGCGGATCATGTTCTGCACGATGTTGCGCACCTGCTCGGTCAGCTGCTGCACCAACATCAGGTTCTGTTCAGATCGCGGCGGGTACTGATCGGTGGGGATCGGTTCGCCGATGTCGATGTACCACTTGGTCGGCAGCGGCACAAAGCCGAACAGGCCCAGCCACGGGAACGTCGGCGAAATGGGGAAGTACGGCATGCCCGTCACCTTGGCCATGAAGTCGGACTTGGCCAGTGAGATGTACGTCTCTTCCGCACCGACGATCGCCACCGGGATGATGGGCGCCTGGGAGCGCAGCGCCATCTTCACAAAGCCGCCCCGCCCGAAGCGCGCCAGCTTATACCGATCCTTGTAGAGTTTGCCCACGCCCTTGTACCCTTCGGGGAAGACGGCCACCAGCTGATCCTGCTCCAGCAAACGCGCACCGTTGTCCTCCGTTGCCAGCGCCTGACCCAGCTTCACAAACAAATCGGAAATGAACGGCAGTGTGGGGAACCACGTCGCGTACAGCGTGCGCACCAGCCGCTGCGCCGGATGCTCCAGCAGCAGGCCCATGCCCAGCATCGAGCCGTCGAAGGGCAGCTGCCCGGAATGATTGGCGACCAGCAGCGCGCGGCCTTCTTCGGGCACGTTCTCCACACCCGTCAGCGTCACGCGCCAATAGGTCTTGTACAAAAACTCAAAGAACGGCCGCACCGCCTCCATATACTCGCGATCGAAGCCCCATTCGTCGGTCTCGTATTCGCCCGTCAGCCGCCGCTGGATCACACTGGTCTGCATCGACACGGACGAGCTCAGCATATACCATAAGCCGCGCCATGTGTCCGCGTCAAACAGGTCTTCGCTGATGAACTTGCGCGCCTTGTCAAACAGCGTGGCCTGAACTTCGGGCGGCACCAGGCTGGCCGCCTGCCCCAGCACACCCGTCAGGCCTTCGGCCGCAAACGGCGGCGGGTTGTAGGCCGGTTGAATCTGCCGCAGCCGCGCAATCAACTCGTTCACCTCGGTCATAAACTGCTGGTGCAGCGCTTCCAGCGGCACCTCGGCGGGCGGCGTCTCGTCGGGCGAAGACGCTTCATCGGCTGACGGCTCGTTCGAACCATCAGGCGCCGGTTCGATGGCGACCGTTTCCAGGCCGGCCGGTAATTTCCGGGAACGGCGGCGGCGCGGCTGCGCGGCGGCCTCGATCGGTCTATCGCTCCCCGACGGCTGCTCTTCGATATGGTGCAGCGCGGCTTCCACTTTGGACTTGCCGCCACGGCGCGGCGTGGTCGATTTGGCGTGGGTCTTGCGGCGCGATGCTTTCTTCGGCTCAGCCATTGCCATTCTCCCCGGCGTCATCGCCTGGCGTTTCCATCACCGGCACATCCGCCGACATATCCGGTTCAAACATCATATCGTCCAGCTCTGAAACGTCTTTTTTCGCCCGGCGGGCGCGGCGGCGCGGCGCCGCGTACCGTTCGGCCTCTTCCGCGGCTCGCTGGCGGGCCCGTCTGCGCCGCTCGATGGTATCGCGCAGGCGCTGCTCGTCAAACGCCAGCGCCGATTCTTCCGGCAGATACTGCCGCAAGCGCGACTGCGCCGCAAATTCGCGCAGCGCCTCCTCGGCCGTATACTGCGGTGTAAACTCCAGTTCCTCGCGCATCCGGCGCACATCGCCCACTACCGGATAGCGCAGGTAGTTCAGGTCCAGCGGCGCGATGCTCGGCCCGATCAACGACACCGCGGCGTAGGCCAGCGGATGCAGCACCGGGATGGGCATTTTGCCGGCCAGCCCCACGATCTTCATCAGCGGCAGTGGCCCATCGGCGGCGATGTTGAACGTGCCGGGCGCGTCGCGGTTCACCGCGTGCACAATGGCGGCCACCACGTCGTCCTCGTGGATGACCTGCATCATCGGATCGAAGCCCATCAGCAGCGGCGCGGTCTCTTCGCGCAGAAAGCGCGTCATGGGCGTGTCGCACTTGGGGCCGATGATGTGCGCAAAGCGCAGCACCGTCAGCATCACGTCCGGCACCTGCCCGCGAAAGCCGCTGCAGAAGCCTTCGATTTCCACCAGATCGCGCACATAACCATAGCCGCGTTTGCCGTTCAGCGGGTGCTCCTCGCGCAGAAACGCGGAATTGCCCGGCTCCGCGCCGTATACCGCCGTGCTGCTCATCCAGATCAGCTTGCGCACGCCGGCCTCGGCCGCCGCGCCGAAGATCTTCATCGTGCCCATCACATTCAAGTCAAAGGTGCTTTCGCTGGGATGCACGCTCTCGTTAAAGGCCAGATGACAGATCGTGTCCACCTGTTCTTCGCGGAACAGTTCCACCAGCAGCGGATTGCGAATATCAGCCTGGATGAAGTCCAGGTCCCTAATCTCCTCCTCCGGCGGCTCGGCATCCAGTCCGATGACGTGAACGTCGTCCTGCCGCAGCAGGCGCTCGGCCGCGCGCCTCCCCCAATAACCGGCCACGCCGTCCACCAGTATCACGCGCTTGTCCGTCATACACTGGTCTCCTGTTCACCCCGCCCCATCGCGCCGGGCGAGGTTGAGATCAATTCCTGCGTGGTTTGATGAGCTGCCACACGCCCAGCACGGCCAGGCTCAACGTCGCGCCCAGGCCCGCCCACTTGGCAAACTCGTCATTGCTCCGCGCGCCGACGTGCTTGCTCATCGGCGGAATGGCGGCCAGCTTGATCGCGCCGTCCCGTTTTACGCGCGCCAGTTCTGCCGGATCATTCCGCAGCCGATCGGCTGCGGCGCGTTTCTCGGCGATGTCGTCATCGGTGATGTATCGGCCGAATGAGCGCAGCCCGGCCAGCTGGTACTGGTGCTTCTTGAACAGCCGATAGATTTCCTTGACCCGCTCGATCTCGATATTGCGGCCCAGCGTGTAGTCCTCAAAGCGGCCCTCCATCGCCAGCAGCGATGTCTCCGCCAGACACGCATACGCCGTCTTGGGCGGCAGACCGATGTCGTAGCCAAAGTCAATGTCGCCCGGGATCAGCACTTCGCCGCTTTCAATCACCAGTACATCGGGGCGCAGCGCCGCCTCCTGCGGATTGATGTCTTCGGGTCGCGCCACATCGCAGATGACGGCGCCCGGTTTGCACTGCGTGATGTCGATCACGCGCTGCCCGAACGCCGACGTGGCCGTGACGATCAGATCGCAATCGGCGATGTACTCGTCGGCCTTAGTGGCAATCGTGATTTCCGCGCCGGGCGTTTCGGCCTGGATGCGGCGCTTCAGATCGATCAGCCGCTCCGGTTCGATCGAGACCAGCACGACGTTATAGATCGCCTGGGCCAGCAGGCGGGCGCACACGCTCCCGATCGATCCGGTGGCCCCGACGACCATTGCCTTGCCCTTCGTCAGATCGGTGGCGCCCATTTTGATCACGGCCTGCTTGGCCGCTTCCAGTGTGGCCGCCACGGTCAGCGAGTTGCCGCTGGTGATGGCGATGTCGGCTTCGTGCGCCACGGTGATGCCCGCGTCGCCGACCACGCTGGTGAAGGCCCCCAGCCCCATGATGCGCGCGCCCAGCCGCTCGGCCATGCGCGCCGCCTTGTTCAGCCGCTCGTAAGTAAAGCGCTCGCCGCGCATCATCATCTGGCGCGGCGTAGCCCCCAGTGAAATGAGATACCCTTCGATCTTCTGGCCGGTCACCGGTGACTGTCCGCCTGTGACGCGCGACAGATACATCGGCGGCAGATAAGCGGCGGCGGCTTCCACCAACGAATCGGGTAGCAGCTTCGTCCAGCGGAAGGCCGGATGCGCGTGGATGAAGCGCACATCCAGCGGATGGATGACGAAGGCAAATTTGTTGACGCCGGCTTCGTCGGGCTGCAAATAGCGGATGTGCGGCTGCCAATCGATGCTGGCGATCAGATCGAGGTATGTGTTCTCATCCAGCGGCAGCGCGGGATCGGGCCGCAGCGCGGCCAACACGGCCTCGATGGTCGCCGCCGACCAGCGTCCCAACTCGGCCCGGCCCGCCAGCGACGGCATCAGCGTGACGACGATGGCCGCGCCGCGCGCGGTGAGATCGTGCAGGTCTTCTTCGCCGGCGTGTTCAACCACGATGGTTTTGTGCTTCAACTTTGCGGGCGCGTAGCGCCGAATGGCGCCGATGTCGCCTGCGATGACATCCGCCCAATCGAACGGCGCCGCAGCCCGCGGTTGGCCGGGTGAACCGGCCGGCGGCAGCAGACGACGAAACGGCGCGTCTTTGAGTTGATCGAGCGTGAGGGTGGCGGCCTGATCGAGCGTGCGGCGGCTGCCCACGCCGGGCAGATCGGGCAGGGCAAAATACACCAGCGGATCGGCATAACGCAGACTGGAACTGTGCCGATACAGCGCCTGTGACAGGCCGCCGTGATTGAGGCCGGGCGTCAGCAGAATACGCTTTTCTGCGAAGATGCCCGGCTGTGCCCGATCGGCCAGGATCACGCCCCAGCGTTCCAACCCGCCGCGCACGCCGCTGCCATCCACCACAGGCGTGCGCGCGGCAGCCGCCGGGAGTGAAGAACCGATCGGGTGTTGACGGACGACGCCGCCCAGCGCCAGCCGCGCCGGCAGCCCTTCCAGCCCGATCGCATCCACCTGCCCGTCGGCCCGCTCGATCAATTGGCGGGCCGCCGCGCCATCGCCGTGACAACCGGCGCGCTTGATTTCAATCGTGTGACCCAGAAATTCGACGGCCTCGGTTTCTTCGCCGTCGCCGAGGTGAATGACGAGCAGGTGCTTCATGGGCGCTTATTTGCCGCCAAGATTGGACAGGCCCTTTTCTTTGAGCAGCGCGGGATACAGTTTGAACAACGGCGTGATGGAGGGCACCAGCTTGAGGATCTTGGGCAGCGAGCCTCTTTCGATGACCATCTGCTTGCCGGCCACGGCGCGCACCAGATCAACCTTGCCCTGCCAGAAGTTGTGAGAGACATCGGCCTTCATGCTCATTACGATGTCGGGCACGAGGTTGGTGGGGCCGTGGATTACATCGATGAACGCCCCCGGTTGGGTGGGTTTGTCCTTGGCGTTGATGGTCGTCATCGCGTCAGGATCCGTGTATTTGAACTGGATGATGGAGCCTGACTTGGCGATTTTGGGGCCGATGTTGGGATCTTTCTTGGCCCGATCCATCAATTCGCCGACGCACTCGTAGAACTGCTGGCTGTCTTTGAAGATACCCATGGCTTGCCCCTTTCAAGGTGGATGTCGCCTCTATGTTACTTCAAAACAGCCGCGGTGTACAGTCGCGCACTTTTGGCGGCCTGTTCTCAAACCGCCGATCACCGCCGCCAAATTGGGACTTGACTTTCATGACGCACTGTGTTATAAATTATAACGCAGTGCGTTGTGTTGTCAAGAGCTCTTAAAACCAAAATCCATCAGGAGGATTTCACCATGACCAAGAAGCTTGAGAACGTGCAGGAAGTCGTCGCCGAGAAGGCCGAAGACGTCAAGGCCAAAGCGGCCGAAGTCGTCGCCGAAGTCAAAGAAGAAGCCAGCCCGTTGTTCGACGCGGCTCGCCGGGTGGTGCTGGCCGCCATCGGCGCTGTGGCGCTGGCCTCCGACGAGATCGAGAACTTCGTCAACAAACTGGTCGAGCGCGGCGAGATCGCCGAGAAGGACGCCCGCAAGCTGCTGAAGGAAGTGACCGAGCGCACCGAGAAGCAGATTAAGCCGGCGGAGAAGGAAGTGGAGAAGCGCGTGGAGTCGCTGCTGGATCAGCTGAGCATCCCCACCAAGGCCGACATCGATGCCCTGAGCGACAAGGTGGCCGAGCTGTCAGCCAAGGTCGAAGCGCTGAAGAACTAGGCCGTATGACGGCGCGGGAAACCGCGCCCGATTGGGTGTATAATCTTCGGGGGAGTGGCGGAAGCAGCGCCCTCCCCTGAATGCTGTTTATGCGCCGGAGTGCGACATGCCCTTGATCAAACGTTATGCCAATCGCAAACTGTACGACACCGAAGCCAAACGCTACATCACCCTGGACGGCATCGCCGAGCTGATCCGCCGGCAGCAGGACGTGACCGTGATCGACCACGAGACCGGCGACGACATCACGGCCATCACCCAGGCGCAGATCATCTTTGAGCAGGAACGCAAGATCAAGGGCGGCGTGCCGCACGCCGTGTTTACCAGCCTCATCCAGGCCGGCAGCGACACCCTGAGTCAGCTGCGCCATGCCCTCATTCCGCCGGCCGACTGGCAAAAGGAAGTGGACAGCGAGATCGAGCGGCGCGTGGAACAGCTGATTAAGGCCGGCCGCCTGTCCGAAGATGACGGCCTGCACATCCTGACCGTGCTACTGTCCGCCACCCCGGACTCTTCGCCGGCAGCCGCGCGCCCGTTGCCCACCCGCGCCGACGTGGCCGCCCTCACCCGTCAGCTAGACGCGCTCTCGGCCGAGATCGACGCCCTAGCGCAGGCACGCTCAAACAAAGCCTGAAAGTGTGTCGCCTGACGGCCAAAACGCCAACACAACGCCAACACTTTGCCAACAGTTTGCCAACGCCGCGCTGCGGCGTTTTGGTCTATATTGGAGTCATATCCTGCAGTTTGAGAGTATTCCGTGATCAAGATCAATGGTTCGTCTCATCAGCGCTTTAGCTTCCCCGACGAGGTGGCCTCGGCCACCCGCTACTATCGCGACTTCGACCGCATCCTGGGCCATCTGCCGCACATCTCACTGGTGCACAAATTCGGCCCCGGTCAGTATCGTGCCCTGTACCACACCACCGAACTGGGCGTTTACCGCGTAAAAATCTACTGCGATTTGCAAGTGCAGTATGATGCCGCGACGCAAACGTTGCGGGTGGCACCCTTGACCGGCTTGCCGCCGATCAAACAATCGGTTTCAGTCCAGGCGCTGGTAGCGCAGGGGTATTTCACCAGCCGATCGGTTTTCATGGCCCGAGGGGAAGAAACGGAGATCGACTATCAGCTGGAACTCACCGCGGCGCTGCCCAAGCCGCTGGGCCTGAGCCTGGTGCCTGACGCAGTGATGAACCAGATCGCGCGCAGCATCACCGACTGGCGCATTCACGAAATCGCCACCGGCTTCATCGAGCGATCGGTGCGGGCGTATCAGACATCAGTCCAGCGGCCCGCAGGGTATCCAACTTCGCGGCCGCGGCACGCCGTCCCAGAGCCACTAACTCTTCGAAGCGATTGAAGTCGAAGTAGGTCGTGCCGGCCAGATCGGGTCGGATCAGACAATCCACCGCGTCCAGCCCACCGCCCGATCGTTCCACCAGCGTCTCGAGGGCTTCCAGTCCATACCGCAGCGGGCCACCCCGTCGACGCAGCTGCGGCACCAGCAGATCCACCCCGATCACGTAGTCTGCGCCCATCGCACGCGCGATGCTGGCCGGCAGATTGTTGGCGATGCCGCCGTCGCCCAGCAATCGCCCCTGATGATAGACCGGCACCACAAAGCCCGGCACCGCGCAGCTGGCATGCACCGCCACGGCCACCTTGCCCGAATGAATCACCAGCGGTTCGGCCGTATTCAGATCGGTGACACCCACCGCGAACGGGATAGCCAGCTGATCGAAGGTGCGATCGCCCATGATCTCGATGAGCCGCCGCGCCAGCGGCGCGAAGCTCACCAGACCGTGCGGCGAGAACACCGGCGCGGCCAGCGTGCGCCAGCGAAAATCCAAGCGATGTGCCAGCAGCTCGTCCAGGCTGAGACCGGAACAGAACAGGCTGCCGATGATGGAGCCGGCGCTGACACCCGCCACATAGTCGATGGGGATGCCGGCTTCCAGCAGCGTCAACAGCACGCCGATGTGCGCGGGGCCGCGCCCCACGCCGCCGCTCAAGGCCAGCCCCACTCGCTTGCGTGTCATCTCGTCTGCCTCGCCTGCGCTACAGCGCCAGCGCATCCACGCCCAGCGGCCGGCGGATGTTGGTGGCGGCCGGGTTGGGCGGCACACAGCTCATGGCGTATTCGGCCAGCGCCGCGATGGTCAGGCTGGGGTTCACGCCGGGATTGGCCGGCATGATCGAGCCATCGACCACGAACAGGCCGGGGTAGTTGTGAATCTCGCAGTTCAGATCGATCACGCCGTCCTGATCGGTCAGGCCGAATGGCACGCCCCCCAGAATGTGCGCCGTCATGGGGATGTTGAGCAAGCCTTCGTTGATCGAGCCGGCGGGGATGCCGTTGGTCTTTTGGGCAAAAGTGCGCGTGACCTGATGACCGATGTCGATCTTGCTGGGGATGCCGCGGCCGTTCAGCTTGCCGGAGACAAGGTCCTTGCGCCAGAGCGTAAACAGGCTGCGCCCCAGCCGCAGACGAATGTGATTGTCCTCGGTCTGCATGACCAGGATGATGGTCGTGCGCCGCGCCCAGCCGGGCAGCAAATGGGTGCGGGCAAAATCGATCGGGCGCTTGATGATCTGCGCCAGGGTGCGAACAAAGCGCACCGGAATGCCGGCGTCCTGATCGACCAGCGGCCCGGCCAGAAAGCGCATCAACGATGAACCGTCGGGGTAGCGCACCGGCTCGATCGTGGTCACGTCGTCGGCGTGAAAGATCGAGGTGATGGCGATGCCCTCCGAATAGTTCACGTCCAGCCGGCGCGCCGTGGAGCCGAGCAGCGCCTCGCTATTGGTGCGCACCAGATCGCCCAAGCGCGGCGAAATCCGACGCAGTGAGCGTGTCTGGTCGCGGCAGCGGAACAACAGCCGCAGCGTGCCCAGCGCGCCCGCGGCGAAGATGACGTTGCGCGCGCGGACGATCTTCTCAGTGTTGCCAAATGTGCGGGTGGAGCTGCGGTACACCACTTCGTAGCGCGCGCCGTCAGGCTGGTTGGGCGGCAGCGGACGCACATCGCGCACTTCCGTCTCGGCCCAGACTTGCGCGCCCCATTTTTCGGCGAAGTACAAATAGTTCTTGACGAGGGTGTTCTTGGCGCCGTAGCGGCAGCCCACCATGCAGCCGCCGCACTGGATGCAGCCGGTCCGATCGGGCCCTTCACCCCCGAAGAACGGATCGCGCACGGTCTTGCCCGGCTCACCGAAGAACGCCCCGACAGGCGTGGGTTGAAAGGTGAGTTCCGTGCCCAGTTCTTTGGAGATCGTCTGCATCACGTGATCGGCCGGCCACAGACATGGATTGCGCGTCACGCCCAACATCCGCCTGGCGGTGGCGTAGTGCGGCTGAAGGATCGTCTTCCAGTCGGCCAGGTGCGACCAGGCCGGCGCGGCAAACATCCGGTCGCTGGGTTCCATCAACACATTGGCATAGCCCAGCGAGCCGCCGCCCACGCCGCTGCCGTGCAGCACAAACACGTCGCGGAAGGTGCTGATCTGCAATATGCCGAAGCACTTCAGCGCGGGCAGCCACAGGTACTTGCGCACGTGCCACGTGCTTTTGGCAAAGTCCTGATCGCGGAAGCGCTTGCCGCGCTCCATGACCAGCACGCGATAGCCTTTTTCGGTCAGCCGCATGGCCGATACGCTGCCGCCAAACCCCGAGCCCACAATGATGTAATCGTAAGTGTCAATCGCCGGCTGCATGACGCGCCTCCCCGTTCACTTGTCCGCCGCGGCCCCGGGCCGCGTCACCTCTCAACATCTTTCATCAAGTGATAGACCAGATCGGAATCGGACACGACGGCGACCGGTGTCTGGTGGCCGCCTTCCTCGCGCACCACCACCACACGATGAATGCGTTTCTCCAGCAGCAGATCGGCCACCTGGCGCAGCCGGGCCTCCGGCGAGACGGTGACGACTTGCTCGGTCATGTAGGCCGAGACCGGTTGCTGTTCCCATTGATCGTGCGCCAGATAGCAGCGCAGCACATCGGAGCGGGTAATGACGCCGACGAGATGATGATCGGCATCGACGACGACGAGGCTGCTGATGTCTTCATCGACCAGCCGACTGACAGCCTCGACCATGGGGGCGTCGGGGCGGACACTGTAACAGCCCAGACGCTTCGCTTCCAGAACCGTGCGGCCTGCTTTCATGGGATGGGCTCCTGTGGCGAATGGCGATGCCAGTGACTCAGTGCGTCACAAGAAGTTTACTCGAATGTGATGCGAAACACAAGAGCAAAAATACCGGCATATCGTCGGGCGGGCCGATATGGCAGCGGGTGAGCGGTGGGGCCGGGCGGATCAATCGGGGAAGAACCGGCCGCCCGATCGATCAAAAGTCGATCGAGCGTCCATCATAGGCATATTCAAACAGGTGCCGCACTTCTGCGCTGTCTGGCAAACGCGGGCTGGTGACGATCTGCGTGTCGGTTTCGGCTTTGAATACCAGGTCGCTCAAAGCCCGATCGAATACGTCCCGCTCGATGCCAAGCTCGCGCAATGACAGGGGGTGGTGCAGCGTGATCTGCAGCTCGCGAATGGCGGCCACCAGGCTGGCAGCGCCTGCGCGATCGTCGGCGGCGGGCAGACCCAGCGCGCGCGCAATTTCAAAGTAACGACTGCCGCCTGCATTAGCCGTGAATTCGATGGTGTACGGCAGGAACAATGCCACCGCGCGGCCATGCGGCACGTGAAATTCCGCGCCCAGCGCATGGCCCATGGCGTGCGCCAGTGTGGCCTGTGAGTTGCCAAAGCCCAGCCCCGCCAACGTGGCCGCATTGTGCATGTGCTCGCGCGCTTCCAGATCGCCGCCGTCGCCAAAGACGCGCGGCAGGTATTGGAAGATGAGGCGCGCGGCCTGCAGACACAACCCATCGGAAAAGTCGTTGTGCCAGCCGCTGCAATAACCTTCGATCGCGTGGGTCAGTGCATCGAGGCCGGTGTCGGCGGTCAGGGCGGGCGGCATGCCTGTTACCAGCTGTGGATCGACGATGGTCAGCTCCGGCAGGAGCTCGCGATTGCCCATGCCCAGCTTGCGCCGCTCGTCGGTGTCGGTCAATACGACATACCACGTCGCCTCGCTGCCGGTGCCCGACGTGGTGGGGATGGTGATGAGCCGCGCTTTGGCGCGCAGACCGAATTGATCGAAGGGATTGATCGCCGCAGGATTGAGATCGGGGCGCTCGTACAACAACCACGCTGCTTTGGCCGCGTCCAGGCACGAGCCGCCGCCCAGCCCGATGATCCAATCGGGCCGCCTGTCCAGCATCTGCGCGGCGCAGCGCTTGATGGTGTTGAGCGACGGCTCCGATTCGATCTGATCGAAGACGGCGTATGTCAACCCGGCTGCGTCGAGCTGGGCCTGCACCTGTTGAAGCAGGCCCAGCCTGGCCAGGTTGGCATCGGTGACGATGAAGGCCAGCCGGCCCGATAACTGCGCCAGATACGACAGGGCATCTTCGCCAAAGACGATGTGCGGGCTATCGAAGAACCACATCCGGCTTCCCCGTTACCCGATCGGCCTGCGCGCCGATCGGGTTTTTTGCGCTAGGCCGGCCACGCGGTATCGATCAGCGTGCAGCAGTGCACCAGTTCGGTGGCGGCTTTGGGCGCCTTCATGATCTTGAGCATGTTGCCTTTGAGCTTGAGCTGGCGCGTCACCATGCCCTGGATCGGATCGAGCCTTTTTTCCAGCACTTTCTTCCACACCGGATACGTGGCCTCGATCACAAATTCCGGCTTCCTGACTGCCGGATCGACGACCTCAAAGGCGTCGCGGCAGGCGCCGTGCCACAGATCGGTGTACAGGTGGACGGGCGGACGCCCGTCGGGCAGATCGGTGATGATGAAGTAAAAATCGCCCTCCCAGTTTTTGGCCGCGTCGCGGTAGTTCTCGCTGTTGTTCAGCTGGGCCATCAGGGCTTTGATCCACTCATCGGTTGCAAAATTGATCGCCATCCTGTTCTCCTTGAGTGCGTTGTCGTTACTCATTACTCGTTACTCGTTACTCATCTTCCGCAATTCTTCCTCGCGCAGCGGCCGCCGCAGGATCTTGCCCACGATGGTCTTGGGCAGCGACTCGCGGAACTCCACGAATTTGGGCACTTTATACGGCGCGAGGTTGGCGCGGCAGTAGGCGATGATGTCCTCGGCGGTGGCGGTGCAGCCGGGCTTGAGCACCACAAACACCTTGACGCGCTCGTCCAGGTCACCCACCCGCACCCCAATGGCGGCGGCTTCGTACACGGCCGGATGGCCGTACAGCACATCCTCGATCTCGCGCGGATGGATTTTATATCCGCCCGCGCCCAGGATCAAGTCCTTCTTGCGATCGACGATCTTGAAATAGCCGTCGGCGTCCATCACGGCGATGTCGCCTGTGTAGAGCCAGGGCGGCGCGGTGGGATCATCGGGGTCGGCGCGCAGCGCATTGGCGGTCTCGGTGGGCATGTGCCAGTAGCCCTGCATCACCTGCGGGCCGCGCACACACAACTCGCCCACCTCGCCCACGCCCAAGCGCCGCTCGCCGTCGTCGGCGTCCACAATCTTCACTTCGGTGTCGGGCCACGGCAGGCCGATGGTGCCCAGACGGTTGTCGCCGAACAACGGATTGGCGCACACCACCGGCGACGCTTCGCTGAGGCCGTAACCTTCCACCAGCCGCGCGCCGGTCAGTTCCTGAAAGCGCTGCTGCACGTCCACCGGCAGACCGGCCGCGCCGCTGATGCACAGGCGAATGGACTTGAGGTTGTATTTCTGGATGTCGGGCACGTTGTTGATGGCGGTGTACATGGCGGGCACGCCGGGGTACAGCGTGGGTCGGTAGCGCATGATGGTGTGCAGCACGTCGTCGATGTCGCGCGGGTCGGGCACGAGGATCATCGTATTGGCGGTGATCACGGACAGGTTCAGGCCCGTCGTCATGCCGTAGGCATGAAACAGCGGCAGCTGCGCCAGGCCGATGTCCTGCGCCTCGGGCGCGTTGAGCCACACCTTGCACTGGTAGGCGTTGGCCAGGATATTGCGATGCGTCAGCATGGCGCCCTTGGAGACGCCGGTCGTGCCGCCGGTGTACATCAGCACGGCCAGATCGTCGGGTTTCACTTCCGCCGGTTGATAGCGTCCCGGCGCATGGCGCAGCACATCGGTGAACCAGTGCGTGTCGGCGTCGTCCTTGATCTCGACGCGATGACCGCGCGGTTTCTCCATGAACAGCGTAAACGCGGTGCGCAGCGCCGGCGGGAAATAGGTCTTGATCTGCGCCACGATGACGTGCCGGAGCGGAGTGTCCGATCGGATGCGCTTGATCAACGGATAAGTCGAGCTCAGCGTGACGATTACCTGCGCGCCCGCATCGTTGAGCTGGTGCACCATCTCGTGCTGTTGATAGATCGGGTTGCAGGGCACGACCACCGCGCCCAGCCGCAGGATGGCATAGTAGGCAATGACGAACTGCGGGCAATTGGGCAGGTGCACCGCCACCCGATCGCCCGGTTGCACTCCCAGGCGCTGCAGGGCCGCCGCCAGCCGATCGACGGCGCGATCGAACTCGCCGAAGGTGAGGCGCGTGCCTTTGAAGATCATGGCCGTGCGATAAGCCCGATCGCGCGCCACCCGCCGCAGCACGTCAGGCAAAACGGTGGCTGGATAGTCAAGATGTTCGGGGACGTGCGGCTCGTAGGATTTCAGCCAGGGCTTGTCGGTCATACGGCCTCCAGAGTCGCGGCGAGGTAGTGGTATTGTACTGCCAAACATCAGGCCCGGTCAATGGTTTGACCTTTGTTTGCTTCGCTTATACAATCGAAATATCCCCTGCCAGAGGAGAACGAGCATGGCCGATCTCAAAGCCGCCTTCGATCAAGCCGCCGCCGCAGCGCAGAAATTGCCCCGAAAGCCCGATAACAATACGCTGCTCAAATTGTATGCGCTGTACAAGCAAGCCACCGTCGGCGATGTCAGCGGCAGCCGGCCGGGCGGCTTCGACATGGCCGCCAAAATGAAGTACGACGCCTGGGCCAAAGTGAAGGGCAAAACCAAAGACGCCGCCATGCAAGAATATGTGGCGTTGGTGGAGAGCTTGAAGGGCAAGAAATAGGCTGAGTCAACGTGTACTGCGCAACGAGCAAGTGAACGACCTTACTCGTCACTTGTTACTCGTTACTCGTCACTCATCACTCATTACTCGTTACGCATTACTCGTTACTCATTGCCCACCACTCACCGCCCCCGGCCCTCATTTCGGCCAGGCCAAAGCGCACGCCAGCGCTTTGGCCGTAGCCTGCGGTGTCAGCCGTGTCGTGTGCAGCACCCAATCGGCCGTGTACATATCCTGGTGCTGGGCCAGGATCACAACTTCGAGCTGACCGTCCCGTTCGATGAGCACGCACGCGGCATAAGTCGGCGGGAACGGCAGCGGCTTGCCATAGAAATTCCCCCCGGAGAACCTCATGATCTCTGACGTGTATGGCGTCGGGGACGGCGGCGCATCGACGAACGGCAGGGGCGTGGGCGTGGCGGCGATGACCGAGCGCGACACATAGTCCAAAGCGTTATAGTACGTGCCGTAGCCCAACGAATACGCGCTTAACTCACGTGTCAGGCCGGTCGGATAGGCGGCCGGCACGATTTGCAGGACGCGCGCCGGCTGGCCGCCGCGTTGAGTGCGGGCCAGATACTCGTTGAGCAATATCTATGCCCGCTCGGGCGGGACTTCGCCGCGATTGGTTGCCAGCGCAAACGCCAGCACCGCGATCAGCGGCAGGCCGACGGCGATTCCCAGGCGTATGACAAGCTTCATGGCAACCTCCTCGGTTGAGCCACCTCCGATTGAGCCGCTTTCATCTTAGCATTGTTTTGCCCGCCGCGATCATTCAGACTCTGTCAAAACTGATCACCTTCAAAATAACCACCTCGCCGGTCGCGCCATGCTCGTCAGATCGTTTTCAGGTATTCGCGCACCATCAACGCGGCGGTCGCGCCCTCGCCGGCGGCGCTGGCCGCCTGTTTGGTGCTGCCCCGCCGCACATCGCCTGCCGCAAACACGCCCGGCAGCGACGTTTCCAGATTCGGCCCGGTGACGACGAAGCCGGCCGCGTCGCGTTCGATCTGGGGCGGCAGCCAGCCGGTATTGGGCTTAAGACCGATGAACACGAAAACGCCTTTGGGGTGCAGCTCTTCGGTCGAGCCTGAAGATCGATCGCGCACGGTAAGGCCGCTCAATTTCGCTTCGCCGTGCAGGGCCGTCACTTCGGTGTTGTAGCGCACGTCGATGCGCGGATGGCCCGTCACTTTGTCGATCACGATGCGGCTGGCGGTCATTTCGGGGCCGCGCACCAGGAGCGTCACCCGATCCGCGAAGCGGGTCAGGAACAGGCTTTCCTCGCCGGCGCTGTTGCCGCCGCCGACGACGGCTACGGGCTGACCCTTATAGAACGGGCCGTCGCAGGTGGCGCAAAAGTGCACGCCCGCGCCAATGAGCTCGGCTTCGCCCGGCACCCCCAGGCGGCGGTAGGTGGAGCCGGTGGCGATGAGCACGGCGCGCGCCCCATACTCGCGACCGTCGGCGGTCTTGACGTACTTCGATTCGGCCTCGGCGCGCAGGCCCACCACTTCCTGGGCCTGCAGCAGCTCCACGCCGAAGCGCCGCGTCTGCTGCACCAGCCGATCGGCAAAATCGCCGCCGCCGATCCCATCGGGAAAACCGGGGAAATTGTCCAACCGCTCGGTGACGCCGGCCTGCCCGCCCAGCCCGCTCTTTTCGATCACCAGCACGTCCAGCCCTTCACGCGCCGCGTACAGCGCAGCCGTCAGGCTGGCCGGCCCGCCGCCGATGCAGATCAGATCGTAATAGCTCATCCGCGCGGCGGTCTGCAGACCCAACTTCTGCGCCAGTTCGGCGTTACTGGGCTCCACCAGATAACTGTCGTCGCCATGAAAAACAATCGTGGGAATGATGCGCTTGCCGTGATTGAGCCGCTCCACCAGCGCCAGTCCGTCGGCATCCTGCTCCACATCCACCCACTCATAGTGGACGCGCTGCTCGCCCAGGAATTTCTTGGCGCGTTTGCAGTCGCTGCACCAGGTGGCTCCGTAAACGGTCAGATTGGTATGAGACATCGCTCCTCCCAACGTCATGAATTTGGCTATAGCGTAGTCCGGCTGATGGTTCGTTTGTTACACGCGCCTTTTGACAGTTGCCCCGCGCTGCGGTATGCTTGCCGCAGCCTATGGCCGATTTTAACGACGACACCCAACTGGTAGAGGCCCTGCGCCGGCGCGATGAAGCCGCCTTCGCCGCGCTGATCGATCGTTATAACGCTACGCTCTTACGACTGGCGCAGATTTACGTGCCCGATCGCGCTGCCGCCGAGGAGGTCGTTCAAGACGCCTGGCTGGGCGTGCTCAAAGGCATCGACCGATTTGAAGGCCGCTCGTCGTTCAAGACCTGGTTGTTCCGCATCCTGACCAACCTGGCCAAGACGCGCGGTGTGCGCGAAAGCCGCAGCCTGCCGTTTTCGGCCCTGTTTGACGCCGACGAAGAGCCGTTTGAGCCGGCGGTGGAGCCTGAAGCCTTCAGACCGGCAGGCAGCGAATGGGCCGGGCACTGGTTGATCGAGCCGCAGCCGTGGAACGATCAACCGGAGGATCATCTGCTGTCGGGCGAGGCGCTGGCGTACATCCGATCGGCTATCGCGGCCCTGCCGCCCGCCCAGCGCGAAGTCATCACGCTGCGCGACATCGAAGGCTGGTCGTCGGAGGAAGTGTGTAATGCGCTGAACATCACCGAGACTAATCAACGCGTGTTGCTGCATCGCGCCCGATCCAAAGTGCGCGCGGCCCTGGATCGATATTTTCAACCGCACTTGAGTGACGATCATGACTAACGAGTTCGCTTGCCGCGATCTGGTGGAACTGGTAACCGATTATTTGGAGAACGCGCTGCCCCCGGACAGGCGCGCCGAATTTGAAGCGCATTTGGCAGGCTGTGGGCCGTGCGGGCGTTACATGGAACAGATGCGGCTGACGATTAAAGCGGCGGGCCGTCTCACTGAAGACACCCTCGAGCCGGCGGCGCGCGACGCGCTGCTGGCGGTGTTCCGCGATTGGAAAGCGGGCCGACCCACCGAGTGACCCAACCGGCCCCGATCGGCTGCATTGATGCCACCCATGCCCATCTTCGACATCACCCTGCCCGTTTCCAATGCCCTGCCCGTGTGGCCGGGCGATCCTGCCGTCCACTTCTACCGCGTCGCCGACGTCAATGCCGGCGACGTTTGCACGCTGTCACGGCTGGACAGTGGTTCGCACATCGGCACTCACCTGGACGCGCCGCGGCACTTCATCAAAAACGGCCGCCCTGTCGATCAGCTTGAGCTCGATGTGTTGATCGGCCCGTGCCGGGTGGTGCATGTGCCGGACGCCGCTGTGATCGATGCGGCGCTGCTCGATGCGCTCCGGCTGCCGGCGGACACCACACGTCTGCTCTTCCGCACGCGCAATTCCGACCTCTGGGCGCGGCCAGACAGCGGCATCTTCCGCACCGATTACGTAGGCGTGGATCCCTCGGGCGCGGAATGGATCGTCGAGCACGGCCTTCGCCTGGTCGGCATCGACTACATGTCGATCGCGCCGTTTGCCGACACCATCCGGCCGCATCAAATTTTGCTGGGGGCCGGCGTGATCGTCGTGGAAAATCTCAACCTGAGCGGCGTCGAGCCGGGCGCGTATCAGCTGATCTGCCTGCCGCTGAAGCTGCAAGACGGCGACGGCGCGCCCGTCCGCGCCGTGCTGATTGGCGCCGATTGAGCGGCGCGGCCTACTGTCCGCCGCTCTGTTGAATGAGCTTGGCCACCAGCGCCGTCCAACCGGTCTGATGGCTGGCGCCCAGCCCCGCGCCGTTGTCCCCGTGGAAATACTCGTAAAACAAGACATAGTCGCGCCAGTAGGGATCGGACTGGAACACGGTCTGGCCGCCATACACCGGTCGGCGGCCGTCCGCGCCGCGCACAAACAGGCGGATCAGCCGCCGCGACAGTTCGGCGGCGACGGCGTTGAGCGATAAGTATTGACCCGAACCGGTGGGGCATTCCACGCGGAAATCGTCGCTGTAGTAGTGGTGAAACTTCTGCAGCGACTCGATGATGAGATAGTTGACTGGGAACCACACCGGCCCGCGCCAGTTGGAGTTGCCGCCGAACACGCCCGTGGTCGATTCCGCCGGCTCGTAATCCACCCGATAATCCGCGCCGCCGAAATTGAAGACGTAAGGATGTTGTTCATGATACTTTGACAGGGCGCGCACGCCGAAATCCGACAAAAATTCGGTCGGGTCCAGCAGCCGCGCCAGCACGCGCTTCATGCGGTGACCGCGCAGCAGCGCCAGCAGGCGGCGTTCGCCCATGCCGGGCACTTCCCAGTGCGAGACCAGCCCGGCCAGGTCGGGCCGCTCTTTGAGGAACCATTCCATGCGCCGCTTGAAGCGGGGCAATTGATCGATCAGCGCCGGATCGATGGTCTCCACGGCGAAGAGCGGGATCAGGCCCACCATCGAGCGAATCTTGAGCCGCATATTGGCATGATCGAGATGCAGCACATCGTAAAAGAACTCATCCTCGGCATCCCATAGCTCAATGCCTTCGCCCGCAAGATTGTTCATCGCGCCCGCGATGTACATGAAATGCTCGAAGAACTTGGTCGCCACATCTTCATAGGCGGGACGGGTGCGCGCCAGTTCCAGGGCGATCGCCATCAGGTTCAGGCAGTACATGCCCATCCAGCTGGTGCCGTCGCTCTGCTCGATGTGGCCGCCGGTCGGCAGCGGCGCGCTGCGATCGAACACGCCGATGTTGTCCAGGCCAAGGAAGCCGCCTTGAAAGACATTGTTGCCCTCGGTGTCCTTGCGGTTGACCCACCACGTAAAGTTGAGCAGCAGCTTGTGAAAGATGCGTTCCAGAAAATCGGTGTCGCCCACGCCGGTGAGCTTCTTGTCGATCTTGTACACGCGCCACGCCGCCCAGGCGTGCACGGGCGGATTCACGTCGCCAAAGGCCCACTCGTACGCCGGAATCTGGCCGTTGGGGTGCATGTACCACTCGCGCAGCATCAGGATCAGCTGGCGTTTGGCCAGCGTCGGATCGATCATGGCCAGCGGGATGCAATGGAAGGCCAGGTCCCAGGCGGCAAACCACGGGTATTCCCACTTGTCCGGCATGGAGATGATGTCGCGGCCGAATAAGTGCGTCCACTGAGCATTGCGGCCGCGCAACCGCGCGGCGGGCGGCGGCACCGCCGGATCGCCCGTGAGCCAGGTGCGCACGTCGTAGTGATACCACTGCTTGGTCCACAGCAGGCCGGCCAGCGCCTGGCGCTGCACGCGGCGTTCATCCTCGCTGAGCGGCGCGGGCTGCAGGGCCGCGTAAAACTCATCGGCTTCACGCTGCCGCGCCGCCAACACCTCGTCGAAGTCGGAGAAGGGCGGCGCGTCGGCCCGATCGGACAGGCGCAGCCGCAGCGTGATCGATTCACCCGCGCCGATCGTCAGGGCGTAGTGCGCGGCGGCCTTGGTGCCCGTCCGGGCAGGGTTCACGCTCGCCTCGCGCTGAATGACGTACGTGTGAAAAGCATCCTTCACGTAGGGCGTGGCATTGGGCACGCCCCACAGCCGCTCGGTGTTGGTCTCATTCTCCGTAAACAGCATCTCCGGGGCGCCGTCGCAGAACAGCCAACGCTCGCCCAGGATCGGATGCTGCGCGCCGATCACTGTATCGCTCGCGGCGCGCAGCTGCGGCTTGATCGAATCGGGCTGGCCCCACGACCATGTATTGCGAAACCACAGCTGCGGCAGTACGTGCAGCGCGGCGGCGTCCGGCCCGCGATTGGCGAGCGTGTATCGAATCAGAATATCGTCGGGCGCGGCCTTGGCGTATTCGATGAAGACATCGAAGTAGCGGTTGGCGTCGAAGACGCCGGTGTCCAGCAGCTCGAATTCAGGTTCGGAGCGGCCGCGCCGCCGGTTCTCGGCCAATAAGGGTTCATACGGATATTCGGCCTGGGGATACTTGTACAGCATCTTCAGGTACGAGTGCGTGGGGGTGTTGTCGAGGTAGAAGTAGTATTCTTTCACGTCCTCGCCGTGATTGCCCTCGCGGCCGGTGAGGCCGAAGAAACGTTCCTTCAAAATGGGGTCATGGCCGTTCCACAGCGCCAGCGCGAAACACAGGTGCTGATCGCGATCGCAGAGGCCGCCCAGGCCGTCCTCGTTCCACCGATAGGCGCGGCTGCGGGCGTGATCGTGTGGAAAATATTCCCAGGCGGAGCCGTCGGCGCTGTAGTCTTCGCGCACGGTGCCCCACGCCCGATCGCTCAGGTACGGCCCCCAGCGTTTCCAGTCGGAGTGCCGATCAGCAGTCACGCGCAGGCGCGCGTATTCGGCGGTGTGGACGATGGACATGCGCGAACGCCTCGCGGTGAGCGCTCAATCGGCCGGCGACTGGCCGTGTGTCAGCGCCTCTTGCATCGCCTCGGAAACCTGCGCGCGCAGCTGCTCGGCCAGGCGGATGATCTCCTGCATTTGATCGGACGCTTCCTCATCCGGCGCTTCATCGGCCGCCGCATACAGGTTGATCAGCATGCTGTTCATCGACTCGCTCATCGCGCCGAAGATCTGCTCCGGCGTCATATGCTCGGGGTCGATGCCGTTGGCGCGCAGACGGGCGTCCATCAGCCGCTTGAACTCGGCCTCGTCAAAGTCATCGATGTCGTCCCGGTAAGCCTGATACAAGTGTTCCAGCTCTTCGGCATCGGTCGGTAAGGGATCGGGCAATTTCATGGCGGCCTCCGGCGCGTGGTGCTGCATTATAACACGCAGCCCGGCGTCATCGCTCACCCTTGCCCGTCTGGCCGGTCGGTTTGCGATGCTATAATGCCTGCGCGATCACGTGCGATCAGGTTGGCATTCAACAATCGGGAGGAAATCAAAATGAAGACTCGCCTGCTACTGTCAATGAGCATCATCGCGGCCGCGGCGCTGCTGACCTTTGGCTGGCTGACGTTCACGCACAGCGCCGCTGCGCAGCCCGCCGGCCAGCCGCCCGCCGACAGCGACAGCAATCCGACCCGCTCGCCGGAAGTCGTGATTCCGCTGCAGTATCGGCCCACCGCCGTTGATCTGGCACACACGGCGGCGGCCGGCACAACCACCGTATACTTTACACCGCAGGACGAAAACACCAGCACCACCGTGTTGTTCTTGTACAACACCAACGCCCTGACGGAGACAGTGGGCCTGCAGACGTTTTACCTCAACGGCTCGCTGACGCTCAGCACCACGGTGGCCGTGCCACCGCTGGGGCTGGTTCGCATCTGCGCGGACACCGTCAGTACCCTCTCCGCCTCGTGGGCCAATTACGTGTGGGTGAACTTCACGACCTTCAGCACGTATGCCAAGATGACCGTGCCGGCCGGTGTCAAAGCCGACGGCTTTGTCGCGTGGAATCCCACCGGCATCTACGATCCGCTGGTCGTGTCGAACACGTTGCCACTGCGATTCAGCACTGATCCGGCCACGATCTTCCTGCCGGTTCAACAGAACTAAGCAGCTGCCAGCCGCGACGCGCTTGACTTTCATCTCACAGGTGCGGATAATAGCGCATCTGTGCGTGTATTGATACCGCCTGTGACCGACCAAACCCTCTCCCTCGACGACGTCCCTGCCTCCGTGCGCGCGGCGCTGGATCGCGGCGCGATTCAGGACGTCATTGCCGCCCTTGAACAGCTGCGCCCGCCCGATGGGGCCAGCCGGCTGCCCCGCCCGAAATCGGAGGAGTCGGCCGACGTAGCCGGGCAGAGTGCGGCCGCCACGCTGACGCCCATCACGCTGCACCGCTTCCGCCTCGATCTGACGCGCGGTTCGAGCGCCCTCATCCCTATGGGCGGCTTCGGCCTGTGTCTGGGCCCGGCCCCGGTCTGCATCCAATGGCCCAGCTAACGCCGCCGCTGCTCATCACCGACTCACACCAGCTGGCCGGGCTGATCGATCGGCTGCGCGATCAACCCGCCGTCGCGATCGATACCGAATCGGACAGTCTCTATGCGTACCGCGAAAAAGTCTGTCTGATCCAGATCTCGATCCCCGACGAGGACATTCTGATCGATCCGCTGGCCGAGGCGGATGTCAGTCTGCTCCGATCGATCTTCGCGGCCCCGTCGATTCAAAAGGTGTTTCACGCCTGCGAATACGATGTGATGTGCCTGCGCCGCGATTTCGGTTTTACCTTTGCCAATCTGTTCGACACGATGTGGGCGGCGCGCATTTTGGGCTGGCCGCGCCTGGGCCTGGGCGACATCCTGCAGGCGAAATTCGGCGTGACGCTGGACAAGAAGTGGCAGCGGCACAACTGGGGCAAGCGGCCCATCGAGCCGGGCGCGCTGGCGTACGCGCGCTTTGACACACACTATCTGCTGCAGTTGCGCGACGTGCAGCTGGCCGAGCTGCGCCAACTCGATCGGCTGGTGGAAGCCCGGGAAGTCTTCGCCGATCTGGCGCAGGCCGTGTATAACGGACACACGTTTACACCCGACGACGTCTGGTCGGTCAAAGGGGTATATGATCTCAGCGGGCGGGCGCAGGCCATTTTGAGGCAGCTGCTCATCCTGCGCGATCGCGAAGCGCGCCGGCAGAACCGGCCGGCGTTCAAGGTCATCGGCGACAAGACGCTGATCGCCATCGCCGAGCTGGCGCCGCAGCGTGTCGAGCAGCTGCGGTCGATCGCCGGCATGACCGCCGCACAGGTGCAGCGCTACGGCACGCCGATACTGCAAGCGGTGGCGCAGGGTCAAAAAGACCCGCTGCCCACACCGCCGCGCCGCGCCATGATCGATCCGGCCAGCGTGGAACGCTATGAGTTGCTGCGGAAGTGGCGCAAGCAAGCCGCCGCCCAGCGCGGGGTGGAGCCTGATGTGATTGTGAGTAATGCCGTGTTGATGGAGATTGCCAAAGCCCATCCGCGCAGCGTGGATCAGTTACCGACGCTGCCGTGGTTTGGACCGTGGCGCCGGCAGACTTATGGCGCGGCCATCGTGGAGGCCTTGCGCAGGGCGTAGTGCGCCATGCGTGAACCGTGAGGCGCCATCCCTGTAAAGCCTCACTCGTCACTCATTACTCATTACTCGTTACTCATTACTCGTCACTCGTCACTCACCACCCCTCAGGAGCCTATCATGCAAATTCAGTTCTGGGGCGCGGCCCGCACCGTCACTGGTTCGATGCACCTGTTGACCATCAACGGCCGCCGTCTGCTGCTGGACTGCGGCCTGTATCAGGGCAAACGCGACCTCGCCAACGAGCGCAACGCCAACCTGCCGTTCGATCCCAAGTCGATCGACGCGGTGGTGCTCTCGCACGCGCACATGGACCATTCGGGCGTGCTGCCGGTGTTGACCAAGAACGGCTTTGAAGGCCACATTTACTGCACGTCGGCCACGCGCGATCTGGCCGGTGTGATGCTGCGCGATTCGGCGCACATTCAGGAAAGCGATGCCGCCTACCTGAACAAGCGCAACCTCGATCAGGGCCGGCCGCTGGTCAAGCCCATTTATACCGAGCCGGATGCCACGCACGCGTTGAAGCATTTTGTCGTCTATGAGTACCATCGCCCGTTTGAACCGCTGCCCGGCGTGCGCGTGACATTCCGCGACGCGGGGCACATCCTCGGCTCGGCCGAGGTCATCATCGATTACGAGGAAAACCGCAAGCAGCGCCGGTTGGTCTTCACCGGTGATCTGGGCCGCAAACACCTGCCCATTTTGCGCGATCCCGAAACGGTCGATCGCGCCGATGTGCTGATCACCGAGGGCACCTACGGCGGTCGCCGCCACGCCCCCATCGAAGACGTGCGCGACGAGCTGGCCCAGATCATCACCGAAACGTACGAACGCAAGGGCATCGTCATCGTCCCGGCCTTTGCGGTCGGCCGCACGCAGGAGATCGTCTACGACCTGCAGCGGCTGGTGGCCGACAACCGCATTCCACGTCTGCCCATCTACGTGGACAGCCCGCTGGCCATCAACGTCACCGAAGTGTTCCGCCTGCACCCTGAATGCTACGACGACGAAATCCGCGCCTTCATCGACACGGACCCGGACGGCGACGCCTTCGGCTTTTCGATGCTGACCTATGTGCGCTCTACGGAAAAGTCAAAGGAGTTGAACGAGAGCCAACAGCCGGCGGTCATCATCGCCGCGTCGGGCATGTGTGAGGCGGGCCGCGTGCTGCACCACCTGAAACATCACATCGAGGACCCGCGCGCCACGATCTTGTTCGTGGGTTATCAGGCCGAAAACACGCTGGGGCGCAAGATTCTGGACGGGCAGGACCCGGTGCGCATCCTGGGCGAGGAATACCGGGTACGCGCGCAGATCAAGAAACTGGAAGGCTACAGCGGCCACGGCGATCACGACGACCTGATCGGCTTTGCGCGCGAGATGGTAAAGCGGCCCGACAAGACCTTCATCGTTCACGCCGAACTCGACGCGGCGCAGGCGCTGCAGGCCGGCCTGCAAAAGATCGGATTGCAAAACGTGGCTGTGCCCGATCGGGGTGAGCGCGCGATCATCGATTAGCGGCGTTGACGCGCTCTCACGCGCATGATATAATCCCGCTGCCCCGGAGAGGTGCCAGAGTGGTTGATTGGGGCGGTCTCGAAAACCGTTGTGGCTCTATTGGGTCACCCTGGGTTCGAATCCCAGCCTCTCCGCCAGCA
>CAZKBQ010000007.1:0-86733 GCA_964550855.1 uncultured Anaerolineae bacterium
GACGAGTGACGAGTGACGAGTGACGAGTGACGAGTGACGAGTGACGAGTGACGAGGCCGCTCAGAATGAGCGGCCTCGTGGTTTGTTGGATGGCGCCTGGCAGTAGCCTGGTGATCTTTGAGAACGCGCCGCATGCCGCTGCCGCGGATCCCGTTCACCGCTCTTTATTGCACGGGAATCAACGTCATGTTCTGTTCGATCATTGTCCCCGGTTGAGGGGGAGCCACCAATCTTAATTGTTCCGGGCTTAGTTCAAGGATATCCCACGTCAGCCCCGGGCCCGCGTCGTATGAGATGACGAGCTGCGTGTCGTTGTTCTTCAATTCCCAGCGGCCACTGAGCACCTGGGGCACGCCGGGCGAGAGCATGACTTGTTGATCAACTGTTCCATCACTCTTGAACGTCAGTGTGGCTTCCACCTGGGCCATTTGCACGCTCCAGGCTCTGAGCAGCAAAGTGCGCCGATCTAAAGAAGCCGGGTCGGTGCCGGCCGGCAGTTGAGGCAAGGCGGCTTGCGGCTCGGTCACGGAATCGTCTATCGGCGGCGCTGAACTGCACGCCGCGAAGACGAAGCCGAGGGTGATGAAGACCAGGCTGATTCTGGCAAAGACTTTTCTCAACTTGTCACTCTCCTTATCCAACGGCGAACCAGTCTCGTCAGCCACAACGGTTGCCGCCGGTTGTCGTCAGCGGGCCTGACTACACAATTGCCATGACCGAGGTGGCCGGCAGGCGGAACGTGACCACCACGCCGCGATCGTTTGTCAGATTTTCCACGGTTAATGTGCCGCCATGCTGCTGCACGGCGTTGTGGCTCACCGTCAAGCCCATGCCCGCATGTCCGGCTTTGCGCGTAAAGAACGGCTCGAAGATGCGCGGCAGATCATCGGCACGGAGCGGCGGCCCGTCGTTGATGATCAGCAGCAGCAGGTGCGGGCCGTCCTGCTGCGCGGCAATGTGCACCTGGCCGCGTTCGCCGGCCGCCTCGATGGCGTTGAACAGCACATTGGCAATGGCCTGGGCCAGCAGGCCGGGTGCGGCCTGAATGGGCGGCAGGGGCGGCAGGGCAGTGGTGATCTGGGTTTGATAGTCCTGGGCAGCGCCGGCGGTGTCGAGCAGCGCACGCTGCACCAGCTCGTTCAGCGTCACGGCCTGTCGTGTCTCGGCAGGAGGCCGCGCCACATCCAGCACGGTGCGGGTGATCTGATCGAGCCGCGCGATGTCCTGTCGGGCCGCCGCTAGCTCATCGGCGGCGGCGGGCTGCGCCGCAATCGCATTTATCAGGTGCTGATCGATCGACACCAGCGGCCGGTGGATCTCCTCGACCAGCGCGGTCGCCAGCCGGCCCAGCGCGCCCATCTTCTCGGTCTGCACCAATCGCGCCTGGTTTTGCTGCCAGCTGTGTATCTGCTCCTGCTCCAGTTGATACAGGCGCGCGTTTTCAATGGCCACGGCCGCCTGATTGGCAAAGATCTGCAGGCGCTCCACGTAAGCCGGCTCGAAGAAGCCGGGAGTGCGACTTTCCAGGCTCAAAAAACCCAGCAATTTGCGTTTGAACCGGATGGTGGCGCCCACAAACGATCGGACCGGATACTGATCGGATGGCGGCGACCAGCCTTTGAATTCGGCGGTATCCCCGATGAGCAGGTGGCGCTCTTCGGACATGCGCTGCAGGTGCGGCGTGTCCATCACCACAAAGCGCCGGGCCAGCAGCTGATCCACCACATCGCGATCAGGATAGCCCTGGCAGCGCGCCACCTGCGCCACGCCCGATTCCACCAGCATGATGTTGGCCGAATCGTGGGGCACCACGCGCCCGACGTTGCTCAAAATCCGATCGAGCACCTCGTCCAGATCGAGTGTGGCGGTCAACGAGGCGGCGGTGTCGCGCAGCGCTTCGGCCAACTGGCGCTGAGTGTGTTCCATGGCAAATAGCCGCGCATTTTGAATGGCGATGGCGGCTTCATCGCCCAGCATGGCAAGCAGGCGCAGATCGTCGTCGGCGAACACGTGCGGCAGGAAGCTCTGAACGGTAATGATGCCAAAGTTCTGCTCGCCGCTGCGCACGGGCGCGGCCAGCAGCGCGCGGATGGACTCATCGACGCCGAACGGCCGCGGCTGTTCCAGGCCCGCCAGGTCGGCGATGTTCAAGACTTTGCCGTCCAACAGCGGCAGACCAAGGTCGTCGTCCGGCAGGTGCGGCCAGTCGGCCGGAAGATATTGATCGGAGTGACCGTACTCGTCCACAATCTGCACGCGATTCGGCCCGCTGTCAAACAGCAGCAGGGCGGCGCGATCGGCGCTGGGGATCAGCTGCCGCACCGAGGTGATGATCAACCCGAGCACGTGATTCAGATCCAACGTCTCGTTCAGCGCGCGGCCGATGGCGGCCATGGCTTCACTTTCGCGCAGCCGGCGCTGCAACGATTGGTGCTGGCGCGCATTGGCGATGGCGATGGCCGCCCAGCTGGCGGCTGCTTCCATCAGGCGGGCATCGTCGTCGGTAAACACATCGGCGCGGCTGTGCACGGCCTCGATCACGCCGATGGCCTCCTGGCCCAGGATGACGGGCGCGGCGATCAGATCCAGCGCGTGATAGCGAGTAACGTCTTCAATGTCGCGGAAAATCTGCTGCCGATCGATCTCGCTGCGAACCCGCATGGTGCGGCGGTCGGCCAGCACCTGGCCCGCGATGCCGGCCTCGGCGGGGATGCGCTGGCCGCGCAACCGGTCGGCGCTGGCGCCGTTGACGGCTGCAAAGATCAACTCGCGCGAATTATCGCGCAGCAACACCGACACGCCCTCAGCCTCGAGCCGCGACATCACTTCGTCGATCAGCGTCTGCAACACGCTGTCCAGATCGAGCCGGGTGGTGACGGCCTGGCCGATTTGACCCAGCGCGGCCAGCTGTTCCACGCGGCGCTTGATCTCGGCCTCGGCCTGTTTGCGATGTGTGATGTCGCGGACGGTGACGGTGAAGACAGTTTGTTGTTTTTCCTCGATCGCGCCGAGGGAGATTTCCAGTGGAAAGGTGCTGCCGTCTTTGCGCCGGCCGACACCTTCGCTGTACTCGCTGGGCCGGCCCACCTGAGGGGCGCCGCCCAGCCGCAGGCGTTCGGCGTGCGCGGCTTTGAACCAGTCGGGCAGGAGCAGCTCAATCGGCCGACCGATCAACTCCGGCGCGGGGTAGCCAAAGATGCGCTCGGCGCCGGGGTTGGTTAGCCGAATGCGCAATTCGTGATCGATCAACAGGATGGCATCGGCCGAGATGGCGATGATGCTGGATAGCCGCGCTTCGCTGTCGCGCAACGCGTCTTCGGCTTCGCGCGTGCGCAGCAGGCGGCGCACGCGCTGGCGCAGCACGTTGTTGTTGATGGGCTTGGTCAGATAATCGGTGGCGCCGGCTTCAAACGCCCGATCGATCGAGTCGCGATCGTCCAGCGCGGTGATCATGAGGACGGGTGTGCGGTCGCCGCCGGGCAGCCGCTGAATCTCGGCGCAGGCAGTGGCGCCGTCCATCTGCGGCATGCGGATGTCCATGAGGATGATGTCGGGCCGCACGCGCTGAAAGGTCTCTATCGCTTCGAAGCCGGTGGCGGCCTCCGCCGCGCTGTAGCCGGCGCGCTCCAGCAGCAGACGCAGCACCGACCGGATTCCCGAATCATCATCGACGATCAGAATGAGCGGCGGATGGGTAGAGGTCATGACTTGATCTGCGCGCTAGGGTGCGGCCGGTTTCAGCGTGAGCGACCATGATGTCAGGCCGTTGCCCGCGCAGGGCGCGGCTTGCAGACCGCTGGCGGCCACACTGTCGGCGCGGCCGACGCTCACATTGTAAATCTGATCGGGCTGCATTTCAAAGTCGCCGTAACCTGGATCGATCTCCGGCCGGAGGCCGGTGACAAACCGATCGGTTCCCTGATCCCACGTAATCCACACTGTTTGTCCGGGGCGGCCCTGGCCCTGGGCATCCTGGACGATTACGCGAATTTGCGGTTTGTCCGGCGGACGGGTGCACTCCACGGTGCGCCGCACCACCTGGTAAGCGGCGGGCGGCGCTTCGGTGATGATGACGGCGGGCGGGCTGGTGGGCGTAACGGCAACAGTGGGCGGAGGAACAGTCGGCGGGGCCGCTGTCACGCCGATCGGGGCGGCGGTGGGCGGCGCCGACGTGGGGGTGGTCGCGATGGCGAGCTCGGCCAGATAGACCTGCATCGGCGCGGTTCGCACGCCCAGCCGATCGGCTATCAGGGCCAGCGCGCGCGCCGTGGGATTGGGGCCGACGGCGTTGAGTTGCGTGAAGAGTTCGGTAACGGTTTGAGCCAGAGAAGGGTCTTGCAGCGCGTTCAGCCGTGCCTGTGTGCGGGGCCAGTCGCCGTCGCGGGCGTAGGCCTCGGCGGCCATGATCAGCCAGGCCTGTCGATAGGCGGGCGCGACATTGGCGGGCGAGGCGGCCATGGGCGGCGGCGCGATGAGCCAGGCGTAGGCAAGGCCCGCGGCCAGACCGACGGCGAACAAGGCAGCCAGCAATAGGCGCGTTTTCATGGCGTGAGATAAGGATCGATTTGCGGCGAGCGCGCACCCAATGCAGCAGCGAGGCGCGCCAGATACGTGATTTCGCGTCGAGGCCAGTTGGCTGCCAGGGCGCGTTCGGCCCGATCGAGCACGAGACGGCCGAGGTCAGCGTCGCCCAGCGGCTGGAGGCGGGCGATGGCCTCGGTCAAATTACGATCGTAGGCGTAGGCCTGCGCGGCCATCCACACCGCCTCGTCCTTCCAGTCGGCGCGCAGCAGCGCGGGCGGTGCGTCCACGGGCGTGGCCGGCCAGACGACCCAGCCGATCAGCAGACCCGCGCCTACGCCCAGCAATAACACCAGGCCGCCCAACACCCGTTTACGCATCGATCAGGTTCCACCTCGTTTGGGCGATTCTATCACGCCTGACCGCATCCCCGCAAAACAAAACGGGCCAAATCAACGCTGATCCGGCCCGCCGTTTCTGGTATAATCTGCCGCGGCTCACGCCGAGACAGTTGAGAGAGTGCCGAAGGTGGGAATCGAACCCACATATCCCGAAGGATACACGATTTTGAGTCGTGCGCGTCTGCCAGTTCCGCCACTCCGGCCTCAAGTATGAATTAGTATAGTCGAGCCTGCCGAGTTCGTCAAGTATGGACGAGAATGCACTGATTCAGTCCGCGCGTCAGGGTGATCTGAACGCCTTTAACACGCTGGTGCTGACCTATCAACATCAGGTTTACAATCTGGCTTACCGGATTGTGGGCGAGGAAGCCGCGGCCTCGGACGCGACGCAAGAGGCGTTTATCTCGGCCTACAAAAACCTGAAGTCGTTTCGCGGCGGCTCGTTCAAAAGCTGGCTGCTGCGCATCGTGACGAATGCCACCTATGATGAGCTGCGCCGTCGCAAGCGGCGGCCGGCCACCTCGTTGAATGACCTCATGGATGGGGAGGATGGCGAAGTTGAGTTTGACATTCCGTCGGGTGAAGAGGGGCCGGAGAGTCTGGCTCAGCGCCGGGAACTGGCCGCGTTGATCCAGCAGGGGATCACCACCCTGCCGGACGATCAGCGCGTGGCGCTGGTGCTGAGCGATGTGCAGGGTCTCAGTTATGAAGAGATCGCCGAGGTGACGAACAGCAATCTGGGCACGGTTAAATCGCGATTAAGCCGGGGGCGCGCCAAGCTGCGCGAATATTTGCAAGCCCACGGGGAACTTTTGCCGGAAGTTTATCGTCTAGACAGTGATCCCGCATAGAGTTGTCAGGAATGGGCGACATGGCACCGCAGACTGAACATACCCGCGCCGAGGCCTTGTTCTCGGCTTATATTGACCAGCGCGTGACCGCCGACGAAAAAGCGTTCGTCGAGCGGCACGTGGCTGCGTGTGCGGACTGCCGCGCCAAGCTCAACGCCACACGGGCGATGGTAGCGGCGCTGCGCACGCTGCCGGTCGTTAAAGCGCCGCGCTCGTTTGTGCTGCCGCGGGAGATGGAGCGCAAGCCGCGCGCTTCGCTGTTTAACTGGTATCCGGCGCTGCGGCTGGCCACGGTGCTGGCGGCGGTGGCCTTCATCGTGACCTTTGCGGGTGACCTGATGCTGGCCCGCTCCGGCAGCACGACCATGATCCCGATGCAGGCGGCGGCCCCGGCGGCTGCTCCGGCCCCGATGGCGACGGCCGCCGTGCCGGAGACTGCAGCCAAGCAGGCCGCACCTGCCGCTCCGACTGCGCCCACCGCGGAAGCGCCGGGCGAGACGGCTCGAGCGCTGCCCACGCCGACCGACGAAGCGTTGATGGCCGTCGGCGCGGCCGCTACAGTGACGGACACGGCGACCTTGAGTGAGCCGATGATGGCGCTGAGAGCGGACATGGCGCCGACTGAAACCATGACGGCAACGGCCACCTCCGCATTTGCGCCCACCACGCCTGCCGCTGCGATCGAGCCGGCTGCGCCTCAGCCAGACTGGCTGCGTGTGGCGACGATCGCGCTGGGCGGATTGGTGATTGTGCTGGGGGCGGCCACGTTGATGGCGCGCCGGGGGGCCTGACGGGCTGAGAGAATTAATCGGGGGCAGCTACCGCGCAGGAGCTGCCCCCGATTGTTTTGGCGCGGCAATCGTAATTTCCCCTTATTTTTCGGCGGTGTCCAGGCGCGCGGCGGCCGCTTCCACAAAGGCTTTGAACAGGGGGTGCGGCCGGTTGGGCCGGCTTTTGAATTCGGGGTGGAATTGCGAGCCGACCATGAAGGGATGATCGGCCAGCTCCACGATTTCGACCAGCCGTCCGTCGGGCGACAATCCGCTCAGGATCAGCCCGTTCTTCTGCATCAAATCCCGATAGGCATTGTTGAATTCAAAGCGGTGGCGGTGCCGCTCGTGCACCAAGGCGGTGCCGTAGGCGCGGGCCGCGAGTGTGCCGGGCACGAGTGCGCACGGATAACTGCCCAGCCGCATGGTGCCGCCCATGTCCGAGATGTCGCGCTGTTCGGGCAGCAGATCGATGACGGGATAATGCGTGCCGTGATCGAATTCAGTGCTGTTCGGCTCGTCGTTGCCGACGATGGCGCGCAGCTTGTCGATGCACATGACTTGCATGCCGAGGCACAGACCGAGGTAAGGCACTTTGTGTTCGCGCGCATACTGCGCGGCCACGATCTTGCCTTCGATGCCGCGATAGCCGAAGCCGCCCGGCACGACGATGCCGGCCACCCGCGCCAGCCGATCAAGTCCACGCCCCTTTTCAAGGTCTTCACTCAATATCCAGTCGATCTGCACGTCCACGTTGTGGGTCACGCCGGCATGATACAGGCTTTCGCGCACGCTCATGTAGGCGTCTTTCAGTTCCACATATTTGCCGACGATGGCGATGGGCAGCGGTTCCTTATGGGCGCGCATCTCGGCCACCAGCTGCCGCCAGTCGGAAAGATCGGGTGAGGCCGAGGCGGTCAGGTGCAGCCGCTCGATCAGGAAGTCGCCCACGCCCTGTTCTTCCAGCAGCAGCGGCACCTCGTACAACACGTTGGTGGTGACCAGCGGGATGACGGCGCGCGTTTCCACGTCGGTAAAGAGCGCGATCTTTTCGCGCAGTGAATCGTTGATGGGGAAGTCTGAGCGCAGGATGATCATCTCCGGGTTCAGGCCGATGCTGCGCAGCTCGTGCACGGAGTGCTGGGTGGGCTTGGTTTTGAGCTCGTTGGTCGCGCCGATGTGCGGCAGCCATGTCACGTGGATGTACAGGACGTTATCGCGGCCCACGTCCTTGCGCATCTGGCGGATGGCCTCCATGAACGGCAGGCTTTCGATGTCGCCCACGGTGCCGCCCACTTCCACGATGACGACGTCGGGGTTGGTGGCTTTGGCGGCCAGGCCGATGCGGCGCTTGATCTCGTTGGTGATGTGCGGGATGACCTGGATGGTGCCGCCCAGATAATCGCCGCGCCGTTCCTTGGCGATGACTTCGGCGTAGATCTGGCCGGTGGTGGTGTTGCTGGCTTTGGTCAGGTTCTCGTCGATGAAGCGCTCGTAGTGGCCCAGGTCCAGATCGGTCTCTGCGCCGTCCTCGGTGACAAAGACTTCGCCGTGCTGATAGGGGCTCATCGTGCCCGGATCGACGTTGATATACGGGTCAAGCTTTTGCATGGTGACGCTGACGCCCCGGCTTTTGAGCACGCGGCCGATGGATGCGGCGGCCACGCCCTTGCCCACGCTGGACACGACGCCGCCGGTGCAGAAGATGTATTTTGGCATGGTTCCTCCTGGTAACTTACAAGGCGCAATGAGTCATGCTCACTGCGCATCGTGCTTCTTGCATCTGACAGCCGGCATTAAAAGGCGGTGGGGAGGGTCGCTTTGCGGGCAACTCTCCCCACCGTCGATTTCAGGGATTCAATTTCGGGTGGATGCCGATCGGGCATCAGGCTCCTTCGGGTTAAACCAGTCGTTCCAGGTCACTGGCCGCGCGCCGCATGTCCAGCATGACCAGGCCCAGCTTGGCGTGCTCGCGCGCTAGCACCGTCAGCACGGCGTCTTGCCCCACCGACATCAGAATAACGTAGCCATCCTTGCCGTGAATGTACACCTGATCAAGCACGCCGCGCCCCAGTTCGCTGGCGATACGCTCGCCCAGCGACAGCATGGCCGCCGACATGGCCGATACGCGATCTTCTTCCACACCCTGTGGCAGCGACGACGCCATAATCAGGCCGTCCACCGACACCACCGCCGAAGCCTCGATGTCGGGCGTGCCGGCCTGCAAATCCCGCAGGCGATCGACCATTTGCTCGGTGCGCGACTTGGGCATGAACCGCTCCTTATTAAGTGCGAAAATCAGACAGCGCGATGAATATACCACAGCTAAATGCCCAAGTCAAACAAAGCCCGAACAAGCCTCACGGGCGGCTGGCTGCGCGCTGATCAAGACCGGCCCTATGGTATAATCCCGACGCGTTCGCCGCCGGAGCACCACGGCCGCCAACGTCTAGATCGGATTTGCTTTGGCACGCATTCTTGTCTCGCTGGACCTGGAAACGACCGGCCTCGACCCCTATCGTGACGCCATCATCGAAATCGGCGCGGTCAAATTCCGGGGCGACGAAGTCCTGGACACCTTCTCAACCTTCATCAACCCCGGCCGCACCATTCCGCCCAAGATCACGGAACTCACCGGCATCCGCAACGTCGATGTGCAGGATGCGCCACCGCTGTTCAACGTGCTGCCGCGCCTGTCCTCGTTCGTGCGCGATCTGCCGGTCATCGCCCACAACGTCAACTTCGATCTGAGCTTCCTGCAGAAGCAGCGGTTGTTCTTCGACAATCTGGCCATTGACACGTTTGAGCTGGCCGGCATGCTGATCCCGCACGCCGAGCGCTATAATCTGGGCGCGCTGGCCCGCGAAGTGGGCATCACACTGCCTGCCACGCACCGCGCGCTGGACGATGCCCGTGTGGCCCACGCCCTCTATCAGAAGATGTTCGAGCGCGCCTGCGATATTTCTCCGAAAATTCTGGAAGAGATCGTGCGGCACGCGCAGAAAGTCGATTGGCCGCTGCAGATCTTTTTTGAGGACGCGCTCAAAGCCAGCGCGCGCGGCTCCTTCACGGCGGGCAGCATTGGCGCGCAGCTCAAAGCGAAGGGACTGGCCCCCAAAGGGCAGGCGCCGATCTTCAAGCCGAAGGCGGCGGAAAAACCCCTGCGCCCGACCGATGATCCCGGCCCGATCGATGTCGATGAAGTGGCGGCGCTGCTGGAGACCGGCGGCGCGTTCGAACAGACCTTTCCGCACTTTGAACACCGGCCGCAGCAGGTGGAGATGCTGCGCTCCGTGGCCAACGCTTTCAACACCGGCCAGCATCTGCTGGTGGAAGCCGGCACCGGCACCGGCAAATCCATCGCCTACCTGCTGCCGGCCATTTACTGGGCCGCGCGCAACGGCCAGCGCGTGGTCGTGTCCACCAACACCATCAATCTGCAAGAGCAGCTCGCCGCCAAAGACGTGCCCGATCTGCAGAAGATTCTGCCGTTTGAATTTCACGCCGCCGTGTTGAAAGGCCGCTCGCACTATTTGTGTCCATCGCGCCTGCAGCAGCTGCGCCGCAGCGGCCCGGCCAACGCCGACGAGATGCGGGTGCTGGTCAAGGTGCTGATGTGGCTGCCGTCCACCGTCAGCGGCGACGGCGATGAGCTGTTCATTCCCAACGCCGCCGAGCGCGCCGCCTGGTCGCGCATCAGCGCCGAGAGCGAAGCCTGCACCGCCGAGCGCTGCGCGGCCAACGACTGCTTCTTTCACCGCGCGCGCCAGCAGGCCGAGGCCGCGCACGTGCTCATCGTCAACCACGCGCTGCTCATGGCCGATGTGGCCGTGGCGAACCGCGCCTTGCCCGAATACGAATACCTGATCATCGACGAAGCGCACCATCTGGAAGACGCCACCACCGATCAACTGAGCTTCTCGATGAGCCGCGTGCAGCTCAAGCGGCTGCTGCAGGAGATCGGCCGGCTGGAAGGCAGCAAGGCCGACGGCGTGCTGGCCGACACCATCGGCCGCATCCGCCGCGTCGTGCCCGACGAGATCGGCGACAAAGTCTATGAGCTGGGCCGCCAGATCGCCGAGGGGATCGATCGGGCCATCCGTAACGCCGATGACCTGTTCGATCTGCTGAGCGAGTTCGCCGACGAGCACGTTCAAAACAAGAGCGACTATACGCAGCGTCTGCGCCTGCTGCCGGGTCTGCGCACCCAGCCCGCGTGGAGCAGCATCGAGATCGCCTGGGATGATCTGAGTGCGCCTTTGCTCGATGCGGCCAGCGGTCTGGCCAAATTGACCACGGCGCTGAAGGACCTGCGCGATTACGATGTCCCCGATTTCGACGAGACGCTGGCGCGGCTGAGCGGCTATACCCGATCGCTCGACGAGGCCCGTGCGCGCATGGGCGCGATCCTGTCGAAGCCGGCTGCCGGCGAGATCTGCTGGCTGGAGGTGGAGCATAACTCAGCGGGGCGGGGCGGCGACCGCGCGCTGGTCAGCGTGAATTCCGCGCCGCTGCACGTGGGGCCGCTGCTGCAAGAGCATCTGTGGAACACCAAGAAATCGGTCGTGCTTACCTCAGCCACCCTGCGCACCGGGCAGACCTTTAACTTCCTGCGCGATCGGTTATCGGCGCAGGATATGGACGATCTGGCAGTCGGTTCGCCGTTCGACTACAAAACTTCGACGCTGGTGTATCTGGTGACGGATATTCCCGAACCGGGGCAGACCGGTTTTCAGCAGGCACTGGACAAGGGCCTGACGGCGCTGGCGATCGCCATGCAGGGCCGCACGCTGGTGCTGTTCACTTCGTACGCCTCGCTCAAGGCCACGTCCAAAGGCATCACCAGCGCGTTGAACCAGGCCGGCATCCTGGTGTACGAGCAGGGCGACGGCTCATCGCGGCGGCAGCTGATGGAGAACTTCCGCACGTCTGAGCGGGCCGTTTTGCTGGGCACGCGCTCATTCTGGGAAGGTGTCGATATTCCCGGCGAGGCGCTGTCGTGTCTGGCGCTGACGCGGCTGCCGTTTGCCGTGCCCACCGATCCGATCTTCGCCGCCCGATCGGAAACGTTCGGCGACATGTCGTTTATGGAGTATTCAGTGCCCGACGCGGTGCTGAAGTTCCGCCAGGGCTTCGGCCGCCTGATCCGCACAAAATCAGATCGCGGCGTGGTGGCGGTCTTCGACAAACGCCTGCTGACCAAGCAGTACGGCCAGACGTTCTTGCAATCGCTGCCCGACTGCACGGTGCGGCGTGGCCCGTGGGCGGACCTGGCCAAAGCCGCCGCCGCGTGGATGAAGCCAGCGTGATCCACGACGGACACGAGGAGCCCACAGCCGAGTTTCAGCGAGTCTTCGCGCTCTTCGTTGATCATGGCCGATATGCTGCGCCGACTCATTTCACCCCCGAGCCTGAAACCGGTTGTAACGGAACCCGCCGCCCGTTGGCCGCTGTATCTGGGCCTGATGGCGGCGCTGGCCCTGACGCTGCTGCTCTACCTCAACACGCTGAGCCTGCCCTTCTTTCAGGACGACGTGATCCACGCGCGCTGGCTGTCCACCCGCACCGCGCTCGATCCGTGGCTGACGGCCGAAAACCTGCCTACGTATCGCCCCTTAGGCGAGTCGCTGCTGAAGCTGTGGTACGACGTGCTGGGCCGCCACGTGCCGGCCGTCCTGCGGCTGCAAAACATCCTGATGCACGCGCTGAACGCCGCGCTGGTGGCGCTGCTGGCGCTGCGGTTCGATGGGTCTAAGAGGCGCTACTTAACAGCCGGGCTGGCGGCGGTGCTGTTCGCGGCCTTTCCGTTCGCCTACCAGGCCGTGGTCTGGATCAACGTCTTCTTCTACCCGCTGGGCACGCTGCTGATGCTGCTGTGCGCGCTGGCTTACATCCGGGCGCGGACGCGCGGCCAGCGGCGCTGGCTCGTCGCCGCCTGGTTGTTGTGCTTCCTCGCCCCGGCCGAGATCGAGTGGGGGCTGATGACGGGCGCGATCCTGTTCGGTCTGGAGATCATGTGGTGGCGGCAAAAACGATCGGCGCGGCCGTGGCTCCCCGGCCCGATCGTAGGCCTGGGCCTCAACGTGATCTTCTTCGTCATCTGGCAGATCGTGCCCAAATTTGACTACGCCAGCGGCATGAAGCCCTTCGACGTGGAAGGGCTGCTGCAAAAAAGCACGTACTTCCTGCAAGGCCTAATCTATCCGACCGCGCCGCTGGCCGTGCCGCTGATGAACCAGCGCGGCCTGAGCGATCTTGACGCCGTGCGACTCGTCGCCTTGATCACGCTGCTGCCCATGATCGTCTTGCTGGTGCGGCGCGGGCGTGGCTGGCTGCTGCTGGGCGGCGTGGCTTGGTTCGGCCTGCTCATTACGCCCTCGCTGCTGACCACCGACTTTGATTACGTGATCAACTCGCCGCGCCTGTTGTACCCGGCGGCGGTGGGCATCGTCAGCGTGTGGGCGGCGTTCCTGGCGGAGTTGATGGCCGCAGGGCGATTTCAGATCGCGCGCACGGCGCTGACGCTGGGCGCGCTGGCGTTGATCGTCGCGCACAATGTTTCGTTCGTCGGCACAGCCAATCGGTTGTATCACCTGGCCGAAGAGCCGGTGCACGCGCTGGCCGCCGCAGCCCGCTCAACGCCGGCCGATGACGCGCTGTTGTTCGTCAACCTGCCGTCGTGGCTGGCGCCCGTTCATCATGATTACGCGCTGGGCAATCACGGTGTGCAGTTCATTACCGGTTACGCCGGCATCAACGACGTGATCGCGGCGTACAACGGCGTCGATCATTTTTCGCGCGCGATCAGCTTCACCAGCCTGAGCAGCGAAGTGCCATACTACTTTGGATTGTATGGCCCCAAGCTGGACTGGCCCGATCTGATCGAGCACCTGGCGCAATCGGGCGACGTTTATCTGGCGCGCTATGGTCCCGATCGGATCCGGTTGCTGCCCGCCGGCCGCGTGACGGCGGTTGCGCCTGGCGCCCCGACCGCGCGTTTTGGTTCGATGCTGACGCTGGGCGCGACGCAGGTGATCAGCCGCGAGCGCTCGATCGAAGTGGCGCTGAACTGGCGCATTGATCAAACGCCCGATCAGGATTTATCCGTATTTGTGCACGTGTACGGGCCTGACGGCGCGCTCGTCACGCAATCAGACGGTTACCCGTTGCTGGGTCTGGCGCCCTTCGGCAACTGGCCGGCGGGGCAAACGCTGCAAGATCGGCACACGCTGGACTGGCCGGATAATGCGCCCGCCGGGGTCTATCGCGTGGGGGTGGGCGTGTACGATCGGGGCACGGGGCAGCGCCTGCCGGCCGTCGATACGACCGGCAGGCGCCTGCCCGACGACGCCATCATCATTGCGTCGATCGATCATTCCTGACCGCGCTGCAATCCATCAAACATCATGCACCTGTCCAAGCGAGCCGGGTTGTTCATCACCGCGTTGATCCTCGCCGCTGCCACGCTGCTGGCTTACGGCGACGCGCTGCGCCTGCCGTTCTTCTTCGACGACATGACGCACTACACGTGGCTGCGCGGGCAGTCGCTGCTCTCGATCTTCCTCTCGGCGGCCGGCCGGCCGTATTACCGCCCGCTGCAATTCTTCCTGTGGAAGCTGTACGAAACGATCTTCAACGCCGATTCCGTGTGGTTTTATCACGCGCTGAGTTTGATTGCGCACGCGCTGAATGCCCTGCTGGTGACGGTGTTGGTGCGGCGATTGAGTCGTCGCCCCGATCGCTGGTGGCCGGCGATGCTGGCCGGGCTGATCTTTGCGTGGTTCCCGTTCTCCTATCAAGTGGTCACGCTGCCGGCCTCGTTCACACATCCCATGGCGGCGTTGTTCGTCCTGTTGACGGTGCTGACCTACGATCGGTTCCGCGAGACGACTCAGCGACGGTGGTTGGTAAGTGCCGGCCTGCTGGCGGTGATGGCGCATGCCAGCAACGAAGGCACCTTGATGCTCTTCGGGCTCATTGCGCTGACAGAGTGGCTGCCGCCGCGTCCGCGCCGCGACTGGCGCTGGGTGCCGGTCTTCGCCATCATCGCGACGGCCTATTACGGGTGGTACCAGTCACGCCCGCATGACCTGGGCGGGGCCTTTGGGCTGCGCCAGCTCGAAACGATCGTTCAAAACGCGATCTATGCCCTGCAAGGACTTACCTACCCCGCGCAGCCTTTAGGGCGAATACTGATGGAGTGGGGGTTGAGCGATCAGGCGGCGGTGCTGTGCGTGGCGGTGCCGGTGATGGTCGGTCTGGCGGTCGTGCTGGCACGCGCGGGACGACTGAAGTCTTTCGTCTTTGGCGCGGGCTGGTATGTCCTGAGCATGGTCGCGCCGGTGCTGCTCCTCTCACACGACTATCTGATCAACGCGCCGCGCACCCTGTACGTGGCGTCCATCGGCGCGGCGTGGCTGTGGGCGCTGGCGATGGACAGCGCGGCGGGCGTGCTCAAACCGATCGGCTGGCGGCGCGGCCTGGCTGTGGCGCTTGCGCTACTCATTCTGGCGCCGTCGTTGATCTTCATCCGTCAGCGCATGGACCTGCACAATCTGAATGCTGCGCCGCTCAACGAAGCGCTGGCTGCCGCGCAGGCGCAGCCCGCCAATCAACTCTTGTTTGTCAATCTGCCCGCGTGGATCAGCACTCCGCAGCTATGGTATCCCATCGGACACGAGGGCGCGCTCTTCATGCCGGGTTACAGCACCATGGCCGAGTTTGTGTCCACCAACCTCAATCGTCCCGCGCGCGATGTGGCCGTGGAGTTCAACAACCTGTCCGCACCCCAGCCTTATTACTATGGCGTGTACGGCCCGGCGTTGGGCTGGGATGATCTGGAGCGGCAGGTGCGCGCCGCCGATCGCGTGTATTTCACGACTTATGCGCCGGATCGGATCGAGTTGCTCGAAGCGGGCCGATTAATCCGATCAACCGGCGATGCGGCCGTGGCCGTCTTCGGCGATGTGGCGGTCTTGCGGCAAACCGATTGGTCGATCTGTGCCCGGCGGCTGCAGGTGCGGCTGACGTGGCAGGCTGTGCCGGAGGGCGATTGGCACGTCTTCGTACAACTCCTTAACCCAGACGGCTCGCTGGCCGCGCAGCACGACAGCCCGCCGCTGATGGGCCTGATGCCGTTCTGGATGTTTCAGCCGGGCGACGTGGTGGAAGACGTGCATGCGATCGATCTGGCGGCGCTGCCGGCCGGGCGCACTTATACGCTGGTGGCGGGCCTGTATGACCCCGCGACCGGCGAGCGGTTGCCGGTGAGGACGGACGGCGCGGAACCGGCCGACCGGGCCGTGCGGGTGGCCGCCGTGCCGATCGGGGCGGACGCAAACTGCCGCTAGGTGTTTGACCCCGATGCCGGGCGTTGGTATAATCGCTTGTCAAATTTCAACGAGTCAGGAGCAGTGGCAGCAATGATTGACGTGAATGATCTTCGCAAGGGCACGACGTTTGAACTGGACGGCCGGCTGTTTCGCGTGTTGGAGTACTCGCACAACAAACCGGGACGCGGCAACGCGACGATCCGCACCAAGGTGCGCGACATCCGCACGGGGGCGACGTTTGAAAAGACGTTCCAGTCGGGCGACCGTGTGCAGGACATCCGCATTGAAAACCGCCAGATGCAATACCTGTATCATGACGGCGACTTGTATCACTTCATGGACACCGAGACTTACGACCAGATTGCGCTGGATGCCAAGCTGCTGGCCGAGGCGACCAACTTTTTGATGGACGGCATGAGCGTGGTGGTGCAAGACTACAATGGCGAGGCGCTGGGCATCGACCTGCCGGTGACGGTGGACCTGAAGGTGACACAGGCCGATGTGGCGGTGCGCGGCGATACGGCGACGGGCGCCAACAAGTATGTGACAGTGGAGACGGGCTATCGTGTGCAGGTGCCGCTGTTCGTGAACGAGGGCGACACCATTCGCATCGACACGCGCAGCGGGGAATATCTGACGCGAGTATAGGCGGATCGGGTGACAAACAACAACGGGCGAGGCCGGTGGCTTCGCCCGTTTGATTTTCTCTTCACTTGTCTAGTGCATGATGCTGGGGATTGCGCCCGGCAGCATCTGGCCGAGCACTTTCTCGATGGCGATGGTGTGGCTGCACTGCTGGTGGCTGACGAAGAACTCGCAATCGCACTGCCAGCTGCCGCGATCGTAGTTGACCTGGTGGTTCTTGTGTTCGCCGCGCACGGTGACGGTAATCTGCTGGAACTCAAACCGTTCCGGCTCGCGCGCGTACTTGACTGCTTTTTCGATCTTGCCAATCATGCCCGAATCCATGCTACCTCCTGTGAGATGAGGGTGTGGTGATCGAGATACAAAAAAGCACGACGCCCGTTAAGGCCATCGTGCTTTGGCGACTCCGCTGCGGATGGGTGCTGTACTGCCGCTTGCCAGTTTCAAGGCGAGTGATCCTCCGACTTGTAAATAGTATAGGCTATGATCGGCGGGACTGTCAACCCTTGAATTACCGATTTTGCCCGACGATTGTCATACGTTTGCGGGGGTTGTGATGGCTGTAACACAGCCGGCCCTGAGGCGACTATTCACCGCAGCGGGCGATGGATGAATGAGAGATGCCGGCCATTTCAATAGCGGTTGCGGGTCTTTGGGGGGTAGGTTATACTGATTTAATCCGATCAGATGACTTGACAGTAGAAGGGAGACGCATGGAACTGGCGATGATCGGCCTGGGTCGGATGGGCAGTAACATGGCGCGGCGGTTGATGCGCGGCGGACACCGGGTGGTGGGCTTTACGCAGGGCGACGCGCCCGGCGAGTTTACGGCCGAGGGCGGTGTCGCGGCCGCCTCGCTGGCCGACGCCGTGCACAGCCTCAGCGCGCCGCGCGTGGTCTGGCTGATGGTGCCGGCCGGCGCGGCGACGGAAGAGCTGGTACAGCAGCTGGCGGCGCTGCTGCAGCCCGGCGACATCATCATCGACGGCGGCAACAGCAATTTTCGCGATTCGATGCGGCGCGCGGCCGAGCTGAAAACGAAGGGCGCGCACTTTGTTGATGTCGGCACCAGCGGCGGCATCTGGGGCCTGACCGAAGGGTATAGTTTGATGGTGGGCGGCGAAGCTGAGGCGGTTGAACGGCTGCGCCCGATCTTTCAGACGCTGGCCCCCGGCCCGGCCAAAGGCTGGGGGCATGTCGGTCCCAGCGGCGCGGGCCACTTTGTGAAAATGGTGCACAACGGCATCGAGTACGGCATGATGCAGGCCCTGGCCGAGGGTTTTGAAGTGCTGAAGAAGCGCGAGGACTTTGCCCTGGACGTGCATCAGATTGCCGAGATCTGGCAGTACGGCAGTGTGGTCCGATCGTGGCTGCTGGATCTGATCGAGCGGGCCACGCGCGATGACGCAGATCTGAGCGGCATCGCGCCGTGGGTGGCCGATTCGGGCGAGGGGCGCTGGACGGTGTTTGAAGCCATCAACGACAACGTGCCCGCGCCGGTCATCACGCTGTCGCTGCTGATGCGCTTCTTAAGCCGTCAGGATGAATCGTATGCGTTCAAGCTGCTGGCCGCGCTGCGCCATCAATTTGGCGGGCACGAGATCAGAAAAGAATAAGCATTGAACCTTATCGGACATCGCAGCCCGCGCCGCCCCATGTCCGTGATCCGCCGCAGGGGACTGCGGCGGCGCTGGCGATTCCGATATAGTCCATGACTACGGGCTAATGGTGAAAGCATGGCCAATCCCAAAAACACGCTGCCGTTCACGATCGTTATTTTTGGCGCCACGGGCGATTTGACGCACCGCAAGATTGTACCGGCGCTATACGCGCTGTTCACCGAAGAGCTGCTGCCGGAGCAGTTTCACATCATCGGTTTTGCGCGGCGCGACTGGACCGACGATCACTTTCGCGACGAGATGCGCCACGGCGTCGAAACGTTCGGCCGCGTGCCGCTGGCCGACGAAGCGTGGCAGGCGTTTGCCGCCAAACTGCACTATCATCGATCGGACTTCGATCAGGCCGATGGCTATCCCGCGCTCGCGCAGCAACTCGATCAGCTGGGCGGGCCGGCGGCGGACAACCGCCTGTTTTATCTGGCCACGCCGCCCGACGCCTATCCCATCATCGTCAAACACCTGGGCGAGGCGGGCCTGAACCATGCCGCCGGCTGGACGCGCATCATCATCGAAAAGCCGTTCGGACGCGATCTCCAATCGGCGCTGGAGTTGAACCGTCAGGTGCACGAAGTGTTTGCCGAAGACCAGGTCTATCGCATCGATCACTATCTGGGCAAGGAGACGGTGCAGAATCTCATCGTCTTCCGGTTTGCCAACGCCATCTTCGAGCCGATCTGGAATCGCAACTATATCGATCACGTGCAGCTGACGGTGGCCGAAACAGTGGGTGTGGAATCGCGCGCCGGCTATTACGACACGGCCGGCGTGGGGCGCGACATGCTGCAGAATCACCTGCTGCAGCTGCTGACGTTCATGGCGATGGAGCCGCCGTATGCCTTTGACGCGCGCGCGCTGCGGGACGAGAAAGTGAAAGTGCTGCAGGCGCTGCGCCCCATTCAGCTGTCGGACACGATGCCCGCCCAGTACATCGGCTATCGCAACGAACCGGGCGTTGCCGCCAAATCCAAGACGCCCACCTATGCGGCCGCCAAACTGTTCATCGACAACTGGCGCTGGCAGGGCGTGCCGTTCTTTCTGCGCAGCGGCAAGATGCTGGCCGAAAAGACTACGGAGATCTCCATAGAATTCAAGCGCCCGCCGCACTCGCTGTTTCCGCTGGAGCCGGGCGAGCAGCTCTCGCCCAACGTGCTGACGCTGTGCATTCAGCCGGACGAAGGCATGCACCTGTGCTTTGAGGCCAAGGTGCCGGGCGCGGGCATGAAGCGGCAGACCGTGGACATGGACATGCGCTATGCCGACGACATCAACCTTTCACTGCCGGAAGCGTACGAGCGTCTGATCATCGACGCGCTGCAGGGCGACGCCTCGCTGTTTACCCGCGCCGATGAGATTGAGCTGGCCTGGCAGGCCATTGATCCCGTCATTGCCGCGTGGGAATCAAACGCGGTGCCGCTGTTCTTCTACGAGCCCGGCTCGTGGGGGCCATACGAAGCCGCGCGTTTTCTGGGCGACGGGCGCCAGTGGCGCGATCAGTGCGGCGCACAGGCGGCGAAGCAAAATGCGTAACTGGCACAGTGTGACCGATGCCGCGGCGCTTGCTGCGGAGGCGGCCGCGCAGATCGTAACGTTGGCCCGATCGGCCATCGCTGCGACCGGGCGCTTCCATGTGGCGCTGTCGGGCGGTTCCACGCCGCGCGCGTTGTACGCGCGGCTGGTCGCCGAGCCGATCGACTGGGCGCGCGTACACGTATTCTGGGGCGATGAGCGCTGCGTGCCGCCCGATCACCCAGACAGCAATTATCGCATGGCTTTCGACGCGCTGCTGTCCAAAGTGCCTGTGCCTGTGGACAATGTGCATCGTCTGCGCGGCGAGGTTGATCCGGCGCAGGCGGCTGCCGACTACGAAGCCGAGCTGCGCCGCGATCTGCCGGATGGCCGCTTTGATCTGGTGCTGTTGGGCCTGGGCCCGGACGCGCACACTGCCTCGCTCTTTCCGGGCACGATCGCTGTGCACGAACAGCAGCGCTGGGTTATTGGGCACTTTGTCCAAAAGCTGGGCGTCAATCGACTGACGTTGACGCCGCCGATCCTCAATCGGGCGGCGCACATTCTATTTTTGGTGGCCGGGGCCGATAAGGCGGCCGCTGTCCGATCGGTCTGGCGCGAACCGTATGATCCCGATCGATTTCCCGCGCAGGTAATCAAGCCGATCGACGGCGAAGTGACGTGGCTGATCGATCGCGCCGCCGCCTCGAATTTAGAAGACGTTGCGTCTTAAGTTTGCCACATTTTGCGACTGGTCGTTCACGTCAGGTGTGCCATTGATCACCCTGCACTCAGGTGATTCTGCACTGCCTGGCTTGGACGCTTTCATATATTCTGACAGCCATGACACCGCGTGTAGAAGTCGCCAGCATCACCATCGTGCTGATGTGCGAGAACCCCGTCGTCTATCGATCACTGGGGCCGCGCCTCAGCGCCGATCGCGCCTTCAGCGTCGTCGGCACGTTTGACTGCGTCATGGACAACGTGGCGGCCGCCTGCGCGGCGAAGCCCGACGTGGTGCTGCTGGGCATCTCGCGCATCACCCCGTTCAACATGATGGTGTGTGAAGCGCTGAAGCAGTCGTGCGGCGATGTGCTGGTGATCGTGCTGCCGTCGTATATCGGCGACACGGACGAGGTGCGCGCCGCGCGCGCCGCCGGCGCCGACAGCGTCATGCTCAAGAGCATCGATACGCCTGCACTCGTGGAACAGATTCACGCGCTGGTCGAGTTCAAGTCATAACGCCAACCCCCGTTTGCCCTTCCCGAATAGGCCGATTTAGTTATAATTGCCTGCGCGGTCATGCATCAGCTCAGCACGAGAAGGGAGATTTGCCATGCTTAAAAAGACATCGCTGGCGGGCGGCAAAAAGGTCAAAGTCACTTTTGAGCTGCCGGCCAATGGCGCGGAAACGGTCTCGGTGGCCGGCGACTTCAACGGGTGGGACAAGGACGCCAATCCGATGAAAAAGCGCAAGAAAGACGGCGTGTTTGCCACCACCATCAACCTGCCGGCCGGCCAGAAGTATCAGTTCCGCTACTGGGTCGACGGCAAGCGCTGGGAAAACGACTGGGCGGCCGACGACTACGTGCCCAACGGTTTCGGCGAAGATAATTCCGTCATCAGCACCTGATCCGATCGAAGCGACGACCGACCACGGAGGCACGGAGACATTGAGGCGAGCACTCAGTGGCTCCGTGCCTTTGTGGTTTAAGCGGGGGCCGTGAGGGAGAGGCATGATCGAATTTGGCCGTGACATCTGCGGTGAAGCCGAGGCCGCGCTGCGGCGCGAATGGCTGGTGACCAACGGCACCGGCAGCTACGCGAGCGGTACCATCGCCGGCGCCAACACGCGCGTGTATCACGGCGTGCTGGTGGCGGCGCTGCAGCCGCCCGCGGCGCGCACGCTGCTGGTGGCCAAGATCGAGGCGGTGGCGCAGCTGCGCGGCGCGATTTACAAACTGGACACGAACGAGTGGGCCGATGGGGCGATCGATCCGCCGGCGTATCGCTGGATCGAATCGTTCCGGCTGGACGGCACGATCCCCACGTGGACGTACGCGCTGGCCGAGGCGCAGCTGATCAAACGCGTGTGGATGGCGCACGGCCGCGACACCACTTTTGTCACCTACACGCACGCGCGCGGCGCCGAACCGATCGAGCTTGATTTGAAGGCGCTGGTGACGTATCGCGATCATCACGCAGCAACCAAAGGCGATTGGATGCCGCTGGTCACACCCACCCCGACCGGCATTCGCATCGACATGTTTGATCAGGTGCCGCCCTATTTTGTGAAGATCGCCCCCGCCGGCGCGTATGCGCCCATCGATCGCTGGTACCGCCAGTTCAAACATCGCGTGGAGACCGAGCGCGGCCTTGACGACGTGGAAGACCTGTACGCGGCCGGCCAGTTCCACGTGACGCTGCGGCCCGGCGAGACGGTGACGCTGGTTGCCACGCTGGACGCCAATGCGTCGTTGGACTGGCGTGAGGCGCTGGCGGCCGAACGGGATCGCCAGCGGAACCTGATCGATCAATCGGGCTTTGAAGACGAGCCGGACTGGCTGCAGCAGCTGGTCCTGGCCGCCGATCAATTCATCGTCGATCGCACCTTCCAACTGCCAACTTCCAACCTCCAACCTTCACCTCCCCATGTCGGCAAGACCGTCATCGCAGGTTATCACTGGTTTGGCGATTGGGGCCGCGATACGATGATCGCGCTGCCGGGGTTGTGTCTGGCGACGAGACGCCACGACACCGCCAAGACGATCCTGCGCACGTTTGCGGCCTTTGTCGATCAGGGCATGCTGCCCAACCGCTTTCCCGATCAGGGTGAGCGGCCCGAATACAACACTGTTGACGCGACGCTGTGGTACTTTCACGCGATCGATCAGGTGGTGACCGCCACGCACGACTGGACGCTGCTGACCGAGCTGTTTCCGGTGCTGCGCGACATCGTGAACTGGCACATGAAGGGGACGCGCTATCAGATTCACGTTGATGGCGACGGCCTGCTGTATGCGGGCGAGCCGGGCGTGCAGCTGACGTGGATGGACGCCAAGGTGGACGACTGGGTGGTGACGCCGCGCATCGGCAAGCCGGTGGAGATTAACGCGTTGTGGATTCACGCGCTGCGAATTTTGGCGTATTACGCGCAGGAGCTGGGTTATCCCGGCGAGGCGCGGAGCTACGTGGAGCAGGCCAACCAGGCCGCGCAGAGTTTTGCCCAGCGCTTCTGGTACGGGCAGGGCGGTTACCTGTACGACGTGATTGACGGGCCGGACGGCAGCGATGCGTCTCTGCGGCCCAATCAGCTGCTGGCGCTGTCGCTGAAGCCCACTCTGCTGCCGCACGATGCCGCCGTGTCGGTGGTGAACACCTGCGCCAGAGAGTTGGTCACGTCTTACGGCCTGCGCTCGCTGGCGCCGTCGCACCCGGAATATCAGGGCAAGTTTACCGGCGATCGCTATGCGCGCGACGGGGCTTATCATCAGGGCACGGTGTGGAGCTGGCTCATCGGCCCGTTTGTGGAGGCACACTACACTGTCTTCAAGGATCGCGACGCCGCGCTGAGCTTCCTGCGGCCGTTTGAGCAGCATCTGCGCGATGTGGGCCTGGGCACCATCAGCGAGGTGTTTGAAGGCGATGCGCCGCATTTGCCACGCGGCTGCGCGGCGCAGGCGTGGAGCGTGGCCGAGGTGCTGCGCGTGTGGAAGATGCTGAAATGATCGGCGGCGAATGATATGACCGATTGGCCTGTGCCTGATGGAGCTGCGCCCGATGCGCCGGCCGGCGCGCCGACCGAACTGGAACGGTTGCGCGCCGAGGTTGAAGCGCTGCGCCGCGAGATCGCCGAGTTGCGGGCCAGGGGCCGCACGCTCGAGGTGGAGCATCGCCGCTATCGCGAGGTGTTTGAGCTGGCCCCGGACGGCTACGTGCTCACCGACCCGAACGGCCTCATCAGCAATGCCAACCACGCAGCGGCGGCGCTGCTGGGCGTGCGGCGGGAATTCCTGATCGGCAAACCGCTGCAGCTGTTCATTGCCGAGACCGATCACGCGCGTCTGGACGAGCAGTTGGCCGCGTGGCGCGGTGCAGAAGCCGGCTCAGCCGGCGTCCGGCGGCCGGCCATTGTCCGCGGCCAGATTCAATTGCGGGTGTATAAGGGCGCGCCGTTTCCGGCCGATTTCACCTTGAGCCCGGCCTATGGCGAGCCGGGCCGCATCGTCGGTTTCCGTTGGATGCTGCGAGATCGATCGGAACTGACACAGGCCGCGCAGGCGCTGCGCGAAAGCGAGTATCATTATCGGTTGTTGTTCGACAGCGCCGGCGACGCGATTTTCATCCACAACCTGACCGGCCGTTACCTTGAAGTCAATCGCGTGGCGTGTGAAACGTTGGGTTACACGCGCGACGAGCTGCTGCGCATGACGCCGGCCGACATCAATACCCCGGAAATGGCGGCGCAGATTCCTGAGCGCATTGAGCGGCTGCGGCGTGAAGACCACATTTTCTTCGAGACGATCTACCGGCGGCGCGATGGATCCACCATCCCGATGGAGTTGAACAGCCGCATCATTGATTACGCGGGCGGCCCGGCGGTGTTGACCATCGCGCGCGACATCACCGAGCGCAAGCGCGCCGAGGACGTCTTGATGCGTCGGGCGGCGCAGCTGGCGCTGCTCAGCAACATCGGCCGGCAGATCGCCGGGATTCTAAGCCTGGATAAGGTGCTGGTGCGGGCGGCGCAGCTGGTGCAGGAAACGTTCCATTTTCATCATGTGGCGCTGTTCCTCATCGATCAAGACCGGAATGAGCTGGTGATGAAGGCCATCGCCGGCAACTTCCTGCGGCTGTTTCCGCTGAATCATCGCATCCCGTTGGGCACAGGCATGGTGGGCTGGGTCGGCGCCAACGGGCAGCGTCTGCTGGCCAACGATGTGCGCGCCGAGCCGCACTATATCAATTTTTATCCTGAGTTGATCCCGACCTGCTCCGAACTCAGCGTGCCCATCCTGATCGGCGGCGAGCGCGCCGGCGTGCTGGATGTGCAAAGCCCCGAATACGATGATTTTGACGAAGACGACGTGCGAGTGATCGAGACGCTGGCCGATCAAATTGCCGCGGCCATTGCCAACGCCCGATTGTATGAAGCGGCCCGGCAGGCCGATGACCAGTGACGGCTCGAGTTCGATCGACGCCGCGCCCCGCCGCGGATCGTCAAATTTATCGCACCGTTGACATCGCCTGCGCCGTCGGCGTACACTCCAACACCGTGCGCCTGTACGAGCAGTGGGGGTTCCTGCCGGCCGTGCCACGCGCCCCCAACGGCTATCGGCTTTACACCCGCTTTCACCTCGATCAGATGCGGCTGGCCCGCACGGCGCTGCACGGCGGCTGGCCGGGCCGCGCCATTCGCCGCTCGGCGGTTGAGCTGGTGAGGCAATCGGCGTCTGGCGATGTGCGCGGCGCGTTGAAACAGGCCCGACAGCATTTGCGCCTGGTGCAAGCCGAGCGCGATCAGGCTGAACGCGCGGCCGACTATCTGGAAAAATGGGCCAGCGGCAAGCTCGACGCTGAGCGCGTGCCGCCGCTGCGCATCGGCGCAGCCGCCGGGCTGCTCGACGTCTCCACTGACGTGCTGCGCAACTGGGAGCGCAACGGGCTGATCAAAACGCCGCGTGAGCGGCGCAATCGCTATCGGGTGTACGGGCCGATCGAGATTGGGCGGCTGCGCGTGCTGCGCTTGCTCTATCGCGCCGGCTACAGTTCGATGGCGATTCTGCGCATGGTGCGCCGACTCGATCAGGGGCAGCACACGCAGCTGCGTCACACCCTCGATACACCCCGCGCCGATGAAGACATCTTTACCGCAGCCGATCGCTGGCTGTCTGCGTTGGCCGAACAGGAACAGCGCGCGCGCAGCCTGATCGCGCAGCTGACCGCCATGCAGCGCCGGCTATAGCCTGATCCACTCATCTTTGCTCGTCTCCGCCAACGTTTAGCTCGCGCGGCGCGCGCCCGATCGTCAGTTGACGCCCACAGGTCATTGATGCGATCACATCCTATCCTCGATGGCGGACGGCGACATCAACGGCGAGACGCTGTCCTCGGATTCGCAAGTGAGGGCGGCGGCCGCGAGCCCGCGTTTGAGGCACAGATCAATCGGCGTGTCGCGGAGCAGCGCTTCGAGCAGGGCGGCGGCCAGCGCGTCACCCGCGCCAGTGGCATCGATGAGGTTTACGGGCCGGGCGGGTTGATACAGGCTGCGGGTTTCGTCGGCATATGCCAGGCCGCGCGCGCCAAAGGTGACGACCACGTGCTGCACGCCCTGTTTCACCAGGATCATCGCGGCGGAGACGAGCTTGGCCGGCCCGTCGATCTTGACCTGCGTCAACGCCTGCGCTTCGAGATGGTTGCAGGTCAGCAGATCAAGCCGATCGAGCAGCGGCTCCAGCCGCGGCGTCAGCGCCACCGAGCCGGGATTGCAGTAGAAGAAGGTGTCCGATGGGAGCAGATCGCGCAATCGGAGGAGCACATCCGCCGGGAGGCCGGCATCGCACAACACGGCCGGCGCGGCTTGGATCAGCTGGCGCACCTGATCCAGATCGGCCGGCTGCAGCGCATCCAGGATGTCGCCGCTGAACGCGCCCGCGATCTGGCGATGGTCCGGCCCCAGCACGACGTTGAGGGTGGCGGTGGGCAGGGCCGGGGGCAGTTTGAGGCGCGTGAGATCAGCCGGCGGGGGCGCCGACCGCGCGATCGGGACAAAGGTTACGCCCGCTTGTTGTGTGAGGTCGATCAAAATGCGGGCTTGCGGATCATCGCCCAGTATTCCCGCAAACATGACCGGGACATTCAAGCGCGCCAGGTTTTCCGCGATGTTGCGCGCCACGCCACCCGCTTTCAGCGTGATGCGGCCGGGGACGTCCGTCGTCGGCAGGGGCGGACGGGACAGCCGCGTTTTGATGTCGAGGGCAGCGGAGCCGATGGCGAGCAGCGGGTGCATAGGCGCCTCATAACTGCCGCGGAGGACACAGCGTTTACGGAGAAATTGAGTTTCTTCGTAGACGCGCGTCCTCCGCGCAAGGGATCAATGAAGTTGTTCAGTCTTCGACGGGCAGGTTCTGGGCCGCGGGCGCGTACATATCCGCCGCGTATTCCTTGAGCATGCGCGCCGTGCTGAACATGGGGCCGATGGTGCGGATGCTCTCCTTGACCATGCGCAGCCAGCCGACCGGGATGCCGGTGCGGCTGTCCACGTCGTAGTACAGCGGCACGATGGATTTTTCCAGCGTGTCGAACAGCGATTCGGCATCGGCCGCGTCCTGCGCTTCGGGATCGGTGTACTCAGTGTCACTGCCGATGGCCCAGCCGTTCTCGCCGTTGTAGCCCTCGCACCACCAGCCGTCCAACACCGAGAAGTTGAGCACGCCATTGACACCGGCCTTTTCGCCGCTGGTGCCGCTGGCTTCCAGCGGGCGGCGCGGCGTGTTCATCCACACGTCCACGCCCTGCACCAGATGCCGCGCCACGTTCATGTCGTAGTCTTCCAGGAAGACCATGCGTCCGCTGAGGCTGTATTCCTTGATAAAGCGGTACAGCTCCTGAATGACGCGTTTGCCGGGGTCGTCGGCGGGATGCGCCTTGCCCGCGAAGATGAATTGCACGGGCCGCGCCGGATCGTTGATGAGTCGCACCAGCCGTTTCACGTCGCGCAGCAGCAGTGAGGCGCGCTTGTATGTGGCAAAGCGCCGCGCAAAGCCGATGGTGAGCACATAGGGATCAAGCAGCACGCCGCCGGCCACTATTTGAATGGCCTGCGCCTGACCCGTGCTCCACAGGCTGCGGGCACGCTCGCGCGCAAACGAGACCAGCTGCCGCTTGATGTGCCGTCGCACCGCCCACAGTTCCGCGTCGGGCACATCGCGGATCCTGTCCCACAACGCACGGTCGTCGATGTTGTGCCGCCATTCCGGCCCCAGATAGCGATCATATAGATCGCCCAGCCGGCGGGCCAGCCAGGTGCTGGTGTGGATGCCATTGGTGATGGAGGCGATGGGCACTTTGTCCACCGGCCGATCAGGCCACAGCTGAGCAAACATGCGGCGCGACACTTCGCCGTGCAGCTCGCTGACGCCGTTGATGCGGCTGGAACAGCGGATGGCCAGTAGCGACATGCTGAATACTTCGCCCCACGCTTCACGCTGGTAGGCCAGCGCCATGAAGGCGTTGCGATCCAGGCCCAGCTTGGGCCAGTAATGGGCAAAGTATTTTTCCATCATCCACGTCGGAAACATATCGTGGCCGGCGGGCACGGGGGTGTGCGTGGTAAAGATGCTGCAATTGCGAATGCGCGCCAGCGCCTGGTCAAATGTGTCGCCCGCCGCCACATATTCCCGAATGCGCTCCAGGCTCAGAAACGCCGAGTGTCCTTCGTTCATGTGGAACACCGCCGGCTGATAACCCAGCGCGCGCAGGGCGCGCACTCCGCCGATGCCCAGGATCATCTCCTGCTGCAGGCGGCGCTCCAGATCGCTGTAGTACAGCCGCGTAGTCATTTCACGATCCGCCGGCGAGTTGGGATCGAGATCCGTGTCGATCAAAAACAACGGCACGCGGCCCACCTGCACCCGCCACAGACGGCAGTACACCGCCCGATCGGGCATCACCACCTGCACGGTCACCGGCCGATCCTGATCGTCCATCACGGGCAGAATCGGCGATTCGGCCAGGTTCAGGTTCTCGTTGATGGCTTCCTGCCAGCCGTCTTCGGTGATGTGCTGACGGAAGTAGCCCTGGCGATAGAGAAAGCCCACTGCCACCAGCGGCAGGCCCAGATCACTGGCCTCTTTCAGGTGATCGCCGCTGAGCACGCCCAGCCCGCCCGCATACATGGGCAGCGCTTCGTGCAGGCCGAACTCGGTGGAAAAATACGCGATCGGCTTGTCGATCAGATCGGGATACTGCTCGCGCGCCCAGGTGGAATCGGTGTTGAGATAGGCGTCAAACGCCGCCATCACCTGCTTGTACTGTTCCAAGTAGGTGCTGTCCTGCGCGGCGGCGTTCAGGTTCTTGCGCGCGACCTGCTGCAGAAACTTGACAGGATTGTGATAAACACGCTCCCACAACACCGGATCGATAAAGCGATACAGACGCAGCGCTTCAGGATGCCACGACCACCACAAGTTGTACGCCAGTTCTCCCAGCCGCGCGATGGAGCGGGGCAGGGAAAAAGTCGGCACACTGGTGCGGAAACCGTTCACGGGGTTCTCCTTCCTTGAGGCAACGCTAAAAAGCGGATGTATTCTAGCCACGCACTACAGATTGTCAAGCGCAAAACGCTTTGCATGTTATGGCGACATGTGAGTGCGCGTCAAAGTTTGGCGGCGGCGGCGTGCTGGCGATTGAAATCGCGCCTGTGGAGCCGCGGGCTGAACGTCCACCCTTCGTGGACGGGGTCCCGTCGGCGCACGCCCGCCAGGCGCGAATTCATTCGCCGGAAAAGTCGGTCGGCAAAACACTGATGCGCACACCGACATGCCGGCTGCTTCACCCGGGGCGGGGCTTCAAGGTATAATCGGGCGATATGAAAGTGCTCGATGCGCGCGGCCAGGTGTTGTTGAGTCGGATCAAGTGGTGCGATTCGTTCGGATCGAAACTGCGCGGCCTGATGTTCCGCCGTTCGATCGATCCCGACGAAGGGTTGGTGCTGGCTGAAGCCCGATCGAGCATCGCGGCGACTTCAATCCACATGTTCTTCGTCCCCTTCGACATCGCCGCGATCTGGCTGGACGACGACTTCAGCGTGGTGCACGCGGTGCTGGCCAAGGCCTGGCACCCTTACTATGCATCGCCCCGGCCCGCTCGCTACGTGCTGGAAGGCCCGCCCGATCTGCTGGCCCGCGTCGAGAGGGGTGAACGGTTGACGTTTGAGGAGTAGATTTCCATGTGGCGATTGATTCGACCTCTGTTATTGCTGGCCCTGTTGATGGCCGCATTACCCACTCAACCCGCCGCCGCCCAGGAAGCCGCCGGCACCGTTTACGTGGTGCAGGCCGGTGACACCTTGTCCGGCATTGCGCGGCGCTACGGCGTCACCGTGGCCGATCTGGCCGCGACCAACGGCCTGCTCAACCCCAATCTGATCTACGTGGGACAACGTATCGCGATCCCGGCCGCGCCGGCGGCTGCCGCCCCGACCGTTCAACCCACCGGCCAGCCGACCAGTCAGCCTACGGCGCAGCCGCCGACCCGACCGGCGGCCCCGCCCGCTGCGCGGCAAATCCACGTGGTGCAGAGCGGCGAAACGCTGTTTCGCATCGCGCTGAAATACGGCACCACCGTGCAGGCGCTGGCGCAGGTCAACGAGCTAAGCAACCTCGCGCTGATCTACGTGGGGCAGCAGCTCATCATCCCGGCCGGCGCAACTGCCGCCGCGCCCGCGCAGCCGTCCACACCGCTGCGCGCGCCGTTCACCAGCGTTGACATCGGCCCGCTGCCGCTGGAGCAGGGCAGCGTCATGGTGATCACCGTCCGCACCGATCGGCCGGTGAACCTTGAAGGTCGATTTCAAAACTGGACGATTCCATTTGTACAGGAAGGCGACCGCTACATTGGCCTGGTCGGCGTGGGCGCCAGCCCGGTCAGCGGCGTCACGCCGGGCATTCAGCCGGTGACGCTGACCGCCACTGACGACTCGGGGCGGCAGACCGCGCTGACGACCAACGTGCAGATCAACGCGGGGCACTTCAACTCAGAGTACATCGATCTGCCGCCCGACCGGCAGGCGCTGCTCGATCCGGCGTTGGTGAAGGCCGAAAACGACAAGCTCGGCGCGGTCTTCGCCAATTTCACACCCACGCGCTACTGGAGCGGCCTGTTCAACGTGCCGGTCGATTCCTACACGCGCATCAGCTCCATGTTTGGCACGCGCCGCGCCTACGCGGGCGGCCCGTTCAGCAGCTATCACGAAGGCACTGATTTTGCCCTGCCGGCCGGCACACCGGTGTACGCGCCTGCCGACGGGGTGATTGCGCTGGCCGAACCATTGACCGTGCGCGGCAATGCGGTTATCATCGATCATGGCTGGGGCGTGTTCAGCGGCTACTGGCATCTGTCCAAGATTGAGGTGAGCGTCGGCCAGGCCGTCAAAGCTGGCGAGCTCATCGCCTATTCAGGCAACACCGGCCTGTCCACCGGCGCGCATCTGCACTGGGATATGCGTATTCGCGGCCTCAACGTCGATCCGCTGCAGTTCACGCAGAAGACGTTTCCCTAAGGAGGACTCATGACCGAATTGTTTCTGTCCGGCGCGCAGCTCGTCATCGCGATTGTGGCGGCCGGCCTCACGGCGTATCTGGCCGTGTGGCTGTTCGACAAGACGACGCCCGGCGTGGATGAATGGAATGAGCTGCGCCGCGGCAATCTGGCGGTGGGCGTGGTGCTGGCGGCCGTCATCCTGGCGATCGGCCTGATCATGCGGCCGAGTTTCGCGCCCGCCGCGCTCAACCTCGATCTCGATCCGACCAATGCCGTCGTGACGCGCTTGTTTGTGCAGCTGATTCAGATTGTGGTGGGCTTGCTGCTGGCGGTGGTGAGCATCACCGTTTCGGTGTGGGTGTTTACACGGCTGACGGGCGCCATCAACGAGTGGGCCGAGATCAATCGGGGCAACACGGCCATCGCCGTGATGCTGGCCGCCGTCATCGTGGCTACGGCGCTGATCACCAGCACGGCGCTCGACGCCGTCTTGAAGCTGGCCACGGGCGCTTAAGCGATTGCCGCGTGGTGGAACCAGGCGGGGGCCAATTTGATGCGGGCGCTGGCGCAGTGATCGCGACCGGGCGCATCATCACATTTGCCCGATCGGTCAGCTAGCCCGATCGGGTTTACAGATCGGCTGTCGGGGACGCTTCCTTGTCGTCATCGTTGGCCGGCGAGTCTTCCATCATCTCTTCGTCGTCGCTAATCTCCAGCAATTCGCGGGCCTGATCGGCCTGACTGGCGGGCACCAGTACGCGCACTTCGCCCAGCTCATCGATGACCATGCCCCATACCTGCGATTCGTGATCAAGCACGGCCGGAATGCCGGATGCTTCGAGCCGGCCCTTGATCACGTTGGCGGCCAACATCCCCTGCGCCCGATAGACAACTTCCAAGCCCTCGCGGTTGACATTGAGTGGTCGAAACATGTTCACCTCGCTGTGCGCTGTGTGCAGTCGGTGGATGGTGGGAGTATATCACACTTGCCAACAAGATCGTCGGGCCAGCTACCCGATCGGGTTGGCTGTGACGCCTAAATTCAGATTGTGATTTTTTTATTCTCACCTCAATATTGCTCATCAATATCTTGGGAGACTCTTCCGACGAATATCATTACATTTGTCACACTGTGAAACCGATAACCCCCACTAATCTAATAGTTACGATTGCGTTACAACTAGAGTCCCCACGCGGCAGACACAAGTCTGCATCGCTGGCCCAGGCCGGCCAGGGCGGAGGCGACCAGAGCGTGACGTGCAGTCAATCGTGATTATCTGCCCGTTTCATTCCACTGCCACATCAGACTGATTACCACCAACCTTTCCAATCTGGATGAGACGATTGGTTCGTCGTTGAGAGCCTCTGTATCAATACTGAAAGGAGGTGCCCCGGTTGGTAATGACGTCAAGCGCAGCACCATAGGCCCGCAGGCTCGAAGGATCGCCGTGATCCTTCGTCTGCCACTATCGGGTTACAACCCGATCCCAAATCCCTACGGAGAGAGAACATGAGTCGTTTATTTCGCAGAGTGATCGTGTTGGCCGTAGTGTTCAGCATGGTCATGTCGTTTCCGGTGGTCGCGCAGCCGGCAACGATCGCGCCGGCGTCCCCGGCGGCGCCGGTCAGCCTGCCGCAGTCGGTGCAGGCCGATGAGCCGGTGAGCGTGCCCACGCTGGGCGTCGCCCCGGACGGCCCGGTGGACAAGCCACAGGGTGAGCAGAAGACCGGCGTGGCGACTTTCGTGGTGGAGCTGGCCGATGAGCCGGCGGCTGTGGTCTATGCCGCCGCTGCCAAATCTGAAGCGGCCGCCGCCACGCGCGCGCAGATCGCCCGCATTGAGGCCGCGCAGCAACAGCTGCTGGCTCCGCTGGCCGATCTGGGCGCAACGGTGTTGTTCCGCAATCAGCGCGTGTACAACGGCATTTACGTGCGAGTGGATGCGGCGCAAATCGATACCATCGCCCGGCTGCCCGGCGTCAAGGCCGTGCATCCGGTCATCGCCAAGTCCATCGATAACTGGCACAGCGTGCCGTTGATCGGCGCGCCGCAGCTGTGGGACTCGGGCGGAGCGTTTGGCGGATTGCTGGGTGAAGGGGTCAAGATCGGCATCATCGACTCCGGTCTTGACTACATGCACGTCGACTTCGGCGGCCTGGGCACCCCCGCAGTGTACAACGCCAACGACACCACCGTCATCACCGACACGTACAACGGCCAGCCATTGTTCCCGACCGCGAAGGTGATGGGCGGCTATGACTTCGTCGGCGACAGCTATGACGCGGATCCCAACAGCGGCACGTATCAACCCATTCCGCATCCTGATCCTGACCCGGCGGCCTGTCTGACGGGCGGTTCCTCGGCCGATCACGGCACGCACGTGGCCGGCACGGCGGCGGGTTACGGCGTCAAGGGTGACGGCACCACCTACACCGGGCCGTACACGCCCAACATGAACCTGGCTTCGTTCTGGGTCGGTCCGGGTGTGGCGCCCAAAGCCGATCTGTACTCGCTGCGCGTCTTCGGCTGCAACGGCTCCACCGATGTGGTCGATCAGGCGATCGAGTGGGCGGTTGACCCGAACGGCGACGGCGACTTCAGCGATCACCTCGACGTGATCAACATGTCGCTGGGCTCGTCCTACGGCGCGCTGTACGACTCGTCCACCATCGCCTCCAACAACGCGTCGCTGGCGGGCATCATCGTGGTGACCTCGGCCGGCAACAGCGGCGATGTGTACTATGTCAGCGGCTCGCCCGGCATTGCCGAGCGCGCCATCAGCACGGCCGGCGTCGATGACGGCGCGGCCGTACTCGGCGCGTTCCGCGTCACTGCCCCGGTGACGATCACGGGCAACTATCCCGGCACGGAAGCGGCCTTTGGCCCGGACCTGGAGGTGATTGGGCCCATCACCGGCACATTGGTCTATCCCAGCACACAGGCCAATGGTTGCGCCAGCTTTAACATCACCAACACGCAGATCATCAGCAACAACATCGCGCTGATCGATCGCGGCACCTGCACCTTCCAGACCAAGGTGTACAACGCCATGGTGGCGGGCGCCCGCGGCGTGATCATCGCCAACAACGTGGTGGGCGATCCCATCACAATGGGCGGCGATGCCACCATTCCGCCGGTCAACATCCCGTCGATGATGACGGATCTGACCACCGGCAACCTGCTCAAGGCCAACCTGCCGGGTGTGGAAGTGGTGCTCACGGCGGCGTATCGCGATACCATCCGATCGCTGACGCCCAGCCTGGAAAACACCATCTACACCTCGTCATCGCGCGGGCCGCGCCGCGGCGACTCGCTGCTCAAGCCCGATCTGGCCGCGCCGGCGGTCTCGATCTATTCGGCGCTGAACCATTCGGGTTACAAGGGCACCAGCTATAGCGGCACCTCCATGGCTTCGCCGCATGTGGCCGGGTCGATGGCGCTGCTGCGCGAGCTGCATCCCGATTGGTCGGTGGAGGAATTGAAGGCCCTGGCCATCAACACTGCGCTGCAGGATGTCAAGGGCACCGGCTCGCTGGCCAGCACCAACTACGGCCCCGGCCGCATCGGCACCGGGCGCGTGGTGCTGCCCAACGCCGCCGCCTCGGAAGTGGTGGCTTACAACGCCGAGACGCCGTGGACCACCAGCGTCTCGTTCGGCGCCGTGGAAGTGCTTGGCACGGCCACGGCCACCAAATACGTCAAGGTGGTCAACAAGAGCGCCAAGCCCATGGCTTACACGGTCAGCTATGACAATCGGGCGGACGTGCCGGGCGTCGCTTACACCATCACGCCCGCACAGATCAGCCTGCCGCCCTATGGCTCCACGCTCATCACGGTCAAGATGACGGCCAACGCCGCGCAGATGAAGCATACGCGCGAGGCGTCTGTGTCGTCAGCCGGCGGCCGCTCGTGGCTCAGCGAAGAAGCGGGCTACGTCGTCCTCAGCCCGATTGTGTACCAGCTCAACCTGCCGATGGTCGCGTCCAACCACGCCACGGCGGGCGCGCCCGTCAAAGTGGCGGCTGCGCCGGCTCTGCGCGTGGCGATCTACGCCGCGCCGCGCCCCGCCGCCGATATGCACGCGACGGTGAGCGGCCTCAACTTCACCGGCGCCACCGGTACGGCCGTCATTCCATTGACGGGTACGCACAGCATCAGCACCGGCCTCTCGTACCCCACCGACATCGTGTCGCTGGCCGCCGGCTTTGAGCTGGCCGAGAGCAGCCCCAACGATGCCTGGACGCCGGCCTATCAAGACAACGCCGACCTGAAGTACGTGGGCGTGACCAATAACTACCGCGTGGCCGCTGGCGGTTTCGTCACCAACACCACGCTATACTTTGGGGTGGCCACCTGGGGCGATCACAACAGCGCCACCGCCGCCGACGCCGAGTTCGACATCTACATCGACACGAACCGCGACGGCACGTGGGACTATGTGGTCTGGAACACCAACACCGGCAGCAGCTCCAGCCCGACCGATGCCTTTGCGACGATCGTGTACAAGCTGTCCACCGGTACGGCCGTGCTCGACTCGTATGTGAACCTGACGCCGGCGCTGGACACGTATCCGTTTAACAACAACGTGCTGATCATGCCGGTCAGCGCCGCCAGCCTGGGCCTCGCCAACGGCAACGCGCGCTTTGACTATCAGATCTTCAGCTTCAGCCGCGAAGAGCCGTCGGGCCTCAACGTTGACGCCACCGCCAAGCATACTTACAGCGCCGAGACAGCCGGCCTCGACTTCACACAGGGGAGCTTCGCCGCGAACATCTGGCGCGATCTGCCCGGCACCAACGTCAACGTCAACTTCAACCTGGCGGCCTATCTGACCAACGGCTCGCAGGGCGCGCTGCTGTTCCACCATCACAACCAGCAGGGCCTGCGCGATGAAGTGATCGGCGTGACCGTGCCCCCCAACTTCGTGCCTCTTACCGTCCTGCACACCAACGACTATCACGGCAATCTGGAACCGGCGGGCAGCAACCCCGGCATGGCGCGCATGGCGGCCGTCATCAAGACCGCGCGCAAGGAAGTGTCCAACTCCATCCTGCTGGACGCCGGCGACGAGATGCAGGGCAGTCTGCTCTCCAACCTGAAGAAGGGCGAACCGACGATCGATCTGTTCAACTTCGTCGGCTACAACGCCGCCACCTTCGGCAACCATGAGTTCGACTGGGGGCAGCAGGTGCTGATCAGCCGCACCCAGCAAGCTGCCTTCCCGTACACCGTGGCGAACCTGGTGGTGAAAGATGCCGCCGACTGCGCCAACGCCGGCTGGACTGTGCCGATTTCCCTCTCGGTCAAGCCGTGGATCACCATGACCGTCGGCACCGGTTCCCGCAAGGCTGTGATCGGCATCATCGGCGTGGGGTCCGTGGAGACACCGTACATCACCATCGCTTCGGCGACGGATGGCCTGTGCTTCAAGGACCCGGCCGCGTCGATCGCGCACTACTACAACGACATCAAGGCGGCCGGCGCCGACACGATCATCGTGCTGAGTCACAACGGCTATGATGACGGCGGCTATGGCTACGGCTTCCCCGTCTATGGTGACAAGACGCTGGCGAAGAAACTGCTTGACCAGGGCACGCCCGTGCCGCTCATCATCGGTGGTCACAGCCACACCAATCTGACCGCACCGACCATCGTGACCAGCACGCTGGCACCCGGCCTGAGCACGGCCGTCGTGCAGGCCTACTACGCGAGCCGCCGCGTGGGCCGCGCCGATCTGATGATCAACACCGCCACCGACACCGCCACCGTCAGTTGGAAGAGCCTGGTGGTCGATCCGGCCGGGCCTAAGGACGCTACCGCCGACGCGCGAGTCAACGTGTGGGCCAGTGATCCGGCCTATCAGGCGCAGATCAACCAGGTCATCGGCTACAGTAACGTGGATCTGATCCGCGACTACAACGGCGACAACTTTGTCGGCGATCTGGTCAACGATTCGATCTACTACGATCTGAACACGGACACCGATCCCAACAACGACGTGGACATGGTGTTCAACAATCCGGGTGGCCTGCGCATCGACCTGACCAGCACCACCAAACCCTTCACGCTGACGTATGGCATGTTGTTCAGCGAGCTGCCGTTTGGCAACGCCACGCTGGTCGGCGACATGACCGGCGCGCAGATCGTCGACCTGCTCAACCAGAGCGCCACGCTGTTCAAGGGCGCGCTGCAGGTCGGCGGCATCCGCTACAAGTTCTATCGCTACAGCGACGCACTGCCCGGCCCGCAACCGTATGCGTGGGGCGCGTATGACATCCAGGTGAAGAACCGCACGACGGGCATCTACGAGCCGATCGTGATCACCAAGACCTATCGCATCGCCACCAACGAGTTCCTGGCGCCGGCCGGTCAGGACGGCTTCACGCCGTTCAAGTACGTGACCAACTACTCGTACTATGGCGACATGCTCGACGGCGTCAATCGCTGGGTGAGCAAGGCCTACAGCACCACCCTGTCGGCCTACAACGGCCCGACCGGTAACGGCCAGCTCGACGGCCGCATCGCCCGCAATGGCACCGACACCTACGGCGGCACCGCCACCGAAGTCGTGCCCATCACGTTCCTGCATCACAACGATCCGCACGGCCGCCTGCTGCCGTCCGGCAGCGCGCCGGGTTACACCAACCTGGTCACGCTCATCAATCAGGAACGCGCGCACAACCCCAGCCGCACGCTGCTGCTCAACGCCGGCGACACCATTCAGGGCGACGCCATGGCCGCCTACTACAAGGCCGCCTTCACCGGCTTCGGCCCGGACGGTTCCACGCTGCCCGTCACGTTGACCGTGAATCCCATCCTCAAGGCGATGAATGCCATGACGTACACCGCCATGACGCTGGGCAACCACGAGTTCAACTACGGCAACTACGTCTTCACCGGCACGCTGGGGCAGGCCAACTTCCCGTTGCTGCAGGCCAACGTGTATGACAATGGTGCTTACGGCCTGGCGCAGGTGAACGTGCGCGACTCGATCACCGTGTCGCTGCCCGGCCCGTCGGGCACGGTCAAGGTCGCCGTGCTCGGCATCGGCAACCATCGCATCCCGCAGTATGAGCTGCCCAGCAACATTCCGGGCCTCACGTTCACCAACCCCATCACCGAAGCGCAGCTGCGCGCCCCGGCGCTGAAGGCGACCAACGACATCGTCCTGGCGCTGACGCACATCGGCTTCACGGATGATCCCAACAGTGTGGAAGTGGACACCAACGTCGATACCAACCTCGCCGCTCAGACCACCGGCATCGACGCCATCATCGGCAGCCACAGCCACACCAACCCCACCACCGGCTTCGGGCCGTACAAGTATCTGCCCACGTTCGTCGGCAGCCCCGACAACGTGCCGGTGATCATCAACCAGGCCTACCGCTACAACACCTTCCTGGGTGAGGTGATCCTGGGCGTGCTGCCCAAGGTCGGCGGTGGCTATGAGGTCGTCGCCCGCGCGGGCCGTGACATCGCCAACTCCACCAGCGTGGCGCAAGACCCGGTCGTCAAGGCCATCGTCGACCCGTACGACGCGTTCTTCCAGACGTACAAGAACCGCCAGCTCGGGCAGACCAGTGTGCCGATCGATACGCTGAACGCGTTCACGCAGGAGACCAACGGCGCCAACCTGCAGGTCGACGCCTCACTGTGGAAGCTCACCAGCACGCTGGGCATCCCCATCGACTTCCACCTGTCCGGCGCCATGACCAACGCCGCCATCGCGGCTTCGGCCACAGCCACCAACCCCGTCACCATGACCGTAAATGACATGTTCACGCTCATGCCATACGAGAACTCGCTGCTGGTCATGGACATCAACGGCGCGCAGCTCAAGGCCATCCTGGAGCGCGGTTTCCGCAACTACTGGTACTACAAGAACACCAGCAACGCGGGCGGGTACTCCAAGTACACCACCTGCATGTTGGACGTATCGGCGGGTGCGGTCATTACGTATCAGGACACCATCAGTTACACACCGGGGATCGATTACGTCGTTGGCATGGCGGTCAACGGCGTCCCGATCGACTTCACCGCGGCGACCACGTACACCGTCTCCACGGTCAACTACCTGGCCGCCGGCTCGTGCAACTTCAACAACGGCGGCGTCAGCCTGTGGCCGCTCAACCAGATCGTCGCCGACACGCAATACTATGTCCGCGATGTGGTGATCGACTACATCCCGCTGCTGCCGCAGCCGATCCACCCGCAGATCGAAGGCCGCCTGGTCTTCCTGCCCGCTGCACCGTAAACGCACTGCGTCCGTCTTCACTCCGGTTGAGTGATTAACACAAGACCCGATGGGCCAGCACAGCCCATCGGGTCTTGCGTTGTGCGGTAGAATTGGCCTATGCCCAAACCGCTCGAAATGAACTATTGTCCGTGCTGCGGACATCCGCTGGAAGATCGTCATCTCTTCGGACGTGTGCGCCGCGCCTGCGCGCAGTGCGGCTTCATCTTCTTTCGCGAGCCGAAAGTAGCCGCCGGCGTGCTGGCCGAGCAGGCCGGCCGCGTTCTGCTGATCAAACGCGCCAACGATCCGCATCGCGGGGACTGGGCGCTGCCGGCCGGCTTCGTGGAGATCGACGAAGGGCCGGCGTCCGCCGCCTTGCGCGAACTTCGGGAGGAGACCGGCCTGATCGGGCGCATCACCGGCCTCATCGGCACGTACACCCTCCGATCGGATCCGCGCGGCCCAATTATCCTGATCCTTTTTCGGGCACAGATCGAAGGCGGTGAACTGCACGCCGACGACGACGCCGAAGCGGTGCGCTTCTTTGCGCCCGATGAACTGCCGCCCAACCTCGCTTTTGCCTCCACACGCCGCGCCGTGCTGCGCTGGCGGCTCAACGCACTGGACGGATCAAAAACGTCAGCCGGCGGCCCGGCCGCCGGCTGACGCCAGATTCGATGGTGAAGCGGGGCTTGCTGAGTTTACGAGGCGCCCAGATTGTGGCGCATCTCGTCGAACTCGGTCTTGGTGATTTCACCCCGCGCGTAACGCTTCTGCAGGATGTCCAGCGCTGAATCAGGCGTAACCGTCGGCGCGGCACCGGCATCGCTGGAGCGCCCCACCAGCCCGCCGACGATCCACACGATCAGGCCGATGATCAGCGCCCACATGGCGATCGACATGACGCCCGACAGCAGCCCGCCCCAGCCCAGCATCGGGAAGAAGCGGATCCGATCTGGATAGAAATTGGCGGCAAAGACGTTGCCCCGCCCCAGCCAGAAACCGATCAGCACCAAGCCGCCGGCCACGACCAAAGCCACCAGAACCTTGAGAAACCTGCGTCCCGTTGTGCTCATTTTCAACCTCTCTTCTGCCACCGCCACGGTGTGGACGGTGCGATGCTGTCACTATACAGCTACAGTGTAAAAAGACTGCAAGAAGTAGATGAAACGCAGGTGAGAGTTTGGACGGCGTCGGTCTTACTGTCCCCCGGAAATCCGACTTTGGCCCGATGCCCGCGGCGGCCGGCGCGTTTACACTTGAAGCAATTCACAAGCAAAGCGGAGGGTGTCATGCGTGACAGGAATGCGCTGCTGGTCGGAGTGCTGCTCGTCGGGATGGGGGCGTTCTTCTTGCTGGGCAACGTGCTGCACATCAACATCTGGGCGCTGCTGTGGCCGCTGGCGCTCATCGCGTTGGGCGCGGCCATCCTGCTGCGGCCCCGCCTGGCCGGGGCCGAGGCCCGCGGTCAGGTCGTGCTGCTGGGCGATCTGCATCGCTACGGCGACTGGCAGGTGGCGCCCGAAGAGGCCTGGGTCGGCATCGGCGACGTGGACCTGGATCTGACGCACGCCGTCATTCCAGCAGGTGAAACCGTGCTGGGCGTGCGCGGCCTCATCGGCGATGTGGACTTGGTTGTGCCGCAGGGCGTGGGACTGGCCGTGAATGCCGGCGGGCTGATCGGCAGTGTCAAGGAGCAGGGCCGCGAGCATTCGATCTTTCTCACCACCTACCGCTACGCCAGTGACGACTACGAGACGGCCGAGCGCCGGGTCAAAATCGAAACCGGCTTCCTGATCGGCGACGTCAAGATCAGGCGGGTATAAGCGCCGCTCGCTCAACAACGAAACCGGCCTCGATCGGAAGTCCGATCGAGGCCGGAGTTATTTGCCGCGATCAATACGCGCCCAGTTCGTGCAGCCGCTCGTCGCTGATGCCGAAATAGTGGGCGATCTCGTGCTGCACCACGTGCTGCGCCAGCCGGCGCGCCTCATCCAGCGTGCGGCATTGCAGCAAGATCGGCTGTCGATAGATGCTGATCTTGTCCGGCGTCACCAGCATGTAGCCGCTGGTGCGCTTGGTCAGCGGGATGCCGTGGTAGAAGCCCAGCAGCTCTTCGGGCCGGCGCACGCCTGCCGCGCGCAGCGTTTCCCGATCGGCCCACTCCTCCACGACGATGGCTATGTTGTCCAGGCGCGCGCGAAAGTATTCGGGCAGCTGCGCCACGGCCTCTTCAACCCACTGCTCAAACTCGACGTCGCCCATACGGCGATTATATCATCCGGCGGCGCGCCGCCACGCGCGCGCCTGCGCTTCAATCGATCTGACGAACTCCGTCTTGGCGTCCGTGTAACCCTCACGATTGGAACCGTACTCGTCGGCCAAGCGCCGCTTCAAGTCGGCGTAGGCCTGCGCTGCTTCGGGATGGGCGCGCAGATAATCGCGAAACAGCAGGTGACGCTCGTAGAATTCGCTCGTCGTCTCCACCATGTGCAGATGGAACTGATCGCCCTGCGCCGGATGCCGGTGGAAGTACAGGCGATAGGGCATGTCAACTTCGAATTCGGGCACATACTGATAGCCCAGCTGCTCCGTCAGCGGCCCGATGGTGCGGCGCCCCTCGTCGAGCGTCCGCACCCCCGCCAGGATGTCGATGATGGGCTTGGCGCTCAACCCCGGCACGGCCGTGCTGCCCACGTGCTCGATCGATACGAGCAGCCCGCCGGTCACCGCCTGGAGGCGCGCCTTCTCCGCTTCAAAGACACGCGGCCAGTTCGGATGATAATCGACGATAACGACGGGCTGTCTCATGTTGATCTCCTGTCTCCCGATCGATGTTTTATTCCGCCTGCCAGACCTGCGGATCGTACGCGGGCAGCTCGCAGCGCAGCGCGCCGTCCTCGCGGTAGCCCAGCGCATAACCGGCCTGCATCAACTGGTGAATCTCGCTGGTGCCTTCGTATATGATGGCGCCGCGGCTGTTGCGCAGATAACGCTCCACGTCGTACTCGTCGCTGTAGCCATACGCGCCGTGAATTTGCAGGGCCTCGTTGGCGGCCGCAAAAGACGCATCGGTGGCGTACCATTTGGCCAGCGAGGTCTCGCGCGTGTTGCGCTCGCCCCGGTTCTTCAGCCAGCCGGCGCGCAAATACAGCAGCCGCGCCGTCTCATACTGCTGCACCATGAATGCGATCTTCTGCTGGACAAGTTGATGTCGGCCGATCTCTTTGCCAAACGTCTTGCGCTCTTTGGCGTATCTCACGCTGGCTTCCAGTGAAGCACGGATCAAGCCCGTCGCACCCGAGGCCACCGTGTATCGCCCGTTGTCCAGCGCCGACATCGCGATGCGAAAGCCTTCGCCTTCTTCGCCCAGCCGGTTCTCAATCGGCACGCGCACGTCCTGACAATTCACCCAGCCCGTGCTGCCCGCGCGCACACCCAGCTTGCCGTGGATGTCGCCGGTGGTCACCCCCGGCCGATCGGTTTCAATGACAAACGCGCTGATACTGTCGTGCGGATCCTTCGCCCCCGGATTGGTCTTGGCGAACCACAGGATGTGATGCGCCTTCGTCGCCAGACTGATCCACATCTTCTCGCCGTTGATCACATACTCATCGCCGTCGCGCCGCGCCGTGGAAACCATGTTGACCACATCGCTGCCCGCGCCCGGCTCGGTCAGGCCGAACATCGCGATCTTCTCACCCCTGGCCTGCGGCACCAGCCAGCGCTGCTTTTGCTCTTCAGTCCCCCACTGCAGCAGCGCCAGACTGTTCAACCCCACATGCACCGACATCACCACGCGCAGCGACGTGTCCACCGCCTCCAGTTCCTCGCACGCCAGCCCCAGCGCAATGTAATCAAAGCCCTGCCCGCCGTACTTCACCGGCACGCAGATGCCCAGGATGCCCAGCTCGGCCAGCCGCGGCAGCACGGCCGGATTCATCTGCTGGGCGCGATCCCACTCTTTGATCGTGGGCTGCACTTCCCGCTGCGCAAAATCGCGCACCAACTTCTGCACCATCACGTGTTCTGCCGACAACGAGAAATCCATGACACGCTCCTGCGGATATTGTCCCCGCGCCCGTTTTCAGCGGCGGCCCGACTGAGTATAATTCTACCTCAATGACTCTGCTGCGTGTGCTGTTGCTGGGCTTTATCATCGCCGCGCTGGCGCTGTTGATCCGGCCGGACGACGCTGTCACCACGGCCTACCTGAGGCGCGCCGATGAACTGCGCGCGACGTATTTATACCACCAGGCCGAAGATTACACGCGCGTCGCCGCGCTGCGCCAACCGTGGAATGCCGCCGTTCAACTGCGACTGGCGCAGCTGGCGCGTTTGCAGCGCGACTTCGATCAGGCGGTGGCGCGGCTCGACGAAGCTGCGCGGCTGGGTGCAGACCCGATCGATCTGTCTGGCGAACGCGGCCTGCTGGCCGAAGCGCGCGGCGACTTCGCCGCGGCGGCCGCGCAGTGGCAGATCATCGTCGACGCGCACCCGGCCGACAGGCAGCTGCCGCGCCGCCTGATCGACGCCTACCTGCGCGCCGGTGATTTTGCCGCCGCGCTTGGCGCGGCTCAACGCTATGCCGATCGACTCGAGGACGCGCCACTGCTTCTAGGCAAATTGCAGGCGATCGATGATCCGGCGGCTGCGCGTTCACACTTCGAGCGGGCCGATTCTGAGTTGGCCCGCCAGTATCTGGCCGCTCTCGATCAGCCCGAGGCCGCCCTGCGAGCCATGCTGTTGGGCCGGCTGTATCTGGGCGGCGGCGAACTGCCGCTGGCGCAGCGCGCCTTTGAAGCGGCCGTCGCCGCCAATCCCGCTTACGCCGAGGCGCACGCCTACACGGGCTTCGTGATCGATGAGCAGGGGGGCGATGGGGCCGCCGAGCTCGATCGGGCGGTGGCACTGGACGCCGACTTGATCGTCGCCCGGTATTTTCGCGCCCGCCACGCGCTGGCGCGCGGCCAGATCGATCAGGCCATGAGCGATCTGGCAGAGGCTGCGCGGCTCGATCAGCAGAACCCCTTAATCGCGGCCGAGTTGGGCCGGGCGCACCTGTTGCGCGGCCAGCTGCCGGAAGCCGAGCAGTGGTTGAAACGGGCGCGTGATGCCCGCCCCGACGATGCGTCGGCCTGGCTGGCGCTGGCCGAGTTGTACGCGGGGCGCATCTATGGCCCGCGCGATCAGGCGGTGAGTGTGGCGCAGGAAGCAGTGCGCCGCGCGCCACAGACCGCGGAGGCGCATGTGTGGCTGGCGGCGGCGTATCTGTCGGCGGGCGATCGCAGCGGGGCCGAGAGCGAGCTGCATCGCGCGCTGGAACTGAATCCGGCGTCGGCAGTGGCTTACCTGTATCTGGGGCGTTTGTTTGGGCGCGGCGTCGAGGCCGGGCAGCAGGCTTATGAGCGGGCGCTGACGTTGGATCCGGACGGACCCATCGGGGCGCAGGCCAGGCGCGCGTTGGAACTGCCGTAATTATCAACGGCCCTGTGGTATAATCGGCCGCGTTTAGAGTAAGGAGGACAGTATGGCCCGTCGCACAAAGAAGCAGACCGCCGAGCGCAACATGCGCATCTTGTTCGGCATTCTAGCCGTCCTGGTGGTGGCATCCATGGTGTTGAGTATGGTGGTGACCAATACCGGCGTTACCCTGCCGCCGCCGACTTCGGTGCCGCAGCAGTCTGTGCCGTTGCCCATCGCCACACCTTAGCCGGCCTGCGCCTCAATCAAAAACGCCCCGCCTGATCGCGGGGCGTTTGCGTATCAACGACTGCGCAGTAACAACAGCAGAGCCAGCGTCATGACGCCCGCAAACTCCACCAGCACGCGGCGCGTCAGTCGATCCAGCAGATACTGGCTTACCAGTCCAACCAGCGCGTAAAAGATCAGCAGCTGTGAGATGGCGGCCGTGAAGACATCGGTGCGCCAGTAGTTGATGGCCCAGCTGCCCTGCGCCATGACCAGACCGATGGCGCCAGCCAGCATCGACACGCGGCTCAGGCGCGCGCCCGACGCCCACAGCAGATCGAAGGCCAGACTGCTGGCGACCAGCAGCGTCAGCGGGGCGGTCAGCAGGCTGCGCGCGCGCGTGTTCCAGATCAGGCCGAACAGCAGCACGGCCAGCACGTAGGCGACGATGTTGAGAAAAAGGCGCGCCCGGCCGGCCGCCGGTGCTTCAGGGTCGAGCGCCAGATATTCGGCGGCCACGATGGCCCATAACAGCGCGCCGGTCAGCGCCAGCCCCACGACCCAGGTGCGCCCGTCGGTGATGTTGGCCAGGAGCTGCGCGGCCACCACCACCGTCAGCGCGGGGCTGATCCAGGTGGGAAAGGTGCGGGTGACTTCGCCGCTGCGCACGCGGGGATGCGACCGCATCAGCACGTCGGCGCCCGCGCAGGTCAGCGCCGATGCCAGCAGCGAAATAAAGGTCGTTGCCGAAAATTCCAGCCGCAGCGGCGTGCCCAGAAATGAGGTACCCAGGCCGGTGGTGGCCGGCGATTCGATCAGCGGCAGCAGACTCAGGCTGAGAACCACCAGCGCCACCAGCACGCTGAGGCGTTCGCGATTGATGGTTGAATAAGCACGATCCAGCATCACCCTGCGATTCTACCGCACGCCGGGCGATTGTCAAAGGCCGCACTGCGCGAGGAGTGCACGTCAAAGTTTGGCGGCGGCCTGCTGGCGATTGAAAGCGCGCCTTTGGAGCCGTGGGCTGAACGTCACCGGCGTGGACGGGGTCTCGTCGGCGCAGGCCGACGAGCGGCGGCACGCCCGCCAGCCGCGAATTCATTCGCCGAAGAAGTCTCGGTCGTAGAGCAGCGCCGCCGCCCCGCAACACGAAAAGCGGCCGCGCCCGTTCGGGTCGTGGCCGCCGAGGAGATCAAAGAGGCGTTATGACTTGCGCCGTCGCCACAGCACGATGGCGCCGATGAAGCCGACCGCGCCGATCACGGTCAGGGCCGGGCCGGACGACTCCGCTGAGTGCACGCTGAGCGATTGCAATTGTACGGCCGTGGGCGTGGTCAGTTCAAAACGCAACAAGGCATACTTCGTCCCCGTCCCGCCTTCGATCAGGCCGGTGTACAGCGCCGGCGCGGTGCCGCCATTGTAGTACGGGCTGGACTCATAGATGTACGCATCGGCCACGCGAAACTGGGTACCGGTGCTGCGCTGGATGGTCAGGCACGTTTGGGGGCGGCCCGGCTGGGTATAGCACACGTGCAGTTTGGGCCGCAGGGTCTCATCGCTGGCCTCGCTGCTGGCAAAAGTGGTGAAGTAGGTGTCGCCCTGCTCAAAGAGCAGCCCGTAATTTGCGGCCGGATTGTTTAGCCAGCCCTGCACCTGGGACGTCACATCCAGATCGTGCCAGCCGACATCGTCGGTGTTGAACGACAGGATCGCATTCGGGTCAAAGCTGTTGCCGAAGCTCTCCCACGTCACCTCGGTCTCCGCCCACGCGGCCGTGATGGGATGCACATACACGATCTGGCCGCTGATGTTGGTCTCGTAGATCGACAGCGTGGCCGAATTGATGACCGTGCCGGTTTGCGCGCTCGCCGATTGAGCGTTTAACACAAGACCGAGGCCGAGGCACGCCAGCGCCATCGTCAGACCCGCACGCAGTTGCTTCATGATCTCGTTCCTTTCTCGACGCGGAGATCGTCTCCCGCTGTTCGCAGCACCATCTCCTTTTGACCGTTCTCAGTCTAAGGTGGTTCTCTGTGTCGCGCAATAGGCGCAGCGCAGTTTTCACCAGTTGCTTACCATCTACTGACCTGCCGCACACCTGTTTCCAAGAGCGTTGTCGTTCTAACTACGACCGACGTATCTGTACTTTTGCCAAAGTCATGAGCGTGCTATACTCTGGTTCGATCCAGTCATTGCGATCATTTCCCGGAAGGCAGGCCACCTTGATCATTCTCTATGCCCTGTTCGGTTTGTTGGTTGGCGGCGTCATCGCGCAGTTGGCCGATGTCCTGCCCCGACCGCGTTTGGCACAGGCCGCAGCCGAACGGCCCGCAAGCCCGAGCCTGGCCGCTGCCGTGCAGCACGATGTGAAACGCGTGCTGCAGTTTTTGGGGAAACGCCGCTGCCTGGCCTGCGGCCAACCCCGACCGTTGATCCAGTCGATCGCGGTCGTCGCCTTCGTCGCGCGCCGCCGTGAGTGTGCGGCGTGCGGCCGCCCGATCGCAGTACGCACCCTTATCGTGGAACTGGCTACCGCCGGCCTGTTTGCCTTCCTGTTCACACACTACGCGGACATCGTCAAGCTGGCACTGGCGAGTTTTCACACCAGCGTTCTGCTGCTGGTCACCGTCACCGATCTGGAATACCGGCTCATTCCCAATCGCGCCATCTTGCCCGCCATCGCCATCGCGGCGCTAACCTCGCCGTTGTGGTTCGGGCCGGGCTGGTATCTGGCCTTGGTCGGCGGCGCCATCGGCTTTGGCTTTTTTTGGCTGGCCGCCATCGTCGGCGGACGATTCATCGGCCATGGCGCAATGGGCGGCGGCGATGTGAAGCTGGCCGCCTACGTCGGATTGATCACAGGCTTTCCCGGCATCATCACCGCGCTGGTGCTCACCATCCTGGCAGGCGGGATCATCAGTCTGGCGCTGCTGATGGTGCGCGTGGTCAACATGCGCAGCGGCATTCCCTATGGACCATTTATCGTGCTGGGCGGCTTCATCACCATGTTGTGGGGGGCGCAGATCATGAGCCGGTTTTTCTTTGGGGCCGGGTGAGCGAAAGGCAATGGCGTTTCGGGTGACGCGATGGACGGGCACAGCGCCGCCAAACAGAGCCGAGCTTGAAGAGCAGTTCTTTCAGGCCGGGTTGTTCCCTTACGAATGGTCAAACGGCCCCGGCGACGTGTATCCCGCGCATGTGCACAACTACCATAAAGTGTTGTACGTCCTGCGCGGTTCAATCACGTGGCGCTTGCCGGAGACCGACGAAGTGATTGAGACCCGCGCGGGCGATCGCATTGATCTGCCGCGTGGAACGTGGCATGCCGCGCAGGTTGGCCCGGGCGGCGTGGCGTGCCTGGAAGGTCATCAGGAGGAGTAACTGTCATGTGCGGACGATTCACCCTCACCGTCGATCCGGCGGAACTGCGCGAGTGGCTGGAACTGATTGACGTGCCGGATCAGTTGACGCCGCGCTACAACATCGCGCCCACACAGCCGGTAGCCGTGGTCACATCGCCGACCGATCGGAAGGTGGAGATCTTCCAGTGGGGCTTGATCCCGTCGTGGTCCAAAGACCCGTCGATGGGCAGCCGCATGATCAATGCGCGCGCGGAAACCGTCCACGAGAAGCCCGCGTTTCGCGCACCTTTTCAGCGCAAACGCTGTCTGATCCTGGCCGACGGCTTCTTCGAATGGAAGGCGCTGGACAAAGGCAAGCAGCCATACTTCATCCACCTGACATCGGGCAAGCCCTTTGCGTTTGCGGGCCTGTGGGATCACTGGACCTCGCCGGAGGGCGACGAGCGTATGACGTGCACCATCATCACCTGCGAACCGAATGACCTGATGGCGCAGCTGCACAATCGGATGCCGGTGATACTTGACAAAGATGTGATGTGGGACTGGCTTGATCCGGCGGCCACGCCGATCGCGCTAAAAGCCCTGCTGATCCCCTATGCAGGCCGCCTGGAGGCCTATCCGGTTGCTCGATTGGTGAACAAACCCGACTATGACGCGCCCGACTGCATCCAACCGCAGGGCGCGCCGCTTTAGACGCATTTGCTACGCAACATTGACGGCCGAAGGCATACTTCGGCCGTTTTTGTTGCGCACGTCACGAGCGGGCGGTACAAAAGTCCCGCAAACCTCCGCCAGCCGTATCGACCGGGCGTGTCAGGCGGTGAAACTGGCAGGGTTGGGGAAGCATTACCAACTTTCAAAGAGGAGGCTTTGCAATGCACCGATTAAGAATCACCGTAGCCCTGGGCCTGGCGCTGCTGCTAACGGCGCTGTTGGTGAGCGTGGTGGCGGCCGCGCCCGGCGGGCCCGCGCCGACTGCGCTCGACCCGATGCCGACGCCTGAGCCGACCATCACGCCGACGATCACTTCCACGTTGATGTTCACGCATCCGGTGGGCAATGCCATTGCGCTGCATTTTGGCATTCCGTACACCGAGGTGATGGCTCTGCACAATTCCGGTCTGGGCTTTGGCGAGATCGCCCGCGCCTACCTGACCGCGCAAGCGCTGAGCGGCACGTTGACCGTATCGCAGGTCTTGGAACTGCGCGCTTCGGGGATGGGCTGGGGGCAGTTCATGAAGCAGTACGGCGTGCATCCCGGTGGTAAGGGACTGGGCGCCATCATGAGCGGTCGCGCTCAGCCGGTGGCCACGCCGGAGCCGAGCGGATCAGCCGGGGGCAGCAAGCAGTCCGGCTCGGCGCCCGGTCTTGGTAACGCGCCCGCGCCGGGCGGCAACAGTTGCCCCGGCAACAGCTGCAACGCCCCGGGGCAGAACAAGCCGGGCAAACCGGGCAAGAAGTAAGCGAATCAGTGGTAGTGCTGACAGCGGCGGGGCGCTCACCCCGCCGCTGTTTGTTTAGGGGCGCTCCTTAGGGAACAGATCGCGGATCGATTCGAGCAGGGTGTGGCGGCTGTAGTCCTTAAACTCGCCGGCGTCGAAGAAGACGCCGTAGCAGGTGGGGCAGGCCTCATACCACAGGTGCGGCTGCACCCGATCGACCATGCGCGTCAGCCGCGTGCCGTCGCGCGGACAGTCGATGGTGTCGATGCGATTCATCGTCCCGCCCACGGCCGGATCGCCGCTGTCGATCTGCCGCGCGCCCGGCCTGGCTTTCAACTGCTGCTGCTCCTGAAAGTCGAACCAGATGCCGTAACAGCCCGTGCACCGATCGACTTCCACACCCTCAAACTCGATCTTCTTCATTTCGGCCTGGCACTTGGGACACTTCATAGTGATCTCCTGATTGGCCGTCGCGGCTAAATTCGGCCGAATTCCCGGGCCATCTGCGACGCGCTGAAGTGAATCATGGTGGGACGACCATGCGGACAGGTGCGCGGCGATGCGCACAATTCCAGCTGGTGGATCAATTCGTTCATCTCCGCCGCCGATAGAACCTGCCCGCCCTTGATGGCCGCGCGTTTGCACACCCGCGTGATTAGCTTGGCCTCCTCGTTGGCCGCAAACGGCAGATCGCCCGCCATCAAGTCGGCCACCAGTTCGGCCATTGCCGTGCGAAGGTCGTCGTTCATCAACAGCGTGGGCACGCTGCGGATCAGCCACGTCGAGCCGCCGAACGGTTCGAGCCGCAAGCCGATGCCGTGCAGCACGTCGAGGTGCTCTTCAATCAGCGCGGATTCATCGGGTGAAAACTCCAGCGGGATCGGATCGAGCAGCTGCTGCACGGCCAGCTGCTGCGCGGTTTTGTCGGCCATAAAGCGCTCGTACAAGATGCGCTCGTGCGCGGCGTGCTGATCGATCAGATACATGCCGTCCGGCCCCTCGGCGATGACGTACATCGCGCCGATCTGGCCAATGAGGCGCAGCGGCGGCAGCCGCTGAATAGCTGCCGGCTGCCTGTCGGTGGCCGCTTGAACGCTGGGACGATCGACTGCCGGCGGTGTGGCGGGCCGGGCTCCGCGGTCTGATTCCTGATCTCCAATTGCCGATCCCTGATCCCCGGCCCCTGATCCCCGATCGACGCCACGGCTCACCGGCTCCAGCGAACGCAGCTGCTCACGCCGCGCGGCGATCACATCGTCGTGCGTGTCCAGCGCGGGCTGCCATGCATCGATGGGCGGAGCGGTCTGCACCTGCGGAATCGGCGCGCGCTCGATCAGCGTGCGGCGCACGGCGCGCTGCACGGCGCGGAAGATCACGTCGTTGTTGCGAAAGCGCACTTCGGTCTTGGCGGGATGCACGTTGACGTCCACATCTTCGGGATCGAGCTCGACGCGCAGGATGCACAGCGGAAAACGCCCGACCATCAGCAGCGTGTGATAGGCCTGCAAGACGGCTGCGTTCAAGCCGCGATCCTGCACCCAGCGCCCGTTGACGAAGACGGTCATGTCGTTACGATTGGAGCGCGACAAGGCGGGCGCGGAGATGAAGCCATTGACCTTCACCGCTGCGCCATCGCCTTCTGAGGGCGACAGCAGCGCGATCATTTGCTCGGCGACTGCCAGACCGTATACGGCGATCAATACATCGTGGAGCGAATCGCTGCCGGTCGTCTGAAAAGAGGTGCGGCCGTTGTGGATCAGGTTGAAGCGAATGGCCGGATAGGCCAGCGCGTAGCGCGTGACCAGCAAATCGATGGCGCGACGCTCGGTGGTGTCTGATTTGAGGAACTTCAACCGCGCCGGCACGGAGTAGAACAGGTTCTCGACTGTGATCATGGTGCCGGCGGGTGCCCCCGCTGCCGATTGTTCGATCACGCCTTCGGCTTCGATCACCAATCGGGTGCCGGCTGATTCCGCGCGGGCGCGCGTGAGGCACGTGACCCTGGCCACCGACGCGATCGACGCCAGCGCCTCGCCGCGAAAACCCAGCGTGCGGATGCGCGCGAGGTCGTCGGCGCTGCTCAGTTTGCTGGTGGCGTGGCGGCTGAAAGCCAGCTCCACTTCAGCCGCCGGGATGCCCGATCCATTATCGGAGACGCGCATGAACGAACGCCCACCATCGCGCGTTTCAATCGTCAGATCGGTCGCACCCGCGTCGATGGCGTTCTCGATCAGCTCTTTCACCACCGAGGCAGGGCGCTCCACCACTTCGCCGGCGGCGATCTGCGAGACGAGGTTGGGCGGCAGAATGTGAATGGGCATGACGGCATTGTACCATGCCGGGCCGGACTCGACATGATCGACCTGACGTTGGCGGTCGAGTAATTAGCAACTTATTTCACTAATCTGAAATTGACCGTTTTTGTATTGACACGGTGCGTTATTCAAGTATACTGACTTATAGTCAGTAAGTGACTCTCGGTCATGACGCGAGGTGTTATGGCAGACCGCACGCAGGCCAATGGTCAGCGGGGTACCGCCTTGCGGCGCGAGCGCGAAAAAGCGCAGCGGCGCGACGACATCTTGCGGGCTGCCAAAGATATCTTCTTCACGCGGGGTTTTCACGCTGCCACCGTCGATGACGTGGCCGTGGCCGCCGAAGTGAGCAAGGGCACCGTCTACCTGTATTTTGATACGAAGGAGACGATCCTTGCTCATTTGCTTTTAGACGGCCTGGATGCGTTGATCGCCGATCTGCAAACGGCGTTTGCCGAACATGAAGCGCTGGACGCCGGCACGCGCCTGCGCCGCATCGCCGCCGCTTACCTCGAATTCTTCCAGACCAGTCCCGATTACTACCGATTGATCATGGCTTTCGATCGCGGGCAATTTCAAGCCGCGATCGATCCCGGCGTCTATCAAGATGTCCTGACCCGCAGTCTGCGCGGCCTGGAATGGGTGGAGCGCGCGGTGCGGCAGGCGCAGGCCGAAGGGCTGATTGGCGCGGTCGATCCGCGCGAGGCCGCCGGCGTGTTGTGGGCCGGGCTGAACGGCGTGCTGGTGCTGCTCAGCCATCCGCTGCGGGCGGAGATTGTCGCCACGGATCTGGAAGCGTTGTACGGCACGATGACCAAAGTGTTGATCGATGGGCTGGGCGGGCAAACTGTGGCATGAAGCCGGACGTCGCACCGACAAACTGACTTACGCACCATCACACTATCGTACTACCCTACCCCAAGGAGGAATCGTGAAAGACGCAGTCATTGTCGAAGCCGTTCGCACCCCGGTGGGCAATCACGGCGGGGCGCTGCGCACCATTCGCGCTCAGGAGCTGTTGACGCTCGTCTTCAAGGGCATACTGGAGCGCACCCGGATCGATCCGGCGTCCATCGACGAGGTGATCGCGGGCTGCATCGCGCAGCCGTCGGATGCGCCCAACATCACGCGCGTCTCGGCGCTGTTTGCGGGCATTCCCAAGGAAGTGCCGGCGCTGACCGTGGCCCGCAACTGCAACAGCGGCATGGACGCCATCATCGAGGCGTGGCGGCGCATTCAGCTGGACGAAGGCCACATCTACCTCGTGGGCGGCGTCGAGAGCATGAGCAACATCCCTTATATCATCAAGGATGCGCGCTGGGGGCTGAAGCTGCGCCACTCGCAGCTTACCGACGCGCTGTGGGAGGGCCTGACCGATCCGGTCTGCGGGCAGCTCATGGGCCGCACCGCCGAGAACCTGGTGGACGAATTTGAAATCACCCGGCAGCAGCAGGACGAATTCGCCGTGCAGTCACACAAAAAGGCCTTCGCCGCCACACGCATGGGCAAGTTCAAGGACGAGATCGTGCCGGTGGAGATCGTCAAGAAGGTGGCCGGGCAGGAAGTAGCCAAAGAGCAGATTACGCAAGACGAGACCATCAACGCCGGGCTGAGCGTGCAGAAGGCCGCGCTGTATCCCGCCATCTTCAAGCAGGGCGGCAGCGTCACGCCGGCCAACGCCTGCGGCATCAGCGACGGCGCCAGCGCCATGCTGATCATGTCGGCCGAGAAGGCCAAAGAGCTGGGCTACGCGCCGATGGCCGTCATTCGCGGCTACGGCTTCGCGGGCGTGGAGCCGGAGCGCATGGGCATCGCGCCCGCGTATGCCGTGCCCAAAGCGCTGGCCAAAGCGGGGCTGCAGCTTGGCGACATGGATCTGATTGAGATCAACGAAGCCTTCGCGGCGCAGGTCCTCGCCTGTGGGCGCGTCTTGCAGTGGGATTGGAACAAGGTCAACGTCAACGGCGGCGCGATTGCGCTCGGCCATCCCGTCGGCTCCAGCGGCTGCCGCATTGTGGTCACGCTGGCGCATGAGATGAAACGCCGGCAGGCGCGCTACGGCCTGGCCACGCTGTGCGCGGCGGGCGGTCAGGGCGCGGCGCTGGTGATCGAGCGGGTGAATGGTGAAAAGTGATGAGTGACGAGTGACGAGTGACGAGTGATGAGTGACGAGTAATGAGTGGTGAGTGATAAGTAAATCCACTTATCATCGCTGAGGCGAGGTTTCATGACCCATTCGACCGGCCAACTCGACCCCAACGAAGTCCGCATTTTCAGCGGCAGTTCCAACCGGCCGCTGGCGCAGGCCATTGCCGATCAGCTGCGGGTGCCGCTGGAAGAGACGCACATCTCGCGCTTCAGCAACGACAACCTGTACATCCAGCTGGGGGCCAGCGTGCGATCGCGGCAGGTGTACATCGTGCAGACCCTGGCCCCGCCCGTCAACGATCACCTGATGGAACTGCTGATGATGCTGGACATCGCGCGCAGCGCGGCCGCGAAGGAGATTCACGCCATCATCCCGTACTACTCCTTCGCCCGATCGGACAAGAAAGACGCCCCGCGCATCTCCATTACGGCGCGGCTGGTGGCCGATCTGCTGCACACCGCCGGCGCCACGCACGTCATGACCATGACGCTGCACTCGCCGCAGGTGCACGGCTTCTTTCCCGTGCCCACCGATCCGCTGACGGCGCGTTACGCCTTGACCGATTACTTCAGAAAGCGCGAGCTCGACAGCACCATCGTCGTCGCGCCCGACGTGGGGCAGGCCAAGACTGTCGGGCGCTTTGCCGCGCCGCTGGGCCTGCCCATGGCCTTCGGCAACAAAGAGCGCGTGTCCGATACCAAGGTCGTCATCTCCGGGCTGGCCGGCCGCGCCGTGCAAGGCTTCAAGCGCGCCCTGATCCTCGACGACGAGATCGCCACGGGCGGCTCGGTGGTGGAGCTGTGCCAGTTGCTGCTGAGGCACGGCATTCGGGAGATCTGGGTGGCCTGCACGCATGGCGTGTTTACCGGCAACGCCTTTGAGCGGCTGGCCAGTGTGCCGGAGATCACCGAGATTGTCGCCACCGACACGGTCTATATCCCGCCGGAGAAGCGGCCGCCGCACCTGCACACCGTGCCGGTGGCCCCCATCTTCGGCGAGGCCATTCGCTGCAACTACTTCCATCAGTCGATCGGCAGCCTGTTTACCTACGGCAAGGATTCAAACGACGACGATTAGGCTCGTTGCATCAGCCATCCCAAAGGAGATCAACATGTATATTTTCAAAGCAGGTGTGGTGGGCGCGGGCGCGATGGGCGCCGGCATCGCGCAGGTGATTTCATATTCCGGCCTGCCCGTGGTGTTGAAGGATGTGGATCAGGCCATGCTGGACAAGGGGGTGGGACACATCCGATCGATTTACGAAAGCCGCGTTGAGAAAGGCAAGATGAGCGCGGGCGAGATGCAATCGAAACTGGACCTGATCATCCCCACGCTTGATTACGGCGAATTTGCCGATGTGGACATCGTCATCGAGGCCGTGCCGGAGAAGATGGCGCTGAAGCAGCGCATCTTCCAGGAACTCGACAAGGTCTGCCCCGAAGGCACGATCTTCGCCTCCAATACCTCGGCGTTGTCCATCACCGAGATGGGCCGCGCCACCGCCCGGCCGCACAAGGTCATCGGCATGCACTTCTTCAACCCCGCGCACGTGATGAAGCTGGTGGAGATCATCAAAGGCGAGGATACCGATCAGGAAACCGTCGACGATCTGGTGGCCTTCACCGAATCGCTGCGCAAGATTCCGGTGGTGGTGAAGGAGTGCCCCGGCTTTCTCGTCAACCGCTTGTTGATGCCGTACCTCAACGAAGCGACGTTGTGCCTGCAGGAGGGCGCGGCCACCGCGCAGGAGATCGACGATGCGATGACGGCTTACGGCTGGCCGATGGGGCCGTTCACCCTGATGGATTTCCTGGGCTTGGACGTGTGCTATGACGTGGGCGAGTATCTGTATTCACAGTACGGCGAGCGCATGAAGGGCGCGGTGTTGTTTGAAAAGCTGTACAAGGCCGGGCGCTACGGCGAGAAAGTGGGCGCGGGCTTCTACGGCTACGGCGACAACACCGACGATGCCGTCAAAGCCATGGTGGCCGAGACCAGCGGCGGGCAGAAGCAATCGGAGTTCACACCAGAGCGTCTGATGTATCCGTTGATCAACGAAGCCGCCTACGCCGTTCAGGAAGGCATCGCCGACGTGCGCGACATCGACATGGCGATGATCGCCGGCACGGGCATGACGGTGGGTGGCGAGCGCATGGGGCCGCTGGCGCTGGCCGACAAACTCGGTCTGGATGTGGTGGTGGCCGGCCTCGAAGACTTCGAGAAGAAATACGGCGTGCGCTTCCATCCCGCCGACAAGTTGTACGAACTGGTGAAAGCCGGTCATCTGGGCGAAAAGACGCGCAGTGGCTTCCTGGAATACGTTTAAGGCGCAGATTGGACATCGGCAGATTGGGCCTGGGTGGATGAGTAAACGGGGCTTGGCGCCCGCCGCTCATCCACCGGCCCACCCGGCTACCGATCACCCATCTACCAACCCATCATCTCCCAAGGAGTATCATGGCTGACTTTGTTCGCTACACCATCGAAGATCGCGTGGCAACGCTTGTGATCGATCATCCGCCCGTCAACGCCTTCAACCGGCAGACCATGACCGAGCTTGGCGAAGCGGTCGATGCGCTAATCGCCAACCCCGACGTGAAAGTCGTCGTCATCACCGGCGCGGGCCAGCTGGCTTTTATCGCCGGCGCCGACATCGGCGAGATCGGCGCGCTGGTCAAGAATCAGGATGCGGCCGGCGCGCAGGCCTTCATCGCGCTGGGCCAGCAGGTCTTCTGCAAGATTGAGGCGTCCAACAAGCCCTTCATCGCCGCCATCAACGGCGTGTGCCTGGGCGGCGGCCTGGAACTTGCCATGTCGTGCCACCTGCGCATCTGCGGCGATCGCGTGCGGCTGGGCCAGCCCGAGATCAACCTGGGCATCATCCCCGGCTGGGGCGGCACGCAGCGCCTGCAGCGCATCGTCGGTGCGGCCAAGGCCGCCGAGATGATCCTGACCGGCGATCAGATCACGGCGCAGCAGGCCATGCAGCTGCGGCTGGTCAACATGGTCGTGCCCGGCGGTGAGGTGATGCGGCAGGCGCGCGGCCTGGCCGCCAAGATCGCCGGCAAGAGTGCGGTCGCCGTCACCGCCGCCATGAACGCCATCCGCACCGGTCTCGACGCCGATCTGCAGAGCGGCCTCGCCGCCGAGCTGGCGCAGTTCAGCACGGTGGCCGCCAGCGCCGACGCGGCCGAAGGCATCGCCGCTTTCCTGGAGAAGCGCGAAGCCAAATTCCAGGACAAGTAAGAACCACGGCGGAGGCAGAGGACACGGCGTCTTGATTGAAATTCTCCGTGTTCTCCGTGGACTCCGTGGTCAATTGGAGAACAGACTATGGATTTCTCCTTAACTGAAGAGCAGCTGAGTTTCCGCAAGCTCTTTCGCGATTTTGCCGCGAAGGAAGTGGCGAAGATCGCGAAGCATACCGACGAGAGCGAACAACCGCCGCTTGAGCTCTTCAACAAGGCCGCGCAGCAGGGCTTCTTCGCGGCGACGATCCCGGAGGACCTGGGCGGCGCGGCGCTCGATCCCTTGAGTTACGCGCTGCTGATTGAAGAACTGGCGAAGGCCTGCCTGTCCACGGCCATCACCATCGCCACGCACAACAGCCTCGTCGTGTACCCGATCGTCTCGCGCGGCGAGGCAGAGCAGCAGGAGAATTGGCTGTCGGTGCTGGCCGAGAACGCGGGCGCGCTGGCGATCACCGAGCCGGAAGCCGGCTCTGACACGTCGCGAATTGCCACGCGCGCCAGACGCAGTGGCGACGGCTACGTCATCAACGGTGTCAAGACGTGGGTGACCAACGCGGGCATCGCAAAACTGCTGCTCGTCGTCGCGCAGACCGACGGCGGTCCCACCGCCTTTGTGATCGATCCGGCAACGCCCGGCGTCAAGGTCGGCCACCGCGAACCAACCACCGGCTTGCGCGGTGTCACGTTTCACACGGTGTACTTTGATGCCGTGGGGGTGGCCGAAGCCGATCGGCTGGGGGCCGAGGGCGAAGGTTTGGTCATCGCGCAAGCCGCGTTTTCGCACTATCAACTGGCCGTGGCCGCGGCGGCGCTCGGCCTGCATCAACATGCCGTGGCGCTGGGCCGCGCCTTCGCCGTCGAGCGCAAGCAGTTCGGCGTCAGCATCGCCACCAAGCAGGGGCTGGGCAACTACTTTGCCGATGCCGAGATCGACGCCGAGGCGCTGCGCCACCTGATCGAATACGCGGCGTGGCTGGCCGCCGGGAATAAGGATTTCTCCAGAGCGGCGCTCAAGGCCAAGTTGTTCGGCGGCCGGGCGGCGCGCGACGCGGCCAATCGCATGCTGCAGGTGCACGGCGGCTACGGCTTCAGCGACGAATACGAAATTTCGCAGTTGTACCGCGACGCCCGCGCCTTTGATCTGATCGGCGGCACGCCGCAGCTGGGCCGCGTGACGCTCTGGCAGGACGTGTTTGCGGATTCGGATGTGATAATTAAGCCGTAGGTGAGCGGCCACCGCAGGAGTAAAGCTATGGACTTTGATTTTTCGCGTGAACATCAGGCCTTGCGCAAGCTGGTGCGCGAGTTTGCCGAGGAAGTGGTGAAACCGGCGGCGCGGCAGGCCGATCGGACCAGCCAGCCTCCGTGGGATGTGATCAAACAGGCGGGCGACATCGGACTGTTCGGCGTGCCGTTCCCGCGCGAATATGGCGGCTTGGGCGCGGGCGAAACGGGCTACTGCATCCTGATGGAAGAACTGGGCCGTGTGGATACCAGCTTCGCCACCATCATCGGCGCGCACATCGGCATCGGCGCGATGGCGATCTATCTGGGCGGAAACAAGCGCATCCGCGAGAAGTACCTGCCCGAGCTGTGCAGCGGTAAAAAGATCGCGGCGTTTGCGTTGACCGAACCGCAAGCCGGATCGGACGCGGCGTCGATCAAGCTGCGCGCGACGAAAGAAGGCGACTCGTACATCCTCGACGGCGAGAAGATGTGGATCACCAACGGCCCAATGGCAAGCACGATGTCGATCCTGGCTGTGACTGATCCGGCGCTGGGCGCGCGCGGCGGCGCAACCGCGTTCGTGATCGAGACACGCGACGACAAGGGCGATCCGATCGAGGGCTTCACGCCCGGCCGATTCGAGCACAAGATGGGCCTGCATGGGTCGCCGACCAGCGCGATTTCCTTTGATAACTTCCGCGTGCCCGCGGAGAATATCCTGGGGCAGACGGGGTTGGGCTTTGTCGTGTTCATGCAGACACTCGACATCGGGCGCGTAACGCTGGGCGCGGCGACGTTGGGCGGCGCGCAGGCGGCGCTGCAACAATCGCTGGAGTGGGCGGCGCTGCGCACACAGTTTGGCAAGCCGCTGGCGCACACGCAGACCATCCAGTTCATGGTGGCCGACATGGCCGCCGAGATCGAGGCGCTGCGCTCGCTGGTGTATCGCACAGCGTGGCTGGTGGATAACAACCGCCCGTTCATCAAAGAGGCGGGCATGTGCAAGCTGCTCGGCTCGGAGATCGCCTCGCGCTGTGTCGATCGCGCGGTGCAGATCCACGGCGCGCTGGGCTACAGCCGCGACACCTTCATCGAGCGCGGCTTCCGCGACTCGCGCATCGCCGAGATCTTCGAAGGCACCAATGAGATTCAGCGCATCCTGATCGCGGAGCAGATGTTCAGGGAAGTGGGCGTGAAAGTTCGTCCGTAATGAGTAACGAGTAATGAGTAAAACGTGAATGACTTGTTACTGGTTACTCATCATCCAGACGCAAAGGAACAGCCTATGAATATCGTCGTCTGCATTAAAGCGGTGCTCGATCCGCACGGCATGACGGTGAACCGCAAAGCGGAAAAGGTGTTTATTAACCGGGAAGACTATCTGATCGATCCGGGCAGCAAGGCCGCGCTGGAGGCCGCCGCCGCGCTGAAAGCGCAGCAGCCCGGCGCGCAGGTGATCGCGTTGTCGGTGGGCGGCGATCGGGCCGACGACGCTTTGCGCGAAGCGCTGGCGCGCGGGGCGGATCGCGCCGTCCTGATCGGGCTGGGCAACCTCGACGCATGGGCCGCGGCGAATGCACTTGCGGCGGCGATCCGGCGGCTGGGCGACATCGATCTGGTGCTGTGCGGCGCGCAATCGCTGGACACCGGCGCGGGCGAACTGGGGCCGCGCCTTGCGGAGAACCTGGACTGGCCGCAGCTCACGTGTGCGGCGCAGGTGGAAGCGACCGAGGGCGGCTTCAAGGCCATTGTGCAGCGTGGCGAGTTCGCAGCGATGGAAGTCACCGCGCCCGCCGTGATCTCGATCTTGCCGGAAGCCTTCAAGGGGAGTTTTGCCAACGGCTGGCGCCTGATGGACGCCTACAAGCAAATCGGCGTGGATGTCTGGCGCGCGGCAGAACTGGACTTAAGCGAGGATGATCTGCGCCCGCTGACGGCGAAGAAGGAAGAAGCTTTTCCGCCGGAACGTCAGCCCGGCCTGCCGGTGCGCAGCGCCAAAGAGCTGCTGATGATGTTGAAGCGGGAGAGAATCATTGCGTAATGAGTAACGAGTAATGAGTAACGAGTAAAAGGCAAATTACTCATTACTCGTTATGAGAGGATAGATCTATGACAAGACTAACATTCTCCGACGAACCACGCGACATGTGGGTGGTGGCCGAGGTGCAGGACGGCGCGTTGACGCCGCTGACCAAAGAACTGGTGTATGGCGCGCGCACCACCGCCGACCTGATGGGTTTCTACGTCAAGGTCGCACTGCTGGGCGCACGCGGCGTGGCCGATCTCGCCAACGAGTTGTATCCGGTGGGGGCCGATCGCGTGATCGCCGCCGAGGACGATCGGCTGGCCGAGTTCAACGTGGAGACGTGGCTGAAGGTGTTGAGCGATCTGTTCGTCGCGCAGCCGCCTGAATTTGTGCTGTTCGGCGCCACCCCGATGGGCAATGCACTGGCCCCCCGGCTCGCGCAGCGCTTCGGCGCGGGCTTCATCGCCAACTGCGTGATGTTGAAGGTGGACGACTTTGATCGGTGCTTCATCGGGCGGCGCGCGGCTTTTGGTGGCGAATACTTTGACGTGCTGACGACGGCGGACGCCAGGTCACACTTTGCGACGGCGCGGCCGGACACCTTCGGCGAGCCGTATCCCGATCACTCACGCTACGGTGAAGTAGAAATGCTGATGGTCGATCTGGCGGACGTTCAGGTGAAAACCAGGACGATCGGGCCGGCGGATTACGCGCTGCCGAAACCGAAGTTGAAGGAGGCGAAGCGCATCGTCTCAGTGGGGCGGCAGGTGGGCGATGTGTCGTGCGCTGAATTGCTGGCGCAGCGGCTGGGCGCGGAATTTGCCGGCGCGCGTGAAGCGCTGGACGAAGGCACCATCGGCGAAGATCAAGTGGTGGGCATCACCGGCGAGCGCGTGCGGCCCGAACTGTATCTGGCGCTGGGCATTCGCGGCGACACGGCGCACACCTGGGGCATGAAGGACGCGCGCTATGTGGTGGCCGTGCATCCCGATCCCGACGCGCCGATCTTGAAGCAGGCCGACGCGGCCATCGTGGGCGATCCGGGGAAGTTTGCCGGGGAGTTGGCGGAATTGCTGGAATGACGAGCGCGCTTCAGTCAGCGCTTGCCGGTGTTTCGGCTCGTCGCCCGATCGAGTTGGGCGGCGAGCCGTTTTTTGCGGTTGCCCAATGTGCGGTCTCTTGGTACACTTGCGCCTGTGCTCACCACGCTCATCTTCGATCTGGACGAGACTCTTTATCCGCGCGGCGCGGGCCTGATGCAGGAAATCGGCGCGCGGATTTTGCGTTACCTGATCGAGCGGCTGGGGCTGTCGGAAGAGCAGGCGCGCTTTCAGAAGCAGGACTATTTTCAACGCTATGGCACCACGCTGCGCGGCTTCATCGTCGAACGGCCCGAGGTCGATCCCGAGGATTATCTGCGCTTTGTGCACGACATTGATTTAACCCGCTACCTCGGCCCGCAGCCGGCGCTGGCCGGCATGCTGCGTGAACTGCCCCAGCGCAAGGTCATCTTTACCAATGCCACTGTCGAGCACGCGCAGAATGTGTTGAAGATTCTGGGCTGCGCCGATCAGTTCGAGCGCATCATCGACGTGCGGGCCGTGGGCTTCATCAGCAAGCCTGATCCGCGCGCGTACGAGTGCATTCTCAACCTGATCGGCGCGCGCGGCGCTGAGTGTGCGTTGATCGAAGACAATGCGCGTAATCTGCTGCCCGCCAAACGGCTGGGCATGACGACGATTTTGGTGGACAGTGGCGACTGCGCCGAAGTGGACTATTGCGTCCACGATATTCTGGGCGTGAAAGACGCGGTGGAACGGGCCATGCGGCGCACCGGAAATCATAAGGGTGACTCATGATTGATCGCGTGATGACGCTGGCCGAGGCGGCTGCGCTGGTCAAGCGCGGCGACGTGCTGGCGCTGGGCGGCATGAATCTCTATCGACGGCCGGTGGCGTTTGTGCGCGAGCTGCTCAAGACAGACGCGCGCGACCTGACACTGCTGTGTTTCACCGCGTCATATGAGAGCGATCTACTGATCGGGACGGGCCGGGTCCGCAGCCTTCGCACGTGTTATTGCGGACTGGAGGCGTTTGGCCTGGCACCGATGTTTACCGCGCAGGCCGCGCGCGGCGAGCTGCGGGTGATTGAGGAATCTGAAAACAGTCTAGCGTTTGGCCTGCGCGCCACGCTGGCCGGCGTGGGGTTCATGCCCGGGCCGGGCTGGCTGGGCACCGATCTGCTGCAGGTGCGGCCCGATGTGAAAGTGATCGCCGACCCGTACACCGGCGCACCGGTGGCGGCTTTTCCGGCGCTGACGTGTGATGTGGCCGTCATCCACGTGCCGGTGGCCGATCGAGCCGGCAACGCCCGCCTGAAAGGCAACCTGGCAGTGGATCAGGAGATCAGTCTGGTGGCCGATCGGGTGATTATCACGGCGGAGGAAATCGTCGACGAACTTGCCGCCCCGATCGAGGTGAGCGGCCTGTCGGTCACGGCGGTGGTACCCGCGCCGCGCGGCGCGTGGCCGACTTCGTGTTACCCGGCTTACGCCGTGGACGGCGACGAGATTCTGAACTATATCGACGCGTGCGCGGCCGGCCGTTTTGACGACTACGTGCGCACCCTAATTGCCCAGTGAGGATGTATGCTATTCTGGCAACCCATTCCCACGCCGGTCCCGTTGATTGAGCCGACCAACACCTTCAGCATTCCGCCCTTCATCATCATCCTGCTGGTGGGTGTCGTGGGGCTGCAGCTGCTGGCCTTCATCCGGCGGCGCGTCAAGTAAGCTGCGCCCCGGTCAGGCAGCGGGCAGCGTGAAGCGAAAGGTGCTGCCCTGGCCGGGCACGCCGGAGCTGGATACGCCGACCTGCCCGCCCAATTTTTCGACGATCTGTTTGACGATGGACAGGCCCAGTCCATGGCCGGTGGCCCGCACGTGATCGAGCCGCGCAAAGCCGGCGAACAGGCGCGTCTGTTCATCAGGGGAGAGGCCGCGCCCGTTGTCCCGTACCCAAAACTCCACCTGGCCGTTGGCCAGAGGTGTGGCCCCCAATTCCACGCTCGGCGGTGTGCCGCCATACTTGATGGCGTTGCCCAGATAATTGACCCAGACTTCTTCCACCCACGGCCCGTATCCCAGCGCGGTGGGCCAATGCTCGGGCATGTTGAGCTGAGGTTGTCGCTCGCTGCGGAGCGCATCCAGTCGCTGCCATGCTTCGTTGATGATGCCGGCCATGTCCAGCGGGGCGGGCGTCACGACCTGGCTGCGCACCCCGGCCAACAGCATGAGCTCTTCAATGATGTTATTCATTTTGCGGCTGACCCGGGCAATGGCACGGGCGGAGGTGCGGATTTCTTCCAACGGTATCAGTGACAGATCGGTGTCCAGCAGCTCGGCGTGCCCCATGATGGTGTTAAGCGAGTTTTTGAGATCGTGGGCTACCGTGCGCGCGAAGCTGTCCAACTCGGCGTTGCGAGCCTGCAGATCGGCATTGGCGGCTTGCAGCGCCGTCTGCAGGTGGCGCACCGCCAGGTGTGTGGCCACGCGCGCCGCCACTTCTTCCACCTGAAACGGCTTGGTCAAATAATCCACGCCCCCGGCTGAAAAGGCCCGGACTTTGTCATATACGTCGTCGAGCGCGCTGATGAACATGACGGGCACATCCCGCGTGCGCTCGTCGGCTTTGAGCTCGCGGCACACGGTGTAGCCGTCCATATCGGGCATGTTCACATCCAGCAAGATCAGATCTGGCAGCGCGGCGCGGGCTGCGGCCAACGCCAGCGTGCCATTGGGGGCCGGCCGCACTTTGTAATTGCGTTCGGTTAGAATCTGGGTCAAGAGCCGAAGGTTGGCGGGCGTGTCATCAACGACGAGGATGTCGCCGCGCCGCGCATCGCTGGTGAAACCGGGCGTGTCAGTCATGTGGCGGCTGCTCCTGCCTGTCGTGTGAACTGGATGATCTGCTCGTAGTTGAAATTGCGCGCCCATTCGCCCAATCGATCTGCCAGCGCACTGTCGTGCGGGCGGATCTCTTCAATTGTGGCTACCATCCGATTGAGGTCGGCGGCGATGGTGGCCTGCTCGAGCGCGGCCAGCCAGTCGCCGGGCAGCGTGCCCGCCGGAGAGACGTCGGGCGCGGCGGAGACGATCGGGGCCGGGGCGTCTTCTGCGGAATAGAGGAACTTCACGCCCAAATGCCGCGCCAGCCGCTCGAAGATTTCTTCTTCGCGGAAGGGCTTGCGCACAAAGTCGTTGCAGCCTTCGGCGATGATCGTTACGCGCTCTTCTTGAAACACACTGGCAGTGAGGGCGATGATGACGGTGGCCTGGCCCCCGGCAGCGGCCCGAATGTGCCGGGTGGCTTCGTGGCCGTCCATGACGGGCATGCGCATGTCCATCCAGATCAGGTGCGGCTGCCAGTGGCGCCACACTTCGATGGCTTCCTGGCCGTTGGCGGCCTCGCGCACGGCGAAGCCCAGCGGCGATAGCAGTTTGACCAGCAGCTTGCGACTGGCTTCGCGATCGTCCACCACCAGCAGGCGATATTCGGGTTGGCCGGGCTGCAGGCCAATGACGCGGCGAGCGGCTAGGACGGGCGGGCTGATCCGGTCGGAGATTTGAACCGGGATGCTGAAGCTGAACGTACTGCCGTAGCCGGGCGCGCTATCGACGAGCAGCTCGCCGCCCATGATCTGCACGAATTGACGGCTGATGGGCAGGCCCAGGCCGGTGCCTTCCTGTGATTTGTGGCCGCTGGCGGTCTGCACGAACGGCTCGAAGATCAGGTTCAGCTCGTCGGCGGTGAGGCCGGGGCCGGTGTCTTCCACTTCGATGCACAGGCGCGGTTGATCATCGGCGTTCTGCAGTTCGGCGCGCAGCGCCACGCCGCCCTCGGTTGTGAATTTGACGGCATTGCCCAGCAGGTTGATGAGCACCTGCCGCAGTTTGCCGGCGTCGGCGCGGATGTAGCGGGGCAGCTCGGGCGTGATGGCAAAGGTGAGGACCAGGTGTTTGTCGGCGGCGCGCAGGCCGAACATCTCTTCCAGATCGCCCAGCAGCCGCCACAGGTCGAAGTCGTCGGGATGCAGCGTGACGCGCCCCGATTCGATCTTGGACATGTCGAGGACATCGTTGATGAGCGTTAAAAGGTGCTGGCCGCTGTGCAGGATGGTTTTCAGGTTGTCGCGCTGATCGGCGTTGAGATTGGGATCGCGCTGCATGAGCTGGGCGAAACCCAGGATGGCGTTGAGCGGTGTGCGCAGCTCGTGGCTCATGTTGGCCAGGAAAATGCTCTTGGCGTGGCTGGCGGCTTCGGCGGCTTCTTTCGCCTGCTGCAGCTGCGCTTCGATCTTGCGGCGCTCGGCCAGTTCCGTCTGGGCCTGCTGGTAGAGCCGCGCATTTTCCACGGCGGTGGCGGCTTGATCGGCAAAGATCACCAATCGGCTGGCGTGGGTCTGATTGAAGAAGCCCGGGGTGGCGCTATCCAGGTTGATGAAGCCCACCGTTTCGCCCTTGATTCGAATCGGTGTGCTCAAGTAGGATCGCACCCAGTCGGTGAGGCCCACTGCCAACCAGCGCGGCTCGGCGGCGGTGTCTGACACGATCAGCGGCTGACCGGTATTGATCATTGCCTGCAGATGGGGCAGGGTGATCGGCAGACGCACCAGCATCACTTGATCGCGCGCCTGTTTGCCGTCGTAGCCGCGACTCAGGCAGACGTAGGCGGTGTCGCCGCTGATCAACATGATGTTGGCGCCGTCGTGTGGCACGACGCGCCCGACGTTGACGAGAATCTGATCGAGCACGGCGTCGAATTCGAGGGTGCTATTCAAATTGGCCGCGGTGTCGCGCAATGCCTCGGCCAGGCGGCGTTGTTCTTCCTCCGCCTGCAACGTGCGTTTTTGTTCGGTGATGTCTTCTTTGACGGCCAGATAGTGGGTGATTACACCGGCGGCGTTGCGGATGCCGGTAATGGACGCAGACTCCCAATACAGCTCGCCATTTTTCTTGCGGTTGTGGAACTCGCCGCGCCATTCGCCGCCCTGGCTGATGGTGGTCCACATTCTGCGATATTCTTCGGCCGGCAGTTCGCCCGACTTTAAGATGCGCGGGTTTTGGCCCACAACTTCGGTGGTCGCATAGCCGGTGACGCGGCTGAATTTGGGGTTGACGTATTCGATGTTGCCTTTGAGGTCGGTGATGACAATTGAGGCCGGGCTTTGCTCAACCAGTGTTCGAAAGCGGTTTTCGCTGTCGATCAGGGCGGTGTCGATGCGGGCGCGTTCTTGCAGTTCGTTGCGCAGCCGACCGGCAGCCAGGTGAATGACGGCCAATCCGACCAGCCACAGTACAATTTCGCCGAGCAGGGTGGCCAGCACATGGTCGCGACTGGCTGCAAGGTAAGGCGCCTGGGCGCTCGGTGGCAACTGTGCCCCGGCAGTTACCTCGTCGTTGAAGAGCAGCAGGTCGATCGTCATTGACAAGGCGGCAGCCAGCGTCCAGCCCAGCATGGCCAAGTACCGGAGCCGCCTCAACCGCCGGATCATGTCAGCCGCGATATTTTGTAGAGCATTCATCAGCAATCCTGCGGGAGTGATGGCACCTGCTTGTTGCCTACTGATTGTACGCGGCTCGCCCCGCTCGGTCAATCTGCTATTGGTCATGCCGCCACGCAGCGTAGTGCAGGCAATATCGTGCAGTCGAGCAAGGTGCGGCGCCGGGCCCCAAAAATTTCGTGCAGGGCATGCGCCTGATAACGGTGGGCGTGCCCTGCACGAATGAGCGCGGGTGAAGGCGGGTGATCAGACGCGGCGGCGGCGCAGCACCAAAAATCCTGCGCCCAGCAGCAGCGGCACGGCGATGAGCAGCGGCCATAGCGATGCTGCCTCAGCCGGCTGTTTGGCGTCAAGGCCGCTCAGGGTAACGGCAGTCGGAGATGACGAATAGATCGTGACATCGTCAAGATATGCGGTTGCCGCGCTGTTATTGCTCTGAAAGACGCTGAAGACGACCATTAACGACTGGGTATCTTCGGGGACGGGAAATGGATGGCTGTCACCCACCGGCCCGGTCCACACTTGCTGCCAGCTGCCAGTTCGGTTGAGGGCCGGATACAGTTCCCCCAGTGAGCTTTCGCCATTGTTGGGGACAGAACAAGTCTTGTCCGAAAAAGAGTAGATGGCCAGACTGGCCGTGATAATGTTGGCTGATTGAAGATTAATCCACCCTCCCAACGCCACGTAGGTGTTGGTTCCGCTGATCCACTTCACACATTGATAAATATTGGCTCCCCCGTCGGTCACCAGTTTGGCTGAGGCGGACCCCGAATGCTTTACAGTGCCGGCTGAAATCACCCCCTCGTCTGACGACCAGGGAGCGCCCACTCCCGACTCGAAGCCGGGGTTGGTGGTCAATTCATCTTGTGCCAGAACAACCGCTGCTGTCGCCAGCATCAAAGCCAGCGTGATGAAAAACAGGGCGGTTCTGGTCAAAATCGCTCGGATTCTCATCAACCTACTCCCAGGAATAGCATGCAGTTCGATGTTGTAAAAAAGTCGCCCAAATGGGGCGTCAAGTTCAATACCCGATAGCCGGGGCGTGACCCTGCCATCCCGTGACACGATCACGCCCCGGCCCCAACAGCGAGCGTTTAGCGGCGCACGATGGGCAGAAGCACGCGCGCCTTCACCGGCGTAACCACCGGATCAGTGGTGTTGTTCGCCAGGTTCGGATCGAACACCGCCGAACTTACCACGGCGACGTTGGTGATCGTCCCGGAAGTCATCGGCATGACGGTGAGAGTGACCGTCGTCACCTCGCCGGCCAGCATATTGCCCAGATTGCAGACAACGCTGCTGGTGCCGTTGCACGTGGCGCCGGTGGCCGACATGAACTGCACCGAGGCCGGCAGCGAGTCGGTCAGCACGACACCCGTCGCCGTTGACGGCCCGAAGTTGCGCACGACCAGCGAGTAGGTCAGCGGCAGGCCGGCGGTGCCGGTGATCAGCGATGCCGATTTGGAGATCGATAGATCCGCCACAGGCGACACCGTGGTCGAAACTGAAGCCGAGTTGTTCGCCAGGTTCGGATCAAACACGCTGCTACCCGCGATGGCCGTGTTGGTGATGACATTGGCCGCACTGGCCGTCACGGTAACGGCGATGGAACGAGTAACGGTGGCGCCGGCACTCACCGATCCGATCGCACAGCTGATCGTCGTCGTACCGGTGCAGCCCGCGTCGGCCGCAGCCAGTGTCACACCGGCCGGCAGTGTATCGGTCACCAGCACGCCGGTAGCCGCTGATGGGCCATTGTTGCTCAGCGTCAGGATGTACGTGAGTCGCGCGCCGGCCGGCACCGGATCAGGGCTGTCTGACTTGGTCAGCGCCAGATCGGCTGATGGTTGCACGGTCGTCATTGCCGTGGCTGTGGCTGGAGTAAAGTCCATTTCAGCCGCGGCTGCAGTGGCCGTGTTGGTAATGGTCGGCACAGCCTGGCCGGTCGTCGCCACCACGATCGAAACATTCTGCGCCTGGCCCACGCTCAGATTGCCCAGGTTACAGACGATCGTCGTGGTGCCGGAGCAGCCCAGACTGGCCTGAACCAGTGTCACGCCGGCGGGCAGCGTGTCGGTCAATACCACGCCCGTGGCAGTTGATGGCCCGGCATTGGTCACGATCAACGTGTAGGTCAGCTGATCGCCCGCATACACGGCAGATGCCGAGGCCGCTTTGCTCAGTGACAGATCAGCCACAGGCAGGACAGTGGTTGTAGCCGCCGACGAGTTGTTTGCCGGCTCAACGTCCAACTGATCACTGATGACGTAGGCGGTGTTGGTGTAGTCTTCCGTCAGAGTCGGCTGCACCACCAGATTGAAGCTCGCGTTGTTGCCGACCGCGAGACTGGGCAGTGTGCACGTGACCACGTTCATGGCGTGCGTGCAACCCGTGTCGGACAGGAGTGATAGATTGACAGGCAGGACATCGGTCACCACCACGTTGGTCGCCGTTACAATGCCGACATTGCCGACGTTCAACGTGTACGTGAATGGCTGTCCCTGATACGCTATGGCGGGCGCGGTCTTGGTGATGGCGAGATCATTGCCGATCTGGAAGATCATCAGGCCGGCATAGTCATCGGCCACGTACAGGCGCCCGGTTTCCCACGCCAGATCTTGGGCCGCGCCGCTGGTGGGGATGGTGGCCACCAGTCGCAGCTGGCCGGTCGTCGGGTTGAAGGCCAGCATCTGGACGCCGCCCTCACTCTGGGCTACGAATAGATTATTGTGGTAAATGGCCAGTTTCTGTGCGGTCAGGGTGCCGGTGTAATCGTCGGTGCTGATCACGACAGGTGCGGTCGGATTCGACACATCCGCCACTCGAATGCCGGCCGGGCCGACTGCCATGAAAGCAAAGTTGCCACTGACCTTCACATCCAGTATGCCGGTCTGAGTGACCGAACCTGTGGCAACCGGGGCCGCGGGATCCGTCAGATCGTAGATGCGCAGCTGACCGACATTGAGCAGCGTGCCGTTGTAATCGCCCACGTAGGCATAGTGGCCCTGAACGTCCACACTGCGGAAGTCGCTGTTGAACAACGGCGCCGGCGCACTCCCCGTTATCACCATCGTGTCAGACAGATCCACCACCACCAGCCCTTCAGACCCGTCGGCCACAACGGCGTACGGCCAGGAGACGACCACATCGTTGGCCGATCCGTTGCCCGGGAAGGCCAGGGCTTCAGGATTTGATGGCTCGCCGCCGGGGTTGGTCTGATAGCGCGTCAGGCCAAACTCATCCGCCACCAGTAGCGAACTGCTATACGGCACGATGGCGTTGATGGTGGTGGCGGGCACAATGCCGTTGCCCAGCGTGGTCAGCGCGAACAAGTCGCTGGTATCCACCGTCCACTGCGTTGAAGCGATGCTGTAAACATAGGCCTGCGGGTACGCCGCGCCCACCACACTGGTGATGGCCGGCATGGGAGTCAGATAGCCGGGACGATCCAGGTTCAAGTTTTCCGGCGCAGCCTGCGGCGCGCTGGCGATGCTTAGACCGGCGTACAGATCGGCCAGATACAGATAGGTGTTTGTGTCGCCCGTAAATTCAGCCGCGGTCAGATCCATCACCACGCCGTAGGTGTAGAAAGGATTGGCCGTCAGTTTGGTGGGTGACAGCGGCGTGGTGACATCGATCACGTCGATCCCGCCAAACGCGTCCAGCAGATAGGCGTCTTGCGCGCCGGGCCGCAGCGCCACTTTCACTGCTCGACCGGGCAGCGCCAACGTCGCAAAACTGCTGGTGGTGCCCAACGCGGTCGTGTCCAGCGCGTAGAAAGCATTTTCGCCGGCAGCGAACACATAGTTGTCGGTCACGGCCAGATCATTAACGTCGATCTGTTCCTTGATCGTGACCGGATCGCTCAACACAGGCTCAGTGGTGATGTTGAACTTGAGTATCCCGCCCCGATTGGCCGGTACCGGCGAGGCGTTATTCGCCGCGGCAAAGAGAAATTCATCGCCGGCTGACGGCAGGAAGCGGGTTTCCACATCGGTGATGCGGCGCTGCGGACTGGTGAAGGTCTTGGTCTGCAGATAAGTCAGCGTAACGTGGTCGAGTTCGATGCTGTATTCAACGATCCCGTTGAGGCCGGTCGCCAGGTACAGATGTCCACTGTTTGCCCCGATGGCCAGCGCCGTGGCGGAAGCAGTGCCAGATAGCGGCTGGGTATTCATGATCTCCAACGTGGTCGCATCGACCACGGCCACACCGGCGCGCCCCAGTGCGATGTACAAGTAGCCATTGGCAAACTTGATGTCTTCTGGAATGCCGGGGAGGATTCCGCTATAAGCGGCGGGCAAAGTGGGCGTCAGCGGGGCCGAATTCGAAACGGCTGTCCGGGCAATGCGCGGCCCTACGTTGAAGTATAGATTGCCGCCGGCCATGACGATGGCGGTCGTGGCGCCGCCGATCTGGCCCGCCGGAATTGAGGCGCCGGCTGTCGGCGCGGCCGGCGCGGTTGCCGGCACGGCCAGGACGCTGACTGCTGAAAAAGCAAACGACAGGAAGAGTGCGAATATTGCCAGGAGTGCAAATCGAGTGCGTAGCATGGTCCACCTCGAAGAAGTTATGGAGATAATCGATGATCGGGCCTACTGCAACAATAACTACAGATACTTGCGGGGATTGTATCACAGAGTTAGGAGGGGCCGTGTTGGCCCCTCCTAACCATTCGCTACAGCAGGTTGGTTGCGTCTACCGGCTGGTTAACAGATTGATCGTGTTCGAGAAGTTGGAGAAGTAGTACTTCTCATTCACGCCGATCATGTAGGCCCGCACTTTGTAATAGTACCGAGTGTTGGGCGTCAAACCGGTGTCGGTGTAAGTGGTCACGTTGCCTACCATGGCGACCTGCGTCCACGTCGCGCCATCCGGGCTGCTCCAGATCACGTAACCGGTAGCGGGCGGCGTGTTCTGAGTGCGCGTCCATCGCAGCGTGATGCTGGTCGATGTCTTGCTGGGTGACACCAGGTTGGTGGGCGCCGACGGCAGGATGTCAACGCTGGCGCTGTTCGAGTAGGCCGACATCACGCTGCCATTCACCGCCGCTACCCGGTAGGCGTAGGTGTTAGCGGGGGTCACCGTGCTGTCGTTGTAGGTCACACTGCCGGTTCCATTTCGCCGACCGGCCGTGCCAATCACCACGAACGCCCCACCGTTGGTCGAACGCTCGATCACGAACCCGGTCTCATTGCTTGCATTGTCCGACCAGGTCAGCCGGGCCTGAGTCGAGGACACCATGGCGGCGGTCAGGTTGGACGGGGCCACCGGCTTGGTGCCCGCGGGCGTCACGACCGAGCGCAGGGCGGAGGTGGTGCTGCCAGCCGTGGTGAAGGCCGTAATCCGATAGCGATAGACAGTGCCGGAGCCAACTGACGTATCGACGTAGCTGGTCTGATTGGCCAGCGCGGTCGCCACGACCACCCACGGTGCATTGGGGTTGGTCCCTGTCTGGCGTTCAACACGGAAGCCGATTTCGTTAGCCGGGTTGCCCAAGGTCGCCGGATCGGTCGGCGGTGTCGGGTCGGTCCACGTCAGAGCCACCTGCGGCGTGTCCGCGGTGGGGGCCGTAGCCACAGCTGTCAGCAGCGTCAGCGCCGGCGGCTTGGCGGTGGTGACCTTCACCGACATCGGGCGCATCATGTCCATCTCTTCGTGGCTCAAGATGTGGCAGTGCCACACGTATTCCCACGCGAAGTTGACCAGCTCATTCACGATGGGCGGGATGGGATTGCCGGCAGCGTCTGTGTTGTTGAAGCCGGCCTGATTGCCGTTGACGCCGTTCTGATTGCCGCGCGCGCCGATGGGCATCATGGGATTGAGCGGCCGGATGCTGTCGGGCACGCCGAACGGCATCGACGGTACGATCGGGCGCATGACCACGATGGTGTCTTCGAGCGGGCTGATGCGGACCGTATCCTTCCAGCCCAGTTCAGTCGGATCGGGCGGAATGATGATGTTGTCCCATGTTACCCGGTTTAGCACCTGCACATTGAACAGATGGAAGTGCAGGGGGTGCGTGTCCACGCCGTTGTGGGTGATCTTCCAGATCTGCGTCCCGTCTGCGGCACTCATGATGGGCGTCACATTCAGCGCACTTGGCATGCCGCTCGAATCCAGATTCTCTGTCGACGGGTTGACGTACGGGTACAGAGTGATGTTCTGCAGCAGCGGGGTTGCCCCTGGCGCTTCAAGGCCGATGTTGGCCGTCATGCGCCCAAACTCGTCGAAGCTGGCTGAGTTCATCTCATCGTGAATGCCTTTTGGCTGGAACGGAATCTGCATCTTGGCATTTGGAGCACCCAAGGTGTTGAATCCGAACAGATCGGTCGGCTGCGAGCCTTCCGCAATGCGGGCGTACCCGTCGCAACGAGCGGTGGGATTGGTCGGGCTGTTGCACCAGCCACTGGCGACAAAGTCTGTGCCATAAGCCGAGTTGTAGGCAGCCTGGCCGACGACGATCGGGTCCACCGAGGACTCAAACAGACCAGTACCGTCGGCATGGTGCGCAAAGATGCCTTCCAGCTGACCCAGGCGGTCATTGGTCGTATTCGGCCGGTCGAATGGCACCGCCGGAGCCGCCATGGACACCTTGATCTGCATGACCGTGCGCGTGTTGGGGCCGTAACCGGGCAGAACCGTCGGGACACCCACCGGCGACAGATCAGGCCCGCCGGTGTAGTAGTCATAGCTGGGCACGCGCGCCGGGAACGCCGCCGGGGCATCGTTGTACAGGATCAACGTCTTGCCACGGAATTGCGAGAAGTCGACGATGACGTCGGCGCGCTCGGCCGGCGCCAACAGCAGCGAGTGCTGATCGACGTTGCCGACATCAAAGCGGGTCGGGTCGGTGATCCAAGTGATCGGGTGCGGCGGCACAACCACCGGGGCGGGCAGGAAGCCGCCCTCAGTGCCGATTTGGATCCAGTTTGGACCGGGTTTGCTCCAGGTCGTATCCGGGGTGGGGAAGACCACCGGGTCGGTCTGAGCGGCGGCCAGTTCAGCCGGGTTCAGAGCCACTTCGCTGAGGGTGCCCGTGCGCGGATCCGCCACGTAGAGGGACAGGTTGAAGAAGCGGTCGTTGGCCGCGTTCAGGATGCGGAAGCGATAGCTCTTGGGATCGACCGACATGGTCGGGTAGGCCGTGCCGTTGACCACTGGCGTATCATTGAACTGCTCCATGCCCACCGAGATGTTGGGCGTCCCCGGGATCAGCGCCGGTTCGCAGAAGGCGGCCACATTGGGATCGCAGGTGGGATCGTAGTAAGGATTGGCAATGGGCTGATATTTGGCAGTCTTGGCAGGCGGCCAGAACCACGGGCCGTACATCCAGCGGCCGAACGCGCTCATGCCTGACGGATCGCCCGGATTCTGGGCCGGCATGTAGACATGCGCCGCCCACAGGTTGCCTTCGCCGCCCCAGCGGCTGTAGTCCCAGGTGGGGTCTTGCTGCGCCATTACGTCGGGGCTTGGCACAAAGGTCTTGTCCTGGATGATGAGCGGAATGCCGAGGCCCAGGTCTTGGTAGGGCGCATTGTTGATGTTGGGATCGGGGTTGTCGTCAACGAACAGCTTCTGCTCGGCATCATCGGTGAGCAGGTAGCCGGCCGCCTCGCCCGCGTACACGTTCAGGCGGGTGATGCCCCAGGCATGGTCGTGGTAGAACATCAACCGCGCGCTCTGCTGGTTGGTGTAGAAGAACGTAATTGCACCCGGTCCGGGATCGGGCATGTCCGGCACGTTGGCCACGCTCACGCCGCGAGGATAAGCCGTATCTTCGCCGGCTGGCGTCGTCCACTGATGCGGCGTGCCGTCGCTGATCCAGGGGGTGATGCCGCCGTGCAAGTGCAGCGTGGCGCGGTTGTCAGAGAAGCAGGTGCGCGGCTTGTTGGGCTGATCGCACTCTGGATTGCGCACGCTGTCGTAGACGGTTCCCAGGTCGGTCGCCATTTCCAACGGCACACCGTTGGGATCGAGCAACATCCGATCGGGGCCAGGGCCGGCACCCATGAGCGTGGTGTCAACCGGGAGGAACAGGTCGCCGCCAGACCCGGTCGGCAGCAAGTTGCGGAACAGGATGCGAACCGGGCGATCCTTGGTGGCGACGATCGTTGGCCCAAGATAGTGCGGCAGATCGACGCCATATGCCTGGCTGCCATCGGGCAGGAGAATGGGCGTAGGTGGAACGTTGGGATCGAAGTTCTCATTGCTCAGAGCAATGTGATTGCCCGGCACGACGGCCGTCGACAGCTGGACGTAGCCGCGCAGCAGCGTGGGCGGCAGGTCGCTGTGGAACTTCATGCGATATTGCACCAGGCCGATCTCGTAGTAATCTGAGCCGGGGTAAGTGGTTTTGTCAGGCACTGCCACCGGAATGTATTGGCCGAGATTGTTGACCCCATCGGGCCCAAGACCGGGCAGCGTATCGACAAATTTCCTGATGCCGGGGGTCAGATAACCCGCGCCCGGGTTGGTCACAGAGACTGCGGTGACCGCGCCCAGTACTGAGATGTGCGCTGTGGCGCTGGCATACTTGTCAGTCGGTTCACCCGGCTTTGTCTCGGCGATGGTCACCGTGGGCACCGAGTCGTACCCTGCGCCGCCGTTGGTCACATCGATCGAGCCGATGCCGATGGTAGCCACGACTTGGGCGGGCGTGCTGAATTTGGGCTCTTTGCCATCGGGCGATGTTTGGCGGCGTACCTTGGACGCCCAGCTGGGTCGCAGGGCGCCTGCGTCGGCGATTGTAACCGTCGGTGCGTACGAGTAGCCAGAGCCAGGATTGATGATCTCGACCTTGGTGATTGTCCCGCTGAGCGGCCCGCTGGTGGCCACGACTGCCGCACCCGTTGCCTGTACGCCGCCGGGGAGATCGGGCAGCGAAAATTCAAGGACGGGATGAACGTAGTCTGTGCCACCATCGATCAGCGTGAGGTTGTCGACGTAGCCATTGGGCACGGCCGTGGCCTGAACATCCGGGTTGCCGCCGCTGATGGTGACCGTCGGCGTGTAGAAGCCGAAGCCGGCTTCATCCACTTGGATGTCGGTGATGACACCCAGCGAGATGGTGGCTACGGCGGTCGCTTGTACCGAGGGTGTTACCCCGGCAGCCGTAATCGTCACATTCGGCGGGGTGAGATACCCACTACCCGGATTGGTGACGGTGACAGAGGCGATACCGCCCGTCTTGGGATCGACGACGGCTACCGCCTCAGGCAGCGTGGCATTAGGCAATGCTGTGCCGCCGCTGAACTGGACGATCGCATCGGGGAGTACCTGCGGGCTGTTGGCCCAGTTCGGATAGGGCCCAAAATAATGCGGAATCTTGGTGGGATCGGGCGCGGCTGGGCCACCCTGCGCCGACGCCAGGTTGCTGGGGCTCAGGCTGATGGGGCCCAGCACCAGCGAGGCAACAACAAACAACGAAAAAACGAGATTGACTAATTTGCGTTTACTCACGGCTTCTCTCCTTCTTGACACAGTGTCAGGACACGGCTCGCAACGAATCAATGTGATTACAAAAATTTGTTGATCGATGACACTTCGGGTGATCTTCAAATACTTATAATCAGTATTCAAGATACTGCCAAAATTGACACAGCGCACCCAGCCTGGGGGGAGAACTCTGACCCTCAAACAGGCGAGTCTTTTTACTGACTGATTGGCGAGGGGTAACCTGGCCGATCGGCCAGGGGGCGGTCATAGTCGCATGTCGAGGCTCCGATGAACCTGCCTGGCCCGGCAGGTGGCGGTGTAAACCGGAATTGGCTCCGCCGCGGAGGGATTGTGGGCGGTTTGTTCGTACAGAGTCTGCAGCGTTTCCGCGCGGGCTGGCGCCGGGCGGCTCGATCGAGGATTAGGTTTCAATCGGTGGCTGATAGCGGCTCATTTTCGGGACGGCAATTCCAGCCCCACGGGCATCTGGGCCCTTTGCAGGGGACATTGGGCCGCGGCGTGAAGGTCGGCTCGATGGCTTCGCGTTCCTGGCGGGGGGTCTGGTAGGCGGCGCGAATGGTGCCGGCCAGCTCGTCAGAGGAAATATTCTTTAGCACGCAGCCGACGGCGCCATTGTCCAACATGTTTTGCAGCATGTTTTCACCCTGAAAACTGGACATGGCTATCACCTGAATTGACGGATGATGATAGCGCATCATGCGCATGGCGGCCACGCTGCACAGTCCCGGCATGTCCAGATCCATCAGCACCACGTCTGGATTGATCTGGGTGCATAGCTGCACGGCTTCATCGCTGTTGGCGGCCTCGCCTACCAGTTCCAGATCGTCAAATGCCTTGATGCACAACTTCAGGCCGCTGCGGACCACTGCCAGATCATCGACCACGAGAACCCGTATGGCACGGGGCGCCGTGTCATGCGCACGGGATTGAGCGGGCAGGTATTGAGGCGTTAGCATGATGATTCGGCCAGGCCGACAAACAGGATTTGTCCATCACTTTGCAGACACTGTCAGATTAAAATGAAAACTCCCTGCAAGCGCCATGCTTGCAGGGAGATTAAAGCCCGATCTTTCGGCCAGTTTTTTACCTGCCTGAACGGCCAGCCGGCACCTGTCCGGCAATTCGCTTAATTCAACAAATGGTGTTGCAGGGCCACCGCCACGGCTTCCGCGCGGCTGCTGGCATTCAGCTTTGACAGGATGCTGCTGACGTGAAACTTCACCGTCGATAGACCGATCACCAGCTCCGAGGCAATTTCGTGATTGTTCAGACCGGCGATCATCAGGCGCAGCACTTCTTTCTCGCGCGGGGTCAGGTCGAAACCCGGCTGCGGCGCTTCTGACAGCGCGTGCACCAGCGCCTGGGTCGCTTCCGGCGCCAGTGTTGCGCGGCCGTTGTAGGCGGCCTGAATGGCATTGGCCAGGTCCTCAGCCGAGACATTCTTGAGCAGGTAACTGATCGCCCCGGCTTTCAAGGCAGCCTGCACCGTCTGATCGTCCGCAAAACTGGTCAGCGCAATCACCTGAATTGCCGGGAATTTCTGGCGAATCAGCCGGGTGGCGGCGACGCCGCCCATGCCCGGCATCATCAAATCCATCAGGACCACATCGGGCTGCAGCTGCTCGCAGGCCTGAAGCCCTTCTTCACCGCTGCCGGCTTCGCCCACCGGCTCCAGCTGATCAAAGGCCAGCAGGAAGAACCGCAGGCCATTCCGGACGACCGCATGGTCGTCCACAATGAGAACTCGAATTCGCCGATCACCAATCATGGTTGCCTGCCTGCTGAGGTTTGGGCCACATTACGACAATTTGCGTTCCGCAGCCGGGGGTGCTGTCAACGGCAAAATCTGCATCGATGGCTTCTGCCCGCTCGCGCATGATCCCCAGTCCCAGATGATCGCCTGAGATGCCGCTTTGAACAAAACCACGGCCGTCGTCGCTGATGCTTAATTCCGCGCCGGCCGGCTGGCCGGTGGCCGGGGCCATGTCGCCTGTCAGCGTGAGGTATTGCAGCCGGACGAGCGCCTGACCGGCATTGGCATGCTTGGCCACGTTGTTCAATGCTTCCTGCGCGATGCGATAGAATGCCACTTGCACATCGGGCGGCAGAGAGCCATCGCCGTCTGTGATGACCTCCACCGGCACGCGCGTGCGGCTGGTGATAGCTTCGGCCAACTGTCGCAGCAGATCGCCCAGTCGCGTCTCCACCAACACATTGGGCCGCAGTTCCACCAGCAAGGTGCGCATTTCGGCCAAGGCGCCGCGTGTAAGGCGGCTGAGCTCATTCAAACATTGCTGCCCCTCATCGGGGTGACGTGTCCACAACCGCGGCAGCACTTGCGCCGCCAGACTGGCCGAGAACAGCGTTTGCGACACGGAATCGTGCAGGTCGCGGGCCAGCCGCTGGCGCTCCTGCATGGTGGCCAGGTCCTGCGCCTGCTCGTATAGCCGGGCGTTTTCAAGAGCCAGGATGGCTTGATTGGCAAACGCCATTGCCAGATCGGCGCGGCGTTGCGTAAAGTAATTCGGCTGGCTGTGTGATACCGCCAGCATGCCCACAATCTGATCGGAAAGAACCAGCGGCACTCCCAGCCACGATCGGATGTAGCTGAGCGTACCGGACAGCAAGTCGCCCAGGGTTTCTCGAAAGGCTCGCGCCAGCGAGCTGGGCCCCAGTACGTCGGCGATGATCACCGGCTGGGGGCGCGCCAGTATCACCTGGCCTAGCGGTGAGTCCATGGTGAAGTGCAGCTGCCGTGACTCGGACTCTGGAATCGGCCCCTGGTGCGCGGTGACAATCAGATCACGGCCGGAGAGGGACAGGATGGTCGCGCCTGTATACTCCACCACCGATCGAAGTTGATTCAGAATCAGGCGCAGCAGCGGCTTTGTTTCCAACGTGCGCGTCATGGTGTGCGAAAATTCCAGCAACATGCTCAACTCGTGAGTGCGCTCCTGCACGCGCTGCTCCAGCCGCATGTAGGCTTCCACCTGCGCGCTCACATCGCGCACCACGTTCAGGACGTGAGTCTGGCCGTAGTACACCAGACCGACCGCCCGTGTTTCCACATAGAACGGTCGATCATCGCGGCGCAGATGAACGGCCTGGGCCTCAAAGGTCTGGCCCGCCCGCACGGCCTGCACGCCGGATGCAAACACGTGCCGGTGCGCGGGATGGATAAAGGACAAAATGCGTCGACCGTTGTTGTCGGCCGGATCCCAGCCGTGCATGGCGCAGAATGCCGGGTTCGTCTCCACCAGCAAGCCGTCCAGGGTGGTGATGGCCAGGCCGTCGGCGGTGGCTTCGAACACGCTGCGATACAATCGCTCTTGCTCCATCAGCGCCTGCTCCACGTGTTTGCGTTCGGTGATGTCGCGATTGCTGACACGGCGCCCCAGCGCCCGGCCCGCTTCATCAAACACCGGCCGGCACACGTGCGCGATCCAGCGCATCGTTCCGTCGCGCCGGATGAGCCGGAAGTCGATCGGGACGACCTCGCCCGGTTCGGGGGCCTGATGGGTGTGCTCGACCATCAAATGACGATCATCCGGGTGGATGATATTGATCAGCAGCTTGGGATCGGCCGCAAACGCCTCGGCTTGATAGCCCGTCACCCGCTCGCAAGACGGCGTCATATAAATCACCGATTGATCCGGCCCCACCCAGTATTCCCAGTCGTAGGTGAAATCGGCGATCGTGCGGAACCGGATCTCGCTTTGCCGCAGCGCCTCTTCCGATAGTTTGCGCTCCGTCACATCGCGGATGAAGCTGACGATCATGTACCCGTTGTCGGTCTTGATGGTCGAAGGCAGCGGCTGGATGATGCGCTGGGTGCCATCGGGTCGCAGAATGGGCCGCTCGGCCGACAGATCCACCTTGGGCAGCTGTCCATCGCGCAGCAGCGCCCGGCTGTACGCGGCGACCTGCTCATGACGCTCCGGCGAGTGCTGTTCCGGCAGACCCAGCCGCGCCTGAACATCCCAGATATATTGGCCCAACGCCGCTTCACGCGGGATCCCCGTGATCTGTTCCTGGCCGCGATTCCATTCCAGCACAACGCCTGATTCGTCAACCAGCGTAATGCCGTCCACCGAATGTTCCACGATGGTGCGGAACTTGGCCTCGCTGGCCTGCAACGCTTCGTTCGTCTCCAGCAGTGCCGCGGTGCGCTCTTTGACCCGCAGCTCCAACTCGTCGTGGGCGCGGCGCAGTTCTTCCTCCATCTCCACCCGGCGCGTGATGTCGCGCGTAATGGAAACGATGCCAGCCGGCTGATCGTCGGCATCCAGCAGCAGCGCCGAGTCCACTTCGCCGATGAAGGTGCTGCCGTCCCCGCGGCGCATCAACAGCTGCCGCGTATCCACCGCCGTCAGGCCGTCAAACAGCCGCGTCAGCGCGGCCTGGACGCTCGGATGATCGCTCTCAGCCACGCCGCTGATCAACGGCTCGCCGATGATCTCGCCCAGATCGTCATAGCCAAAGAGCGTGCGCGCTTTTTCCGACGCGAACGTGATGCGCCCCTGCCGATCGGTGACGGTGACGGCGTCGGGCGAGGCGATCAACAGCGTGCGATACAACGCCTCCGATTCGCGCAGCTGCTGCGTCACCCGGCGGCGCACCGTAATCTCGCTATGGAGTTCAGCGTTGGCCTGCATCAGTTCTGTGGTGCGTTGTTTGACCCGCGCTTCCAGATCATCGTAGGCATGCCGCAGCTCTTCGGTGCGCTGACGTACCGCCCGCGTCAGCCGGGATTGCTGGCCGGCCATCACCAGCGTCAACAGTGTCAGCACGCTCACCACTGCCAGTCCCGCTGCCTCAAACGGCCATAGCTGCTCCTGAATGAGCGCATCCCAGCTAAGTCGGGGCGCGGCCGCCAGGACCCAATCATGCTGTAAACTGATGAGGTGGTAAGTGACGGGGGCGCGAGTCATCACTTCCTCGGCGCCATACAAGATTCGCCCCCAGTCATTGCGCAGCGCGATCTCAATCTCCGGTTGCCCTTCACCCAGCCGGACTTCATCGAGGATGGTCTGAAAGTCAAGGCCCAGCGCCACCAGCCCCCACAATTCGGTGCCGCGATAAACGGGATAATAAGCCGTAATCTGACCTCTGCCGGATTGGGTCTGCACCAGATCGCCCAGCGCGACCTGCCGGCCGTCAATGGCGCGATTGATGGCCGCTTCAATATCCGGCGGTTGACCGTGCATCAGATCGACGCCCCGCCGATCAGCATTGCCGTCAGCCGGAAAAACGTAGTGCTGAACGCCGCCGGGCGCGATGGCGATGTAATCCACGCCCGGCACATTCTGATGCAGCCAGGTTGAAGCGAGATTGGTCTCTTCGACCATGTCGGATTCGTCGTGATGCGAGAGGATAAAGGCGGCCATGCTCTGCAGCACAATCGCCCGGCGGCTGATGGCGCTGACCAACGCATTGCCATCATGCACCACATCGGCCGATAACTGCGCCCGCTTCTCCGCCAGCAGTTGATCACGATACCAGTTGACGATCAAGAACCAGCCGGCCAGCAGGCTGATGAATACCAGCGCCGTTATCACCCCGGTGCGGAAAAAGCCGGTCCCTGATCGTTCTCTGGCGTCCCCCAGAATCTGTTCGTGAAGCCGATCCTTCATGGAAGGCCTTTCACGCCGTGGTGCGGCTTGCAGCCGGCCCGATGGCAAACCTATTTGACTTCGATGACGAACGCCGCCTGATGCATTTGCCTGAGATACTGGAACGTGTACCAGACCTTGTATTTCCCGGGTCGGGGGAATTCCGTGATGAATTGCAGGCTGTTCAAATCCTTGAACTCTGGCCGCAAAAGCGTGGTCAGCTTCTCATCCACGATCACCGGATGTCCCACGCTGCCCGTGAGTTGGGCCACTTCGGCCGTCAACGACTGGCCGGCCGCATCGGTCACTTCAAACTGCAGCATGGCGGCGCGCCCGGCTTGCAGCGCCTCGCGGGACTTTAATTCGATCTGCACGTCGGCCACCTTTTGCACCGTCGAGACTTCAAGCGCCGCGGCCGCAGTCGGCGTGTTGTCGGCGCCCACCGTCAACTGAGCGGGCACGCTTTCCGCCTGTCCGGCCTGTGTCTGAAAATCCACGAACACCACATACTGACCCGCTGCCGGGAAAATCATTTCGGGCAGCATCACGCCATCGGGGCCGGGCCTGACGGCCGCTTCCACGAGATGAGCCAGATCGCGGCTGACCGCAGTGACGTACATGCGGCTCATGTAATCGAAATCCAGGAATGGTCGTCCAAACTGATCGAGGATGGTGACGCCCAGCTGCCAGCGCCGCCCGGGTGTGATGGTCCCGCCCGAATCGACAAAAGCGCGCAGGGTCGTCAGGACGTTGGCCGAGCCGCTGCCGCCGCCCATGCCGCCACTCATGCCGCCGCTGCTGCCCGCCTCGCTTTGCCGTGGCATCAGCCAGCCGGTCGAGACGGCGATCAACACCGCCAGCGCCCCCGCCGGCGCGATCAGGCGCGGCGCCAGCTCAAACAACTGCCGCGCCAACGGTTTGGGCGCCGTCAACGTCTGCACCTTGTAGCCGCGCAGTCGCAGACTGTTGGTCACCACGAAAATGGAACTAAACGCCATCGCGCCCGCCGCAATCATCGGGACGAGAAAGCCCAAAGCCGCGATCGGGATCAGCACGACGTTGTAAAAGAAAGCCCAGAACAGATTCTGAAGGATGGTCTGCAGTGTGCCGCGCGACAGCGAAATCGCGCGCGACACGCCGTGCAGATCGCCGCTGATCAAGGTGATGCCCGCCGCCGCCATCGCCACATCGGTGCCGGTGCCGATGGCGATGCCCACATCCGCCTGAGCCAGGGCGGGCGCGTCGTTGATGCCGTCGCCCACCATCGCCACCAGCTGGCCTTCACCCTGCAGTTTCTTCACTTCGGCCGCTTTTTCGCCGGGCAGCACCTCGGCCAGCACGCGCTGCACGCCCACCTGCCGGGCAATCGCTTCGGCGGTGCGCTGATTGTCGCCCGTGATCATGACGATCTGCAGGCCCAATTGCTGCATCTCGGCGATGGCTTCACGCGAACCGGGTTTGGGCACATCGGCCACCGCCACCAACCCGATCGGTCGAGCTGGCCCATCGGCCGCGGCGGGCCGCGTCGCCACGATCATGGCGGTTTTGCCTTCGTTTTGCAGGCGCGTAATGGCCGTCTGCCACTCGCCCAGGGCGATCTGTTCGTTCTGCATCAGGCGCGCATTGCCGATCAGCACATATTGATCGGCCACGGTGGCGCGAATGCCAAAACCGCTGATCGCTTTGAATTTCAACGGCTCCGTCAGTGACAGGCCGCGCTCTTGAGCGGCAGCCACAATGGCCTGGCCCAGTGGATGTTCTGAGCCTTGCTCGGCGCTGGCCGCCAGCTGCAGCAGATCGTTCTCGCTCAACCCCGGAACCTGATCGCCCACCAGCACATCAGTCAGAGCCGGTTCGCCGCGCGTAATCGTGCCGGTCTTGTCCAGCACCACCACACGCACGCGGCCGGCGCGTTCCAACGCCTCGCTGTTTTTGAAGAGAATGCCGTTTTCGGCACCTTTGGTGGTGCCCACCATGATGGCGGTGGGTGTGGCCAGCCCCAGCGCGCACGGGCAAGCGATAACCAGCACGGCCACCGCGTTAATCATGGCCCCACTCCAATCGGCGCGGGCCAGCGCCAGCCAACCGATGAACGTCAGCGCGGCGATGGCGATGACGGTCGGCACAAAATACGCGCTGATGCGGTCGGCCAGTTTCTGAATGGGCGCCTTGCTGCCCTGCGCCTCCTGCACCAACCGCACAATCTGTGCCAGCGTGGTGTTCTTGCCCACCTTGGTCGCTTCAAACTTCAGCAGCCCTTCCTTGTTGATCGTCGCGCCGATCACTTCCATGCCGGGGCCTTTAACCACCGGCATCGATTCACCGGTGATCATCGACTCGTCGAGCGTGGAATGGCCCTCGCTGATCAGCCCGTCAACGGGCACCTTCTCGCCGGGGCGCACGATGATGGTATCGCCGACGGCGACCTGCTCGATGTCGATCTCGGTTTCCACACCGTCGCGCAGGACACGCGCGGTTTTGGCGCGCAGGCCCACCAGCGCCTTCAGCGCCTCCGACGTCTTGCCTTTGGCGCGCGCTTCCAGGAACTTGCCCAGCATGATCAGCGTGATGATCGCCGCGCCCGTTTCAAAATACACGTGTTGATACAAGACCACGCCGGTGACCACGCCCACGCTGTAGAAATACGCCACCGACGATCCCAGCGCGATGAGCACATCCATGTTGGCGCCGCCCGCCCGCAGGCTCTTGTACGCACCCACATAATATTGCCAGCCTACGAAGAACTGCACGATGGTGGCGGGGATCATCATGACGGCCTGGTCGCCGGGAAACGACACCAGGCCAAAGTCGCGGGCCATGCTGTAAATCATCAATGGAATGGTGAAGATCAGGCCGATGATCAGCAGACGCTTCTGGCGGTTGGTTTCAGCAGTGCGGGCCTTGGCCTCCACATCCTCCAGCGATTCCGTTTCGCCCACCTGCACCAGATCAAAGCCGGCTTTGCGGATGACGGCGGCCAGCTCGGCGATGCTGGTCATGCCGGGCACATATTCCAGCGAGGCCCGTTCCGTGCCATAACTGACGCTGGCGGCCAGCACGCCGTTCTGTTTGGTCAGCAGTCTTTCCAGCGCCAGCGCATCGGAGTTGTCGCGCAGGCCCGTAATGGGCAGTTCGGTTTTGCCGGTGGCAATGCCATAGCCGATGCGCTCAACCCTGGCGATGATGCCGCGTTCGTCCAGCAGCGTTGGATCGAAATTGACCGTAAGCTTCTCGCTGGCCAGATTCACATTGGCCACACTCACCCCTTGCAGCTTGCGGACATTGCGCTCAATCGTCAGCGCACAGTTGGCACAGGTCATGCCCGTGACCGGCAGGGTAATCTCTTTGACTTCTGACATATCTCACCACATTCTCATCGGCCGCCGGCTTAAGGGCGCGGCGACCTGATGTACTTGGAGAGCGGCAACGCGTGAACGGGCGAAGGCGATGGCATCGGGCGTAGCGGCTTGCAAGATCGCGGGATTGCGCTGCGCCGGACAAGCCACGGTTTGGCAGAGACGCCATTAATGAATTTGATCAAGCGGGGTGGTCTTCAGGCGGGTAACCGATTTCTTGCAGAAGGTCCCGGATTCCGCCCCAGCTGGCGGGCGCACTCCACGTGACCGTCACTTGCTTCGTATCCAGATCAGCCTGCACCGATTGCACGCCTGCCAGATCGGCAACCTCGCGTTGAATGGTCGCCGTGCAATGACCGCAATGGATATCCGGGGCGACAAACGTCTTTGTTTCCATGAGCTGCAGCTCCTCCCGATTAAAGTTATTGAGAGTTGGACAATTTTAACATACTACATTTCCGCAGTGGGGTCTAAGGTTAAACGTCACCAAAAACGACTGAGTATTGGCAACTTCGGAAAGCCCAGCATAAATGTTACAACCGCGTACTTATCGTGTCCCGATTGGGTATCCACGCCCGACGGGTTGCCCGGAGTGCACGTCAAGATTTTGCGCCAACGCCCATCAGGCGCGAATTCATTCGCTCGCCCTGCGCCACGCAAAATTGTGACGCGCCTTTCGGTTTGGCGGCGCGCTTGACTTGTGGGTGCAGCAATTCTACAATTCCTGCAGATTGCGACCCGTCCTCAAAAAGGATCCGCATGAACGAAGATCCCGTTTTTTTTCTCATCGTCCTGCTGTTCGCCGCGGTCGTCATCATTGGCCTGATCGTGCTCTTCCTGTCGGCACGCACGGTCATGGCGATGCGGCCGCCCCGGCGAGCAGCGCCCGGCCAGCCCCAGCGGCGAGCGGCAGCACCCCCCGCGCCGCCGTCCGAACCGGCGGCAAGCTCCGCGCCCGCGGATCAACCGCCGCCGACTCGCAGTGAATACGCCGAAACCAGCCTGCCCGCGCACCTACGGACTGCCTCGTATGCGGCCGCGGTGCTGCATTGGTTTGATGCCGAACTGCTGGCCGCCGT
>CAZKBQ010000007.1:86766-108123 GCA_964550855.1 uncultured Anaerolineae bacterium
AAAGGCCGCGCCGAGGCGGTCTATGCCGATCTGAAAAACCTGTCCTTCGTTGAGGCCGCTCCCGGCGGCAAGCACTGCATTTACCCCGCCACCCGTCAGCGCATGCTCCAAAACCTGTGGGACACACAACCGGCGCGGTATCGCGCCTGCGCGCTGGCCGCTGCCCGCTACTTCGCCCGGGCCTCGTATCTCGATCGGGCCGGGCGCCTGACCCGGTTGGACGCCCTCAGCGCCCGGCTGTTCTATCGCTTTCCTGTCGTGCATTCGCCGTGGCGCAATCTGCAGGTTGAGTGGGTGTATCATCTCGCCGTCGTCGATCCGGCGCGGGCCGCGCACGGCGCACGAGCGCTGGCCGCCGCCTGGACCGACGCGCACCATCATGGCGATGTCGCTCATCTGCTAGCCGTGCTGGCCGAGCATCGCGCAGCCGGCCGCCTCAGCGGCGATCTGCTGGCCACGGCGCTGTATCTGCAGGGCCGCGCCGATGTCCGTGTGTACCGGCTGCGCGAGGCGCTGCACGCGTTTGAGGAGGCGCGCCGCCACGCCAGCGATCACGAACTGCTCACGCAGATTCTGTCGGCGGTCAGCGAAACGCTCGATCGGATCAACCAGAACGACAGCGCCCTTCGCCGCTATGACGAGATCTGGGCGCAGTACCGCACCTGGGCCGAGCGCGCCAGCAGCACGCCCCGACAGTGGGTGATCTGGGATGACGTGCAGTGGCTCGATCGGCGCGGCGACAGCCTGAAGCACTACGAAGAGATGCTGGAGCAATATCGCGGCGCGCAAAACCGCCTGGGCGAGGCCAACACCGCCCGCATCATCGGCCACGAATATCAGGGGCGCGATCAGCGCGAGGAAGCGCTGCGCTGGTACGAGAACGCGCTGCAGCTGTACCGGCGCGCCGGCAACCGCTTTGAAGAGGCCAATACGCGCCGCGCCATGGGCGATGTGCAGTTCTTCCTGAAGCACGGCCAGGAAGCGCTGGCTCAGTACGACGAAGCGCTGAGACTTTATCGTGACCGCAATGTGCGCGCCCGCCTGGGCGAGGCCGATACGCTGAAGGCCAAAGGCGACGTGCTGCAGTATCTCAACCGCTACAATGAAGCGCTGGATCAGTACGACGAAGCGCTGACGATCTATCACGATGACGGCGCCCGGCTCAGCGAAGCCGCTGTGCTGGTGGCCATGGGCAACGTGCTGCACGTCACCGCGCGCGATCAAGACGCGCTGAACCGGTATCAGGCTGCGCTGGAGCTGTATCGCTCGGAACACGATCGGCTGGGCGAGGCGACGACGTTGATGTTCATGGCCGATCGACAGTATGCGCTGGGTCAGGCCGAGGCTGCGCTGAAAGACTATGAGGCCGCGCTGCAAGTCTTTCGCGCGGCGCGCGATCGCGTGGGCGAGGCCAATGCGCTGAAGGCGCTGGGCGATGTATACCACGGGCAGCGGCGTTCGCTGGAAGCCCGCCAGCACTACCAGGACGCGCTGGCGCTGTACCGCGCGGCGGGCGCGCGGCTGGGTGAGGCCAATACGCTGCTGGCGTTGGGCCGTGACTTCGGCCAACAGGCGCAGTCAGAAGAGGCGTTGCAGCACTTCTCTGAGGCCGGACAGGCTTTTGCCGCGCTGGGTCACGATCTGGGTCAGGCCGAGGCGTTGCTGGCGGCCGGTGAGCAGTTGCAGCTGATGGGCCGCGCCGACGAAGCCGTGCAGCGCCTTACTGAGGCGGCGGAACGTTATCGCGGCCTGGGGTATTTGAAGGGCGAGGCCCACACGCTGCGCGCGCGCGGCGACGAACGCCTGGCACGCAACGCGTACGATGAGGCGTTGGAATACTATCGGCTGGCGTTGAATCTGTACGAGCAGGTGGGCGATCGCGAGAGCCAGGTCGAAACGATCACGCGCCGCGCCCACGCCCTGGTCGCGCTCGATCGGTGCACCGAGGCCATCGAGGCTTATACGCAAGCCATCGGATTGGCGGTCAATCTGCCGCCGGAACATCGCGAGGCGCACGGTTGGCACGGGTATCTGGCGCTGACGCACGGACAGTTTGCGCAGGCCGCCGCGCATTTTGAAGTGGCCGTCAGCCGCGAGTGGAATCCGAACTGGCAGTTTGGCCTGGGGCTGGCCAAGTTTGGGCAGGGCTTGCTGGAGTCGGCCAAAAGCATCATCGGGACGACGTGGCCGCAGGCCAACCGTTATGAGCAGGCCGAGGCCTGCCGCTGGCTGGAGCACGTGCTGCGCTTGAAGCCTGAACTGCGAGCCGAGGCGGGGCAGCTGGGCCTGACGTGTGAAGGCCGGGCCTGACCGTGGTATAGTTGCGCCGATCCCGGTTGCAGAGGAAGTGGTGAATGCCGAAGAGTTATCTGATTGATATGGACGGCGTGATCGTGCGCGGCAGCGAGCTGATCCCCGGCGCGGACGCATTTCTCAACCGGCTGCACGACCGACAGATCAAATTCCTGATCCTCACCAACAATCCCATCTACACCCCAATCGATCTTCAGCACCGATTGCAGCGCATCGGCATCAGCGTCACCGTGGAGCACCTGTACACCTCGGCCATTGCCACGGCGCGTTTTCTCAAAAGCCAGCTGCCCGGCGGCACGGCCTTCATCATCGGCGAAAGCGGTCTGTCGCAGGCACTGCACGACGCGGGTTACGTGCTGACCGATCACGATCCCGATTACGTCGTGGTGGGCGAAACGACCTCGCTGAGCTACGAGCGGCTGACTCAGGCGGTGCGGCTGGTGAGCCGGGGCGCGCGCTTCATCGCCACCAATCCCGATCCGAACGGCCCCGGCGAAGGCGGCCTGGTGCCGGCCTGCGGCGCGATTACGGCCTTCATCCAGTCGGCCACGGGCGTGGAGCCGTACTTCGTGGGCAAGCCCAACGCCTTGATGATGCGCACTGCGCTGCGCTATCTGGGCGAGCACTCCGACAACGCCATCATGGTGGGCGACCGCATGGACACCGACATTCGCGTCGGCACCGAGGCCGGGCTGGAAACGGTGTTGGTGTTGACGGGTGTCACCCGCCGCGAGATGGTCGATCGTTTCCCCTATCGCCCCACCCGCATCGTCGAATCAGTGGCTGATCTGGAACTGTAAACGGCGGCTCGCAAGGTCGTCATGACCTTTGGCGCCGAGTGTTGATCTCGTATGGCCTCTCAACCTCGCAATATTCCGTTTGTGGCGCTGCAGCATCGTGATTTTCGCCTGTTGTGGCTGGGGCAGTTGATCTCGCAGGCCGGCACGGCGATGCAGACGCTGGCAATCAACTGGCACATTGCCGTGCTGACCGATTACAATCCGCTGGCGCTGGGCCTGGTGGGGTTGTCGCGCGTCGTGCCCATCATCGTCTTCTCGCTCATCGGCGGGGCCACCGCCGACGCGCGCGATCGGCGCAAAGTGATGATCGTCACTCAATCGGTTATGGCGCTGCTGGCGGCGGTGCTGGGCCTGATCACGCAGGCCGGCCTTGACCACATCGCCGCGATCTATGTGCTGAATGCGCTGGCGGCCAGCGCCTCGGCGTTTGACAGCCCGGCGCGGCAATCGCTGATTCCCAGTCTGGTGCCGCGCGAGCATCTGACCAACGCCATGAGCCTGAATCAGATCATGTTTCAGACGGCGACGATCGTGGGGCCGATGCTGGCCGGCCTGCTGATCGGCGCGAGCGGCGCCGAAACGGTGGGCAGCGCGCAGAACATCGCCGTGGTGTACTGGCTTAACGCGCTGTCCTTTCTGGCGGTGATCGGGGCGTTGATCTTGATGCATCCCGGCCAATCCGCCCCGCGCCGCAAGATGGATGCCGGCTCCGTGCGCGAGGGCTTCCGCTTCGTGCGCGGTCAGCCCATCATCTGGTCCACCATGCTGCTCGATTTCTTCGCCACATTTTTCTCGTCGGCCAATCAACTGCTGCCGATCTTTGCGGGCAAGATTCTGAACGCGGGGGTGCAAGGGCTGGGCGTGCTGTCGGCTGCGCCGGCGTTGGGGGCGCTGCTGGCCGGCGGCGTGATGAGCCTGCTGACACGCATTCGGCAGCCGGGCAAACTGATCTTGTACTCGGTGGCGGCCTATGGCGCAGCAACGCTGGTCTTTGGCCTGTCCACCGTCTTCTGGTTGTCGTGGCTGGCCCTGGCGCTGACGGGCACGGCCGATGCGGTCAGCACCATCCTGCGCGCGACGATCCGCCAGCTGGTCACACCCGATCAGCTGCGCGGGCGCATGACCAGCATCAACATGATCTTCTTCATGGGCGGGCCGCAATTGGGCGAGCTGGAGGCGGGCGTCGCCGCCGCGCTGATCGGTGCGCCGCTAAGCGTGGTGACGGGCGGGCTGGGTTGTCTCATCGCTGCGGCCGCCGTGGCGTGGAAGGTGCCGATGCTGCGCCGATATGACGAGGACGATCTGAAGCGAACGGGCGAGCGGCTGGCGGCCGAAGCAACGGCGGTTGCTACCGGGAAGTGAGCGATGCGCCGCTACACCACCTCGGCCAGCGGAGGAACCTTTTGGGCCAGCTGGGACGATCGGGTGGAGAGGGCCGTGTGCAGAATGTGCCGCAGTTGATCGACAACGGGTTCATGCCAGTCTGGCGCGCAATCGAACTTTTCGCACAGCGCCATCAGGCACGCCCAGTATAACTGCACCGGGTCGGCTGCCGCCAGCCGCCGCTCGAAGCGATCTTCATCCACGTAGGCCGCGCGCCGTTCCGCCAGCAGAATCTCCACTTCTTCACTCAGCCGGCGCTCCAGCGGCGCCTCGCCCGTCGAGTGATGTAAAATGGGCACGGGCGAGGTAAGTCGGCAGATGGTGCGCTGCGGATTGGCGTCGATGCGCAGTTCGCCGCCGAAGGTGAAGGCCACCACTTGTTTGCCCTTACGATCGTCCAGCGCGACGTGCCCGGCGCACACCCGATAGGTCGGCTCCAGCATCCAGGGATGGCGTACGTGCAACAACTCGAGGCCGGTGCGGCCGGCGATGCTGCACGTCAGCGATTCGGGATCGTAGTGTTCGCCCGTCGGCTCCGGGCGGATGACGACTTTGAGCTGAGCGTGGCCGAAGTCGTACGGCGCTTCGGGCGGATAGAAGCTGTAGCCCAGCTGATCACTATCGTAGTCAAGTTCGGTGTTCATCATCATGGCCCACTCTACGATAAAGCCGAATGACAAATTTGGCAAATAACCCGATGGCTGATGAGCGGCCCTGATCTCGTCATCACGCGCCAGGTGCGCATTCCACTGACCGAAGTGAATTATCGCTTTGCGCGGAGCCGCGGGCCGGGCGGCCAGCACGTCAACAAAGTCGAGACCGCGGTGGAGCTGCTGTTCGACGTGGCGCACTCGCCCAGCCTGACGGACGATCAGCGCCGGTGGGTCTTGAACAAACTCAAGAATCAGATCGATACCGACGGTGTGCTGCATCTTGTCTCGCAATCAGAGCGCAGCCAGCTGCGCAATCGCGAGGCGGTGACAGCGCGCTTTGTGGCGGTGCTGGCCGCGGCGCTGCATGTGCCCAAGAAACGCCGTCCCACGCGCCCGACGGCGGCTTCCACCGACAAGCGGCTTCAGCAGAAGAAACAGCGCGGCCAGATCAAGCGCCTGCGCGGAAAGGCCGATGACGAGTAACCAGTAACGCTAAGCCGGGTCATCGCGCGTTACGCATCGCTCATTGCTCGTCAACCGCCATGTTCGACCGCATCGACATCCTCACCCGCTACGCCTGGTTGATGCAGCCCAACCAGCCGATGATCATCGGCAACGATCTGGATGCGCTGCTGTCCGCGCAGTTGCTGCACGACACGCTGGGCTGGACGGTGGCGGGCTTTTACAACTACACGACGCTCTATCACGATCCGAAGATCGATCCGCTCGATTGTACGTGGGTCGATCTGGATATTCATCATCCGTTCGTCGGCTCGATCGGCCATCACATCCTCAAAGCCTCTGCCGACGATGCGGTGCCCGATCACCAGTTGACGGTCAATCCCAACTTGCTGCGCGGCGTCGATCAGACCGACTTTACGCACAAATATCCGCTGGGCACAATCCACTTCTTGCTGTGGCTGCACGATCGGCGCGTACCGAAGAAGCGCGTGGCGACCTTGTGGCTGTGGCTGGCCGATTCGGCGTGGATCAACGCGCAGCATTACCGGCGCAACGTCGAGGCGTGGTTGCAACAGTGGCTGCCCGTACCGGAGTTGATCGCCACCTTCGATCAGACGAACACGGGCGACTTTGAAGAAGAGATGCGCGATCAGGTTTTGAGCGTGATCGACATCGCCGAACTTGCCGACGACGATAATGTCCAGCGCCGATCGAAATTCCTCAACCTCGGCGGGCATCAATGTGTGTGGAACAAACCCGAAGAGCTGATCAAAGTGCGGCGCGTGACGGATCTCATCGAACGCAAACTCGGCTGGAAGCGGCCTGAATTCCCCGAACAATGGGCCGCCATCGAGGGCAAACGCCAATCGGGCCGGCTGCCGGCTCTCATTCAGCGGCATGGTTCATTCGATGCGTTTCTCGCCAACGAGCGCGTTTTCTCCTACGTCATTCCCAAGCGCGATCGTGTGAATTACACCACCGGCATTGCCCTGACCGGTCGTCAAGCCACTGGCCTACTCGTACCGCAACGCCTCAATTGGATTCAGCCGCGCCGCTCTTAGCGCCGGATACAGCCCCGCGATCAGCCCCACCAGCGCCGAGACGCCCGTCGCCAGCAGCACCGTGACCGGCGAGACGCTGGGCTGGAATTGCTGCGACAGGCCGGACACCAGCGCCGCGCCGCTCACGCCGATGGCGATGCCGATGGCGCCGCCCAGCAGCGACAGCGTCATCGCCTCCACCAGAAATTGCAGCAGAATGTCGCGCCGCCGCGCGCCCACGGCCTTGCGCAGCCCGATCTCGCGCGTGCGTTCGGTGACCGTGACCAGCATGATGTTCATCACGCCGATGCCGCCCACCAGCAGCGAAATGCCCGCGATGGCCGAGAGAAACACCGTAATGGCCGTGCTGATCGACGAGAATGTCTGCAGCAGATCGGCCTGGTTGAAGACCTGAAAATCATCCTCGTTGCGATAATTGATGTTGTGCCGGTCGCGCAGCACGCTGGTTGCGTCGGCCTTCAGCGGGCCGCTGCTGTCCGGGTCGGCGCTCTGCATCAAGATGGCCGTCACGCCGGGCTGCCCGTTGCGGGCGCGCACATCGCGCAGCTGCGAGCGCGCCGTGGTGAGCGGCACGATCACCTGATTGTCGTCGTTGGCAAACTGGTTGCCGCCCTTCTCGGCCAGCACGCCCACCACGCGGACCGGCACATCGTTGACGCGGATCAGCTGATCGAGCGGATCCACTTCGGGCGGAAAGAGTTCGTCCACCACGGTCTGCCCGATCACAGCCACGCGCGCGCCGCTCTGCACGTCCTCGTCCGTCAACGGGCGCCCGTCGATCACGCGCAAATCGCGCTGGGCAAAGTAGGGCGGATTCACGCCGCGCACGGTTGTGGTCAGTTTGGCCTGCCCGTAGCGGGCCAGCGCGTCCAGCCGGATCTGCGCCGAAACATTGGCGATGTCGGGCACCAGCGCCGGATCGCTCAAGGCGCGCGCGTCGGCCTGTGTCAGGGTGGTCTGGTTGGCGAACTGCGCCACGAACTGCGCACCCTGCGAGCTGCCGAGCTTGGGGAACACAAACACCAGGTTGGTGCCCAGCGCGTTGAATTGCTGGTTGATGAACTTTTCCACGCCCTGGCCGATGGACAGCAGCGAGATCACCGCGCTCACGCCGATGACGATGCCCAGCATCGTCAGGATGGATCTCAGCTTGTTGGCGCGCAGCGCCCGCAGCGCCCCGCGGATGTTGTCGAAAACGTGCATGCCGCCCCTTTGTTCACTCGTATCTCAGCGCTTCGATCGGGTTGAGCCGCGAGGCGCGCCACGCCGGATACAACCCGAAGAACAGGCCCACCGCCAGCGAGAAGCCCACCGCCGTCAACACGGCGGCCGGCGCCACCGTCGGCGTAAAGTTCTCCACCAGCCGGCCAATGGCCAGCGCGCCGCCCGCGCCGATGGCAATGCCGATCACGCCGCCCAGCAGCGACAGGGTGGCGGCTTCAATCAGGAATTGCACTAAGATGTCGCGCCGCCTGGCCCCGATGGCTTTGCGCAGCCCGATCTCGCGCGTGCGTTCCGTCACCGTCACCAGCATGATGTTCATGATGCCGATGCCGCCCACGATCAGCGAGATGGCCGCGATCGACGAGAGGAAGATCGTGACTGCGCCGATGATGGCGCCGAAGGCCGCCAGAAAATCGGCCTGGCTATAGACCGAGAAGTCATCTTCGTCCCGATAGGAGATATTGTGCCGGTCGCGCAGCACGGCCGTGATCTGCTCGATCACGTCGGCGCGGTTGGCGCCTTCGCGCGGCAGCACGTACATGTACGACACGACCGGCTCGCCCGCGCGGTTGCGCAGCGGGTACAACTCATTGTGCGCCGTCGTCATCGGCACAAACACCTGATTGTCCAGATCGCCGCCCAGCGAGCCGCCCTTGCCTTCCAGCACGCCGATGATGCGGTATGACTGCCCATTCAGTCTGATGAGCTGATCGATCGGGCTGCGGCCGTCCGCAAAGAGTTCCTTCACCACGGTCTGACCGATGACGGCCACCCGCGCGCGCGCGGTCATATCGCCGTCGGAGATGAAGCGGCCGTCCGTCACGGCCCAGCTGCGCGCTGTGGCGTAATCCGGCTCAACGCCGCTGACGAACGGCTGGATCACGTCGGCGCCCAGGGCCACCGCCGCCACCGTGCGCACCTCAGGCGCGATGATGGCGGCGTCCGGCACACGCCGCGGATCTTTCAGCGCTTCCGCATCCTTGACAGACAGCGATGGCCCGATGACCACGTTGTCGCGCAACACCTGCGACGGCGGCCCGGACGACGTTTCTTTCGGCGAGCCGGGCAGCACGAACAACAGGTCCGTGCCGATCGCGCCGAACGCGTCGCTGATGTAACGTTCCACGCCGCGCCCCACCGACACCAGCGTGATGACGGCCGCGACGCCGATGATGATGCCTAACATGGTCAGCGCCGCGCGCAGCTTGTTGGCGCGCAGCGCCCGCAGCGCCATGCGGACGTTTTCAACCAGCGAAGAGAAGTTGAGCATGATGAAATCTGGCCAGTAATGAGTAACGAGTAATGAGTAATGCGTAATGAGTAATCAGATCGAGTCTGGTCAAACTTTACTCGTTACTGATTGCTCGTCAGCCCGACCTTGTCCTCAAGAATCTGATCTGTCACCGCATCATCGCCCACAATCGCGCCGTCGTAAATCTTGATGACGCGCCGGGTGTGCCGCGCAATGGTCGGATCGTGCGTGACGAAAATGACGGTGATGCCTTTTTCACGATTGAGCCGTTGGAAGATCGCCATGATCTCCGCGCCCGATTTGGAGTCCAGGTTCCCCGTCGGTTCGTCGGCCAGAATGATGGCCGGGTCGTTGACCAGTGCGCGTGCAATCGCCACGCGCTGCTGCTGCCCGCCGGAGAGCTCGTTGGGGTGGTGGGACAACCGGTCGCCCAGGCCCACGGCCTGCAGCGCCGCCGTCGCCTGTTCTTTGCGCTTGCGCGCCGACAGCCCGCGCCCGCCTGCGTAGATCAGCGGCAGTTCCACATTTTGCAGGGCCGTGGTGCGCGGCAGCAGGTTGAACTGCTGGAAGACGAAGCCGATCTTGCGGTTGCGGATTTCGGCCAGCTGATTGTCTGACAGCGTGTGTACATCCACACCGTCCAGTTTGTACAGGCCGGAGGTGGGCTGATCGAGGCAGCCGATGACGTTCATCAGCGTCGATTTGCCGGAACCGCTCGGGCCCATGATGGCGACCAGGTCGCCTTCGTAGATCGTCAGCGTCGCGCCACGCAGAGCGCGCACTTCGGTCTCGCCCATCTGATAGGTTTTTGTGATGTCTTCGAGCTCGATAATGGGTTTGGCGCCCATGACCCACCGCCTGCGAAAAGACGTCAAACGCACGGCGTGAACGTGATCAACCGTCCACGGATCGGCCTTGACGTTTTCGCGTCACGCTTTACTGTCCAAAGAAGCCCGTGCGCTGCGGCACCACCAGCACATCGCCCTCATTCAGGCCGGAGACTACTTCGCTTTCATTGGTGTTGCGCAGCCCGGTGACGATTTCGATCTCTTCGATCTTGTCCCCGCGCTGGATATTGACGTAGGCCTTGCCCGTCTGCCGGTCGATGCGGATGGTCCAGTTGGGGATCACCAGCACGTTTTCGCGCACGTTCGTGATGACGTCGGCGTTGGCGCTCATGCCGCCGCGCACCGGCAGGTCGGTCTTGTCCAGCGAAATGATCACCTTGTACGTGACCACGCCGCCGGTGTCGGCCGCCGTGGGCGCGATGTAATCCACCCGGCCGGTCAGGGTTTGATCGGGCAGGGCGTCCACGGTGATGACGACCGGCTGTTGTTCCTGCAGCGCGCCCACGCTGTTTTCGTCAATCCCCACGTCGATGTGGAACGACGACAGATCGGCGATCACTGCCGCCGCCCGCAGACCGCCCGCCGCCACCTGTTCGCCCACCTTCACGTTGAGCTGGGCCACCGTACCGTCGATGGGCGAGATCAACGCGGCGTCTTTCAGCCGCTGGCGTGCCGCTTCCAGGTTCAACTCGGCCTGCTTCAGCTGCGCTTCGGCTAGGCCGCGCGTCAGATCGTTGCCCAGCAGTTTTTGCAGCTGGGCCTGAGCCTGCGCCAGCTGCGCGCGCGCCGCCGCCACCTGCGAGTCGGTGCCGCCGCGTTTCACATTGTCGTATTGCAGCTCGGCGATCTGTGCGGCCATGGCAGCCTGCGCCAGCTGCGACTGCAAAATGTCGCGCGGCAGACCACCCACCGGTTTATCCTTGATTTGATCCCACTGAAACTCGACCTGCCGCTTGGACTCAATGGCCGAATCGGCCTGCAGGCGCGCAATTTGCAGCGCGTTCTGATCCGGCGTGGTCAACTGCCGCAGACTGGCCGCCGCGCTGGCGATGGCGGCTTCGGCCGCAGCGATGTCGCTCTGTGTGGGCGAGATCGCCTGCGTGTAAGCCAGCTGCTGAGTGGCCACAGCCTGCTCGGCCTGGCGCACGGCCAGCTCCAGTTCGGCGGTGTCCAGCTCGGCGATCACATCGCCGGCTTTCACGGTCTCGCCTTCGTCCACCAACAGCGTCTTCACCGTGCCGGGCACGCCGAAGTTAAGACTGACTTGCGCCGCCGGTTCGATCTTGCCGCTGGCACTGACCGAGGCCCGGATGGTGCCGCGCTGAACAGTCGCGGTCCGGTCGGCGGTGGTTTGGGCATTCGGCGCGGGCGCGGCGCAGGCGGCCAGCAGCAGGCCGCCCGCCAGCAGCAGACCGATCCATCTCAGGCGATTCGGGGTCAAGGACATGGGTTTACCTCAGGATTTATACTAATTAACCCGCCGCTACGGCGCAGGCGTGGTCGGGAACGGGAACGGGAAATTGAACGTCGGGAACGGCGTCGCCATTTGGCCGGTGCACGCGCCGTCGGCAGCGCAGGTGATGACCACCGGCGCCGGCTCAAAGTAGTTGTTCAAAAAGTCCGCCTCGCCGATCTCGCCGCGGGCCAGTTTTTCAGGCGCGTAGCGCCGCAGGCGCTGCACGGCGTCGCTGGTCCCGGTCAGATCAGTCGCGGCGATGAACGCCGTGTATAGCGGCGGCTCAATCCGCAGATAATACTGTCCCAGCGTCCGCTTGGCCGCGCGCAGCATCTCGTCGTAGCCGGGCTGCCAGCGCAGCGGGCTGCGATACTGGATCATCAGCGCCTCTTCACGATCACCTGCGTCGAACGTAAACCAATAGACCTTGGGATCGATCACGCCCGCGTCGATCAGGGCCGATCTCAAAAGGGCAGGCACTTCCGATCGGGTGATAAAGGTGGCGGCTGTCTGCCGCCCGATCGATCTTCCGATCGATTCCGGCCTCGTCGTCGGCGTGGCCGTGTCGGTCGGTGCGGCTGCCGGGCTGGCCGTGGCCGGCGCGGTCGGCGTGAGGCGCGGTGTACGAGTGGGCCTGGGTGTGCGCGTCGGCCCGAACGTGGGAAAAGGCCGTTCGGTCGCCGTCGGCCCAATCGGGCGCGGCGTGGCCGTGGGGGCAGTGCAGGCCGCGCTGGCGACTGTCACCAACACGATCATCAGCATTAGTGATAAATGGCGCATCGGTCTCGATTTCCGAACGTCTGAATGATGGCAACAAGATTGTACCTGATGTGAGAAAAAAGGTACATGTCTTTTTGCTGTTGCCCGTCGATCTGTTTCGTGGTAACATTTGCCGCACAATCTGCGCGTGCAATCACAAACTTCGACGCAGTCAGCCACAGGGGGGAACATGACTTCGGGCGAAATCCCAGATATTGTGATTGGTCGTTTGCCGGTCTATCTGCGGGCGCTGTCGGTGATGGCGGCAGCCGGGCAAGAGATCACGTCGTCGCATGAGTTGGGCGACAAGTTGGGCATCAGTTCGGCCCAGATTCGCAAGGATTTATCCCACTTCGGAGAGTTTGGCAAGCAGGGCACGGGCTATCGCATCAGCCACCTGCAGGATCAACTGCGGCGCATCCTCAAGGTCGATCGCGAATGGCCGGTGGCGCTGGTGGGCATGGGCGACATCGGCCACGCGCTGGCGCGCTACGGCGGCTTCAAAGATCGCGGCTTCGTCATCACCCTGCTGTTCGACAACGATCCTGCGAAGATCGGGCGGATGGTGGGTGAGCTGGTGATTCAGGATGTGGCCACGCTGCCGGACGTTGTGCAGCAGCACGGTGTGAAGGTGGCGATGCTGGCCGTGACCGCCAAAGCCGCGCAGGGTGTGGCCGACCTGTGTGTGAAGGGCGGCGTCCGCGCCATTCTCAACTACGCGCCCATCAACCTCAGCGTGCCGGAGAATGTGTATGTGCAGTACCTCGATCCGGTCACGCACCTGCAGCGGATGACGTATTATCTGGAATAAAGCCGGTTTTCCTGAAAAGCAAGCGGACGCGGGCTCGACCATCGAGCTCGCGTCCGTTTCTAGTAGTAGACTGAGGGCCAGCAGGTGAATTGCTGGTACAGAATCAAAGCATTATCTTTGCAGGGTCCCGGCCTTGGGCGATGAAGAGAGTGGCCTTACTTCACCAGGATCATCCGATCCGGATCGCAGTGCGGCGCCAACAATTTCGGCTTATCCTGTTCCCCCAGACCTTCCCAATCGATGGCAGTGCAAGCCAATTCGAAAGCCGTCTTTACACTGCGGCAGAAGCCCAGTGCAGAGTAAAAGGCCGGCGAAAATTTCTTGGCGGCATCGTCGCTGATTGCTCCGGACATGCCAACTACACAACAGATGTGCTCGGCGATAGCGGCCGCCTGCACCTCTGTGTAACAGGCGTTCAGCACAACAACTTTAATATTATCGTGTAGTAGCTTGAACAGATTGCCAAGGGCGCGCGCGGAGATCGGCCGGCTGCCGGCCGCATCATCCTCGAAGATCAACTGTCCCGCTGAGGTGCCGTGCCCGCTAAAGTGCACGATGTCCGGCTTGTGGCGCATCAGATATTCCTGCACGTCTTGCGTGCGAACGGCATGATGCTGCTCGAACTCGAACCTATCGCGATACTCGGCCAGCCGCAGCGCATGATCGATCTCCCGGATCTCCTCGCCTAGTCGGAGCCGGGCTTGATCAGATGGATCCGCGCTTAAAAAGAGAATGGTCACCACCTTTTGATCATCCTTTCCTTGCGAGATGGTATCGCCTGGCTTCAGCTGGGTCAATGCGTTATACAGCCAGCCCAGACGCTCGCGCCTGGTGCGTGAAGTCGCCAGCTGAACTCGCAAATGGAGAAGCGCCGCCGAGCCCCCCAGCAAATCTCCACAATAGAAAGTGTCGCCGTGTGGTGATTGATCGACAAATGGCTGTTTCTTCGCCGCAAGGCTATGCAAGGCTTCACGAATCTCCTGGGAACGCCAGTCTCCATTAGAACCGATCAAGCTCACGGCCTCATCGCCATTAAACGGCGTCATGCGGCGGGCCGCAAAAACCGCCACTGCAAGTTGTAGATCACTATAGCCTTGCAAGATTTCGAGATAATTCGTCCCGGGCTTTAGCTTGTCGGTGATTTTTCGGATCCGGGTAGGCGTAATCACCGCCTCCAGGTCTTGTGCATTGACTTCGTCTCGTGCGCGCCGTCCTGCCGTTACCATTTCAAGCGCTGCCTCACGTGCCAGGATGTGGACGGTGGCAGGGATCCCGCAGGACAGATTCACAATTTCCTCTTTTACCGCAGAGTGAAACTTGATGCCGCATTTCTTGCTTCCATCAACAAGAATACCTTCCAATTCCAGTCCTTCCCAGGGCGGCACGTCAATTAGATCTATCGGCAACCGCCCGGCCAACGGCAACTCACCCCGGCGTTGATAGGGCAGTCCGGCCGTCAGGACGACTTTGGCGTTTGGGAAGCGGTCAAAATTATCGCCCAGGTGCTTGATAAAACTAAACAGCTGCTCAATGTCCTGCTTTGACTCCATGGCCTCCTGTAAGTTATCGATCCACAGCAGCAGATAATTGCGCGAGAGCAGATCGGCCAGCCCGTTGTCGCCGAGTTGATCAATATCTGTGCCTGAGTGATCATTCAACGCCTCGCGCACCTCGCGAGCGATTGATCCCGCGAAATTGCCGCGCAGCCGGTTACCTTGAATCGACACTTGACGCCGGAAAGTGGCATGAATCTTCTGCGGGCCTAGCAAAAGATCGACATTCTCTCGAATCAGGCTGGTCTTGCCGACGCCCATGTGTCCCAGTACCAGTGGCGTGCCCCCCTTGTCGCGCAAGCTGTCGAAGACTTGTTGGCGCAGCCCGGGCCGATCGGCATATGCCACACTCCCCGTGCTGAGGCTGGGCCTTTTTCGATTAAAAGTATCCTCAATGAGCGTCTGTATGTTCTGATGGAGCATAAGCAAAGTACCTCTCCGAGTCGTTCAGTAGCGCCCGCCACGCTGCATGTCAGGCCGGCGCCACAGAATACGCCAGCCTGATATGCAGCGCAACTTGCAGCAAAGGACCCTGAAGAACGACTCTGGCTGCGTCAATCCTGATTCTGTTCGGCAAACAGCCCCAATTGTTTGCCGATTTGTGACAGAACGTTCATATCAATCGGGCGGCCGGACTGCGCCAGCCGCATCAGCAGCATGATAACCTCCGCCGCCGAAGCCTCAGTCTTCTTGGTCGAAGAAGGCACCATATCCGGGAGCATTGCTTCCAGCTTGTCCACGATGCGGCGTACATGCACATCGCTCAGCGGCATGCCGACGTAGCCCTCAAACGTTTCCTGGAATTCCAGCGCCGCAACGTTAGCCCGGCTTAATTGATTGGAAGTGAGCGCCGTGACCCCGCGGCGTTTGACGATATCCATCACCGGCCCTTCGGCATCCGTGCCGCCGCTGGCGATTCTCCGAAAGCGGTTAACGTCAGATACAATTTCGAAAAAAGCATCAATCCGATAGCGCGCTCGTCCGCTCAAATAATGATAGAGCGCCACACCCGCCGGGATTTCGTCCTGGGTCGTATCGCCAGTATCAGCCCAGATTTGGTCAACTGCCCTGGAGGTCAAGTGCCACATATCGGTGCCGGCGGTGAAGTCAAAGTGGCTAAAGCCGGTGATCACAGCATATTTCACGCCCTCTGAGCGGCATTTTGCCCCAATCTGTTCCAAAGAGGCCGCATTGACCTTAGAGCGGGCTTCGAGGTAATCTAGCCCTATACGTGCCCACTTGTCAGCCTCGGATTCGGGGATCATGGCTGGATCGTAAATCCGATAATCCTTGGCCAGTTCTATCACATCTTCAGGTTTAGCCTGCCGAAGATCGACGTTGAAGTTTGACACACCGGTGGGGGTTTCGCGCAGGAAGAGGTTGATGGGGTTGGGAAACTTCTTGAAAACCGTATAGTCGAATCGCCCCATTCTGCTCAGTGCTTCGGTGCAGTATTTGCAAAAGCAGGTCAGCTTAATCCGATTGTCGCTGGCCGACATACCGTTGATGTCGACAATATCCACGACGATGCCGGCGGTTGGAATGCCTTTGGCTTTCAAGGCGTCGATGGCCTCGTCAATGCACGCGCGCAACAGCTTTTGCGAGGCCGGATTGGTCAGACAAATGCCGGTTGCTTCCCGTGCATACTGCGTGCGCGTCTGCAGGCCTGAGGTCTCCAGAAAATTCATTGATGGAATGATCGAGCCGTACAGCTCTGAGCCATATCTTTTCACCTCGCCCGCCAACGCGAGGAAATCAGGAATTGCCCAGGGGCCTGAATTTCGATCGATGATGTTCGACGGATAGTTTGCTCCGCCAAAATCAATTAATGGGAGGCAGATAACGTCGGGCTTCTCAATCTTGAGTCGATGGCAAAACTCGTCAACGAGGTCGCTTAGCGGGGTGGTGGCCAACAGTGCTGCATCCGGAATATCGAGTATGCTCTTCATGACGTCCTCTCTATGTTCGCGTGTGCTGCTCCGAATGTTTCAACGCAGGGCACAATTATTCGAGATACTTTGATTTCGGAGTACGACGGAAACTTCGACGTATGCGGCTGTTGGCTCGAGGTTAGAAGCGTTGTATTTGTTGTATGATGCCTCCTGAGGCGTGCGCGATGGTCACAACCCGCTGATGCTCCGCCGGATGATCGAGTAATTCTCCAGCGCGCGGCCCGCGCCCAGCGCCACGCACGCCATGGGCGCTTCCGCCACATAGGCGGCCACGCCCGTTTCCTTGGTCAGCAGTTGATCCAGCCGGCGCAGATTGGCTCCGCCGCCCACCAGCGCCATGCCCCGATCGATGATGTCCGACGCGAGTTCGGGCGGGGTCTTTTCCAGCACGCTCTTCACCACGCCCACGATGGCGGCCAGCGGCTCCTGCAGCGCCTCGGTCACTTCTGACGTGCGCACGCGGATGGTGCGCGGCAGGCCCGCCACCTGATCGCGCCCCTGGATTTCAAGTTCCTTCTCTTCATCCAGCGGCATGGCCGCGCCCAGCTTGAACTTGATCTCTTCAGCGGTCGGCTCACCGATGGCAAGATTGTACTTCTTGCGGATGTAGGCCACGATGGCCTCGTCCATGCGGACACCGCCCGTGCGGATGGAGTTGGCGACGACGATGCCGTTCATCGATACGACGGCGGCTTCGGTGGTACCGCCACCCAGATCAACCACCATATTGCCGGTGGGGGTGTTGACGGGCATGCCCGCGCCGATGGCAGCCGCGATCGGCTCTGGGATCAAGTGGACATCGCGCGTCGCGCCACCCGCCGCCACGGCCGCCTCGTGCACGGCGCGGCTCTCCACGCTGGTCACGCCAAACGGCACGCTGATCATAATCTTGGGCTTGAGAAATCTAAACCGCCCTACGACCTTGCCGATGAAATAGCGCAGCATGGCCTCGGTAATCTGATAGTCGGCGATGACGCCGTCGCGCATGGGGCGTACCACTTCGATCGCATCGGGGGTGCGGCCCAGCATGGCTTTGGCCTCTTCGCCCACCGCGACAATTTTGCTCTCATCGACCGACAGCGCCACCACCGACGGCTCTTGCAGCACGATGCCCAGCCCGCGAATGTACACCAGGACGTTGACCGTGCCCAGGTCGATGCCGATTTCCCTGCGACCAAAAAGCATCCAATTATCCTTGAGATAAGGTCAATTGATTTCGCGCCGCCGACCGATCGGCGGACAGACAAAACCGGAGCTGATCTTCAGCCCGTTATTATACCAACAAACCGGCCAAAGATCAGACTCCGGTGCTTGGGTGTACGTCGCGCGTTATTCGCCGCGGCCCGATCGGACTTCGGGCATTTGCCGGTGCCCGCTGCGCTTCTGAGCCACGGCCACGCGGATTTGCGCCCGCCGCAGGGCCGCCAGGGCAGCTTCCACGTCCGCGCCGGCCGGCCGATCCTTGAGCAGCTGCTCGGCGCGGCGGCGGGCCTCCTCGGCGCGTGCCAGGTCGATCTCGTCGGCGTGCTCGGCCACGTCGGCCAGCACAATGACGTGATCGGGCATGACTTCCATAAAGCCGCCGCCGATGCTGAAGTATTCCTCGGCGCCGCCCTTTTTCACGCGCAGCGCGCCCTCTTTGAGCGTCGTCAGCAGCGGCACGTGATGCGGCAGAATGCCCAGCTCACCCTCGGTGCCGGGCGCCACCACCATGTCCACGTCGTCCGAGTAGAGCCGTCGCTCCTGTGTCACGATCTCAAGGTGCAGCGTTGCCATCTCAGGCCTCGCGTTTCATGCGCTCGCCCACTTCCACTGCTTCGTCGATCGCGCCGACCATGTAGAAGGCTTGCTCCGGCAGATCGTCGTGCTTGCCTTCCAGGATTTCGCGGAAGCCGCGCACCGTTTCGCGCAGCGGCACGTAGCGGCCTTCACGACCGGTGAACTGCGCGGCCGTAAAGAACGGCTGCGAGAGGTAGCGCTCGATCTTGCGGGCGCGCGCCACCAGCAGCCTGTCGTCTTCCGATAGTTCTTCCACGCCCAGAATGGCGATGATGTCCTGCAGGTCCTTGTAACGCTGCAGCACGCGCTGCACTTCGCGCGCCACGCCGTAGTGCTCCTCCCCCACGATGTTCGGATCGAGGATGCGCGAGGTGGACGCCAGCGGATCGACCGCCGGAAACAGCGCGCGGGCCGCGATCGCCCGGTCGAGCGCCACGGTAGCATCGAGGTGGGCGAAGGTCGCCACCGGGGCCGGATCGGAGTAGTCGTCGGCGGGCACGTACACGGCCTGCATCGACGTGATCGAGCCTTTCTTCGTCGAAGTGATGCGTTCCTGCAGTTCGCCCATTTCGTTGGACAACGTCGGCTGATAACCCACCGCGCTGGGCAGTCGGCCCAGCAGCGCCGAGACTTCGGAGCCGCTCATCGAGAAGCGGAAGATATTGTCGATGAACAGCAGCAAGTCCAGACCCTGATCGCGATAATATTCGGCCATTGTCAGGCCGGTCAGCGCCACGCGCAGCCGCACGCCCGATGGTTCGTTCATCTGCCCGAAGACCATGATGGTCTTGTCCAGCACGCCGGCCTCGTGCATTTCACCGTACAGCTGCGTGCCTTCGCGCGTGCGCTCGCCCACACCACAGAACACCGAATAGCCACCGTGCTCGGCCGCGATCGAGCGGATCAGCTCGGTGATGATGACGGTCTTGCCTACGCCTGCGCCGCCGAACACGCCCGTCTTGCCGCCCTTGGTAAACGGCGCGATCAGATCGATGACCTTGATGCCGGTCTCGAACACCTCGGTGCGCGTGGCCTGCTCGTCGAAGGCGGGCGCCGGACGGTGAATAGGCAGGTACACTTCGGCCTTGACATCACCCCGATTGTCCACCGGCCGCCCCAACACGTTGAAAATGCGGCCCAGCGTCACCTGACCCACCGGCACCTTGATGGGCGCGCCCGTGTTCTTGACCGGGACGCCGCGGCTCAGGCCGTCGGTCGCGTCCATCGCCACGCAGCGCACGCGCTCATTGCCCAGCTGCTGCTGCACTTCCAGCACCAGCGGCAGATCACCGGGCCGCGCTACTTCCAGCGCGTCGTAAATATTCGGCATGTTGTCGGCGGGGAACTCCACGTCTACCACGCCGCCCAGCACCTGCACGACTTTTCCGTCCTTTGGCATTGACATCCTCCACGAGATGTGACGAGTAAATGATGGATAAAGGTCATGGCGAGGAGGCCGTTGGCCGACGACGCAATCTCATGTATTGTGTAAGAGATTGCGTCGCGCCGTTGGCGCTCGTCATGACGCCGTTATCAACGGCCTTGTTTCAGCGCTTCCGCGCCCCCGGCGATGTCCAGCAGCTCGCCGGTGATGGCCGTCTGCCGCGCCTTGTTGCGCACCAGCGTCAGCGTGTCCACCAGCGCCCGGGCGTTGTCGGTGGCGTTGCGCATGGCCACCATTCGCGCACTGTGCTCACTGGCGATCGATTCCAGCAGCGCCTGATAGACTTGCAACTCCGTAAAGTGCGGAATCAGCGAATCCAGCAATGATTTGAGGCTCGGCTCGTAAATATACTCAAAGCGCGCGGTGCGTGTCGTCGACTCCAGGCTGCCCACGGCGTTCTCGGCCACCAGCTCGCCTTTGACGCCTGCGCTCAGCGGCAGCAGCGGCCGCACGCGCGCCTTCTGGCTCAGCGTGTTGATGAAATCGGTGTACGCGATATAGACCGCGTCGGCCCGCCCGGCCAGAAAGTCGTCCACGCCGGTGCGACCGATCGGGCTGACGTCCACGATCGACGGCGCGGCCGGCAGATTGCTGTATTCCGCCACGATCTTCTGCCCGGCGCGGAACAGCAGCTCACGACCTTTGCGGCCCACGCTGATGATATTGACGGGCGCTTTCTGCTTGCGGATAAAATCCAGCGCGGCGCGAATGACGTTGTAGTTGAACGCGCCGCACAAACCCCGATCGCTGGTCACGACGATCAGGTCAATCGTGTTCACGGGGCGTTCGGTCAACAGCGGGTGCAGATTGGGGCCGGCGCCGGCTTGTTTGGTCAGGTCCGTCAGCACGCGCCACGCCTCGGTGGCGTACGGGCGCGTATTCAGCACGGCCGTCTGCGCCTTGCGCACCTTGGAGGCCGACACGGCTTCCAGCGCCCGCGTCACCTGCGCGATGTTCTTGACACTGCGGATGCGGCGTTCGATTTCGCGTACAGTAGGCATAGGGCAGTTCCTGAGTGCGGTAGTTCGATAGTTTCAGCGGGCGCCGGTGAAGGGCATCGGTGTGACTGGCGCCCTGACTGACTATGGCACTATCTCACTAAAACCACTAACTCCACGTCTTCTTGAACGCTTCGCATGCCTGCTTGAGCGTCGGCATCAGCTCGTCGGAGATGCGCTTGTCGGCCTCGATGCTCTGCAAAATGCTGCCGTACTGCGTGGCCATGAACTTGGTCAGCGCCGCTTCCCACTCGCCCATGCGCGCCACCGGCACGCCATCGGCGTAACCGTTGGTCGCCGCAAAGATGGTGACCACCTGATTCGCCAGCGGCACCGGCTGGTACTGCGCCTGCTTCAAGATTTCGGTCAGGCGCTGGCCGCGTTCCAGCTGACGACGCGTCGTCGCGTCGAGGTCGGAACCGAACGCCGCAAACGCCGCCAGATCGCGATATTGCGACATATCGCCTTTCAGGCGGCCGGCCACCTGCTTCATCGCCTTGGTCTGCGCGTCACCGCCCACCCGCGACACCGAAATGCCCACGTTCAGGGCCGGTCGGATGCCGGCGTTGAACAGGTCCGTTTCGAGGTAGATCTGCCCGTCGGTGATGG
>CAZKBQ010000008.1:0-102255 GCA_964550855.1 uncultured Anaerolineae bacterium
GCGGAATTTCTCAATCGCCAGGCTGGATGCCCGACAAAAGCATTCGGGCATGACGGAGACGGGGAAGTATATTTCACTAACTTAACGACATTGAGTGATGGTTCCTGCTCAACCTCACCCCCCGGCCACTGCCGGAACAGCACCGGCACCTGCGGCCTCTCCTGAAATCAAAAGATGATTTCAGGAGAGGGGGAGCGCCCATTCCCCTCTTCTGACGACATCTTTACCGTCGTCAGAAGAGGGGCCGGGGGTGAGGCTGAATAGTAACGAGTGACGAGTGAGGGCAAATGGCAAACGCACATTGGCTGGCCTTAACAACGGTGAGCGGCATTGGCGGCGTGACGGCGCGCAAGTTGATCGAGCGCTTCGGCGATGTGGAAGCGATCTTTGAAGCATCGCTGGCCGAGTTGATTGAAGTTCCGCGCGTGACGGAGGCGATGGCCGCGCAGATTCTGGCCGCGCCGATCGAACAGCTGGAAAGCGAATTGCTCTCGCTCAACGACGAGGGGATCGATTTGTTGACGTGGGATGATGCCCGTTTTCCCGATCGCTTGCGCCCGCTGCCCGATGCGCCGATGGTGCTGTTCATGCGCGGCGCGTTGAAGCGCTCCGACGACAACGCCGTGGCGATTGTGGGCACGCGCGAACCGACACGCGGGGCCGTCGAGCTGGCACAGACGATCGGGCGGGAGTTGGCCGCGCGCGGTTTAACCATTGTCAGCGGTCTGGCCCTCGGCATCGATACCGCAGGGCATCAAGGCGCGATCGAAACCGGACGCACCATCGCGGTGCTGGGATCGGGCATTCGCTTCATCCACCCGAAGGAGAATTTTGAACTGGCCGAGCAGATCGTCGGAGGCGGCGCGATCCTGTCGGAACTGCATCCCAACACGCCGCCTAAAGGCCAAAACCTGATGGCGCGCGATCGCATCATCAGCGGGTTGAGCCGCGCCGTGATCGTGATCGAAGCGGGTGAGAAGAGCGGCAGTCTGGATACCGCCGCAAAAGCGAGGAAGCAGGGTCGCGTCGTCTATGCCGTGCCGGGCAGCGCGGGAACTGATCTGCTCATCGCGGGCGGCGCGCGACGCATCGATCCGGCGGCGATCGACTTCGACGTACTAGCGAATGAGCTCAGCCAATCAATGATAGACGCTGATCCGCCTCGTCCACAACAAGCGACGTTGTGGTGAAACGCCCCCACGATCTCGAGCGAATTCCACTTTGATTTACGACTCTGTCATGCCCTGCGCAGTATGCTTCTATCGGGCATCCAGGCTGACGATTGGCACTCTATTCTGATAGGCTGTCTGGATTTCCGCTACGCCCTGTCCACGAAGCGGGGGCGCGCCTGGCGAAAACATGCGGGAATGACGGCGCGGCGGAATATCGTAACTCAACCTGGAAACTGCGCTAGCGCATGATTCATCAAGCGAGTTGTCATCGCCAAACGCGGCGCACTGATCGAACGTTTCTCCGATGACAAACGAGGCGGGAGGATCGGCGCGTTGTCTTATCTGTCGGCGGGCAGAAACGGCTGCTGGCAGGCGTCGCAGACAATTTCCGAGCAGCCGAGAACGGCACGATTAACCAGGATGACGCGGGGCGGCGCGCACCGGCAGAAGGCCAACGCGCGCGAATCATCGTCGTCCGCCGTGAAGAGGTCGGTGTTGTCGAGCACGCGGCTGGCGAGAATCAGGCCGACATTGCGGTCAATCGCCGCCGCCAGCTGCCGGATGAGCGGCTGCCACTGAACTCGAGTCGCCGGCGACAAATGCCAGCAGACTTGACCGGTTCTTCGCGCCACATCGCGCACCACGCCCAACGGCCGTTTGTACCAGGCCGAAAAGCGCGGAATCTCCTCCATGACTTCCAGCAGCATGTTCGCTACGACCGTCTCCGCGCACCGCTCGGGCAGCGCCAGCTCCGCGCCGTCAAACAGGTTGGTCAGCTCGGGCAGATCGGCCGTCGCGTCGTAGGCGCGGCAAATCGCGCGCCACGCCCTGTCGAGCGCTTCGAGCAGATCGACCGTTGAATCGATCGAAAAGGCGTGCTCGGTCGCCAGCTGCATCGTCACTCCGCCCTCCCCCGGTTCACGGCTTGTCGCTGCCGGGCCGGGGGCATCAGTGGTATACCGACATCAGTCCTTTGTCGCGCAAGATCGGACGTGGATCGATCAGGTTCTTGCCCAGCGCGGCTTTATCCGGCAGGCCCAGCGCCAAGGTCATCAACTGCGTAAAGTACAACACCGGCAGCGGCTGTTCCAACTTCATCTGGAATTGACGCGCGTCCAGATTGGCGTGGCACAAGGGACACGCCACCACCATCACGTCCGCGCCGGCCTCGCGCGCATGCTCGATGAGACGGCTACTGAGTTTGAGCACAATATCCGGTCGGGTGAGCGAGTGGGCGGCGCCGCAGCACGAGGTCTTGTACGACCAATCGACTACGTCCACGCCGATGGCGGACATCAACTCATCCATGTCGGTGGGATTTTCGGGATGCGCGGCCTGCGTGACCTGCGGTGGGCGTGTCAGCAGACACCCGTAATAACACACGGCCCGCAGGCCTTTCAACGATTGTTTGACTTTGGCCGCGACTTGCTCCGGCCCGACGTGCGCGGTAATGGTTTCGATCAGCGTATTTACCTGTACCGTATCGCGGTACGTGTACCCGATCGACTTGGCCACCTCGGCGGCGCGCGCAAGCTGCTGACTGCGGCGCATCTCGTGCTGCGCGGCCTTGTGACGATTGAAGCACGCCGCGCACGGCATCGTCACTTCTGAGAAGCCGCTCTGTTCGATGATGGCCAGATTCTCCAGCGGCAAACGCAATGCGGCAGCCGGATCGGCACGATGCGCGGCCGAGCTGCCGCAGCACACCCAGCCATGCGGCTCGATCAATTTCAGGTCCAGCGCTTCACACACGGCCCTGGCCGACGAATCAAACTCGACGCCGGTGGAATGCAGCGAGCAGCCGGGATAGTAGGCGATGGCTTTTGACGCGCCGGCGATGGGCTTGACATGGCGCGGCGCGCGCGTGGGTTTGGGCAGGAGTTTTAGCTTGCGCTTGCGCAGCATCTTCAAACCCAGATCCACGTCATCGGTGAGCGGGCGTGTACCCAGAGTGCGTAACTTCATTTCTGCGATCAGGCCCAATTCGTAGGCGCGGCCCCACAGCTGAATCTCGCGCATAAAGGCCTCGTTAAAGGCCTTCACTGCCGGAACTTCAGGTTTGAAGCCGCGCGCCTTCGCCTCACGCGTCAAAAACTCCATGATGGCGGTGATGTCCAGTCCCTGCGGGCAGCGTGTGGTGCAGGTCTGGCACGCCGCGCACAGCCACGGCGTCTGCGAATGCAAAGCCACGTCTTCCTGTCCCAACTGCACGGCGCGCATGATCTGGTTCGGCTGCCAGTCGAAGAACTCGCTCACGGGACAGCCACTGGTGCACTTGACGCACTGATAGCACAGGTAGGCGTTCTGGCCGGTAGCCTCCTGCACCCGGCGGGCCAGCTCTGAATTGATCGGCGTTGCTTCACTCATGCGCGCCTCCTGAACCAAGACGTGAAACGTAAAACGTGAAGATCGTGTGTTCGCGTTACGCACCATGTTTTGCGCATCACGCCACAACCGGCCTGGGCAGCAAGCCCGCGCCCTCCACAATCGGTTTCACCGCTTCTTCCCATTCGATCGCCATGATGTGCACGCCGGCCACGCCTTCGATGTCGCGCAGCTGCTGGATGATCTCGACGCAGATCTTGATCCCTTCGGTCTGCCACGCGGCCGATCGGGCTTTCTTGTCTTCCTTGGTCAGCTCGTCTTTGGACTTGCCCGCCCACGGTGCGCCCGCGGCCTCCATGCGCTCGATCAGCCGATCGGGCACCCGGAGGCCCGGCACGTTGTCCTTCATGTAACGCGCCATCGTCGGACTTTTCAACGGGCCGACGCCGGCCAGAATGTACGTCTGGGTGTGGACGCCCAGTTCACGCACTTTCTCCATGAAGACTTTGAACGCGTCGAGGTCATACACCAACTGCGTCTGGATGAAGTTGGCGCCCGCTTTGACTTTCTTGGCCAACCGGTAGGGGCGAAAATCGACGGGGCTGGCAAAGGGCGATTCGGCCGCACCCACGAAGAAACGCGGTTCCTGTCCCTTGATGGCTTCGCCGCACTGGAAGGCGTGTTGATCGCGCAAAGCCGTCACCATCTGCACCAGCTGGATCGAATCCATATCAAAGACGTTCTTGGCGTTCGGATGATTGCCAAACGTCTGATGATCGCCGGACAGACACAAAATGTTGCGCATGCCCAGCGCGTACGCGCCCAGCAGATCGCTCTGCATCGCGAGGCGGTTGCGATCGCGGCACGTCATCTGGATGACCGGCTCCAGTCCCTCTTGCACCACCAGCGCGCCTGCGCCGATGCTGGACATCCGCACGATGGCCGTCTGATTGTCGGTAAGGTTCACCGCGTCGCAGTGACCTTTAAGCAGCGCCGCCTTTTTGCGGATGACGGCCGCGTCGGCGTTCTGCGGCGGGCCGAGTTCCGCCGTGACGGCAAAGTGCCCGTTCTTCAGCACCTTCTCCAAATTCGATCCAGACAGATAGCCGTTGCCGTTAGGTTGTGGAGTCATAGTCATTTTTCCTATCGTGCCATGGCGAGGAGCGTTGTTTGCGACGAAGCAATCTCCACTCACTGCGCGAGATTGCTTCGCATCCTTCGACTCCGCTCTGCTCCGCTCAGGATGCTCGCATGGCGCAGGTCTCGCTATTCTTCTTCCGCCGTCAATCTCAGATCGGGCCGCACGATCTTGCGCGGGCCGCCGTCGCGTGCCGTGCGCCAGTTTTTGGGTGGCTGAATGTCCAACAACCGATCGAGTTTGCCCATGCTCGATAAGCGATCGTAGATGAGCTGCCAGGCGCACGGCACGTCGGCGTTGATCTCACAATGGCCGTCCTCCGATCCGCCGCACGGTCCATTGAGCAGGTTCTTGGAGCAGCGCGCGATGGGGCAGATGCCGCCCGTCAGACCCAGGATGCAGTCGCCGCAGGCCGCGCAGCGTTCGGCCCACACGCCCTGCTCGGTGGGCAGACCCAGGAATTTGGTGTTCAGCCCCGGCACAATCCACTTGTCGGGGAAGTGCTCTGTCATGGCCTGCACGCCGATGCCGCAGCCCAGCGACAGTACCACGTCGGCGTCGCGCACCTGATTGGCAATCTCGTCGAGGTATTCCCACTCGCACTGACGCTGCACGGTCGCATCGGTGATGGCTTTCGCATTGCCGTCGAGTTTGGAGGCCATGCGCAGCGAGGCGGCGACGATGGCGGCTTCGCGCGCGCCGCCCGCAAAGCAGACAGTGACGCACGTACCGCAGCCGGCCACCAGCACCTTCTGCGCGTCGCCGATCAGGGCTTTGATTTCGGCTAAGGGTTTCTGTTCGGCTACGATCATGGTTGACCTCCAATCACCGCTGCAAGACGCAGGATGCAGAATTTAGCTCATCAATCGTCACTTGTCACTTTATCTTTCAACGGGTTCGGCCCCAATCCTTCTATTGTCTGCGTCATCTCGGTCGTGATGTCCACAAAGCGCCCGGCCATGGCCGAGGACAGATTGAACATCTGCACCCGTTCCGGCTCCAGCCCGATCTGCTTGAGCAGCGCCTGGACGTGCGCCACCCGGCGCTTGGCATTGGCATTACCTTCCAGGTAATGACAGTCGCCGGGCAGTCAACCCGCCACCATGACGCCGTCGGCGCCGTCCTCCACCGCCCGCAGCACCGTCAGCACGTCGAGGCGGCCCGTGCACGGCACCTGCACGATCTTGATCGCGGGCGGATATTGCAGCCGCAGCCCGCCGGCCAGATCGGCGGCAGCGTAGGCGCAGTGCTCGCAACAGTAGGCGAGGATGTTCAGTTGATCGGTGGTTGTGTTCATCGCCGAGTTTTAGCCGTCACAGACCGTGATATTCACCTTGATCGCCGGCCACCATCGAATGAATTCGGCGGCTGATAACGGAAACATGGTAGAACACGTTTCAACGTGTTTCCGCCATCAGCCAATGAATTCATTCATAGGCGCATCCGTCCGGATAAAGCCCGTCTTCGGCTCCAACAGCGCGCGAACCTTTATCATCATCTGCGCATCCGTGTAGTGCATCAACTGAATCGCGCGCGCGGGGCATTCCGCCACGCACGATCCGCAGCCCTGGCACACCGCCGCTTCGATGTAGGCCGCGCCGACGATATTGCCCACGCCCGTGAGATTCGCTTTGATCTTCGGCACGCCAAACGGACAAATACGTACGCACGTCAAACAGCCGGTGCACTTCGCATCGTCCACCACGGCCACGCGCGCGTTGGTCAACACGCTCTCTTGCGAGAGAATGATCGCCGCACGAGCCGCGGCCGCCTGCGCCTGCGCGATCGTCTCGTCGAGGAACTTGGGATAATGCGCCACGCCCGCCATGAACAGGCCATCGGACGCGAAGTCCACCGGCCGCAGTTTCGGGTGTGCTTCGAGGAAGAAACCGTCCGCATCGAGCGGCACTTTCAGCCGGGCAGACAACTCATGCGCATCTTTCTGCGGCACGATCGGTGTGCTGAGCACCAAGAGATCAGGGCGTAGTTCGAGATCGCGATCCAGGATTGGCTCATGAATGCGAATGACGATTTGCTGATTGTTGACACTTGCACCGCGCTGCGGATGCAGTGCAGGTGTTGTTGATTGCTGATTACTGATTGACACTTCTGGCTTATGCTCGAAGTCAAAACGGATGAAGCGAACACCGGCACGCCGTGCATCAGTATAAAGGCGTTCTTTGAAGCCGTAAGTGCGAATGTCGCGATAGAGGATCGTGACTTCAGCCTGCGGGTTGAGTTCTTTCATCTTCAGGGCGTTCTTGAGCGCGGTTGAGCAACACAGCCGCGCGCAGAATTTCTCCGCTGGGCCAACACATTGAATCATGACGATGGATTGTTGATTTCTGATTGCTGATTGTTGATTCGCCAGCAGCGCCTCAAACTCCAACTGTGTCATGATGCCGGGATGTTGGCCGTAGCTGTATTCGCGGCCTTTGTATTCTATGCCGCCAATCGCCACAATCGTTACGCCGTGTTGCACTTCCTGCATCATGCCTCTTGCATCTTGTAACTTGCTCGTGAAGTTGCCCTTGAACCCGCCGGTTTGGATCAATTCCGTTTGCAAATAAACATTGATCAGCGGATGCCGCGTCACACGATCGATCAATCCCGCCAGATAATCCTGCGGGCCGCGCGCTTCGCTGATCAGAAAATGCAAATGGCGCAGATTACCGCCGAGCTGATCGCTTTTCTCGATTAGATGCACCGGGAAGCCTTGATCGGCCAGCGACAACGCCGCATTCATGCCGGCCGCCCCGCCGCCGATGATCAACGCCGCGTGCCGGATCGACACTTGCGAAGAATGCAGCGGCTCCAATTCCGCCGCGCGCGCGGCGGCCATGCGCACCAACGTCTTCGCCTTCGCGGTTGCGCCATCCCAGTCGCCCGGATGCACCCACGAGCATTGATTGCGGATGTTCGCCATCTCGAACAGATACGGATTCAAGCCCGCCTGGCGCAGCGCATCCTGAAACAGCGGCTCGTGCGTGCGCGGTGTGCACGAGGCGACGACCACGCGATTGAGATTGAGTTCCTTCACGCGCTCGATGATGTGCTTGATGCTGTCTTGCGAGCACGTGTACAGATTGTTCTCGGCATGGACGACATTGGGCAAAGTCTTCGCATACTCTGAAACGCCGGGCACGTCGAGGAAGCCGCCGATGTTCGATCCGCAATGGCACACGAACACGCCCACGCGCGGCTCTTCCTGTCGCACATCGCGCTCCGGTGGATATTCCTGGCGCGTGGTCAACGTGAAGCGCGACTCGCTCAAGCGCGAAGCAACGGCGGCCGCGGCGCCGCTCGCTTCCACGATCGATTCCGGAATGTCCTTCGGCTCGCGGAACGGCCCGACGGCATAGATGCCCGCGCGGCTCGTCTCGAGCGGATTGAACTGCACCGTGTGGCAGAAGCCGTAGTCGTCGAGTTCGATGCCGAGGCGCTGACCCAACTCGCGCACCTTGGGCGAAATCTCCATGCCGACGGACAACGTGACGAGATCGAAGCGCTCGCGCTGCAACTGGCCTTGCTCGTCGAAGTAGCGCAGCACCAGATCGTGCGTGTCGGGGTCTTCGCGCAAATCGCTGATGCGGCAGCGGGTGTACTGCACGCCATACTTCTTCTCGGCGCGGCGATAGTATTCCTCATAACCTTTGCTGTACGCGCGCGTATCCATGAAGAACACTCGGCACTGTAATGGCCCATTGTGATTCTCTGCCTTCGCATGTTCGACGGCCATAATCGCCTGCTTGGCCGCGTACATGCAGCACACCGACGAGCAGTAATCGTGCGATTGATCGCGGCTGCCCACGCATTGCAAGAATGCGATCTTCTGCGCGCTCTTCCCGTCCGATGGGCGCTGCACATGCCCCAACGTTGGCCCTGAAGCCGACAACAACCGCTCGAATTGCAGCGAGGTCACCACGTTTGGATAACGACCCAATCCATACTCTTCAGACAGTTCGGCGCGATACGCTTGATAGCCCGGCGCAAGGACAACCGCACCCACACGCACATCTTCGTCACGCGCCACCATGTTGTGATCGATCGCGTTGGTGCCGCAGGCAAACGTACAGCTCATGCACTCGGAGCAGATGCCGCAGGCCAGGCAGCGGGCGGCCTCGCGCTGCGCCGATTGATCGTCGTAGCCCCCTTCGACCTCGACGAAGTTGTCGATGCGTTTCTCGACCGGCAGTTCGGGCAGGGGGACGCGCGGCTGGCGTTTGATCTCGCCGCGCGCCATGCGGGCGTCGATCTCGTCGCGCGTCAACTTCACCACCGGCAGTTCGGGACGCGGCGGCGGTTCGAGGTGTTCGCCCTGCAAATAGCGGATGATCGATCGGGCGGCGGTATGCCCACTGGCGACGGCTTCGATCACAAACGCCGTGCCCGAGACGCTGTCGCCCGCGGCGAACACGCCTTCGCGCGTGGCGGCGAGTGTATTGGGATTCACTGCAATCAAATTGCGGCCCGTCAATCCCACACCCGCATCATCGGGGATGAACGCGAGACCCGCGCGCTGCCCCACCGAGAAGATCACGGTATCACATTCGATCACGTGCGTCGAGTTCGGCACTTTCTCGACGTTCAAGCGCCCCATCTCGTCGAAGCTGAACGAGGCGACGCGCATGCACTCGACGCCGCGCACGTGCCCGTGCTCGTCGCTGAGAATACGCTCGAACGTGCGGCCTTCGTGCAGGATGATGCCTTCTTCGCGTGCGGCCTGCACTTCCCACGGATGCGCCGGAACTTTCTCGCCGCTTTCGAGGCAGGCCATCTCGACATGGCGACCCAGACGCACCGCACTGCGCGCGCAATCGATGGCGACATTGCCGCCGCCCAGCACTAATACGCGTTGACCCAATCCTGTAGCGTGCATCGTGCTTCCTGCATACTTGCCCAGGCGCACATCGCGCAGGAAGTGTGTATTGATGATTACGCCATCCAGATTCGCGCCGGGGATCGGTAAACGGATGCCTTCGTGCGCGCCGACGGCGATCAGCACAGAATCGAAGCCTTCGTCGAAGATGTCGTCGAGATTGTCGATGCGATGATTCAAGCGTAGATCGACGCCGAGATCGACGATGTCCTGCACTTCACGTTCGATGATGGCCGTCGGCAGGCGATATTCCGGCACACCGAGGCGCAGCATGCCGCCCGCTACCGGCATCGCTTCGAAGACGGTGACGCCAAAGCCCGCGCGCACCAGGTCTTGCGCCGCCGTCAAACCGCACGGCCCCGCGCCGATGATCGCCACGCGCTGATCGAACCGTCGAGGGAGTGGTTCAATCGGTTGGCGATCTTCTGCATAGACTTTGTCGGTCACGAAGCGTTTGAGCGCGCGGATGTTGATCGGCTCGTCAACCTGTCCGCGATTGCAGGCCGTCTCGCAGCGATGATTGCAAATCCGCCCGCAGATGCCGGGGAACGGATTGTCCATCTTGATCACGCGCAGGGCGTCGTGCCAACGGCCTTCGCGGATCAGTGCGATGTAACCCTGCGCGCGTTGACCGGCAGGGCAGGCATCACGGCAGGGCGCAATGCCGCGCTTGGCGATGGCATAGGCGTTGGGCACGGCCTGCGGATACAACTTGTAAGCAGCGTGGCGTTTGGAAAGCCCTTCGTTGAACGTGTCGGGAATGATGACCGGGCAGACCTTATCGCAATCGCCGCAGCCCACGCACTTTTCCACGTCGATGTAGCGCGGATTGTGGCGCACTTTCACTGTGAAGTCGCCGACCTGACCCTGTACGTCGATGACTTCGCTGTCGGTCATCAACGTGATGTTGGGATGGCGGCCCGTCTCGACGAGGCGCGGCGATATGGTGCACATGGCGCAGTCGTTGGTGGGGAAGGTCTTGTCGAGCTGCGCCATGTGTCCACCGATAGCCGATTGCGCTTCGACGAGGTACACCTTAAAGCCCTGATCGGCTAAATCGAGCGCGGATTGCATGCCCGCAATGCCGCCGCCGACGACCATCACGGCGCCGATGGGTGGTGTGTTCAGTGGAGGTGCGTTTGCTTGAGTCATGTTAGGTCATTGGTGGTCACCAGTGATGAGTGATTCTCTCACGGTGATCATTGGCACTTCACTCATCACTTATCACTCATCATTGTCTCCTCCCGCGAAAACCCTCATCCTCTTCCGTCTCTTGATCCGCAGTCCGAATTCGGACTTCCCCATTCGCCTTCAACGGATTCGGCCCTAACTTCCGTATCCGCTCAGTCATCGTCTGTGCAGCATTCGCGAAGGCGTGCGCCTGGCTGCCCGACATGAAGAAGATATCCAGCCGTTCCCCGCCGATGCCGATCTCATCGAGGAGCTGCTTGGCGCGCCGCAGACGGGCGCGGCCACGCTCGTTGCCCCTGACGTGATGGCAATTGCCGATCGGGCAGGCCACCACGTACACGCCGTCGGCGCCCTGCTCAAACGCCTCCAGCAAATAGCGCACGTCGGTCTTGCCGGTGCACGGCAGCCGCACAAACTTGACGTTGGCCGGGTACTGAATCCCCAGCGCGCCCGCCGTATCCGCCGCCATGTAACCGCAGTAGATGCAGTAAAAGGCGGTAATCTCTGGTTCAAAGGTCTGGACTTTTTGCGATGTCATATTGATCACTGGAGCGTGTTGCGTATTGCGTATATAACGAGTAACCAGTAACGAGTAATTTTATTGCCAAGCCAGAACACATTGTCGGGAAGCAACCTTTACTCATTACTCATTACTCATTACCGCACGCTTCACTCGTCACTCATCACTCGTCACGCTGCCCAACGCCCTAAGCCACCAATTGCCTTCAGCATCATCTGCTCGTCCGTGTAGTTGATCAGCTGAATCGCGTTCGCGGGACATTCACCCGTGCAGGTGCCGCAGCCCTGGCACTGCGCCGGATCGATGTAGGCCGCGCCGCCGAGATCGCCCACACCCGATCGGCCTTCTTGCTGGACGACTTGCGGAATCGAAAATGGGCACACGCGCGTGCAGGTCAGGCAGCCCACGCACTTCTTCGGATCGACGACGGCCACCACACCGCCCAGATGCAGCGATCCTTGCGAGAGCAACGTGAGCGCCCGCGCCGCCGCTGCCAGCGCGTGACTGATGCTTTCCTCGATGAACTTGGGATAGTGCGCCATGCCCGCCAGGAAAATCCCCTCGCGCATGAAGTCCATCGGGCGCAGTTTCAACTGCGCCTCTTTGAAGAAGCCCTCACCCGTGATGGGCACGCGCAGCGTTTTCGCCAGATCGACGCTGCCCGCGGCCGGAGCGATGGTCATGCTGAGTGGTACGAGGTCGGCGGGCAGCGCCAATTCCCGATTGAGCGAGAGATCGCGCACGTGCACCACCAGCCGATCGGCTTCGACCTCGATCGCGGGCGGCTCGTCATCGGTGTAGCGGATGAACATCACGCCCAGCCGCCGCGCCTCGGTATAGAACTCCTCGCGGAAGCCGTAGGTCACGATGTTCTTGTACAACACGCTGACGCGACACGCCGGCTTGAACAACTTCAGGCGGATGGCGTTCTTCAGCGTGTTGGTGCAACATACGCGCGAACAGTAATCGGGCATGCCGACCGGCCGCACGCACTGGATCATCACCACATCGTCCAGTGCAGCAATTTCCTGCGGATGATGAATGATCTTCTCTTCCAAATCGCGCTGCGTGATGACGTGCGGCAGATTCAGCCAGGGATGTTCGCGCGTCTCGCGCCCACCCGTCGCCACGATCGTGGCTCCGTGCTCGATGGTGAACTCGTCCGCGGAGCCATCGGCATAAGTCGTGCGCAGCCCGGCGCGAAAGTTGCCCACGTGCCCGCTGTGGCGCACGACTTCCGTGCGCGTGTGAACGGCAATGCGCCGGTGCGCGCGCACGCGATTGACCAGATCGCGCAGCAGGCGCTGCGGATCGTACCCCTCGGCGACGTAGTACAGATTGTTCAGGTTCCCGCCGAGCATTTCGCTGCGCTCGACCAGCTGCACATCGTAGCCGCTGTCGGCGATGGCTAACGCGGCCGTCATGCCGGTCACGCCGCCGCCGATGATAAGCGCGGCCGGCTGGCACAGGCTCTGCTCTTTGTGCACGGGCTGTGCGGCCAGCACGCGCCCGACCGCAATACGGATCAGCTCTTGCGCTTTGCGATTGGCCAGCGCGTGCTGCTGCGTGTGGACGGCCGTGCATTGCTCGCGCAGATTGACCAGTTCCAGCAGATAGGGATTCAGGCCCGATTGCCAGAGCAGACGCTGAAACAGCGCCTCGTGCGTGCGATTGCTGCACGCGCCGATCACCACCCGATTGAGATGCGCCTCCTCAATGCGCGATTGGATGTGTTCCAGCCCGGTGGGGAAGCAGGCAAAATCCAGCGTCTCGGCAAAGACCACTCCCGGCGACTGGGCCGCTCGCCGCAGGAGATCGGGCAGATCGATGGCGCGGCCAATCGTCGAGCCGCAGGCGCAGGCAAAGACGCCCACACGCTGCGGCTCGCCGCTCACGTCGCGCTCGTGCAGCGGCTCAGGCTGCGACAGGAACGGCCACGCGCGGGTGTAGGCGTGCGTGCGCAGCCGATCGTTGAGCAGGCGCATCGCCTCGGCCGCCGCGCCGCTGGCGTCGATGATGGTCTCGACGATCTCCTTGGGCGACGTGAACGCGCCGCATACAAAAACACCCGGCCGTGAGGTCTGAAGGGGCGTAAACTTATCGGTCTGGCAGAAGCCGTATTCGTTGAGTTCAATATCCAGCAGCTCGGCCAGGGCGCGGGCCGAATCAGGCGGCTGCAGTCCGGTCGCCAGCACCACCGCCTCAAAGCGCTCTTCGCGCCGCTGGCCGTCAGGCGCGGCGTAGTGCAGAATGAGATCGCGGGTGGCGGGATCTTCGCGCACGTCTGAGACGCGGCAGCGCACGTAGCGGACGCCGTGCCGATCGCGCGCGTTGGCAAAATACACGCTGTATTCTTTGTTAAACGCCCGCTCGTCCATGATGAAGACGCAGCAATCGACCGCATCGCCCAGGCGCTGCTTGGCCAGCAGCGCTTCTTTAGTGGCGTACATGCAGCAGATCGACGAACAGTACGAGGTGTGCTGATCGCGCGAGCCGACGCATTGGAGCCAGGCGATCGATCGGGGATGGCGCTGATCCGATGGGCGCACCACCAGACCTTCGGTGGGACCGGATCGGCTCGCCAATCGTTCGTACTGCATGGCGTTGAGGACGTTGGGATAGCGGCCATAACCCAGTTCGGCCAGATTGGCTGCGTCATAGACCTGAAAACCCAGCGCCAGAATGATCGCGCCGACTTCCACCGTCAACAGGCGGGGTTGTTCCGATAGATCGATCGCGCGGCTGGGGCAGACCTCCGCACACTTGCCGCAGTCGTCGCAGTACGGGCCGCGATCGATGACGTAGGCATCGGGCGCGGCGCGGGCCGCCACTTTGTAGGCCGCCTTGCGCCGCGTCAAACCCTGCTGATATTCGTCCGGCAGATCGACCGGGCAGACCTCGGCGCAGCGGCCGCAGTCGATGCAGCGTTCGACCTCGACGTAGCGCGGCTCCTGCCGCAGCGAGACGGTGAAGTCGCCCGCCTGGCCCGCCACATCGACGACGTGAGTGCGCGTCATGATCTCGATGTTGGGATGCTGATTGTAACGGGTGTACGCCGGGGAAATGGAGGGGCGCGTACAACCGTAACCGTGATCAGGCGTGCCGCGACAGAGAACGCAATCGTGCTGCGGAAACATGTAGCCGAGCTGTGCAACGCGCCCGCCCAGGCATGGTGTATGTTCGATGAGGTGGACTTTGAGGCCGGCGTCGGCGAGGTCCAGAGCCGCACGCATCCCACTAATGCCGCCGCCAATCACCATGACTGCGGCAATGGGGGCCTTGCGGCCGGGCAATGGCTGGAAGGTGTTCATCGCCGTCCCCCTGCCCGATGAATGATGCGGCGGACGCGAGGCCTACCTTCCCTGTGGCTGGCTTCATTATAGGGTATTTGTCAAACAGCCGTCAACTATGAGAATTCGCTCACAATCAAACGGTGGCAAATTCGGCGGTGGTGGCCCCCGATTGAGGCGAGCTGGCCCCCGGCGCCGACGTCTGGCCCGCCCCGCTTCACGGCAGGGTGGCAGCTGCCGGGTAGCGTCAACCGGCTTGCTGTTATAATTCCCGTATCCTTCACACCGGATCCGCCCCATGCAACAGCGCCTTGCCATCGTCGATCTTGGCTCCAACACCAGCCGCCTGATCATTCTGGCCTATTCGCCCGGCGCAACCTTTCAACTGATCGATCAGGTGCGCGAGCGGGTGCGGTTGAGCGAAGGGATGGGGGCGGAGAACGTACTGCGCGCCGCGCCGATGGAGCGCACGGTGCAGCTGATGAAGGTCTTCAAAGCGCTGTGCGATGCCAACGGCATCGACACCATCATCGCCACAGCCACCAGCGCCGTGCGCGACGCGCGCAATCAGGCGGAGTTTCTGCAGCGCGTTGAACGAGAAGCGGGCTTGAAACTGCGCGTGCTCAGCGGCACCGAAGAGGCCTATTACGGCTACCTCGGCGCCATCAACAGCACCCCGTTGACGAACGGCCTGGTGCTCGACATCGGCGGCGGCAGCCTGGAAGTGAGCCGCGTGCATCAGCGCCGGTTGACCCAGTCCACCAGTCTGCCGCTGGGCGCGGTGCGCCTGAGCGAAACCTTTCTGCGCAGTGATCCGATCAAGCCGTCAGATGTGCGGCTGGTCAATCGGTATGTGGAAGCCCTGCTGAGCAGCATCGATTGGCTGAAAGCGTCGCGCGGCGATCAGCTGGTGGGGTTGGGCGGCACGGTCCGCGCGCTGGCTAAGATCGATCAACGCCGCCGGGCCTATCCGCTCGATCGGCTGCATGGCTACGTGCTGACGCTGCCGGCCATCGAAGCGCTGCTGCACGAGATGGAAGAGCTGCCGTTGAGCAAGCGCGAAAAACTGCCGGGACTGAACAGCGATCGGGCCGATGTCATCGTAGGCGGCACGCTAGCCCTGGTGCAGCTCATGCGCCAGGGCGGTTATCACGAATTGATCGTGTGCGGCCAGGGCCTGCGCGAGGGCCTGTTTTACGAGCACTTCCTGCATGATCTGCCCGCGCCGCTGGCGCCCGATGTGCGGGCCTTCAGTCTGGCCAATCTCACCGGCTTGTACAACGTGGCGTGGACGCACGCACGGCACGTGGAAGCGCTGGCCGTGTCGCTGTTCGATCAGCTGCGATCGCTGCACGGCGGCGGATCATTCGAGCGCACGATCCTGAGCGGGGCAGCGCTGCTGCACGATATTGGCGTCGCGATCGATTACTACAATCACGATGATCATTCGGCCTATCTAATCATGAATGCCGAGCTGCCGGGCTTTACGCATCGCGAGATCGCATTGATGGCGCTGCTGGCCCATTATCACCGGCGCGGCAAGCCGGACCTGACGCCGTTCAAGGGCGTGCTCACGCGCGACGACGAAGACCGCGCGGCCAGACTTGGCGCGCTGCTGCGACTGGCCGAATACCTCGACCGGAGCCGCACGCAGGTCGTGCGCTCGATCCGCTGCCGCATTCAGGAGTCGGCCGTGCAGTTGACGTGTCTGGTGCGCGGAGACGCGACCGCCGAAGTATGGGCGACCGAACGCCACGCCGATCTGTTCAGGCAAACCTTCAAGCGTGACGTGATCGTTCAGACACAACCGCTGAAGGCCGCCGGGGCGGCCACACGCTCCGCGCCGATCGAGAAGGAAGCGGCCCCCACGGCCGAGCCGTTGTGGACGCGCGTGCGGGAAATCATGCAGCTGCTGAAAACGCGGCCGCCATCATGACCCGGAGATGATACACGTGAATCTGATGACGGCCTTGCGGTTGGGCGCAACACCGCGCGTCGCGCTGGTGGGCGGCGGCGGCAAAACCACCGCGCTGTTTGCGCTGGCGCACGAGTATGCGCCGCCCGTCATCATCGCTGCCACCGCGCACCTGGCGGTTGAGCAGCTGACGCAGGCCAATCAGCACTTCTTCGCGGCCAGCCCGGCCGATCTCACTGCGTTTGAAAGCGGCCTGCCGCCCGGTATCACAATCTTCACCGGCCCGGCAAATGGCGCCGGCAAAACCACCGGCCTGACGCCGGACGTTGCCCGCGCCGTGAAAGAGCTGGCCCATCGTCATCACGCGCCGTTGTTCATCGAGGCTGACGGCTCCAAAGGCCGGCCGCTGAAAGCGCCCGCCGAGCACGAGCCGCCCCTGCCCGATTTTGTGGACACCGTGATCGTCGTGACGGGCCTGTCGGGCGTGGGCCGGCCGTTGAATGCCGACTACGTTCATCGCGTTGATCGATACGCCACTCTGGCCGGGCTGTCGCCCGACGCGATTGTCACCCCCGAAGCAATTGCAAAGGTGTTGTGCGATCCCCTTGGCGGCCTGAAGAACATCCCGCCCACGGCGCGCCGCATCGCGCTGTTGAATCAGGCCGACACCCCCGACCTGCAGGCGCAGGCACAGAACATCGCGCGCCGGCTGCTGCCCGCGTATCACGCCGCCGTGATTGCCGCCGTGAAATCTCAGCAGGTTTACGCCGTCCATGAACCCGCCGCCGGCATCATTCTGGCCGCAGGCGCCTCCACACGGATGAGCCGGCCCAAACCGCTGCTGACGTGGCGCGGCGAACCGTTTGTGCGGCAGGTGGCGCGCACGGCGCTGGCGGCCGATCTGTCGCCAGTGATCGTCGTGGCCGGCGATCAGCTGGCTGAGATTCAGGCCGCAGTCAACGACTTAAACGTGCGGGTGGTGCACAACGCCGATTGGGCGACCGGGCAAAGCACGTCGATCAAAGCGGGGCTGACGGCGTTGCCAGACACGATCGGTTCGGCGATCTTCCTGCTGGTCGATCAGCCGCACATCCCGATCGAGCTGGTGCGGAGCCTTGTGGCGCGGCACGCGCAATCGCTGCCGCCTGTGGTCGCGCCGTTGATCGAAGATCGACGCGGCAATCCCGTGTTATTTGATCGCGTGACCTTCACCGATCTGTTGGCCCTCAGCGGCGATGTGGGGGGACGCGCGGTGTTCGCCAAGCATCGTGTGACATATGTGCCGTGGCACGATGCCGCCCTGCTGCTGGATGTGGATACGCCCGAAGACTATCAGCGCCTGCGGGCACTGGAAGATCAATCGGCGTGATACCGGCCCCGTCTCAAGGTCAGCCAGTCCGCTGGAAAAACGCAGCCGTAAAGTAACTTTTGCAGCGCAAACGATCGCCCGCGGGACTGTATGCGCAGGCGACGATGCCGCCGCGCGAAAAGCGCGCCATGAGGATGGCGTTGCCCACTTCATCTTCCAGGCTGAGATCACTCCACAGCTCAAAGTCTGAACTTTGCTCCAGCGTGTAATCGGCTGACGCAAAATTCAGGAACCCGCTGACACCATTTTCGGCGCGCAGCGCGAACGGCAAACCGGCCGGATCGTGCACGGACAATCCGGCCTGAATCAGCGCGTGCAGGTCGCTGAAGCCCGCACGGATGTGAGCCGGAAAGATCGAGAAAGCCCCGGCCACAGCCACCAATGCCAGCACGCTCAGCGGCGCCCAAAACCGCCCCCAGGCCCAGATCGGCTTGTCCAACGCCTCGGTCTGATTATCGACGGCCAGCCGCAGCAGCATCATCGCCGGAAACGCGCCGATGTACAGCAAGCCGAGGCCGAAAAGATTCGAAAGGGTCAGCAGGTTGTTGACTGAGGTGGGTGGGTTGGCGGTAAGCCACTGAACGATGACGGCCAGGACCGCGGCCGCGCTGGCCCGCACCACGCCATCACTGGAATGTTCCGGCGCGGCGCACACCAGGCCGATGGCAGCCCCGCTAACTAGAATGAGCAGCAGATTACCGACGAGATCAACCGGCGGCTGCACAAAAGGCACCCCCGGTAAAGTCAGCCGGTTGACGCCCTGCGAAACAAGCCCGTATAACACGGCGACGAGGAGCCCCAGCTGCAGGCCCACCCATCGACGATAGGCCGGCGTGGCAATCGGTGGGACGGGCACCGTGGCCTTGGCCCGCCGCGACGCGCGGAAAGCATCGATCAGTTCGTCGTGCCGGTGATCAGATGAAGGTGTGGTCATGACTTCAACGAACGAGGCGGCCGCCGGGCCGAGAATACACAGTCGCCCTTATTCCGTATAGCCGCACAGCGCCAGCGCGCGCGGTCCGGTGTGCAGCCCCAGCACCGGCCCGGTGATGTTGATCAGCAGTTCGAGCGGGTGATATTCCTGCCGCACGCGTTCGGCCAGCGCTGCGGCATCGTCGGGCGCGCCGCCGTGCAGCACGGCGATGTGCAGCGGCCGCCGGGTGTCCAATCGGGCGAAGAAATTCTGATACAACGCCTCCAGCCCTTTGCGGCGGGTGCGCACCCGATCGGCGCCCTCCACCAGCCCGGTCTGATGATTGATCTCGACCAGCGGTTTCAGATCGAGCAGCGCGCCGATGAACCGGGCGGCATTGCCGATGCGCCCGCCCTTGTGCAGGTATTCCAGCGTATCCAGATAGACGAACTGCACCAGCGTCTGCCGCACCTGATCGGCGGCGGCGATGATGCCGGCCACGTCCGCGCCCGCCTCACGCGCCCGCGCCGCGGCCAGCGTCTGCCAGCCCAACGTCATCGTCGGACCTTTGGAATCGATCACGTGCACGGGCAGATCGACGAGCTGCGCCGCCTGCAGCGCGGTCTGATACGTGCCGCTCATGGCGCTGCTGACGGTGAGCACGACGATGGCCTGCGCGCCCTCGGCCTGCGCGGCCCGATAGTGCTCAAGGAACGACTTGACGCTGGGCTGCGATGTGGTGGGCAGCTGCGGTGAGGCGCTCAGGCGGCGATAAAATTCGTCGGGCTGAATATCCACCCGGTCGCGCAGTTCTTGATCGCCCCAGACGATAATCTGCGGAATGATGCGGATGCGATACTGTTCGATCAGCTCGGCGGGGAGGTCGCAGGTGCTGTCGGCGATGAGGGCCACGGTATGGGTGGACATGATTACCTCACAGGCAGGATCGGCCTCTTTATATCACCGCTCGGGCCGACCCGCAAGTGGCGGCGCGCCGACGACGCGCTGGACGTTCAGGTCGATCCATTCTCCTCGACCCGATCCACGGCCAGCAGCGGCAGACCCAGATCGCGAATGTGATTCAACATGCCGTGCAGCGCGGCTTGATCGATGACCGGTCCTTCGATCAAGGTTTCGCCATTATCCAAGCACGTGATGGTCATCCTATCGAACCACTCGGTCCAGTGCGCGGCCAGATGGCCTTTGAGCCGAATGCGATACGTCATCGATTGATCCATACGGGGCACCCTGAAGCCCGATCGGTCCGGCGGGGGCCGCAGGCCGATCGGGTTGTTTGAACAGCCGTCAAAACTCTTCGCGCCCGAAGCGCCACAGGGCCACGATCGTAAACAGGGCGCACCAACCTATCGTCGCCATAATGGGCATGGCAGGCCAGTCGGGCTGGCCCAGCGCCACCCGCGCGATCGGCGGCACGGGGCTGCCCGCGCCGAAGAGAAAACCCCACGGCGTGATACCGGCCAGCCACGGTGCCAGGCCCAGGATGATCTGGTAGCCAAACAGGAGTGCGATGGGAATGCCGATGGCGGCGCCGCGCCCGTTGGACAGCGTGCCAAGCATGAGCGTCAATGTGAGATAGAACAGCACGCTCAAAAACATGCTGCCCAGCGCCGCCGCGAAGTTGCCGAGGTCGAGCACGGCGCCCGCGCCCGTCAACATGAGGAAGGCGATCACGCCCGGTACGATCACGCCCGTGACGAGCAGCCCCAGCCCGTGCGCGATCAGCTTGGCCAGGATGAAGGCCGGGCGCGAGGCGGGCTTGGACAGCACCCAGGCCGCCGTGCCCGATCGCTTCTCGTCGATGATGGCTTCCTGCCCGATGATGGTCGCGCCGATCGCCAGCGAGATCAGCCCCATCGTCAGGAATACGGTGGCGCTTTCGGCGTGATCAATGCCGCCGGCTTCGCCACGCGGCGCGGCGAACAGCAGCATCGCCAGGATGCCGTCCAGGATCGCCACCCAGATGATGGTCTGAATCAGCCAGCCGCGCGTGCGCCACCATGCGCCGGTCTCCTTGCTCAAGAGATTGGCAAAGCCGCTGCGCCAGCCGGTGGCGCGGACGGGTAATAGTGTGCTAGATGCGGACATGGTTGCTCCCTTCGACGATGTTGAGAAAGACTTCTTCCAGATCGTGTTTCTTGCGGCCAAACTCAATCACGGCGAGGTTCTCGTCGGACAGGATCAGACGCAGCAGTTGAGCCTCGGCGATTTGATCGTCCGCCACGCTCACCGTCCACGCGGTGTGACTGTTCTCCGGCCTGACGCTGATGGATTTGACCCACGGCTGACTGGCGACGTGCGCCTGCGCGCGTTCACCATCGCCTCTCACGACGACCGTGTAGGCAATGCCATCGTTGCCGGCCAACAATTGCTCGATGGGCGCCTGCGCGACCAGACGGCCCTTGTTGAGGATCGCCACGGTGTCGCTCACGCGCTGCACGTCGTCGAGGATGTGGGTGGAGTAGAAGATCGTGGTGTACTTGCGCAGCCGTTCCATCACTTCCAGCACATCGCGCCGCCCCTGCGGATCGAGCGAGGCCGCCGGCTCGTCGAGGATCAACAGATCGGGATAGTTGACCTGCGCCTGCGCGATGCCCAGGCGCTGGCGTTCGCCGCCTGAGAAGCCCTTCACCGGCCGATCGGCCTTGTCTTTCAAACCGACGAGGTCGAGCGTGTTCTGGATGCGGCTTTCGATGGCGGCCTTGGGGCCGGTATAGAAGAAGTGCGCCGTAAAGCGCAGTGTCTCGCGCGCCGTCATATGCTCGTAGTAGCGCGGGTCCTGCGCCAGATAGCCCACGCGGCGGCGGATTGCTTCGCTCTCATGGACGATGTCCTGCCCGAAGATGGCGGCGCGGCCGCTGGTGGGGCGCGACAGTCCCAGCAGCAGCTTAATCGTGGTGGTCTTGCCCGCGCCGTTGGGGCCGAGGAAGCCGAAGATCGAATTCTTGTGGACGCTCAGGTTGAGCGCCTGAAGCGCGTTGACGCCTTTAAACGTCTTGGTCAGGTCGTGCGTTTGAATGACGGTGTTGTCTGATGGGTTCACGTTGTCCTCCATAGAACGCTGGCTCGCCGACAAGAGCATTATAAAGCGCCACGACGCGCGCCAGCACGGCCAAAGGATTGATCGATCATGCGACTTAAGACGCAGATGCACCGGTCGGTTATTGCCGGCGATGAATTACTGACGCACCAGTCGTGCACCGGTCTGCGCCGATTCGATCACTTCGCGAATAGCATCACTCACCTGGCGTGCGTCCAGCTCGTTGCCCTGAATCGTGCCGTGGTCGGCGTCGTCGATGACGCGGGGCACGCTAGTGGACGAATGAACCGCCACCTGGCTCCAGATGGTTTTCAACTTGGCCCGATCGTCCGGGGCGGTCAATTCAGGATGTCCGGCCCACAAGATGATCAGCGGGCGCGCGCCAAAGTCTGGTGCAGCTTTCGCCTGCCGGCTCAGATTCAACAGCGACTGTCGCACTTCGGCGTCCCATGTATCGACGGCTTGATTGGTCGATTTCAGGGCAGTGAGTTCAGCCGCGATATTTGAGGGTAAGCCGTAACCGGCAACCTCGTTACCGATGATGAACCGCGCTGCGCCAAAGCGCACCAGCGCTGACAGCAGCATGTAGGCACTTTCGTTTTGCGCTTTGTATTTTTCGTAGGCGTCAAGGTCCATCGAGGTCAACGGAATCGCGGGGTCCACCCGCACCACCCCCAGCACATCATCTGGATACTCAGCGGCATAGATCGGAACGGTCACGCCACCCAGCGAGTGACCTGCCATCACGTAGGGGCCGGGAACGTTCGCCGTCTGCAGCAGGTCGTGAAGTTCGTGAACCAGCTGCAAGCCATCGCGCGATCCCGACACAGGTTCGCTCCAGCCGTAACCAGCGCGATCGTAGGAGCAGACACGCTTGATGGAAGACAACTGCTGTTGCACCCAATACCACTCCGTCGAATAACTGTACGCGCCTGCTTCCAGAATGATCGTCGGACTACCTTCTCCCGTGCAGTAGAGGTGCATCATATGCCCAGCGACATTCACCAGTTGACCACGCGGCAGATAACCGCGCTTATCGAACTCGACGGACATGGCTTGAAAGACTAAGCCGAGCACGAGGACGGCGATGATGCCGATGCCAAGCCATGTCAGCCCGCGCCCGATCCAGCGCAGGATGCGCCGCCTGCGCGATGTCGATGGCGGCGCTGGTTTCGTTTCGGCGTTGGATGTGATGGTGTTCATGTCTGCTTTCCCTGTTAATCTGCTGCCGGCATGGCAGCCTGACTCGTTGCGCGAACCGTCGTCTCTGCCGGACGCGCGAACCACCTGCGCCGATCGGCAATGAGAATCACCAGCGCGATCAGGCTGTAGCTGATGACACTGTACGGCGTAATCAATTCAGCCGGCAGGTTGGTGTTCAGAATGCTGAAGAGGCTTTGCGAACCGTGCAGGATTGCGGCGATCCACACCTTCTGCCCGCCGCGCAAGTACACCCACGTGACCATGACCGTCAACGCAAAGTTGAGCACGAACACCTGCATCACTGTCGCGGCGTCCTTGCCCTGCGCCAGATAGAAGAAAATGTGGATGGCCGACCACGGCAGGCCGGTGATCAGTAGGGCGGCAAAGGCCGATCGGGTGGTGATCAACCGCCGAACCGCGTAGCCCCGCCAGCCGATCTCTTCGAGCAGCGCGAACAGGTAGATCACGACAATGATCGGGGGCGCGATCGCGCTGACTTCAACGGTGGAAATCGCGCCCGTCAACAGCGCTAACACGCTCATGAGGAGACGCGCGCCAAACGCCAGACCGATCGCGATCAGCGCCCAGCGCCAGTCAAAGCGTAAGCGAAGCACCTCGCGCAAGAAGGGGCGCACGCCGCCGATCATGGCCGCCAGCGCGATGGCGACAATCGTCGGGAGCGGCACCAGCAGCGCGCCCAGGATCAGAAACTTATCGGCCTCGCTGAGATTGCCAAGCGGCGCAAAGGTCACCAGTACAGACAGGGCCACCGTGATGCTGACGAACGCGGCGGCGGGATAACGTTTGATCGTAGTCATGAGGTTCATGTTGTTCTCCTGTTCATGCTTCATCATTGCGAGCGCTTTTCGTATGTCCTGGCTACGCCTTGCCCGCTACGGCCGATACTGCCAGAAACATGAAGATGCCCGCGTCGATGGCGAAGTGAATAATCCACGGCCAGACGATACCGCGCGTCTCCAGCATGGCCTTGCCCATGATGTGGCCGAGGAATGAAGCCACCACGACACCGGTGACACCATCGGGTACTGATCCGGCGAAGTGGCCCAATCCGAAGTACAAGGTGGTGATGATCAGCGTGTGCCGTACACCGACGACGTTGACTAATTGCGACATCGGCGCGGCGCGCAAAAAGACTTCTTCGTGAAAGGCATTCATCGCCGCGAAGAGCAGCGCCACCGGAAAGAGCGGAATCGCCTTGAGGACGTTGTCGAGGCCGCCCAGGCGGGGCAGATTGAGCACCAGCAGCACCACGACCGTAACGGCGAACCCGCCGATTGCGACGCTCCGCCCGGAGTGCAGCCAGGTCTCATCGGCGCGCATGAAGATCAATCGTGACCGTTTGGACGGCGCATCCAGATCGCCCTTCACGAGAAAGAATTCACTGCGCTTCAGACCCGGCAGTAACAACAAACCGATCATCGCCAGCGCCACAAACACCTTCCACACCAGCCCGCCAAAGTTGGACAGGTAGCCGGTTGTCCCATCGAATACGCTTTGCCACAGCGCACTGCTCAGCACCAACGGCCCAACTACGTTGGACAACAGAGCGATGGCGAACATGACGAGGAAGAAACCGCGCAGCGCGCGAGCAGGTTTCCAGGTCAGGGTCAGCGCAAACAACGCCAACAGAAAACTCAACTGAGCCAGCGTCAACTGCGTCGCATCACCCGGAATGAACGCTCGCCAAAAGCCATAGATTGATACGGCGACCAACAGCCCAAAGTAGGCCAAGACCATGACACTGCGCGACTGGCTTATGGACGCAGCCTGCCCGTCGCTCACGACAATGGTTGATGAAGTAGGGGTCATATCGTCCTCCTGTTAAAGCAGATCGGTGGGCAGCCATTCGACGGATGTGCTGTCATTAGCGTCAGTGGGCGCGAGAGCATCCGCCGGGAACCGATCGATCGTTCGATCGACGACGCGCACCATCACGGGCGCGTGAGCCGGTGCAGTGTGACGGCTGCCAGCGCCTGCCGTGTAGCCGGGTGCAGGCCGGTGCCGTCGCCTTCGGTGAACAAGTCATGAATCTTGGCGTAGCTCGGCGTGCGGCGGGGATCGCCGTGAGTCTGCACGATCTGATTGATGCCGGCCAATTCTGCATCCGTGAGATCGGCGGTGGCGACGGCGACGATCTGAAACATGGCGTTCACAGTGGTTCCTCCTCCCGTTCGGCTGGTGGCTGCTCGAATAGCCGATCGTGGTTTCAGTATAGCCGCCACGCGGGTGGAGTGTCATCGGCAAAAGGGTAGATCGAGGGGGTGGATCAGATGCGAAGCGAGGTGCAAGGCTACAGCAACTTCAGTTCACGGGCGCGATGAAGGGCCCGGGTGCGGCTGTTCACCTCGAGTTTGCGGTAGAGATTGTTGATGTGGGTCTTGACCGTGCCCTTCCCCACAATCAACCGCTCGGCGATCTCGCGGTTGGATAGTCCGTCGGCAATCAGCCGCAGCACTGCCAGCTCGCGCTCGCTCACCGGCTCAATGAGATTTCCAGCGTGTGGTTCAAGCGGTGTCGAGTGGATCGCGGGAAAGGCGCTCAGCAATTTGTCCACATATGCTTGAAGACGACCATTGCGTTTTTCAATCTGCAATTTACAATCCGCAATCAACAATCTCATCGACTCGCCTTCATCGACAAACGTGCGGATGTAGCCTTCGGGTTCGGCGATTGTCAGTGCGCGTTCGAGCGTGACGGCGGCATCAGCGAGGTGGCCGTCCGCGCGGAGCGCCAGGGCACGGAGCATCAGGATTTCGATCGCATCGCCCATGCGCGCGTCAGCTTCGGCCGATGCCAGCAACCGATCGAGCAGGCGCAGGGCCTCACCCGACTGACCCTGCGCAACCCGCACGCGCGCCAGGGTCAGATACTCGTCCTCGTGCTGGTAAAGCAGGACGGCATCATCTGTACTTCGGCTGCTCGCAGCGGCCCAGCGCGCAGCCGCATCAAGGTCCCCCCGCCTCAGCGCCAGGCGTGCGGTGTTGTGCTGAACCAGCCGCAGGGGAGGAGAACGATGCCAGTCGCGGGCTAATCGAGCGGCTTCTTCAAGCAGGGCACGTGCTTCGGCCGGCTCACACTGGGTCGGCGGCATAGCCGCCAGCAGCAGGCAGGCCCTAATCTGGTTGAACCGCATGCCCCCGCGCCGAGCCCAGGCCAGGCATTCCCGAAAGACCTGCGCAGCCGCCTCCACATCATTCGACTCGTAACGCAGCGCTCCCAGACCAAGGCGTGCATTGACCGCATTCGGGTGGGCGTGCCAGCCCCGACTGGCGGTCAGTTCTCTGGACTGCTCGCAGGTGGCTGCGGCTTGATGTAGCTTGCCCTGAGCCATTTCCGCATTCGCTTTGGCATCGAAGAAGATCAGGGTGTACAGCGCGTTGCCCGCGGCCAGCGCCAGATCACTGCCCCGCGTGAAGGACTCAATCGCGCCGGCAGCATCGCCGCTAAAGCGCTGAGCGCTGCCCAGATAGTACAGCACCAAACTGCGCATAAAGGTATCGTCCGGCGGGATGTGCGTCAATGCCTGACGACCCAGCTCGACCCCGCGCACGGGATCCTCGTACTTTTCCAGCGCCAGATGAACACGCAGGGCAGTCGCCTGTCCCAGCAGCGCTTCCCGCCCATCAACCGACCCGTCGGCCAGCGCGACGTCCACGTCGTTTAAGCGCGCTTCAAGCGCATCCATTTGATTGGTGATGGACAGCACTGTGGCATGCACCAGACCGAGGCGCGGCCAGGCCGGTGTCGCAGCCGGTGGCAGACGATCGAGCCAGGTCTGCAGTGTGCTTAGCTGACCGCGCCCGATTAATTCCCATCCATTCTGCTCGATAAGCCATGCCGTCCGATCGAAATCGGCGGCCGCCAGTGCATGATTGACCGCCTCGATGGTTGAGCCGTGCTGCTCGTGCCAGACGCTGGCCCGGCCGTGCAACGTCTGTATCAACGTGGGTCGCATCTGCCGCAAGCGGGCCTGCAAGACATCAGCGAAGAGATGATGATAGCGGAACCACTCGCGCTTGTCGTCGAGCGAGATCACAAACAGATTGTCATGCTGCAACGCCTCCAGCGTCGTGTGGCTGTCCGTCCGTGCCAGCACGGCATCACACAACGCGCCGCACATGCGATCGAGGATTGAAGTCTGCAACAAGAAGGATTGCACTTCAACCGATTGGCGCTGCAGCACTTCTTCGGCCAGATAATCGATGATGTAGGCGTGGCTGCCCGTGAACGCTCGAATGAAGCTGCTTACATCGTCACGGCCCTGCATCGACAGCGCCGCCAGTTGCAGTCCGGTAATCCAGCCCTCGGTGTACGCATCCAAAGCCGTAATCTCGTCAGCAGCTAGAGTCAACCCCATCACGCGATTGAGAAAAGCAGTGGCTTCCTCGGAGGTGAAACGCAGATCGGCAGCGCGCAGTTCGGTCAACTGGCCGCGCGCGCGCCAGCGCGCCAGCGGCAGCGGCGGATCCGATCGGCTGGTGATCATCAAATGCATGTGCGGCGGCACATGATCGAGCAGGAAGGTCAACGCCGCGTGGATGGCCGGCGTTTCGATCAGATGATAATCGTCGAGCACCAGTGCAAATCGATCGGGAAACGCGGCGACATCGTTCAGCAGCATGGTCAGAATCGCTTCGATAGGCGGAGTCTGCGGCAAATCCAGCAGAGCCAACGCACTCGCGCCCAGGTCAGGTCGCAGCGTCTGCAAGGCCGCAATGACGTAGGCCCAAAAACGTGGCGGATCATTGTCGTCGGGATCGAGTGACAACCACACCACACAGTGCTCACTGTACGGAATCCACTCGCTGAGCAGCGTGGTCTTGCCATAGCCGGCAGGCGCCGAGATGAGGGTGAGGAGTTGGTCATACGTCGCGGCCAGGCGTTCGATCAGATGCGAACGATCGACGACGCTGTCGCGCGGACGGCGCGGCGGGATGAACAGCTTGGTTGTCAGGAATGGCATCATATCCGCCGCTATTTCTGTTGACCTTCGTGCGACGATGCGCGGATAGCCCCTGGCTGTGGACGAGGTAGGCTCATTGTATCAAGAAACCGGGTGACCTGGCAAGCAGGTTACGCCGACCGCCGTACGCGGCCTCTTTTGGCACCCGTCCGATCGGCACGCCAGAAAACGTTATATGTTAGACCTTTATCCAGACCCTGCAACAACCTTCCGATTGACATTCAGCAACTTGTCGTATCACAATAATTGTATTGGATGAGGAGATCGACGGCGACGCTGCTAAAATCTGGACGCAAGTGGTAGCCGTGGCGCGACCAGACGCGATTCAACGGAGAAATGCGTGTAAGCGAAGCTTAAGCCAAGCGTTACGTTGAGAGGGGCGACGGCCATGGTCGTTAGGGGCCTCGTCAATCCATCGGGCCATAATGCCAAAGTCATGCGAGTTGACTCCGGCGTTATGGCCTCTTCGTTTGTCCGCCCATAGCCCGGGTTGCGAGCGCCTTGCCCTGCCGGCAAAGCAGCCACCTGGAACCTTGAATAGAAACTGTGAGGCTTAATCATGACACACTTAATTCGAGCATCTCATGCCCGGAGGGCCGTCTGGCTGCGCTGCCTGTTAATCGTCGCGCTTGCGCTCGCCATCACTTCCCCGACGCTGGCCGATAAGGGCGGCCCGGGCCGCCATAAAGCGGTCAAGCTGGCGCCGGTTGCGCCGCCGCGAGTAGTCACCCAGCTTCAGCATCCGCCGACCCGGCCGCCGAAGTCCAGCGAAACACCGGAAGTATCGAAGGTCACGACCTTCGCCGCCCCGGGCGATCACGCGATTTCGCCCCGCGCCATGAAACTGCTGCTGATTGCGGCCGATGGCAATGAAACGGATTTTCCGGCGCTTAAAGCGTTTCTCGATCAGCTGGGCGTGCCCTACGACGTGCTGATCGCCGTCAACACGCCGTTGACCGCCGACCGACTGTGGGACGGGGTGGGTCAGGGTTACTATGCCGGCATCATCCTTACCACCGGCACTTTGAATTACTATGACCCCGCCACCAACACCTGGCCTTCAGCTTTTGATGATACCGAGTGGAATACCCTGTGGGCCTATGAAGCCAGTTTCGGCGTCCGGCAAGTGACGTCTTATACGGCGGCCTGGGGCTATCCCGATTACGGTCTGAGTGTTCCGACGTACGTCGACACGACCTCGACGCCGCTTCAGACTGCGTTGACTGAAGCCGGCAAATCCGTCTATTCTTACTTGAACGCCGCCTCTCCCATCACCATCAGGAATGCGTGGGTTTATCTGTCCACGATCACCGATCCGGCCAATACGACGCCGCTGCTGACGACCGCGAACGGTTACGCCATCGCGTCGATTCACACGTACCCGGACGGTCGGCAGAATCTGGCGATTACGGCGGCCAACAACCCGTATCTCATTCACTCGCTGCTGTTGTCGTACGGCACCATCAACTGGGTGAGCAAGGGGTTATTCCTGGGTGAGCGCCACGTATACATGAGCCCGCAGATCGACGATCTGCTGATCGACGACGACATCTGGGACACGGTCGCCCTGACCGATACGACCGGGCTGACCTATCGGCTCACCGCCGCCGACTACAATCAAGCCATTGCATGGCAGAACAATGTTCGCAACGACTGCGTGACGCTTCAGCCGGCTCCCGCCGCTGGCATGGATACGTACATCCTGTATGAGAAGAAAGACAACAACTTCGGCAACGCGCCCATCCTCGTTACGGATTCCGAGCGGGCAGGCCGGGGACCGGCCCGCAGCCTGGTTCAGTTCAACCTGACCGGCATTCCAGCCGGCGCCACCATCACGGCGGCCACGCTGCGCCTGTATCTGTCCAAGAACACCGGTTCCCAGGCCGACGTGGTTGAGGCCCACCGGCTGACGCGAAGCTGGGTGGAAGGCAATAGCGGCAAGAACAAGGGCGCCACTTGGAATCGCTATGACGGCCTTCATGCCTGGCTCACCCCGGGCGGCGATTACGACGCGACCCTCGCCGGCTCCTTCGTGGCCAGCGGCATCGGCTGGAAGTCCATGGCCATTACCGGCCTGGTGCAGGACTGGTTCAGCGGGAAATATCCCAATCAAGGGCTGATTCTCCTGTCAGCGCCTCGGATCGGGGACAATGAGAAGCAGTACTACAGCAGCGACAACGCCAATGCACAGCTGCGCCCCGCCCTGGATGTGTGCTACTACACGTCAACCGCGCCGGGCGGCCTTGCCGCGGCCCTCACTCTGGAAATGGCCTTCAACGGCGAAGGCGCCGTCGGCACATACACGCCCGACACCCTGACACCGGCCGTTCAGGCCAATCAAACGCCTTTCCGCTGGATCAATCACACCTACTCGCATTTGAATCTTGATCCGCCCACCACGTACGCGCAGAGCCTGGCCGAGTTGACGCAGAATGACGCCATCGCCGTCAACCAGTTCCACTTCACCAACTATTACCGGGATGCCCTGGTGCAGCCTGATATTTCCGGCCTGGAGGCGCCCGAATTCCAGAGCGCGGCTGTGACCTTCGGCTTAAAGTACTTGATCGCCGACACATCGCGATCGGGCTGGAACAACCCCAGCCCCAATGCGGGTTTCTACAGCGCGCTCCAGCCTGGCCTGCTGATCATCCCGCGCCGCCCGACCAATCTGTTCTACAATCTCACCACCCCCGATCAATTCGTGTCCGAATACAACTGCTACTACGGCCCTGCCGGCACGTGCGCAGACGGACAATGGCGATACTGGGATCACAATCTCACCTACGCCGAGATCCTGGACAAAGAATCCGACATGTGGCTCCAGTACCTGCTGAAGTGGGACATGGATCCGCTGATGTTCCACCAGGCGAACCTGCGCGCCTACGATGGCGTGCACTCGCTCTTCAGTGATCTGGTTGACGCGACGCTGGCCAAATACCGCCAGATGATGAATCTGCCGCTGCGCAGCGAGGCCCAGCACACGCTCGGCGTCCTCATGGCCAACCGCATGGCCTACAACGCGGCAGGAGTGACCGCGTCGCTGATTCCATGCACCAGCCTGAGCCTGACCGCAGCCCAAGATGTGATTGTGCCAGTCACCGGCGTCAGCTACGGCGCCGGAACCGAAGTGTACGGCGGCCAGGCGATTTCGTATGTGCCGGTCACAGCCGGCGCAGTCACTGTTGTGCCGCTGACGTGCCCGTAGCGGCGCCGCAACCGGGCTTCCGAAGTCGCGTGGGTGCGGCTTCGGAAGCCCGGCAACACTGCCAGCAGTCGAATGAACCGCAAAGTGGGAAACGATCGCGATGACGACTTCGCCCGATCCCGTGCGTGTGATGTTGATCGCCGAGGGCACGTATCCGTTCCACTGGGGCGGAGTCAGTACGTGGTGCGATCTGTTGCTGCGCGGCCTGCCCGACGTGGACTTTACCTTGCTGAGCATTGCCGGCAACCCGCGCCTTGTGCCGCAGTTCAACCTGCCGCCCAACGTTACGCGGTTCATCACGACGCCGTTATGGGGCCTGTGCGAGGTGGCCGAAACCCGGCGCGACCTGTCGATTGCCGATCTGTTTCACCGCAAACGTCGCACAACCGAAGCGATCGTGGCCGTACACTTCATCCCTCTGTTCAGATCGCTGCTGCAGGTCATTTTCGATGAGCCGGACGAACCGGCGCAGCTGGGGTCGCTCATCCATCAGCTCTATCGTTTTTTCCTCGCCTACGATCTGGATGCCACGCTGCGGTCGCGGGCGGTCTGGGATTGCTTCCTGCACACGGCCCAGGCGCATTTTCCCGCCCTCGCCGCCCGCCACGGTTATCCTGAGGCCGGCTTCACCCTGTCGGATGTGACCACCAGCCTGCGGTGGCTGTATCACTGGCTGTTCCCGATCGCCCAACCGCTCCCATCGGTCGACGTGATCCACGCGGCGATGGTGGGGCTGAGCACGCTGGTCGCCCTCGCCGCCAAGCTGGAGTACGACGCGGCGTATCTCCTGACCGAACACGGCATCTATCTGCGTGAGACTTATCTGGCTGAAGCCGCCTCGTCCAACCGCCTGTTCCTGAAGCTGTTCAAGATCAGATTCGCGCGCGCCATGAATGCGGCCAGTTATGCGCTGGCCGATCAGATCTCGCCGTGCTGCGACTACAATCAGCGCTGGGAACTTCGCAACGGCGCGCCAGCCGATCGGCTGCAGACGATCTATTACGGCGCCGACGCCGCTCGCTTTGTCCCCGCCGACAAACCGGACGGCGAGCCGCCCACCGTCGTCTGGGTGGGACGCATTAATCCCTTGAAGGATCTGGAGACACTGCTGCGAGCTGCCGCGTTGGTGCACCAGGTCCAGCCCGACATTCGCTTCAAACTGTTTGGCAACGCCGCCCCCGAAGACGCCGCGTACGAAGCAGCCATGCGGTCGCTGCACCGCGAATTGAAACTGGACGGCGTGGTATCCTTCTGCGGATTTGTCGCCCGGCCTGAAACAGCCTTTCGCCAGGGCGACATTGTGGTGCTCTCCAGCATCTCTGAAGCATTCCCATTCTCCCTCCTGGAAGCGATGTTGTGCGGCAAACCCATAGCCGCCACGGCAGTGGGCGGCGTTCCAGAGGAAGTGCGCGATTGCGGCATGGCGGTCGAACCGCGCAATCCCTATGATCTGGCACAGGCGATTCTGACTTTACTGTCCAACCCGGACATTTGTCGGCGGCTGGGCCGGGCTGCGCGTGATAAAGCCGCGCGCCAATTCAGCCTGGATCGTGTGAGCGGCGCTTATCGAGCGAGCTATCTGCGCCTGTCGCGCCGCCATGCCGGCCGCGAGCCGATCACCGACCTGCCCCGCAGCCGCCCGCCGGTTGAGCCGGTTGGCGACGGACTCTGGCCGACGACGGCGACCGACTCGATCGCTGGCCGCGGTTATGAAGCGCTGCGATTAGCTGGCGATCAGCGCGTCAGCCTTCGCCGCCCGTTGGCGGAAGTGAAAGCGCCGGACGAAGCCGCCATCGCCGCCCAGGCCCGTGAAATCAGTCGGCGAATTCCGTTGCCTGTCGATGCGCTTGAAATTGCCGCCGTCCTCGAATCGATGGGCGTCACCGATGAAGTGGCCGCGCAGCGCTATCACCTGCCGGATGTCTTTGCGCTGGCCGAAGTGGTGCTGAGCCAGCTAAGGGGGGCCGGTTGACGACCGAACTGTCCGCTCATTCCACCACGACGCAGCCGGCCGTTCGCCGGGCCGTGCTGGATTATCTGCGCGGACCGCTGGCCTTGGTGCCGGCTGTGACCCTGCTGCTCATCATCCAGGTTTACGCCAGACTGGGCGAGTGGCGCCCGAGTCAGGTGCTGGCCCTGTGTCTGGGCATGACCGGCAGCATGTTGATCACGAACGGCTTCATTCAGGCGATTACGCGGCGCGGTTCCATCTATCTGAGCCTGGGCGACATCCGCGCCGCCAGCCATTATTTGCGGGTGAGCATGGTGGCGGCCGGCGCGTGCGTGACGATTGCGGCCCTCATCCTAATGGCGACGACGGCCTGGTTCAACATTTTGAGCGTCAGTGAACGCTTTACGTTTGGGTTGGCGCTCATCGGCCTGGCAGCTATCTGGCTGCTGGGCGCAGGCCTGTCGCTGGTGCAGGCCACCGGCTGGCTGGGCATCGGCCTGGCGATCGGGCTGGGCGCGGGCGTAATTGCCGATCGGGCGACTGCGCTGCTCTCAGAGGCGCATCTCTTGCTGGGCAGCATGGTCGGTTTCACTCTGGCATTCGGGTTGATGGCGCTGGCTGTCAGACGCGGCTTGAGAAGCCGGGTCAACGGCCAGCCCGGCAAAGTGGCACTGCCGCCCGTGTCTTTCCTGGTGTATGAGGGCGCGCCCTACTTTGCTTACGGGCTGTTGTACATGATCCTCATCCTCACGCCGCACGTAATGGGCTGGTACGGCAAGACAGAGTCCTCTCAACAGGCTGAGATCGTGGTCACGAGTGTGGAATTGGGGCTGACGCTCTCTCTCCTGCCAATCATGCTGGTGAGCGGCGTGGCCGAACATGCGTTGCGCCTGTTCTGGTTTGAGGCGCGCCAGTCGCAGGATGTTACGCCGGGCGCTGATCCCGATCGGTTTGGGTGGAGCCTCCGCCGGATTTATCGCCGACAGCTGTGGCGGTATCTGATCAGTCTGATTGTCTCGAGCGCGGCTGTCTTCGGCCTGTTTCATTATTTGCTGGCAACCGGCGTCATCCTGAGCTGGCTGCAGACGACGCAGCTGGACGAAATTGTGTACATCTTCACCGTGAGCCTGATCGCCTACGGCTGGCTGGGCTGGGGTCTTTATAACAGCATGTTCTGCATCACTCTGGCGCGCCCGCAGCTCGCTGTCAAAGCAGTGGTGATCGGACTGGCCACGTTGATCATCGCCGGTGTGCCGCTGAGCTTTGGCTTGAACTTCACTCAAGTGGTCGTGGCGTTTGTGCTTGGCGCGGCTGCCTTCGGCCTGGCGTCGGCCCGATCGGTCCAGCATCTCCTCCGCGCGGCGAGCTATTATTACTTCACGTCTTTCTAGGAGGCAGTATCATGTCGATCAATCGTTCAGTATCATCCGCCGCGCCCGAAGTGATCAGCCTGAACAGCATATCCGCCGCGCTGCTCGACAAGATCACGTTGCGGCAGGCTGTTGTGACCATCATCGGTTTGGGCTATGTCGGCCTGCCGTTGGCCGCCGCTTTTGCCGAAGCCGGATTTCGGGTGATCGGATTCGACGTGGATGAATGCCGCATTTCGTCCCTGAGGTCGGGACACAGCTATGTTCCCGATGTGCCCGCCGCCGAGATTTTGGCCGTGCTCATCGACGCGGCGCCCAACGGGCAATATCCCGCCGCCGCCGGGGGCAGCCTGTATGTCACCACTGATCCAGCTATCCTGGATCATGCCGATGCTGTTATCGTATGTGTGCCGACGCCCGTCAATGCCGCCAAAGAGCCTGATCTGGCCTGCATTCTGGCCTCAGTGGATGCGATCGTCGCGCACGCCCATCCCGGCCTGCTGGTCGTGCTGGAAAGCACCACCTATCCCGGCACCACCGAGGAAGTGGTGCTGCCACGTCTGGAGCAGCTGGGTCTGACCGTCGGCGTCGATGTCTTTCTGGCCTTTTCGCCCGAGCGCATCGATCCGGGCCGCACCGACTGGACCGTTCGCACGACGCCCAAAGTGGTGGGTGGCGTGACGCCCGTCTGCCTGCACGCGGCGCGCGCCCTGTATGAGTGCGTGATCGATCGCATCGTGCCCGTGTCCAACCCGAAAACGGCCGAGATGGTCAAACTGCTGGAAAACACGTATCGGGCCGTCAACATCGGGCTGGCCAACGAAATGGCCGTGATGTGTGAGCGGCTGAAGGTGGATGTATGGGAGGTCATCGAGGCGGCGGCTTCCAAGCCGTATGGGTTCACACCGTTCTATCCCGGCCCCGGCGTGGGCGGCCATTGCATCCCGGTCGATCCGTTGTATCTGGCCTGGAAGATGCGCACGCTCAACTATGACGCGCGCCTGATCCAGACGGCGCATCAGATCAACTCAGGCATGCCCGAACACGTGGTGACACTGGTGGCGGACGCGTTGAACGACGAGGGCCGCGCGCTGAAAGGCAGCCGCATTCTGGTGCTGGGCGCCGCCTACAAAGCCAATGTCAATGACGTGCGCGAGTCGCCGGCGTTGGAGGTGATGCACCTGCTGCGCCAGCGCAATGCCGATGTGGCCTACAACGATCCCTATCTACCGAGCATTTCGCTGAACGGCGCTATTCTGACTTCGGTGGAACTGGATGCCCGGTTGTTACAACACGCCGATTGCGTCGTCATCCTCACCGCCCACGCCTGTTACGACTGGTCGCACATCGTCCGGCACAGCCGGCTCATCGTCGACACCCGCAACATCAGTTACGTACCCGACGGACCCGGTGCTCGCATCGTGAAGCTGTAGATGAAACTTGCTCCGGCCACAGGCCCGTCGCCGGAGCAAACGTTAATCGACTGCCGCGACTTCGTTGGCGGCAACCTCGTTGACGGCAACTTCACCAGCGACTGATACTGCCCGCCGATCACGGCGCACCACTCGCACCAACAGCGGCAGCGCCGTCGATAGGATCGCCGCGCTGGAGGTCAGCGCCGCGCGCAGGCCAAACGTCGTACCGATGCCGCCGACGATCGGCCCGCCCACGATCTGCCCGAAGGCATCCACCTGGCTCGACATCGACAGCACGGTGGCGCGCACGCTCGAATCGACGTGCTGATTCACCCACGTGGTGTACAGCGGCATCAACGTGCGCCGCGCCGCCGACAGCGCCCAGAACGCCAGCAGCGCCACGAAGAAGTTGTCGGTCAACGCAAAGACAAACAGGCCGCCCGCCAGCGCCGCCGTCAGGCCCAGCACGGCGCGGGCCACCGCGCGATGTCCGTTCGTGTCCACCCGCCGCCGCGCCGCCTCCGTCAAGCCGATGCCCAGCAGCATGCCCACCCCGCGGATGAGGCCGAACCACGTCACCGGGGCCAGGCCGCCGAGCGCGGGCAGCGTAATCGTATCCAGCAGGTACGGCGTCCACAATCGATCCAGCCCTTCGCTGTACAGGCCAAACACCAGCCCGATCACGAGGATATTGATCAACATCGGTTTGCCCCGCACCAGCCGCGCGCCGCTCTTGAAGGTGTGCGCCATCGATTGAAACGTATTCCGGTCTTCGCGCGGCGCAGGCTTGAAGCCGGTCTCCGGCATCACGACGATCAGCGCAGCCCCCAGCCCGATCAGCAGCAGGCCACCCAACACGATGGGCAGCGCCACCGCCACATTGCCGAGGAGCGTGCCCGGCGCAATGCCCACCAGCGCGCCGACCAGTCCCACCTGATCGGCGCGCAAAAAGGCCCGCCCCGCCTGCTCTTCGCCCACTTCGTCGGCGATCCACGCCTGCGTGGCGCCGCTGGTGAAGGTGTAGCCCAGCCCCCACAACACCTGCGCCAGCAGGATCGCCGCGAAGAACGGCAACGACCCCTCCACCACAAAGGCCGCGCCCATGATCAACGTGCCGATGATGATGGACAGCCGGCGGCTGATCACATCGGCCACCACGCCGGTGGGCACCTCAAACACAAACGCCGACAGTTCCAGCGTCGTCCCCACCAGCACCAGCTGCAGCGGATTCAGCCCCACCGTCGTCGCCTGATAGATCAGGCTGACGGTGAAGATCATCGAGAACAGCAACGACGTCGTGAACTCCATGAACAGATACACGGCGTAGGCGTTGCGTTTTGTCCTGAATCGAGAAAGCATGTCCTCTCCCTTTGCTCATTGTTCATTGAAGTAGTCCCTCATCCCGAGGAAACTATCATAGCGGCGCGATGAGATCGCGCCCGCCTGCACGGCAGTCTTGATGGCGCAGCCCGGCTCGCGCGTGTGCGTGCAGTCCAGCCCGAACTTGCAGCGCCCGATGAACGGCCGCATCTCCGGCAGCAGCTGCGCAAAGTCGGCCACTTCATCCCACAGTTTAAAGGCGCGCTGGCCGGGCGTATCGATCACGCCGCCGCCGCCCGCCAGCTCAAACAGCTCCATCGTCGTGGTGGTGTGCCGCCCCTCGCTGTTGTGCGCGTTGATGTCCTTGACGCGCAGACCCAGCCCCGGCTCGATGGCGTTCAACAGCGTCGTCTTGCCCACGCCCGATTTGCCCCACAGCACCGAGACGCGCTCCTTGAGCATGCCCTTGATCGTGTCGATACCTTCGGCGGTCATGGCGCTGGTCAGCACCACCCGATACCCGATCTGGCGATACTGGTCGATCTCGCGCAGCGCGTCGTCGGCTTCGCGCCGATCGATCTTGGTCAGACAGATAATCGCCGGAATGCCGGCCGCTTCAGCCGAGGCTAGATACCGATCGAGCAGCTCCCAGTGCGGCGGCGGACTGGCCGCCGGCATCACCACCACGATCTGATCGACGTTGGCGACCAGCACCTGCTCGCGTCGGCCGCCTGTCTTGTAGCGGCGATTGCCGTCGGTGGCCGGGCGCGATAGCTTGTTGCGGCGCGGCAGGATCTCGATAATCGAGCCGGCGCCGTCGCCCGCGTCCAGGTACGCCACGTGATCGCCCACTGCCACGGGATCGACGCTGTCCAGCTCCTTCACGGCCAGCACCCGCCGCCGCATGGAACTGGGATCGGCGATTGAGAATTCGAGTTGCTTGCGGAGGTTGCCGGCCAGCGTACACGCGATCAGGCGATCAGTCGATCGGACGGTGTACGCCCCCAGCGCCTTCTTCACGACGAGGCCATAGTGCGCACCATCGTTCGAATTGTCATGTGAAGTTGTCATTTCAAGTTTGTCCTTCAGAAAAAAGAAAACGGCCGCAGGTCAAGACCCGTGGCCGTCGCGCAGGCGCGAATGGGTGTGTTCGCCGAAGCCGAAACATCGATCGGCCTCTACGACAAACAAAAACGCCACGGGCAGAGCGCACCGTGGCGGAGGATCGGCAGCGGAAAACTACCGGGCAACGTCAGGCGCACTCAGTGAACGCAGAGCAGTGGACACAATCACCAGTTGTGCTGACATCAGTGCGCCTCCTGTGGAATTTGTTATCGCGGGCGGCAGTGTACCACGGCCCACCCCGCCTGTCAAGACGAGCACGCCGCCCGCGTGAAAGGCGTCACGATTGACCTTGCGCGATTGGACGCCCGATGGTAAAATCTCGTCCGCGTTACGGGCCGCTAGCTCAATTGGCAGAGCAGCTGACTCTTAATCAGCGGGTTACAGGTTCAAGTCCTGTGCGGCTCACCAGACACGCTGCACCCCGATCAGACAGACTGATCGGGGTGCGTTGTTATCCCCGCTTTCACTCGTGCGGGCCGATGTAGGTTTCGGCGGGCAGCAGCGTGTTCTTGGCGATCACCACGATGCCGTCGCGGACGTACCAGTTGTCGCTGGTCAGATCGGTGCCCGGCGGAAACGGCCGGATGACGACGCCCGGCCCCAGCCGCACGTTCTTGTCCAGGATCGCGCCTTCGATCTGGCAGCCCTTGCTTAGACCCAACGGTATGCCGCCGGGCGGCGCAAAGCCCGCCGGATCGTAGAAGTCCGAGCCCATCATCACCGTGTGGCTCATCTGCACGTCGTCGGCGATGAAGCTGCGCAGCCCCACCACCGAATCGCGCACCGTGGCATGGCCGATCTTGCAGCCGTCGGCCAGCAGCACATTGTGCAGCGTCGCGCCGTCGATGATGGAACCGGGCAGATGGCGCGGGCGCGTGTAAATGGGACTGGTCGGATTGTGCAGGTTGAACGGCGAATCGGGGCGGCTCAACGCCAGATTCGTCTCGTAGAACGATCGGATGGTCCCGATATCCTCCCAGTACCCGTCGAAGTCAAAGCCAAACACATCGTGCGATTTGATCGCGCCGGGGATGACTTCGCCGCCAAAATCGTCGGCGGTGGTGGTCGTCAACAGGTTCACCAGCACCTTGGTTTTGAACAGGTAGATGCCCATCGAGCCGAGATACGGCCGGTCGGGATCGTCGCGGCTCACCATGTCCTTCAGCACGTCGGCGTCTTTGGGTTTCTCCACAAAATCCACAATGCGGCCGTCGGGTGTGCGTTTGAGCAAGCCAAAGCGCGAGGCTTCTTCGCGCCGCACCGGCTGCACGGCCACGGTGATGTCGGCCTGATGCTCCCAGTGATAGTGCGCCAGCGCCGCATAATCCATGTGATACAGATGATCGCCCGCCAGAATCAACACATATTCGCAGTTGGCCGATTGAATCTCCAGCAGCTGCTTGCGCACCGCGTCGGCCGTGCCCTGATACCACGCGTCGGACGAGGGCGTTTGTTCGGCCGCCAGCACCTGGACGTAGCCGCGATGAAAGGTGTCGAAGATGTAGGTGCGCGCGATGTGGCGGTGCAGCGACACCGAGTTGAACTGGGTCAGCACCGCTATCCGATAAATGCCGGAATTGATGCAGTTGCTGATCGGCACGTCGATCAGGCGGTACTTGCCGGCGATGGGCACAGCCGGCTTGGCGCGATCGCGCGTGAGCGGATACAGCCGGTTGCCTCGGCCGCCGCCGAGGATGACGCCCATGATGTCGGTCATGGCGGGCATGGCGTACTCTCCTGTAAACGGGATGGCCTCATTATCGCACGACCGACGCCTCGCCGGCAACTGCCGCTTAAATCGTGCGCAGCACCTGCGCCAGCACTTGCACGCCGCGCTGATATTCGTCGATGAGAATGTGCTCGTTGGGCGTGTGATCCAGATCGGAATCGCCGGGGCCGTAGGCTAGCGCCGGGCACTGCCAGACTGGCGCAGTGAGATTCATGTCGGACGTGCCTGATTTCACCGTAAAACCGGGCGATCCGCCCGCGTGACGAATGGCCGATAAGAACGCGCGCACCAGCGGCGTATTCTTCTCGGCCCGATAAGCCGGTGTGAATTCGATCAAGTCCAGCTGTGCATCGGCCTTCAAACCCCCGATTGATTCTGCCAGCCCAACACGATCGATCCCGACCGGCACGCGCAGGTTGAATTTCAACGCCGCCGTGTCCACAAAACCGTCCGAATTGGACTGCATCGCGCGCAGCGACGGAATCAACTGCTCGAACATCTTCGGTCGATCGGCGTTGAACTGCGCCGCGTAGTCCGTGACGCGATTCCAGAAGTTGACCGCGGCCTGACCGGCGCTCTCCACGTTGGCCGAGGGATGCGCCAACGTGCGTTTTACCTCGTACTCGTACCACGCGCTGCCCTTGTAGCCCAGCGTCACGCGCTCCCAGCCGCTCGGCTCGCCAATGATCAAATGATCGGGCCGGTAATGATCGCGCACCCACTGCGCCCCGCGCGAATCGCCTTCTTCGCCCACCGCGCCGATCACGACGAAGCGATAACCTTCGCGCGCGCCGGTCAACGCCGTCGCCGCGGCAAAACAGGCCAGCGGCCCCTTCGCATCAACCGCGCCGCGCCCGTACAGGCGATCGCCCTCGCGCCGCACCGCGATAAAACCGGGCACCGTGTCGATGTGCCCCAGCAGCATCACCTCGGTCGGCCCGCCGCCCAGCACACCGACGGCGTTACCCGCCTCATCGACGCGCGCCGCGAAGCCCGCCGCGCTCAGCCGCGCCACGAGGAAGTTAACGGCTTCTGCCTCTTGATGCGTGGGGCTGTATCTTTGTAACAGGCCCTCCAACAGTTCAATCTCGTTCATAACAAATCTCACTGAGAATACATCACGGAGGACCCAGACTCCACGGAGATCTGCAAACAAATTCTCCGTGTTCTCCGTGCTCTCCGTGGTTATACTGCTTACAGACGCTCCAGAATGTGTCGCGTAACGTCGTGCGTCGCCGCGGCGCCGCCCAGATCGCGCGGCAGTACGCCCTCTTCGATCGTCGTGTTCACCGCCCGCCGCACACGCTGCGCCGCCTCGCCCTGCCCGAGGTGATCGAGCAGCAGCGCTGCCGACAGAATGGCCCCGATGGGATTGGCCATGCCCTGCCCGGCGATGTCCGGCGCGGAGCCGTGCACTGGCTCGAAGACGGCCACTTTCTCGCCCACATTCGCCGATGGCGCCACGCCCAAACCGCCGATGAGCGCGCTCGCCTCGTCGGACAGAATGTCGCCGAACAGATTCGTCGTCACGATCACGTCGAAGTGTTCGGGGTCGCGCACCAGCCGCATCGCCATCGCATCGACCAGCATTTCTTTCATGGTGATGTCGGGATAATCTTTAGCCACTTCAAGCGCGCAGTCTCGAAACAGGCCGTCCGTCACTTTCAGCACGTTCGCCTTGTGAACCAGCGTGACCACTGATGACCGACCACTGACAACCGATCGTTTCCTCGCCTGTTCAAACGCCATTCGCGCAATCCGCGTCGAGCCTCGCCGTGTGATCACCCGCTCTGCAATCGCCGTGTCGCCTTCGCGTCGTTCGCGTCCGGCGTACAGGCCCTCGGTATTCTCACGCACGATCAGCAAGTCAAGGTTGGGGCGGCTAAACTTGCCCGGCAGCGATTGAACCGGTCGCAGGTTGGCATATAGATCAAACGCCTTCCGCATCGCCAGGATCGGGCTGCGATAACCATCGACCTTCGTCGAAGGCGACGACGTTGCGCCAAACAACGCCACGCCGCAGTCGGCCACGGCGGCCAGCGTCGCGTCGGGGATGGCATCGCCGCTCTGCGTAAAGTATTCAAAGCCGGCGCGCGCCTCGACGAACTCAATTCCCAGACCCAGCGCCGCCAGCACATTCGCCGCCGCCGGGATCACTTCTTTGCCGACACCGTCGCCGCCGATCAAACAAACCTTAATCAAAATCCGCCTCACGTTTCACGTTTCACGCCTCACTCCCCGCCCAGCGGCACTGCATCCGTGCGCGTCAACCCCAACTTCTGCCGAATGTGCGGAATCAAGCCGCCGGCGCGGAGGATGCCCAGCGCGGTCGGGGACAACGGCGGAAACGAATATTCACGCCCGTTCAAGCGAATGACGTTGCGCTCGACCTCGATCTCGATCGTATCACCATTCTGCGCGGCATCCACCACTTCCGGGCACGTGATCAACAGCAGGCCCTGATTGATACCGTTGCGGAAGTAGATCCGCGCGAACGACTTCGCCACCACCGCTGCGACGCCCTTGTACTTCAGCGTCGTCACCGCCTGTTCGCGCGAACTGCCATTGCCCCAGTTGCGACCGGCGACGATCACATCACCCGGCTGTGCGTCAGTCGCAAAACGCGCGTCCAAATCCTCCAGCGCGTGCGCGGCGATCTCCTGCGGCTCCTTCAGCGTGTAGGTGTACTTGCCCGGAAAGATCACATCCGTGTTGACGCCGTCGCCGTATTTCCAGACCCGGCCTGCGATCCTGGATTTTGGATCTTGGGGTTCAGATTGCGCCATAGTCATTTTATCTTCCCTTCCTCCGGTCCGCTTGTCTTCCCTTCTTCCTGTCTGCCCGTCCCGCATCACTCAATTTCTCTCGGATCTGCCAGCACACCTTTAATCGCACTCGCCGCCACGACGGCCGGACTGGCCAGATAAATCTCCGCGTCCGGCTGCCCCATGCGGCCCTTGAAGTTGCGGTTCGCCGTCGAGACGCACACTTCGCCCGGCCCCAGCACGCCCAGGTGATTACCCATGCACGGCCCGCAGCCTGGCGTGCCAAACACCGCGCCGGCTTCCATCAGGGTTTGTACGTAGCCCGCTTGAATGGCCTGCGCGTACACTTCCGACGACGCCGGGATCACCAGCAGCCGCGTGCCGCTCGCCACGCGATGCCCCTTCACAATGTCGGCCGCGATCGCCAGGTCTTCCAATCGGCCGTTGGTGCAGGTCCCCAGGAACGCCTGATGCACCTTCGTGCCGGCCACGTCGCGCAGCGGCCTGACGTTATCGACGCTATGCGGCACGGCCACTGTCAATTCGATCGACGCCGCGTCGATGATGTGCGTTGAGGCATATACAGCGTCGTCATCAGGATAAATCGCCAGCGACGCTATTTCCGACTTCTGACTGCTGACATCTGCCTTCTGCCGTCTCGCTCGCCGCTCAGCCAAAAAGTCAAACACGGCCTCATCCGGCGGCAGATACGCGTTCTTTGCGCCGAACTCGGCCATCATGTTGGGAATAACCATGCGGCTGGCAAGTGACATGTTCGCAATCGTCTCGCCGTGAAACTCGATCGATTGGTACAGCCCGCCGTCCGCGCCCAGCATCCCGATCAGATGCAAACACAAATCCTTCGAGGTCACGCCGCGCCCCAACTCGCCGGTGACGATCACCTTCATGCTTTCGGGCACGCGCAGCCACAATTCGCCCGTCGCCCAGATGGCCGCCAGCTCGGTGCGGCCCACGCCCGCGCCGAACGCGCCCAGCCAGCCGAAGTGCGTGGTGTGACTATCCGCGCCCAGGATCAATTGGCCGGGCAGCACCAGCGCTTCTTCGCTCAACACCTGATGACAGATGCCGCGCCCGACTTCATAAAAATGCTTAATGCCCTGTTCCTGGACGAAGGCCCGCACCTCCACGTGATTCTGCGCGTGTTTGGGCGTGGGGGCGGGCACCGCATGATCAAGGGTGACACACAACCGATCGGGGATCGCCACCCGATCGAGGCCGATCGCCCTGAAAATCCGCGCGATGGCGGCGGTGTTATCATGCGACAATGCCACGTCGGGCTGCGCGTCGATCACCTGCCCCGCCACCGTGTGCGGCAGACCCGCCGCGCGCGCCAGAGCTTTTTCGGCAAACGTATGACCCATCAAGCCACCTCGCGCCTGAGATGAATGCCGTTCACCGGCCGCGGCCCGGTCGAATCCAACCGCTGCACGATCGGCGGCGCGGCCCTGGGCAGGTTCAGCCGCGCCAGGCCAAATTCCTTCTCGGCAATTTCGATCAAGACTTCTTCCGGCGAAATGTCCGGCGAGAGTTGATAGACGCGCTGCTTGAACACCGCTGCGATTTCCTTCGCCGTCGCTTCGCCAACTTCAAAGTAGCGAATCTCTTTCAGAAAGTAGTGGATGATGTTCCAGCCCGACAGCGGCCCCAGCAGAATCTCGGTCTCGCTCACGCCAAACAGATCGAGCGGATGCGCCTCATAGGTCGAAGCGTCATTCAGCACCGCGTTTTGATGCACGCCCGCCGTGTGTGTACGATTGGTCAGACTCACCGGCTCTTTCGGCGGCACCAACATCTTCAACTTGTCGGCAGCCAGCACGTTGATCGGATACGAGCCGCGCAAGTGATAACCCTCCAATCGATCGAACTCGCGATCGATGTACAGATTGAACAGCAGCGCCGTCATGCTGGTGATACCCGAGCGTTCCGCGATGCCCAGCAGCGTCGTGTTGATGTAGCGCATGCCGTGTTTCACCGCTTCCAGCGCGTTGATCAGCGCGAAGCCGCGATCGTCGTGGAAGTGGCCTTCCAGATCGATCTGCGGATAGCGCTCGCGCAGTACACCGATGCGGCGCGCCACACTCGCCGGCGTCGCCACCCCCACCGTGTCGGGCGTGCCCAGCCGATCGACGTAGGGTGCGACGGCGTCGTACACGTGGAACAGATCATCTTCGCGCGTGCGGAAGGCGTCCTCGCCGCTGAAGCGCAGCACCAGCTGCGGATAGTTGCGGCGGACTTCGTCGAGCAGCGCCGCCGCCGTCTGCATGATCGAATCGAGATCGTGGCCGTGATTGTAGGCGCGCGACTCCGCCGAGGTGCCGATGTAAAAGTTCAGCCCGTCGGCCCCCGCCTCGATCGCGCTTTCCACGTCGCGCGGATGACAGCGCACGTGCGCCAGCAAAAACGTGTAGCCTTTTTGCGTGATCAGACTATCGCGCACGGCGCGCAGCGCCGCCCAGTCGTCGCGTTCCTGCGGGCTGACCAGCGGCGCGAACAACTCGACGAACTTCACGCCATAGATGATTAGCGCGCGGAGGATTTCTTCCTTGTCAACGCGAGTGAAGAAATACTTGTGGTGATCGTGCAGCAGCGAGGTCTGCTGTCCGTCGCGCAGCGTCGTGTCGATGATCTCCAACGCGCGCGGTTGATATTGGCTGAAACGGGGAGGCTCTACCATATTTCAGATTGTAGATCGCAGATTTCACATTTCACGTTTCACGTTTCACGTTTCACGTTTCACGTTTCACGCCTCATGCCGCCTCGACGCTCAGCACCCGGCGCACAGCGTCAACCACTTTTTCCAGATCGCTTTGCTCGATGACCAGCGGCGGCAGGAAGCGCATGACCGTCAAACCGGCGGGCAAAGCCAGCACGCCATGCTTCATCAATTCCTGCAGATACGGCGTGACTTTCTGCTTCAATTCGATGCCGATCATCAGGCCAAGGCCGCGCACTTCGCGGATGAGCGGCGATTGGATCTGCTGCAGCTGATCGAGAAACCATGCGCCCAGTTCCGCGGCCCGATCGGCCAGCTGCTGCGTCTCGATGAAGTCGATCGCGGCCAGCGACGCCGCGCACGCCAGCGGATTGCCGCCGAACGTGGAGCCGTGCACCTGCGCCGGCAGCGCGCCGAGGCGCTCGCCGATCAGGGTCGCCCCCATCGGCACGCCGCCCGCCATCGATTTGGCCAGGCACAGCAGATCGGGTTGCAGGCCGTAGTGTTGAAACGCGAACATCCTGCCCGTGCGCCCAAAGCCCGTCTGCACCTCGTCGAGGATCAACAGCGCGCCGCGCTCGCGGCACAGTTCCTGCGCCTTGCACAGGAACTCGCTCGTCCCCGGCCGCACGCCGCCTTCACCCTGCACAACTTCCAGCAAAACGGCAGCTGTTTTGAAATCGATCGCTTCATCCAGCGCGGCTGTATCGTTGTATGTGAGGTGGCTGAAATCCGGCACGAGCGGCTCAAACGGTTCGCGATATTTCTTCTCCCATGTCGCCGACAACGCCCCATACGTGCGCCCGTGAAAGGCCCGCATCGCCGCGACGACGCCCGTGCGTTTGGTGGCCAATCGGGCAAACTTGATCGCCGCTTCAACCGCTTCGGTGCCTGAGTTTGACAGGAACACGCGCGGCATCCCCGTGATCGACGTGATCTTCTGCTCTAATTCGGCGCGCCGATCGTTGTAGAACATCTCCGGGCACGTGATCAACGCCTGCGCCTGCTGCGCAATCGCCGCCGCCACCTGCGGATTGGCATGGCCCACGTTCACTGAGCCTTGTCCGCCCACGCAGTCGATGTATTCGTGGCCGTCGCTGTCCCACACGTGCGCGCCCGCGCCCCGCACCAGCGCGATGGGGCGCTTGGTGTAAACACCGGAAGTCGTTTGATCTTCGAGTTGTTGGATGGTCATTGTAGATTGCCGATTTCTGAATGCTGATTTGGAGTTGTTGATCGTGATTGTCGTAATCAACAATCAGCAATCAGGAGATGACAGTACCTTTGCCCGCCAGCGCACCTTCAATCGGATGCTCAATTCGCCCATCGGCAAACACCACCTTGCCCACGCCCAATTGCAGCGCCTCGCTCGCGCCCAGCACCTTCTTCTTCATGCGGCCTTCCGCAAAGTCCAGCGATTGCTCAACGCGCGCTTTGTCGATATGCGCGATCACCGTCGATTCATCAGGGAAACTGCGCATCAAGCCCGGCACGTTCGACAGGATGATCAACTGTTCGGCCTGCACCGCGCCGGCCACCATTGCCGCCGCGCGATCGGCATCCACGTTCAGCGCCACGCCTTCCGGCGAGATCGCCAGCGGCGCGATGACGGGCACATAACCGGCCCCGAGCAGCAAGTTGAGCAGGCCGCCGTTTACCGACTCGATCTTGCCGGTGTAATCATCGCGCAAAATGCGCTGCCTGCCGTTCTCCACAATGCGGATCGAATCCTTGCGCCTGGCCACCATCAGCCGTCCATCGACGCCCGACAGCCCGCAGGCATTCACGCCCGCCTGCTGCAACTTCTCCACGAGGATTGTGTTGATCTTGCCCGAAGTCACCATCGCGAAGATTTCCAGCGTCGCGCGATCGGTATAGCGGCTGGTGAAGCCCGACACCGCCGTGACAAAGCGCGGCGGATGGCCCAACTGTTCCGAGATCGCGTTCGTCTCCCCGGAGCCGCCATGCACCACAATCAACTGCTGCCCCGCCTTCACCTGCGCGGCTACATCCGCAATCACTGCGTCGATGTTCACGCCGGTTGTTCCACCGATTTTTACAACGATCATGAATTCAGTCCTTCGGGCAATCTTCGGTGTGTCATTCCGAGTCGCACGCTTTTGCGACGAGGAATCGCTATTCCCACCTACCCCGTTGTCAACCACCAGTTGAGATTCTTCGCGCCTTGCGGCGCTCAGAACGACACTTCCAATTTCGTGCTCTTCGTGTCCTTCGTGGTTAAACGGGATGTAACCCCGGAAACTCCAGCCCGGTCGTCTCCTCAAACCCGCACATGAGGTTCATCGCCTGCACGGCGCTGCCTGCCGCGCCTTTCATCAGGTTATCGATCGCAGCCAGCGAGACCACCCGTCCCGTGCGCGCATCGAGATCAAAGCCCACGTCCGCATAGTTCGACCCGGCCAGAATCTTGGGGTCGGGCACGCGATGGATGCCGGTCTTGTCCTTCACGATACGCACGAACGGCTCGGCATTGTACGCGGCCCGATAAGCTTTCCACAGATCCTTCTCGGCCACACCCGGTTTCACAAAGGCGTGCGCCGCCGCCAGCACGCCGCGCACCAGCTCAACCGCCGTCATGCTGAGATGAACGTCATCCAGCCCAAGTTCCTGAATCACCTCGGCGGTGTGGCGATGGCCGGTCGGGGCGTAGGCGCGCACCGAATGGCTCTTCTCAGGATGATGCGAGCCGGGGTTCACACTCGCGCCGCCTTCTGACGAGCCGGTTTTTACATCGACGATGATCGGCTTGTCGAGATCGAGCAGGTTCGCCTTCACCAACGGCAGCAGCGCCAGGATCGAGGCCGTGGCATTGCAGCCCACGCCGCTGATGCGAGTTGCCGTCTTCATCGCCTCGCGCTGCACTTCCGGCAGTCCGTACACAAACGAACCCAGGTACTGTGGCGCGGTGTGATCGTGCCCGTACCAGTGTTTGTACAACGCTGCGTCCTTCAGGCGAAAATCCGCCGACAAATCCACGATCTTCGGCGCGAGGCTCAGATACTGCTTGATGTGCTTCTGCGCCTCGCCGTGCGGCAGCGCCAGAAACAGCACATCGCACGGCTGCACTTGATCGCGCGCCGTGAATTGCAGCTGCGTCCGCTTGCGCAGGTTCGGATGCTGCTGGTACACATACTCGCCCGCGTGACTCTCCGACGTGACCTGCGCCACCTCAACGTGCGGATGAAACAGCAGCAGGCGCAGCAGCTCGCCGCCGGTATAGCCCGACGCGCCGACGATCGACACCTTCATGGCGTGTCCACCTCGACCGGCAGTGGCTCGTTCCACGGTTGAAACGCCGGGTGCTGGAACAACAGCGGGGTGAAGCCCTCAGCGGCTTTTTTTCGGGCCACCGACAGCGTGTAATCGACGATCATGCCGGGGATGTCCACGCCCGTCGTCGGCACAGTCGTGTGGAACTCCATCGTGTGATTGACCTCATTCACCAGATAACCGCGCTGCGGATCTTCCAGCACATCAATCGCCAGCACGCCGCCGCCCACCGCTTTGGCCGCCGCGATGCAAATGGCGTTCAGCGCCGGCGTCACCGGGCACACCAGGCCCTGCCCGCCGCGCGCCGTATTCGTGATCCAGTGCGGCGACGTGCGATAGATCGCGCACACCGTTTCATCGCCCACCACAAAAGCGCGGATGTCGCGGCCCGGCTTGGTGATGAACTCCTGAATGTAGAAAATCGAATGCTGATACGACCCCAGCGTCTCTTTGTGTTCCAAAATCGCTTCGGCCGCTTCCCGATCGTTGATCTTCGACAACAGGCGCCCCCACGAGCCGACCACCGGCTTCAACACCACCGGATACCCCATCTCTTCAATCGCGTCGAGCGCGCTTTCCGGCGTAAAGGCGATCTTCACCCGGGGCTGCGGCACACGCGCCTTCTCCAGCATCAGCGTCGTCGTCAGTTTGTCGCCGCAGATCGCCGCCACCTGCGAATCGTTGACGGTGGGCACCCCCCACGAATTCAGAATCTGCGTCGCGTACAGTCCGCGCGCAAACGAGATGCTGCGCTCCAGCACCGCGTCGTACTGCTGCCAGTGCTCGCGCTGCGTGATGTCGAACTTGATCTCGCGATCATCCAGCCGGTCGTAGTCGACGCCGCGCTTGTCCAGCGCCTCAAACAGCCACTTTTCCTCCACGCGCACGCGCGAGAGCAACACGCCTATTTTCATGGCTATTCTCCCCAGTCCTCTTCTTCCATCGGCGCCAGCGCCACCGTCAACGGCTCAAGCGAAGTCACTTCCAGATCGACGCCGCAGTCCGGGCACACCACAATCTCGCCCTCCACCACGTCCTTCAGATTCAGATCGGCGTCGCATTCCGGGCACTTTACTGTGTTCATGATTCAATTCCTCCGATTGATGGTCAGTTGTCGGCAAAGTCAAACGCCCTTCGCCGGCCGTCACGTTTTACGCATTACGTTTTACGCATTACGTTTTACGTTTCACGCCTCACAAGAAACCGTCTCGCTTCTTCGATCTGCGCCTGCACGGCGAGTGAACCCGTCCCGCCCGTGACGCTGCGTCGCTCGATTGCCGCCTCAAAATCAAACACGCTCGTTACTGCTTCGTCAAAAACGGGGTGAATCGCCTGCAATTCGGTCAGCGGCAATTGATCCAGTTTGATCCCCAACTCGATCGCGCGCCGCACGGCCCGGCCGGTGATCGCATGCGCCTCGCGGAACGGCACGCCGCGCGCCACGAGATAATCGGCCAGATCAGTCGCCAGCAGCGCCGGATCGAGCGCGGCCTGCATCCGATCGGCCTTCACGCTCAACGTGCGGATTGCGCCGGCTGTCACCGGCAGCACCGTCAGCAGCGTCTCCGCCGCCGCAAACACCGCCGGCTTGTCCTCCTGCAAATCCTTGTCATACGCCGATGGCAAGCCCTTCAACGTCGCCAGCAGGCCGGTCAGGTGGCCGATCAGCGTGCCCGCCTGGCCGCGCGCCAGTTCCAGCGTGTCGGGATTCTTCTTCTGCGGCATCAGACTCGATCCCGTCGAGAAGGCATCGGCCAGTTCGACGAAGCCGTATTCCGCCGTCGAATACACAATCAGCGCTTCGGCCAGCTTCGACAGGTGCACGCCGATCAGGGCCGCCACAAACACAAACTCGGCGGCAAAATCCCGATCGGATACGGCATCCAGACTGTTCGCCGAGACGCCGTTAAAACCGAGTTCGTGCGCCAGCCATTCGCGATCGATCGGAAACGGCGCGCCCGCCAGCGCACCCGCGCCCAGCGGCAGCACGGCGGTGCGCGTCCGCGCCTGCGCCAACCGCTCGCGATCGCGCGCCAGCGGCCAGAAGTGCGACAACCACCAGTGACTCAGCAGGATCGGCTGCGCGCGCTGGAAGTGCGTATAGCCGGGCAGCCTGATCGACCAATCGATTTCTGCGCGATTCACCAACGTGGCTTGCAGTTCATGTAACGCACGGTCGATCTGATCGATCGCGCCCATCAGCCACAATCGAAAATCGGTTGCCACCTGATCGTTCCGGCTGCGCCCGGTGTGCAGCTTGCCTGCCACCGGCCCGACGATCTCGCCCAGCCGCCGTTCCACCAGCGAGTGAATGTCCTCGTCGCCGGTGTCGAACTTCAGGTGGCCGCTGTGAATCTCGTCCAGAATCTTGTGCAGCCCAAAGACGATCTGCGCCGAGTCGTCCATGGACAGGACTTTGGCGCGCGACAGCGCCTGCGCCCACGCGATCGAGCCGCGCACATCGACCTCGGCCAGCCGCCAGTCGAACGGCAGCGAGTTGTTCAACTTCGCCGCCAGTTCGTTGAGATTCTCGGTAAACCGTCCGCCCCAGAGAGCCATTTTAGATTTCTGATTTAAGATTGCAGATTGCTGATTTCAATTGCTCAATCTACAATCTGCCATCTGCCATCAGTCTCGCTTGAACACCGAGTAATCGGGTTCTGCATACCGGCTCTGCCCCTGCTCCGCCACGTCCATCATCGCCCGCACCTTCACCGGCAGGCTGAACAACTTGATGAAGCCCTCGGCGTCGCTCTGGTCGTACACGTCCTCCTGCCCAAAGGTCGCGAAGTCCTCGCGGTACAGGCTGTACGGGCTCTTGCGCCCGGCGATGATGACGTTGCCCTTGTACAGCTTCAGCCGCACCAGCCCGCCCACGTTGACCTGCGTCTTATCGATGAAGGCGTCCAGCGCCTCGCGCAGCGGCGTGAACCACTGGCCGTTGTACACCAGCTCGGCGTAGCGCTGCGCGATCACGTCCTTGTAGTGCAGCGTGTCGCGATCGAGCGTGATCGATTCCAGTTCGCGGTGCGCAGCCAGCAGAATCGTGCCGCCGGGCGTCTCGTACACGCCGTGCGACTTCATGCCCACCAGCCGGTTCTCCACCAGATCGACGCGGCCGATGCCGTGCTTGCCGCCGATGGCATTCAGCGTCTCCACGATCTGATAGGGCGATAACTTCTGCCCGTTCACCGCGACGGGATAGCCGTTTTCAAACTCGATCTCCACGTATTCCGGCTCGTCGGGCGCGTTTTCCGGCGAGACGCTGAGCACGTACATGCTCTCTTCCGGCTCGATCCACGGGTCTTCCAGCAGGCCGCCTTCGTGCGAGATGTGCCACAAATTGCGGTCGCGGCTGTAGATCGATTTCTCCGTGGCCGTCACCGGCACATTGTGCGCGCGGGCATATTCCAGCGCGTCCTGCCGGGAGCGGATGTTCCACTCGCGCCACGGCACGATGGCCTTGAGGCGCGGATCGAGCGCGATGTACGTCGATTCGAACCGCACCTGATCGTTGCCCTTGCCCGTACAGCCGTGCGCGCAGGCATCGGCCCCTTCTTCGTGCGCGATCATGACCTGATGTTTGGCGATCAACGGTCGGGCCACCGAAGTGCCCAGCAGATATTTCCGCTCGTACACTGCGCCCGAGCGCATCAGCGGAAACAAATACTCGGCGGCGAACTCGTCACGCAGGTCCTTGACGATCAACTTGCTGGCGCCGCTGGCCAGCGCTTTGGCTTCCAATCCCGACAGTTCCTCGCCCTGCCCCACGTCGGCGCAGAAGCAGATCACCTCGCAGTCGTAGTTTTCACGCAGCCACGGCACGATCACCGACGTATCCAGCCCGCCGGAATAAGCCAGCACCACCTTCTTGACCTTCGGTTTCGACTTGGACATGGGGCCTCCTGAGCCAAATAAAAACGCCCGCCGGGTGGGCGGGCGTTTGCGATTTACGAGCGACGTTGCTTCAGGTCTCACTCAAGCGCGAACAACCGACCTTCCCGGTGGGGAAGACGGGCCACGCTTAGAACGGGGGCTGACCTGAACGAACATTGTCATCATCGGTTTTCCATCATTGAACGTGTACAATTTTACACAGCCCACCAGGAGCGTCAACCGTCAATCTGCACATCATTGGCGCGCGGGGGCTTGGCTATTGTGGACAAGTTCGGGCCGTTTAGCGCGGCGGCTCAGTCAACGAGGCCCGCCACGCCGGCGATTTGTGGACGTGCACCACCTGCCACCGCTCGCCCTGGCGGATCAACACGCGGCTTTCGTTGTGCGTGCGATGCTCCACGCCGTTCTCGCGCGCGAGGCTCAGCATAAAGGTGTAACTCACAATGGCCGTGTCGCCGTAAATTTGAAGGCGCGGCTCCAGGAGATCGTAGCGATAGCCTTGATTGGCACCCGACCAGTTGTGCTCGATCATGAAGGCATGAAAGTCCAGCCCGTCCAGGCGGTGCGGCGTGACGAACCATTCGTACAACGAGAGTTCGGGGCTGGTCGTCTCGGCGTAGGTCGCGGCATCCTGTTCAAAGATGCTCCTCAGATGGCGGTGCAGCGTGTCCCAGATGGCCTGTTCCATGCGATCGTTCTCCGTAAGAATACTTATTCCGGCAGCGCCAGGTAGCGCCGCTGGCTTTGATCTCGATCGAACAGCGGGGCAAAGACCAGCCGCAGATCAGTCTCGCCGGCGCGAGCCTGCAGCCCCACCCAGCCTTCAACCTCGCCGCCGGCGAGCAACCGCGCCTCCAGCGCGGGTTTCGGTTTCACGAGGGACGGCGCATCGTACAGCACATTGGCCGCGCCGCTGAGTTTGAACCAGCCGCTGTCGATGCGGGTAATGGTCTCCTCGGGGCGGATGTAGCGCGCCCGCACCCACACCAGCACGTATTCCATGCCCGGCGCAGGCGGAGTGTTATAGCGATTGGCCGTCAGGATCTGCATCCACGCCTCGTCGCCGCGTATCGCGTCCAAGACCGTAATCATCCAATCGTCGGTGACGACCGTCGCCCCGACCGGCGCAGGCGCAGCGCGCGTGCGGCCCAGATCGGTCGGGACGATCTGATCGAGTTGAGGATCGATCGGGAGGGCGGCGCCGGCCGTTAACGCCACGTAGATCCGATCGGCGCGGACATCCGCCAGCAAATCCCAGATCAAGATCAACTGCTCTTCGTCCCGATCGATCTCAAACACCACCCAGCCCTCCACCTCGCCGCCCGTGAACAATTCCGCGTCCAGTTTGGGAGCGGGCACGACCGCGCCGCCCGACAGATACTCCCTGCGGCGCGCGCCCATCAGCCGAAAATCAGCGCCGCTAATGCGATGCGACATCCGATCGGGATGGACGCTTTCCACGTTGAGGCGCACCAGCACATATTCACGTCCGTCGGCGGCCGGCCGGTTGAACGGATTGGCATCGCGGATCGCCTGTGCGGCTGCCTCGCCGCGCCTCACCTCCAGCACGCGCGCCTCCCAGCCCGCCAGACTAAAGACGCTGTCGGGCGGCAGCGGGCGGGCAAGGCTCAGGCCGGGTGACGGTGTCGATGTGGCAGTGGGCGGCGGCGTTGAAGTGGGCGTGGGGATGAAGGTGGCGGTGGGTACCGGCGTCGCCGTACGCGGTACGCGCGTCGCTTCACGCGTGGGGGTGCCGGTGGACGCGCTCACAGGGGGTATGGCGCTGGCGACTGCGCTGGTGACCAGCGGCGCGGCGCGGCCGATCAACAGCAGCGCGGCGCCGGCCGCCGCGCACAACAACGCGCTGCCCGCCAGGACGATGAGCAGTTCGCGGCCCGTCAACCCCAGATAACGCCGACGAGATGATGACATGATCGCCTCCGGCTCGATTGTAGTCGCAGCCCAGCATCGACGCAAGCCGGACGCGGCGGCCAGCCTTGCCGGATTGCGGCAAAACCGATACAATACGCGCGCCCGCCGAGATCACGTCGGCGGGTTCTGCTATGTGAGGTGACGCATGTCGATGCTCGTTCGAGATCAAATAGCCGATCAATTGAAGCAGGCGATTGCGGCTGCGCAGGCGGCGGGGGCGCTGCCCGATTTGTCTCTGCCCCCGATCGAACTGGCCCGCCCCAAGGTGGCCGCCCACGGCGATTACAGCAGCAACATCGCCATGGCCGTGGCCAAACAGGCCAAACTGCCGCCGCTGCAGATCGCCGCGGCCATCAAGGATCATTTCCCCACCGTCGATGTCATCGGCCGGATCGACGTGGCCGCGCCCGGCTATCTCAATTTCGCGCTGTCGGAGACGTGGCTGGCTGATCAAATCGCCGCGCTGGTGCAAGCCGGGCCGGCGTGGGCCAATCTGTCGATCGGGCGCGGCGTGCGCGTCCAGGTGGAGCACGGCTCGGCCAATCCCACCGGCCCACTCACCATCGGTTCGGCGCGCAACGTCATCATCGGCGACACGCTGGCCAATCTGTTGGAAGCGGCCGACTACGACGTGCAGCGCGAATACTACGTCAACGACGCCGGATCGCAGGTGCGGCACTTTGGCGAATCGCTGTATGCGCGCTACGCACAGGCGCTGGGCGTCGATGAACCGTTCCCGGAAGACGGCTATCACGGCCACTACATTCGCGATGTGGCCCTGGAAATCGCCGCCGCCGAGGGCCGCCGCTATCTGGACATGGAACGCGCGCAGGCGATTCGGCTGCTGGGCCAGCTGGGGATCGATCGGATGGTGGACAGCGCCCGACAGTCGCTCGAACGCATCAACATCCGCTATCACCGCTGGTTCCACGAAAAATCGCTGTACGAGTCGGGCCTGTTCGACCGCATGATGGAGATGCTGCGCGCCAAAGGCCTGCTGTATGAAGAAGACGGCGCGGTGTGGTTCAAGGCATCGCAGTTCGGCGCGGACAAGGACGCGGTGGTCATCCGCTCGCCCGCCGTCATCGCCAACGCCGACGAGCGCCCCACCTATTTTGGCAGCGACATCGCTTACGCGCACGACAAGTTCATCGATCGCGGCTTCGACCGCGTGATCTACGTGTGGGGCGCCGACCATCACGGCGACGTGCCGCGCATGCACGCCATCCGGCAGGTGCTGGGCATCGATAAGGCCCGCTTGATCATCGTGCTGTACCAGCTGGTCACCATCACGCGCGGCGGCGAGGAGGTGCGGCAGAGCAAGCGCACCGGCGACTTTTTGACGCTGGATGAGGTGGTGGACGAGATCGGCCCGGACGCCATCCGCTTCATGCTGTTGACCCGCTCGGTGGACAGCAAGATCACGCTCGATCTCGATCTGGCCAAGGAACAGTCGGACAAGAACCCGGTCTTCTACGTGCAATACGCGCATGCCCGCATCGCCAGCATCCTGCGCAAGGCGAGCGAGGCACTGGCCGCCGTTGAACTGCCTTCAGTCCCGGACGTGCAGCTGCTGCGGCATCCCGCCGAACTGGCGCTGATCCGCAAGATGCTGGAGCTCCCGGTCGTGATCGATCAGGCGGTGCGCGATCTGGCGCCGCATCACCTGACGTATTACGCGCAGGATCTCGCCTCGACGTTCAGCCTGTTCTACCGCGACTGCAAGGTCGTCGATGCCGACGCGCCCGCGCTGACGGCCGCCCGCCTGCAGCTCTGCCGCGCGGCAAAGATCACGCTGGCCCGCACGCTGGCACTGATGGGGATGAACGCGCCGGAAAGCATGTAAGCCAGTGCGACAGTTGGATAGTAAGATAGGGCAATAGTCCTCCCGCAATTCCACTGCCGAACTATCTCACGACCGCACTATGGCACTCTCAAAACAGCCGACCAAGGAGAACGCATGACGATCCAACCCGACCACTGGATTCGCCGGATGGCGCATGAGCACGGCATGATCGAGCCGTTCGTGGAGAAGCAGGTCAGCAATCATGTCATCAGTTACGGCGTCTCGTCCTACGGCTACGACATCCGCGTGGCCGACGAGTTCAAGATCTTCACCAACGTCTTCAGCGCCGTGGTCGATCCCAAACACTTCGATCCCAAGTCGATGGTGGACTTCAAGGGCGAGGTGTGCATCATTCCGCCGAATTCCTTCGTGCTGGCGCGGACGATCGAGTATTTCCGCATCCCGCGCAATGTGCTTACGATCTGTCTGGGCAAGAGCACGTACGCGCGCTGCGGCTTAATCGTCAACGTCACACCCTTCGAACCGGAATGGGAGGGCTACGTCACGCTGGAGATCAGCAACACCACCCCGCTGCCCGCCAAGGTGTATGCCAACGAAGGCATCGCGCAGGTGTTGTTCTTCGTGGCCGATCAAGAGTGCGAAACGTCGTACAAAGATCGCAAAGGCAAGTACGATAAGCAGACCGGCGTGGTGCTGCCGCGGATGATTACGTAGTGCGATGGCGGCTGAGTGCGATGGCGGCTGAGTGAGATGGTGCATGAGTGGGCCTCCCGTCTGTTCCGGCGGGAGGTTTTGCTATGCGCTTGCCAACCAGCTCTACAATAGAACTGGAGGTCACGCATGCGCCGCCAATTCCTGTTCGTCACGCCCCTGGCGCTGGCCGCGCTGTTGGCCATCACCGCGCTCAATCAACCGGCCGCCTCCGTGGCGACGGATATGCCCGTGAGGTCGGCGGCGCCTTCACCGGTCGCGGTCACGACCCTGACCACCGACACCATCATCATTCCCACTTATCCCTACGCCGCGCACCTGTACACCGCGACGAATACCACCTACAACATGCCGTATCAGTGGCTGCACTGGGGCGAGTATGGCGGCGCCAACCCGCAGCCCGTCGATCAGCCCTACACGCGCCTGACGCTGGAAAACGCCTGGCTGCGCGTCAGCGTGCTGCCGCAGCTGGGCGGCCGCGTGTACGAATTGATCGACAAAACCACGGGCAACAACGAGCTCTATCGCAACCCCGTCATCAAGCCGACGAATTGGGGGCCGCCCGAGCAGGGCTGGTGGCTGGCCGCGGGCGGGTTGGAATGGGGCCTGCCCGTTGAAGAGCACGGTTACGAGAGCGCCAGCCCGTGGACTTACACCCTCACCGAAAGCAGCGCCGGGATCACCATCACCGTGCGGGATTCGCTTCAGCCCGATCGGCTGCGCGCGGCCGTTTCGATCTTTCTGCCCGCCGATCGCGCCGTGCTCATCATCCGCCCGCGCATCGAAAACGATCGCGGCGTCGCCCTCAACTTCAAGTGGTGGGACAACGCCATGCTCGCGCCGGGGCCGGGCAACTCGGTCGGGACGTACTACGCCAACCCCGACAATATCGATCTGAAGTTTGTGTTTCCCGAGACGCAGGTCACCGTGCACTCCACCGGCGATCCCTCGCTGCCGGGCGAAGGTCAGGCCATGACCTGGCCGATCTACAAGGCCGTCGATCGCAGCCGCCTGCAAAACTGGAAGCAGTGGTTGGGCTTCTTCGCGCGGCCCGCCGCCTCCGCCGATTGGGTCGGCGTGATCGATCGGACGCACCAGGAAGGTCTCGTGCGCGTGTTTCCGCACCAGATGGCGACGGGCAGCAAAGGCTTCGCGATGGGCTGGCGCAATCCCATCGGGGCGGAGCAATGGACGAACGACGGGTCGTACTACGCCGAATTACACGGCGGCCTCGCGCCCACGTTCTGGGACAGCGTCTCGATTGGCGCGCATCAGGCTATCGAATGGGAGGAGACGTGGTATCCGCTGACCGGGTTGAGCGACATCGCCACAGCCAACGCCGAAGCAGCACTGTTTGTTCAGCAGACCGGCGATCTGCTCGACATCGGCGCGTACTCGACCGGTGTACTTGATTCAGTGCGTATTGGGGTATGGCAGCGTAGTACCTGCCAGCCGGTAGCGGACTGGTTCCTGCCCGTCATCGACCCGACGTCATCCCGGCATTTCAATCTGACAAGCGGTATTCCACTGGACGATCTGACCATCCTGTTGCACGATTCTTCTCATGTTTACGCGGGCTACCATCAAATCGACTGCATCCCGCCGATCGCGGGGGTGGCCGATTTGCCGTGGGTATCGACATCGGCTAGTTTTACGGTCACGTGGGGCGGCTTCGATCTATATAGCGGGATTGCGTCGTACGATATTCAATACCAGGATGGCTATCATGGTGCGTGGACGCCGTGGTTAACGGCCACCACGACGACCGCGGCAGAATTTACTGGCGTGCACGGTCACACCTATTTCTTCCGGGCGCGCGCACGTGACACCCACGGCAATGTGAGCCTATTTGATGACGATCCGTTTAACGCCGCCTTCACGACTGTTCTACTCACCCCTGCGCCGGCTATGGAACTTTCTTATAAAGCGGCCCCTGCACTTGCGCGCCTGGGCATTTCTATCGATTATGCGATCGCTGTTAAGAACACCGGCAATCTAACGGGAAGCATCACGCTCACCGACACCCTCCCTCCGTCGCTCACGTTGATTAGCGGCACGCTAACGGCCTGGTCTGGCACGCCCATCTTTGACGGCGTACACATCCACTGGAGCGGCATTATTACACCGAACTCCGGCACGCTGATTCAATACGCCCTCACGCCCACGCTTGAATTGACGCGCGGCATCATCGTCAGCAACACCGTTGAAATTGATGGCGGTGTCGTTCCAGTGACGCGGACGGCCACGACGATGTTGGCGCTGCTTACTCATTTGCCGCTGCTCACCCGCTAAGGCGCGGCAGCCGTTGATCCGTCGCCATTCGTTGCCTTGTCCGCTTTTGCCTGTTATAATCAGCGGCGCGGGCGGTTAGCTCAGCTGGTTAGAGCGCCTCTCTTACAAAGAGGAGGTCGTAGGTTCGAGTCCTATACCGCCCACTCTCACGCGCTTCTCTGTCCGATCGCCGGAGAAGCGTCGCTTGTTTCTTTCAGACTTCGCGCCTTCGATTTTCTCTCGAGTGCCCGCGCCGGGTTGAAACCGCCGATGCCCGCCCAGTTCATATTGCGCCACCCTCGCGTAAGCCGACTCGCAGGCGCGATTGGCATCGGCGTATTATGCGCCATCCCCACCTGGTTCTATCAAATTTACCTGCCGGGACCGGGCGACCTAAGACAGGCGCTGCGTCCCACTCAAGATTGGTTGGCCGGTCGGCCGGCTTTAAGCTGGCCCACCAATGCCGACTATGTGCCGTCGCCGCTCACGATAATCCCGGTGGGCCTGCCTTTTGTCTGGCTGCCGGAGCCGCTGGCCGGCTCGCTATTCGCCGGTCTGACGTGTGGTTGGCTGTTCTACAAACATCCTTCACGCAGCTGGCCGATGTTCCTGAGCGCGCCCTTCTACAACAATGCCCTGCATGTTCAATTTGCGCCGTTGCTCATGGCTTTGGCTCTTTCGCGCTGGTCAGTGACAGGTCTGTTAATCAAGCCGCATATTGCTCTGCCGCTCGTCTTAACATACCGTTCGAGTCGAACGGCGTATATCTCAGCCCTGATCGTCTTGATCGTCTCGTTATTGCTCTTCGGCCTTTGGCCGCTGCGTTGGTTGAGTCAACTCGCGCCCTATACCGGCGGGCCACCGTTCCTGCACCCGCTTGGCCTTCTCGCGCTCGTCTTGAGCGGGTTGAGTCGCAGCGGACTGGCCACACTCTATTGTCTGGTGCCCGTGCGTGGCCCTTACGACCTGCTTCCATTATTCTTGATCCGTCCCAATCCACGCCGGCTGCTGGTGCTGGCCCTGGTCTCCTGGCTGGTCTGGCCGCTGCCCAATCAGCCGGGCGCGCTGCTGTTGTTGCTGGCAAATAGCCTGTTGCTCCTGCATGAGCGCTATCAAGCCCGACGGCAGATGCCGGGATCAACCTCACTTGCCTGATGCTGGATTAACGTTAGCTGTTGTGTCGCACATTGGGCGCGCGCCTGATGGTTGATGACGCCTCGCCGTCAACTGCGGCGCAGCAGCTTCAACACATCGGCAACCGGCAGCGCGTAAGCCGTGTGTCCATCCCGGCCGATGGCCGTCTCCGCGCTGAACAACGAATTGATGATCGCCTCTTCAACCGCTTCCGCGACGGCGCGAAACAGGCCGTCCAGCACTCGGCCTTCGTCGATCACCATCACGCGCCCGGCCGTCACCCCGACCGGCTCGTGCTCAATCCGATAAGTCGTGCTGAACGCGATGACGAAATCGCCGCTGCCGTGGCCGTAATAACCGCCCGTCCGCGCCAGTCCAACGCCCGCCCGCCCACACAGGCGCTGCAGCTGTCGCGCCTCCAATGGCGCATCCGTCGCCAGCACCACCATGATCGAACCGTGGTCGTCGGCCGTCGGCGGCTGCAGCGGCGGCGTCAGCCAGCGGCCAACCGGCGCCCCGGCGATGGTCAGATCGCGCGGGCGGCCGAAGTTTGACTGGACCAGCACGCCCAGCGTAAAGCCGCCCAACTCGATCGGCAGCACGCGGCTCGCCGTGCCGATGCCGCCCTTCCAGCCAAAGCACACCGTCCCCGTCCCTGCGCCCACCGTCCCCTCGGTCACCGGCCCGCTCGCCGCCGACGCCAGCGCCGCCCAAACATGCTCGGCGCGCACGTGCCGCCCCTGCACATCGTTCAAATAGCCGTCGTTGGTCTCGCCCACCACCACGTTCACGCTGCCCGTCGTAACGCCGATGTCGGGGTTCTGGCGCAGCGCCGCCTGCACCAGCGCATCGGCGACCAATCCGACGTTGAGCGTATTCGTCAGCGCGATGGGCGATTCCAACCCGCCCAGCTCGCGCACCTGCTCAAAGCCCAGCACCTTGCCAAAACCATTGAAGGTGTGCACCGCCGCGCTGACTTTGGAACGATACACATTGCCCGCGTGCGGCACAATCACCGTGACGCCGGTGCGCACCGGGCCGACGCCGGGCCGCAATCGGCCCTCACCGCCGATCAGCGTCGTGTGCCCCACCCGCACCCCGGCCACATCGGTGATGGCGTTATAAGGGCCAATCGGTAATTCGCCGATGATCACCCCGGCCTCGCGGGCGCGGACTCGCGCTGAACTCATGACACCTCCTCTGCAGTCGAAGACCCACGTGCCATCGATTGTAGGCCGATTCGGAACGAGGCACAAACCGAACCGCCCATCGGCCTGCGCCGACGATCAGCCCACGGCTCCTCAGGCGCGATTTCAATCGCCCGCACGCAGCCGCTGCCTTTGACGCGCACACCGCGCCATCCGCCACGTTGCCGTTCCTCCCGGCTGATGTTACAATACGAACGATGATCCCCGATCCCCAACTCGCCTCGCGGCGAGATTATTTTCCTCTCAAGGAGTCTCCATGTTGGCATTAGATGACTTTCTATTTCGCGGTACACTCAAAGAGATCGACCCGGCCGTGGCCGAGCTGATCGATCACGAGGCCGCGCGGCAGATCCGCAAACTCATCCTCATCGCCAGCGAATCCACCGTGCCCGCCGCCGTGCGCGAAGGGCTGATGTCGGTCTTCCACAACCTGTACGCCGAAGGCTACCCCGATCCGCGCACGCGCCGCCAGACCGAAGCCGAAATCCTGGACTACGATGAGCAGCTGGCCTACTACCGCCGCTATGGCGACCCGCGCTACTACAAGGGCGTGGAATACGCCGACATCATCGAAGCGCTGGCCCGCCGCCGCTGCGCCGAATGCTTCAGCAACGGCCAGTTCGATCCGTCGCGCATCTTCGTCAACGTGCAGCCGCTGTCCGGCGCGCCCGCCAACACCGCCGTTTACGAAGCGCTGGTCAAGCCCGGCGACGTGGTCATGGGCATGTCGCTCATCGCGGGCGGCCACCTGACCCACGGCTCCCCCGTCAACCGATCGGGCAAGCACTACACCATCGTGTCCTACGATGTCGATCCGAAAACCGAACGTCTGGACTACGATCAAATCCGCGAGCTGGCCAAGGCCCACAAGCCCAGGATGATCATCGCGGGCTACACGTCCTATCCCTTCGCGCCCGACTGGCAGAAGTTCCGCGCCATCGCGGATGACGTGGGCGCCTACCTGCTGGCCGACATCTCGCACGTGTCCGGCCTGGTCATCGCCGGAGCCTATCCCAGCCCGGTCGGTCACGCGCACGTCGTCACCTTCACCACGCACAAGACGCTGGCCGGGCCGCGCGGCGCGTGCATTTTGACGCTGGACGAATCTTTGAGCAAGAAGATCGATCGGGCCGTGTTCCCCGGCGAACAGGGCGGCCCGCACGTCAACACCATCGCCGCGCTCGCCACCGCCTTCAAACTCGCGCAGACCGAGCAGTTCAAGGCGCTGGAGCACCAGACCGTCCACAACAGCGCGCACCTGGCCAAAGTGCTGGCCGATGAAGGCATCCGCCTGGCCTATGGCGGCACCAACTCGCATCTGTTCGTCATCGATTGCAAATCGATCAAAGCCAAAGACGGCACGCCGCTCATGGGCGACGTGGCCGCGCGCATTCTCGATCTGGCCGGCATCGTCGCCAATCGCAACACCATCCCCGGCGACGCCAGCGCCGGCCGCGCTTCCGGCGTGCGCATGGGCACCCACTGGATCACGCAGCGCGGCTTCAAAGACGCGGAAATCGAGACGCTGGGCAAGGCCATCGCCAACCTGCTGAAGGCGTGCACGCCGTACGCGTATGACACCAAAGGCGGCGACGAAGCCTATCGGGCCAAAGTGGACTTCGACGTGTTTGAGCAGACCAAGCTCACCGTCGCCGAGCTGGTCGGCAAGGTCGGCATCGACATGACCGTGCCCATGAACGGTTATCCGCACTACTGGTCGCTGGCCGATACGTATCCCGACGGAACCGTCGTGTTCGACATCAACGGCGACAAAGCCCGCAGCTTCCTGCAGCACGCCACCACCAACGATGTCGAAGCCTTGAACGACGGCGACACGCAGCCCACGTTTATTCTCGAAAAGGACGGCGCCATCATGAGCGCGGGCGTGCTGCGGCGTCTCTCCGCCCGATCGTTCCAGCTGGCCCTGCCGGGCGACCGCGCCGCGCGCGTCGCCGCCTGGCTGCGGGCGCTGTCCGACGGCTACGTCGCCTTCGACGCCGATCCGCTGAAGAAACTGCCCGGGCCGATCTCGGTGAAGCACAACGCCGAGGCGCAGCCGTTCGGCCAACTGCCCGCCAAACTGGACGACGCCTTGGCCGCGCACAAGGCCTACTTCATCGGCCTGGCAGGCGTCAAGACTGAAGGCGCGCCCTTGGCCGAGTTCAAGTGGATCGAAGATCACAACGCGCCCATCAAGAAGACGGCGCTCAACGAGACGCACAAGCGGCTGGGCGCGCGCATGGTGCCGTTTGCAGGCTGGGAAATGCCGGTGTGGTACAGCAGCGTGATCGAGGAACACAAAGCCACCCGCACCGCCGCCGGCCTGTTCGACGTGAGCCACATGGGCGTGTGCGATGCCTCTGGCCCCAACGCCTGCGCCTTCCTCGATCTGATCACCGCCAACGACGTGAGCGCGCTGGAAGTGGGCAACTCGCATTACAACTACCTGCTCGGCCCCGACGGCGTGCCCATCGACGACATGATGATCTATCGCATCGGCGCAGAGCGCTATCTCATCGTCATCAACGCCAGCAACAACGACAAAGACTGGGCGTGGATGAACGGCGTCAACGAAGGCAAATTCGTCATCGATTCCAGGCGGCCGTGGGCGCGCCACACCGCGCCGTGCGTGCTGCGCGACCTGCGCGATCCGCAGTGGGGCGACGAGTGCCGCGTGGACATCGCGCTGCAAGGGCCCAAATCGAAGGACATCCTGCTGTCGATCTGCGACGATCCGAAGGCGAAAGCCAAGCTGGCGAAGCTGCCCCGCACCGATGTGATGCAGGCCAGCCTCAAAGGCTTCGACGTGATCATCAGCCGCACCGGCTACACCGGCGAGCTCATCGCCTACGAGCTGTTCGTGCATCCGCAGCAGACGCCCGAATTCTGGGATATGCTGATGGAGGTGGGCGCGCCGTTCGGCATGAAGCCCATCGGGCTGGGCGCGCGCGACAGCCTGCGCACCGAGGCCGGCCTGCCGCTGTACGGCCATGAGCTGGCCGGGCCGCTCAACCTGCTGCCGGGCGACGCGGGCTTTGCGTCGTACGTCAAGACCTACAAGCCGTTCTTCGTGGGGCGCGAAGCCTACGTGGCGCACGAAGCCGTCCGCAAGATGGAAAACGCCCGCTTCCGCATGAACGACAAGAACGTGCGCGTGCCCAAGGGCGCGGCCAATCTGGAGCTGGGCGGCGACATGGATTACGTGGTGGACAAGCGCGGGCGCGTCATCGGGCGCGTGCTGTCGTGCGCAGTGGACAGCGACGGCTACATGACCGGCCAGGCCTACATCGAGAGCAAGTACGCGACAGAAGGCACGCCCATCGGCATTGTGGCCGCGTCCAAAGACGGCAAGGCCGCGCACAACCTCAAGGTCGGCGATCGCCTGCCGGTGGCGGATGGGGCCACCGTCGTTAGTAGATTTCCGAAGAAGAAATGATCATCCGACGACCGCGTAGCGCCCGCAGCCCCAGGCGGGCGCGGCCGGGCACGGGACTGCCCGGCCTACGGTTTGGAGATAGGTTGTCAGGGAGATTCAATGTATTGTCCTAAATGCGGCGCGAAGATGGTGCCCAAAAACAACAGCATGTACTGCGAGGCCGGGCAGATGCTGCTGAGCAAGACGCTCAACGCGCGCTTTCAGGCCCGCTTCATCGACTGCGTGCCGGAGGAACCGCAGCTCAGCCGCGCCAACAAGCCCAAGGGCAGCTGGTATTGCCCCGGCTGCGGCAAACGCCTCAAGTTTGTCGGCGGCTATCTGCAGTGCCCCGACGGGCACGGCTCCATCAACGACAGCGTGTTCGATCTCAACGTGCTGCACGCGCACGACCGCGTCCCCGGCCAGGATCGCTAATCGATCGAAGGACGGTTACACGCCGACAGCCGCGCTGACCTTCGCGCGGCTGTCGTTTTGTTGGCGGCATTCAACCGAGGGGGTGTTCAACTCTGCGGCTCATCCGCTGTCCGCTTCGCGCCGGCCTGCTTCAAGAAGCCCTGCAGGCTGTCCAGCGTATTCTTGCCCTGCTGCAGGATGCCCACCAGCGAGTGCACCGGATACGAGCCGCTGCCGATGACCAGCCCCGTGATCAGCACGTCGATGTTGGGCGGCATCGCGTCGATGCCCAGCAGCGCAAACATCTGCATCTGCCCCACCCCTGCCACAACCACGCCGATCATCAGCCCCAGCACCACCGAAGCCGCGGCCTTGGCGCTCTTGTAATCGGGCGAATCGGTCAGCGACGCCAGCTTCTTCTCGGCGTCGTCCAGCCGCTTCTGCGCGTCCTGCAGCAGCTGCTTGGCCGCCGTCGTCTTCTCGTCGGCCTCTTTCTTCCACGCCTCCAGCTGCGCCGCAATCCGATCGGGCAGGGCCAGCACATCGCCGGATAAGTTGGCGTCTGCCAGCAGCTGCTTCATCTTCTCGTTATAGGTCGCCAGCGTGCCGTTATAAATCGCGCCCGCGCTCTGCAGCCACTGCCGCGCTTCATCCACCTCGGTCTCGGCCGACTTGAGCCAGCGCATGCCGTAACCCAGATACGCCACCACCGTGCGCCACACACCTTCGATCGTGTTGAAGGTGGACTCCAGCAGCCGCTCCACGCCCGCCGCTGCGGCGATGACGGGCGCCAGCACCACGAACAAATCCGCGCCCACCGGCAGCGGCTGTGCCGGCGCATTGGCGATCTGCGCCACAAACAGCACCCAGACCAGCAGCGCCAGCCACAGCACCACCACCACCGTCACCAGCCCCATAAACAGCCGGCGGGTGCGCTGCCACATCCATTTCTCATCCCACACTGGCGCGGCGCCGGCATTAGCCGGCTTGGACGGCGTCTGGCTCATAACCAACCTCCCTTAGTGGATGGATCCAGCCTCAGGCTCAGCTTCAACGTCGATTATAGATGAGAGCGGCAGGCCGCGTCAAACCGATCGGTTTTCAAGCCGATGGGTTATCCCTGCTCAACGGCCCGTCCGCCTGAGCCACCACGCCACAAAGACGTGCCAGCCGATCAGCAGCACGCCGTTCAAGCCCATCGTCACCGCCACAAACGGCAGCGGGATCGCGGTGCGCTGCAGCAGCTGCGCGCGGATCAAGATCGCCACCGGCCCGCTCACGATCCACGCGGCCAGCGTGCGAATGATCGTCAGCGGAATGACGCGATACACGGTGGGGCGGTACACCCCAAACGGCGGCGCGACGATCAGCCACATCAACACAAACGGGATCAACGTCGGCAGCGTATTGACGATCAAATTGGGATCGCCCGTCGCGTGCGTCTCGCGGCCCACTACCGCAAAGATCACAAAGATCGCCAGATCGCCCCCCGCCAGAATCAGCATATTGTGCAGGTCGGTTTTAGTCATGCCGCCAGCTTACCGCATCCCCGCCAAAAATGCCAACCGCCGTCTTACTCATTACTCATTACTCATCACTCGTTACTCGTTACTCATCACTCGTTACTCATCACTCATTACTCCTCACTCCTCACATTTCACGCTTCACGTTTTACGCTTCCCGCCTCACTCATCACTTTTCACTCTTTGTGGTACGATTGCCCCACTATGTTCTTCGACACCGCACAAATTCACGTTCAGGCCGGCAAAGGCGGCGACGGCGCCGTCGCCTTTCGCCGGGAAAAATACGTCCCCTTCGGCGGCCCGTCCGGCGGCGATGGCGGGCGCGGCGGCGACGTCATCCTCGTCGTCGAACCGACGCTCAACACGCTCTCGGCCTTCCGCCACCAGCGCAAATTCAAAGCTGGCAACGGCGAAAACGGCCGCGGCAAAAATCAGACCGGCGCCAACGGGGCCGATGTCCGCATCCCGGTCCCGCCCGGCACCGTGGTGCGCGACGCCGACACCGGCGACGTGCTGGCCGACCTGACCGCCGCCAATACGGAGTTCGTCGTAGCCCGCGGCGGCGCGCCCGGCCAGGGCAACGCCCGCTTTGCCACCCCCACCAATCAGGCCCCGCGCCTGGCCACCAACGGCCTGCCCGGCGAAGCGCGCACGCTCGATCTGGAATTGAAGCTCATCGCCGACGTGGGCCTGGTCGGGTTGCCGAATGCGGGCAAGTCCACGCTGCTGGCGGCCACCACCGCTGCCCGGCCCAAGATCGCCGATTACCCGTTCACCACTTTGCAGCCCAACCTCGGCGTGGTCGATCTGGATCGTGAGACTTCGTTCGTCATGGCTGACATCCCCGGTCTGATCGAAGGCGCCAGCCTGGGCAAAGGGCTGGGCCACGAATTCCTGCGCCACATCGAGCGCACGCGCGTGCTCATCCACGTGCTCGACGGTTCGCAGCCCGATCCGATCAAGGACTTCGAGACGATCAACGCCGAACTGGCCGTCTTCGGTCACGGCCTGGCCGACAAACCGCAGATCGTCGCCGTCAACAAGATCGATCTGCCGGAGGCCAAAGCCGCCTGGCCGCGCCTGCAAAAAACGCTGGAAAACAAGGGGTTTGAGGCCATCGCCATCTCGGCGGCGACGCAGACGCACACGCGCGAGCTGCTGTATCGCGCCGCGCAGCGCCTGCGCGAGCTGCCCGTCGAACCGCCCGCCGAACCCGAGGTTGTGCCCGTCATCCGCTACCGGGACGAAGCACCGTTTGTCATCAGCCGCGCGCCCGATGCCAGCTGGCACGTCACCGGCCGGCAGGTCGAACTCCTCGCCACGCGCCACCGCTTCGATTCGGAAGAGTCGCTGATGTCGTTTCACAAAGCCATCACCAAATTGGGCGTCATCGACGCGCTGCGCGAAGCGGGCGTGCAGGAAGGCGACACCGTCTGGATTGGCGACGACTACGAACTGGAATGGCAGGATTAGCATTGACACTGAGCCATGCTTGAAGCGATCTTGTTTGATCTCGACGGCCTGATGGTGGACAGCGAACCGCACTCGATCGCCTCGTGGCAGGCGGTGCTGGCCCGGCGCGGCGTGCAGTTCGATCAGGCTGCACTGGATTGGATTCTGGGACAACGCTTGACCGAAACGGCGGCCTACGCCATCCGACTGTTCCACCTGCCCGAACGGCCCGAGGCGCTGGCGCGCGAAAAAAGCGACTATCAGATCGCGCATCTCAACGGTCAGGTCACGGCGATGCCGGGCCTGATCGAACTGCTGGACTGGATCGATCAATCGGGTTTGAAGAAAGCCGTCGCCAGCAGCGGCCTGCGCCGGTATATCGACGCGGTGTTATCGGCCACAAACTTGCGCGAGCGCTTCAGCGTCGTCATCTCCGCCGACGATGTGGTCAACGGCAAGCCCGCGCCCGACGTGTTCCTGGCGGCGGCCAAAGCCCTGCGCGTTCCGCCGGAAAACTGCCTCGTATTGGAAGACGCGCCGCTCGGCGTGCAGGCCGCCAAAGCCGCCGGCATGACGTGCTGGGCCGTGCCCAATGCGCACTCGCACACGCTCGATCTGTCACAGGCCGATCGGATTGTGCCGTCATTGCACGATGTCTGCGCCAGGCTGAAGCATGAAACGTAAAGCGTGACCTCACGCTTCACGTTTTACTCGTTACTCGTTATTCATTATTCATCATGAGACTCGGCCTGCTCGGCGGCACCTTTGATCCACCCCACTGGGGGCATCTGCGCCTGGCCGCCGCCGCGCTGCATCAGTTACAATTGGATCGTGTCCTGTTTGTGCCCGCCGGGGTGCAGCCGCTGAAGCAGGGGCAGACCGTCTCGCCGCCCGAACAGCGCGCCCGCATGGTGGAGCTCGCCATCGCCGATGAGGCTCGTTTTGCGCTGTCGCGCCTCGATCTCGATCGGCCCGGCCCGCACTACACGGTCGATCTGCTGGACCTGGTGCGGCAGCAATACCCTGACGCCGAAATCTGGTTCATCATGGGCGAAGACTCGTTGGGCGATCTGCCGCGCTGGCATGAACCCAAACGGCTGATCAACCTGGCGCGCTTTGCGGTGCTGCAGCGGCCCGGCTACGAGCCCGATTGGCCCGCGCTGCTGAACGCCCTGCCCGACCTGCGCGCCCGTCTCGATTGGCTAGCTCACGTCGAGATCGACATTTCGGCGCGCGCCATTCGGCAGCGGGTGACAGCGGGGCTGCCGATCGATCACCTGGTACCGGCTGCCGTGGCGGCGTACATTCGAGAGCAGCATCTGTATGAGACGTGAAGAGTTAAACGTAAAGAGTAAAGCGTAAAAAGTAAAGAGTAAAACGTAATGCTTGCGTTTCACGTTTTACGCCTTACTCAGTACCAACCGAGCCTTGTCCCATGAAAACCAACGTCACCCGTCTGCTGGATGCCCGCAAGGTCGCTTATGACACGGCCGAATACGACGGTTCCACGTTTCACTCGGCCGAGGAAGTTGCGGCGCTGATCGGCGTGCCCGCCGATCAGGTGTACAAAACCATCGTGGTGCTGCGCGAAGACAAAGGGCGCAAGCCGCTGCTGGTGATGGTGCCCGGCAACCGCGAGATCGATCTGAAGCAGCTGGCCGCCTCGCTGGGCGAAAAGAAGCTGCGCGTTGCCAAACACGACGAGGCCGAAAAGTTGACGGGGCTGCAGGTCGGCGGCATCAGCGCGCTGGCCCTGCTGAACAAACCGTTCGAGGTCTGCCTCGATCGATCGGCGCAGGCGCATACGCATCTCCACATCAGCGGCGGGCAACGCGGGCTGGATGTGAAGATCGCCGTGATGGATTTGATCGCGCTGACGAAGGCGAAAATCGTTGAGGCGACGTAGAGGGGTGAGTAGGGGCGAGGTAAAGGTACGTAGGGACGAGGTAACCTCGCCAGCATGTCGGAGTGGCGGAGGAACGAGCCGTAAGCCACCGGCGAGGTAAAGGTACGTAGGGACGAGGTAAAGATACGTAGGGGCGAGGTAAAGGTACGTAGGGGCGAGGTAACCTCGCCAGCATGTCGGAGTGGCGGAGGAACGAGCCGTAAGCCACCGGCGAGGTAAAGGTACGTAGGGGCGAGGTAAAGGTACGTAGGGGCGAGGTAACCTCGCCCCTACATATCCATCATACGTACCCACACGCGCTCCCACAAAAACCATGAACCACGATCAATTCATCTCAGCCAACGATCTCACCTTTCACCTCATCGATTGGGGCGGCCATGGCGAATGGCTGGTGCTGCTGCACGGCCTGGCTTCGCAGGCGCACATCTGGGACTTGGTCGCGCCACAGTTGACCGATCGGTTTCGCGTCATCGCGCTGGATCAACGCGGGCACGGCCTCAGCGACAAGCCCGACAGCGGCTATGACTTCGGCTCGATCACGCACGATCTCGATGAGGTCCTGTCGGCGCTCAAGATTGACCGCGCCATGCTGATCGGCCATTCGTGGGGCGGCAACGTGGCGGTGCAGTACGCGGTCGATCACCCGGCGCGCGTCAGCGGCCTGGTGCTGGTCGACGGCGGCTTCTTGCAGGTTCCTGATGGCGCGGATTGGCCGACAGTGGAGAAGATGCTGGAACCACCCGACTTGATTGGCACGCCGGTGGAGGAGTTCCGCGCGGGGATGAAAACATGGATGGGCAGCGCGTGGTCGCCGGCAGCCGAAGCGATTACGTTGCAAAACTTTGAAATCCGCGAAGATGGTACCATCGCCCCGCGCCTGCGAAAGTCCAATCACATGCAGGTGGTGCGCGCCCTGTACGAGCATCGCCCGTCGGAGTTGTGGGCGCATGTGCAGTGCCCGGTGCTGCTGATCCCCGCCGTCGCGCCGGAGCCGCACGACGAGCGCGCGCGCGACATGCTCGACCGCAAGCGCCACAACGTCGCGTTGGCCGGGCAGCGTCTGGCGCGCTCACAGACGATCTGGATGATGGACACGATCCACGATATTCCGCTGCAAAGGCCGGGGGAGTTGACGGAGGCGATCAAGACTTGGGCGGATTGACTTACACCCAATGAACTTTCACTTCACCTTCAACCTGCCTAAACTCCCGATCGCCCGTGACCAGATCGGCCTTGTGCTCCTTCGCCAGCGCCGCCGCGAAGCAGTCGGCGTATGACATTTTGTGCTTCGCCTTGAAACCGGCGGCTTCACGCGTGAGCTTCCAGTCGGCGTCGGCAAACTCAATCCCCAGCCCTTTCAGTTCGGCCACGCTCTGATCGGCGTCTGCGATGGAAGCCTCGCGGGCGAGGATGTACCACACTTCACCGGCGTTCACGACGGTCATCTTGATGGGTATGCCATCCTCGTGCGCCCCGGCGATGAGATCGGCCACCCGCTGTCCGGCGGGTTCATCTTCCAGATAAGCAATAACCGACCACGAATCGAGAACGATCGCTTTAGGTTTGCGCGCCATCACATTTCCCTTTCGCGCTGCTTCTCCGCCATCAAGGCCTTGAGCAGACCCTTGCCCTTGTATTTGCCGCGCAGGCTGTGGACGTATTCGCGGGTGATGGGCGTCAGGATGATGCGCTGGCCGGCTTCGTCCACTTCGAGCTCGATGCGGGTGCCCTGCTTGATGCCGAGCTTCCGCCGCACCGAGGACGGAATCACAATCTGACCCTTGACGGTCGCGTAGGTTTCCATGGTAGCCCCCTGTGCGTCTAGCATACCACGGTCAGAAAAGTAAGTCAAGTAACAGATGTCTTACATCTTTGCAAATGTTGGAGATCATAACCGCCGGCAGTCAGACGCGGCGTCCGCAACGCCGGCCGCCATCGCGCTTCGCGCTATCACCCTTCACGCAGTACAATTACCCCATGCTCACCATCAACCTGCTCGGCACACCGCAAGTCCGGCAAGATGATCAACCGCTGACCATCACGCGGAAGAAGAGCCGCGCCCTGCTCTACTACCTGGCGGCGCGCGACAAGCCGCAGACGCGCGAGCACCTGCTGACCTTCTTCTGGCCGGATCAAGATCGCGCTGCGGCGCAACAGGTCTTGCGCACCACGCTGCACGGCCTGCGCAAGGCGCTGGGCAGCGCCCTCGTCGTCGAGGAGGACACGTTGGCCATCGCGCCAGAGGTGGCCGTCGATGTGCGCGCCTTTGAAGCGCCGCTGGCCAATCTCACGTCCAACCTCCAACCTTCAACGCCCAACGTCCAACATCTAACTACCACGCTCCAACTGTATCGCGGCGACTTCCTCAGCGACTTCGTGCTGGGCGACGCGGCCGAGTTCGACGACTGGGCCTTCGGGCAGCAGGAGCACTATCGGCGGCTGGCGGTGCGCGGTTACGTGACCTTATCGGCGCTCCATGAACAACAGGGTGATTACGCCGCCGCGCTGGACGCGCTCGATCGGGCGTTGCAATTCGATCGCTTGCAGGAAGATTTGCAGCGGGCTGCGTTGCGATTGCACTATCTCGCGGGCGATCGCGCCGGCGCCATCCGACGCTACGAGTCGCTGCGCAAATTGCTCGACGAGGAATTGGGCGTGCCGCCCATGGCCGAGACGCGCGCGCTCTACGATGAAATCATCAGCGACCGGGGGGTGGTGGTTGGCGGTCAGGCGTCAGCAGCGAGTGAGCCGAGACAGTCCTTGCCGCCCACCACCAGCCGCCAGCCGCCAGCCACTGATGTCCTGCCCTTCATCGGCCGCGAAGACGAATTGCGCCGTCTGCGCGCAGCCATGACGGCCGGGCAACTGGCCGTCATCGAAGGTGAGCCCGGCATCGGCAAGACGCGCCTGGCACACGAAGCGATCCGCGCCGAAGGCCGGCTGCCGCTGGTCGCGGCCGCGCACGAATTGGAACACGCGCTGCCCTATCAACCGCTGATCGAAGCCTTGCGCGCGCTGCTGGCCCAACCCGACTGGCCGGCGCGGCGCGCGCGCCTGCAGCTGGCCGACGTCTGGCAGAGGGAAGTGGCGCGCCTGGTGCCGGAACTGGGTGAAGCGCCGTCAACCGCCGTCGATGAGTCGCGCCTGTGGGAAGGGCTGCGCCAGTTCCTGCTGGCGGTGGCCCGCACACAGCCGATCGCGTTGCTGCTCGACGATCTGCAATGGGCCGATGCGTCAACGGTGGCGCTGCTGGGCTATCTGGTGCGCAGCACCGACGCCGATCAGGCGGTGGCCTTTATCGCCACGCTGCGCCCGATTGAGCCGCGCGGCCCCATCGGCGCGCTGTGGCAATCGTTGGCGCGCGAGCAGCGACTGGCGCGGCTGGCGCTCGATCGACTTTCGGCGGACGAGACAACGGCGCTGGCCCGGCACATCAGCCCGACTTTTGCCTACCCGCTGGCCGATTGGTTGATGCGACAAAGCGAAGGCAACCCGTACCTGCTGAGCGAATTGATCCAACATGCGCGCGTCAACGGCCTGCTCCAACCCGACGGGACACTCAACCTCAGCGCGCTGTCCGCCGCGCCGATCGTGCCGCCCAATGTTTATGCGTTGATCGAATCGCGGCTGGCGCGGCTGAGCGGCGGGGCGCGGCGCGTGCTGGACGCAGGCGTGGCCGCCGGGCGCGTGTTTGAATTTGACGTGGTGGCGCGCGCGGCCGGCCTGTCTGATCAGGCCGCGTTGGACGCGCTGGACGAACTGCGCGCCGCGCGCTTGATCCAGCCGCAGGGCGACGACGGCCTGCACTTTGCCTTCGATCACACGCTGACGATGGAAGTGGCTTATCGCGACGTGGGCGAGCCACGCCATCGCATGCTGCACCGGCGCGTGGCCGAAGCGATGGAAGCGATCTACGGCAAGTCGCAGCTCGATCCCCTGAGCGGTCTGATCGCGTGGCACTTTATCGAGGGCCATGACGTCGAACGCGCCGCGCCGTATGCCGTGCGCGCGGCCGAACTGGCGATGAACTTCGCCGCGTGGCGCGAAGCGATCGAGTTTTACGAGCAGGCGTTGCAGGCGAATCTGCCGGCCACGCGCCGCGCCGAAATTTTGTCGGCCCTGGGCCGGGCGCACAACAACGTGGGCGAGACCGATCGGGCCGCCGAGTCCCATCGGGCGGCGCTGAAGCTCGTCGCGCCCGACAGCGACCTCGCGCACACGATCCGGCTGGCGCTCGCTCAGGCGCTGCTCGGCCAGGCGCGCTTCGGCGAAGTGATCGACCTGATGCGTTACGTGCGCGATCACGGTCAGCCCGATCAGCAGATCAACGCGGAGTTGATCTGGGGCGCTGCGTTGTCGATCGAAGGCGCGGATCTGATCGAAGCGGCCGATCATTTGCAAAAAGCCGAAGCGCTGCTGCGCCAATCCGAGCGGTGCAGCGCGGCCCAGCTGGCCCAGACCGAGTTTGAGCTGGGCAGCATCGCCGCGCAGCAGGGCGATCTGCCGCGCGCCATTGACCTGTACCGGCAGACGCTGGCGATTGCGGAGCAGACCACCGAGCCGGAGGCGCTGCCCTTCCGCGTGCTGGCGTATAACAATCTGGCGTATCACCTGCACCTGCTGAACGATCCGACGGCGCTGGAGTACGTGCAGAGCGGCCTGCAGCTCGCCGTCGATAACGGCGTGCTGGCATTTCAACCGTATCTGCTCTCGACGCTGGGCGAGATTCAACTGGCGCAAGGCGACCTGGACGCGGCGGAGAAAAACTTCAACGAAGGGCTGGCGCTGGCCGAACGGTTATCGCTCCCCGAACGGCAGGCGGGCCTGACGGCGAATCTGGGGCTGGTGGCGCAGCGCCGCGGCGAAAACGCGCTGGCCATTCATCGTCTGTCCACGGCATTGGCGCGAGCCGAAGCGCTGAACCTGAAGCATTTGGCCGCGCAGATTCGCGTGTGGCTGGCGCCGCTGCTGCCCGTGGACGAAGCGCGCGCGCATCTGGCCGAAGCACGATCGATGGCGGAGAGCAGCGGGCGCAAACGCCTGCTGGCGGAAATTGAAGCGGCCAGTCAACGAATCGGCGCATAGCGAATCAAGCCATTACCCAATACGGATTACTCATTCATCTTTCGCAACCGTCATCGCGAGCGCAGCGAAGCGATCTCAGTTTCAGTCTTATGAGATTGCTTCGTCGGCCTACGGCCTCCTCGCACTGACACTCAATCTGCGTAAGGTGAGTCACTCATTACTCATTACTCATTACTCATTACTCGTTACTCATCACTCATCACTCATCACTGCCATGACCCACTCACCCACCATTCGCGCCGTCATCTTCGACATGGACGGCGTACTGGCCGACTCCGAACCGCTGATCAATGCGGCCGCCATCGCCATGTTCAAAGAACGCGGGCTAAGCGTACAGCCCGATGATTTTCTGCCCTTTGTGGGCGCGGGCGAAGAGCGCTATGTGGGCGGCGTGGCCGAGAAGTATGGCTATCCGTTGGATGTGCGGGCGGCCAAACGCCGCACCTACGAACTCTACCTCGATCTTGTCCCCGCGAAGTTGCGGTCGTTCCCGGGCGTGCCTGAGCTGATTCGCGCCTGCCGCGAAGCCGGCCTGCGGCTGGCCGTCGCCTCCAGCGCGGACGCGATCAAAGTGACGGCTAATTTGCAGGCGATCGGCCTGCCGCTGGAAACGTGGGATGTGGTGTTGACGGGCGAACATGTTCAACGCAACAAGCCCGCGCCCGACATCTTCTTGTTGGCCGCCGAGAAATTGGGCGTCGCGGCCGATGAGTGTGTGGTGGTGGAAGATGCCGTCAACGGCGTGCGCGCGGCCAAAGCGGCGGGGATGCGGTGCGTGGCGGTGGCGCACACCTTTCCGGCGGAGCGGCTGCGCGAGGCCGATCTGGTGCGGGACACGATTGCGCAGGCAAGCGTGAGCGATCTGGCGCCGGCCGCCATCGAATGAATTCGATGGATGCGCCCTGCGAAACGTGTTGAAACACGTTTGACCGCCGGAGTGAGGTCAACCATGACCATTCTTGAAACCGATCGTCTTATCGTGCGTCGCTTCACGCTCGACGACGCGGCCTTCATCCTGGAACTGCTGAACGATCCCGACTGGCTGCGCTTCATCGGCGACCGGGGCGTGCGCACCCTGGACGACGCGCGCGCTTATCTGATCAATGGGCCGCTGGCCATGTACCAACGATCGGGGTTTGGCCTGTACGCCGTAGTGTTGAAGCGCAGCGGTGCGCCCATCGGCATGTGCGGATTGATCAAACGCGAAGGGTTGGACGATGTCGATCTGGGCTTCGCCTATCTGCCGGAGTATCGCGCGCAGGGCTACGGATATGAAGCGGCCGCGGCGGTGCTGGCCGATGGGCGGCAGACGTTTGGCCTGAAGCGCATTGTGGCGATCACCTCGCTGGACAACGAGAAATCCATTCGCCTGCTGGAACGGCTGGGCTTTGCGTTTGAGAAGATCATCCGGCTGCCCGGCGGCGACGAGGAATTGAAGTTGTTTGCGGCCACGGCCTGACCCGCTGTGAGTCGCGCCCGCCGACAGACCCGCGCCCACCGCGCGGGTCTGTTCTGTTTACGCCGCCGTTTACGCCGATGGGATATACTTATCTCAAGCTAAGAGACGGAGGCCGCCATGTCCGATTCAACCACCACCCTGCCCGCCGATTTGCAGTTGGGCTACGTGCATCTGACCATTGCCAATCTTGAGCGATCGCTGGCGTATTATCAGCACACACTGGGCTTTCAAGTCCATCGCCGCGAGGCTGACACCGCTTATCTGGGCGCGGGCGGCGGTGATCTGCTGGCGTTGACCGAGCGTCCCCAGGCCGTGCGCGCGCGCCGCGCCACCGGCCTGTATCACTTCGCCGTGCTGGTCCCCTCGCGGCGCGAACTGGCGCAGGTCATTCGCCGCGTGGCGACGACTCGCGCCCCCGTGCAGGGCGCATCCGATCATCTGGTGAGCGAGGCGCTGTATCTGGCCGACCCCGACGGCAACGGCATCGAGATTTATCGCGATCGGCCGCGGGCCGAATGGCCGCGCTTCGACGGCCGCGTGCGCATGGACACGCTGCCCATGGACATCGACGGCGTGCTGGGCGAGATCGCCGGGCAGCCCGACGACTGGGCCGGGCTGGACGCGGGGACGGTGTTGGGCCACATGCACCTGCACGTCCGCAACATCCCGGAGGCGCTGAATTTCTATCGGGACGTGCTGGGTTTTGACTTGATGATGAGCATGGATTCGGCGCTGTTCATGTCGGCCGGCGGCTATCATCATCATCTGGGCCTGAATACCTGGGGCACGTTGAATGCGCCGCCCGCGCCGCCTGAAGCGATTGGCCTGCGCTACTTCACCATTCGACTGGGCGATCAAAACGACGTCAACGCGGTAGTGGCCCGCGCCCGATCGGCCGGGGCGGCGATCGAGGAGCACTTCGCCGGGACGTTGATACGCGATCCATCGCACAACGCGCTGGTCTTCACCACCGCGCGCACCGGCCAGCAGCCGGCGGCGAGCCGCGTCGCGCCAGAGGCCCTGCCCGTCTGACGCGGACCTGCGCCCGACACCGCCGGGCCGATGGCCGATTTTCGAAACAACAGGTACACTTGATAAATGAGAGCACCTCACGCTGGACGAGGTGCTCTTTATACACTTTCTCATGCGCACTTCATCTTAGCCGGATACACTCATACCCAAGGTTTAGCCAGCCTTATTCAACACTTACCAATGAGGAGAAGACGATGTTGAAGAAAGCAGTCATCGCCGTGATCGTCGTGGCCGTCCTGGCGGGCGGCACGTTGTTTGTGCTGGATCGCACGTTGTTTGCGCCGGCCCCCATCACTGAAGGCGTACCCGTGGCGCCGACCATCGCCGTACCCACGGTGGCCGCGTCCGCCCCAACCACAGCGGCCGCCGCTCCCACTCAGGCGCCCACTGCGCCGGCGGCGCAAGCCACCCAGGCCCCGGCTGCGTCCGATCCGGCGCAGGCCCCGGTCCTGTACCGCATCGACGCGGCGCAGAGCGAAGCCCGCTACGAAGTGAACGAAACGTTCTTTCAGGACAACCGCCTGAACACCGCCATCGGCCGCACCAAAGGCGTGGCGGGCGACATCCTGGTCGATTTCAACGATCCGGCCAAGAGCCAGATTGGCGACATCGTCATCAACGTCAGTCAGCTCACCTCCGATGAAAGCCGCCGCGACAACTTCATCCGCAACAACGGGCTGGAGTCGTCGCGCTACCCCGAAGCCACCTTCAAGACCACGGCCATCAGCGGTTTGCCCGCGCAGGTCAAGACCGGCGACGTGCTCAACTTCACCATCACCGGCAACCTTACCGTGAAGCAGACCACGCGGCCGGTGACCTGGCAGGTGCAGTTGACGGTGGGCGACAAGCAGCTCAGTGGCACAGCCCAAACCGCCATCAAGATGTCCGACTTCGGCGTCGGCCCCATCCGACTGGCCATTCTGGCGACCGAAGACGACATGAAGTTGTTCTTTGATTTCGTGGCGGTGGCGCAGTAAAATTCAGTCATCGCTTTCAGCACCGGGGCGGAGCAGCCACGCCGCCCCGGCTTTTCACTTCGGGCGCAGCCGCGCCGCACAAGGTTTTCATCTTGATCAATACACTTCAAACGCTGCGAGACAGCTTTACGCCGCTGCGCGTCCCCAACCTGCGCATCTACTGGAGCGGCCAGACCGTGTCGCTGCTGGGCACATGGATGCAGGTGACGGCGCAGGGCTGGGTGGTGTGGGAACTCAGCAAGTCCGAAGCGGCCCTGGGCATCGTCACCATGCTGGGCTCACTGCCGCTGCTATTGTTTGGCCTGTGGGCGGGCGTGTGGATTGACCGGCTGGACCGCCGCAAGATTCTGATCGCGTCGCAGAGCGCGGCCATGCTGCTGGCTTTTGCGCTGGCCGCGCTGTACGCATCGGGCACGCTGCAGCTGTGGCACGTGTACGTGCTGAGCTTTCTGCTGGGGTGCGTCACCGCGCTGGACTTTCCCGCACAGCAGACCTTCATCGGCGACCTGGCGGGCATGGCCGAAGTGCGCAAGGCCATCGTCGTCAACGCCATGCTGCTGCAGATCGGCCGCATGTTGGGCCCGGCGCTGGCCGGCTTCGTCGTCAACGCCACGGGCGCAGCGCTGGCCTTCTTCTTGAACGGCGTCAGCTTCATCGCCGTCATCATCAGCCTGCTGCTGGTCCGCTCGCATCAGACAGCGCAGCCCCACCGGGGCGGCCAACTGCAAGCCGTGCTGGACGGACTACGCTTCATCAAGAGCCAGCCGCGCCTGCAAGACATCATCGCCTTCTCCGTGCTGGTGGCCTTCTTCGGCATCTCGCTGCTGGCCTTCTTCCCGTCGCTGGCCGACGACGTGCTGCACGGCAACGCCGAGACGCTGGGGCTGCTGCTGGCCTCATCGGGCGCGGGCGCACTGATCAGCACGCTTATCGTCACGCCGCTGCTGCAGGTGCGCCGCCGCACCGGGCGGGTGCTGGCGGCCTGTGTGATATGGGCGGGCGCGTGGTGGATGCTGGCCTCGCAGGCCCGCAGTGTGCCCACGGCCATGATCTGCATCTTCACCGCCGCGCTGGCCACCCCCACCGTGCTGACCACCGCCAACGGCCTGGTGCAGACCATGGCGCCGCCCGAGATGCGCGGCCGACTGCTGGCCGCCTTCATCCTGGTCAGCTTCGGCATCCAGCCGGTGTCGGCGCTGGCGATTGGCTTCCTGGCCGATCGGTTGGGCACGCCCGCTGCTTTCCTGATCTCCGGGCTGGCGATGGCGGTGCTGGCCGGCGGACTGTTGATCACGCGGCGCGGCCTCAGCAGCTGGGTGCCGCAGCCGATGATGCCCGTCCGAGAAGCGTCCGCCGTGGAGGCAGCGGCTGTGACCGTGGCGGCCGAAGTCGGGCATGGATCACACTGACCACGTCAACTTGCTGCGCGCGGGGGTGACGGCCGGCGGCACGTGGGCCGACTTCGGTTCGGGCACGGGCGCGTTTACGCTGGCGCTGGCCGACCGGCTGGGGCCGACGGGCGTGATCTACTCGGTCGAGCGCGACGAGGCCGCGTTGGCCGCGCAGAAACGATCGGCACACGAACGATTTCCAGACGCGATCATCCATTACCTGCAAGCGGACTACACGCGCCCGATTGAGCTGCCGCCGCTCGACGGCCTCGTCGCCGCCAACACGCTGCACTTTCACCGGGCACCGGAGCCGATCGTGAGCCAGCTGTGCGCGTATCTGAAGCCGGGCGGGCGGTTGATCGTCGTCGAGTACAACGTGACGACCGGCAACAGCGCCGTGCCGTATCCGATTCCGTTCCCGCGCTGGGCGCAGCTGGCGGCGGCGTGCGGCCTGACGCACACCCGATTGCTGGCGAGGCGGCCCAGCCATTTTCTGCGGGAGATATACGCCGCGATGAGCGAAGTGCCGGCGGCCGGGGCATGACGAATGAGCCACGCGATGCTTGAGACGGTGAGCGGCGGCGCGGGGCCGGTGGACTGGCAGTCTTACGACGCTTACGCGGCGGGACGCCCACACACCGTCAGCGGCGAGGTGCGGGTGTGGGCGCAGGCGTACAGCCCGCAGCTGGACAACACGCGCGACATCCTGGTGTATCTGCCGCCGGGTTATCACATGTCGGAGCAGCGTTACCCGGTGGTGTACTTTCAAGACGGGCAGAACGTCTTCGACGCGGCCACGAGCTACGCGGGCGTGGAATGGGGCGCGGATGAAACGCTGGAGGCGCTGAGCGGCGAAGGCGTGGAAGCCATCGCGGTGGCCGTGCCCAACGCGGGCGAACGCCGCCTGAACGAGTACACGCCGCCGGAGAATCCGTGGTGGCCGGGCACGGGCGATCGCTACGTAGAGTTCCTGATTGAGACGGTGAAGCCGCAGATCGACCGGGCGTTTCGCACGCAAGCCGACCGGCCGCACACGGCCATCGTCGGCTCGTCGCTGGGCGCGCTGATCAGCCTGTATGCGTGGGCGCGGCGGCCGGAGGTGTTTGGCCTGTGCGGCGCGCTCAGCCCGGCGCTGTGGGTGGGCCGCGGATTGATCTACGACATCGTGGCCGAAGCGCCGCGCCGGGCGGGCCGGGTGTACGTGGACAACGGCACGCTGGAAGCCAGCGCGCACCGGCTGGTGGAAGCGCTGCGCGAGCGGGGCTATCGCGAAGGCGAAGACTTGCAGGTGGTGGTGGACGAGGGCGGCCGCCACACCGAAGCGGATTGGGCCCGGCGGCTGCCGGACGCGCTGCGTTTTCTGCTAAAATGAACGCGGGGGGAAGACGCCATGCCAGATCGATTGCACCGGTATCAGGGCGAAGCGATTGAGGTGACGTGGAGTTCGCTGCGCTGCATCCACGTGGCCGAGTGCCTGCGGCGGCTGGGCGTGGTGTTTGATACGCGCCGCAGCCCGTGGGTGATGCCGAACGCGGCGGACGCCGACGAGGTGGCGGCGACGATTTTGCACTGTCCCAGCGGCGCGCTGCACTTTGCGCCCAGGGACACCGGCGCAGAGGAGACGCCCGACGCCGTCAATTCGATTACGGTCCAGCGCGACGGGCCGCTGTACGTGCGCGGCGACGTGACGCTGCAGACCGAAGAGGGCGAGGTGGTGGTGCGCGATACGCGGCTGGCGCTGTGCCGCTGCGGCAAGTCGCAAAACAAGCCGTTCTGCGATAACAGCCACCGGCCGATTGAGTTTAAGCACGACGGCACGCTGGGCGAGAATCGGCTGCGGCCAGCGCGGCGCGCGACGGGCCGGGAGGTGACGATTGTGCTGGAGAAGGACGGCCCGCTGCGGGTGCGCGGCCCGGTGGAAGTGCGCAGCGCCGACGGACAGACGACCTATACCGGCCATGCGGGCGAGTTGTGTCGCTGCGGGCATTCGGGCAACAAGCCGTTCTGCGACAGCACGCACGAGCGCCTCGGCTTTAAGAGCGAATAAGCACGCGGGGACAGGCAGAACGATCGGGCGGCCGGCGGGCCGCCTTTTTTATGCCGGCGCGGATGTTCACGCGGATGTTTACGCCCCTGTCACGGCCGCGGAGTATGATACGGTCAGATTGAACATCACGGACAGGAGATGAGACAATGGCATGGGTAATCGATTCGGCACACACGGAAGTGAACTTTACCGTGCGGCACATGATGATCAGCAATGTGCGCGGGCAGTTTCAGAAGTTGAGCGGGCTGGTGAACTTTGACGAGGCGAATCCGGCGGCCACCACGGTGGACGTGCAGATTGAGGCGGCGAGCATCAACACCAAGGATGAGAAACGCGACGCGCATTTGAAGTCGCCGGACTTCTTTGCCGCCGATCAGTATCCGTACTTAACGTTCAAGAGCAAGCGCGTGGAGGTGCAGGACAAGACGCACGCGCGGTTGATCGGCGATTTGACCATCCGCGATGTGACGCGGGAAGTGACGCTGGATGTGGAGTACAACGGCTCGGCCAAGAGCCCGTGGGGGACGACGAGCGCGGGCTTCAGCGCGCGGACGACGATTAAGCGCAAGGACTGGAATCTGAACTGGAACGTGGCGCTGGAGACGGGCGGCTGGCTGGTGGGCGATGATGTGCATATCGCGATTGAGCTGGAAGTGGTGAAGCAGCCGGAGGCGGCGCCGGTGGAGGCCGTGACGGCGTAACGGGATCGGTTAGAAGCGTTATCGGTTTGGCAGGCGGGCCGGACGGGAGATTGAGGGTGATCTTCCGTTCGGCCTTTTTGATTACAGATTGGAGATTGCAGATTGCAGATTTTAGATTTAAGATTTTGGATTGCAGATTATTTAAGATTTTAGATTGCAGATTTTGGATTGCAGATTTTAGGGCGGTTGCCGTTTTGATTTGCGCCGGTGTCATTCCCGCGCGTTTCGCCCGGTGCGCCCCGGCTTCGCGGATAGGGCGTAAGCGGGAATCCAGCACGACGGTCAAACTGGCTGCCCGATGGACACACGGGGGACGGAAGGTTGCGGAGGGGGCGATGGGTGTACGCGGGGCGGCGGGTGAGATAGAGGCGGCGGTGTTGAGTTGGCCGGGGGTGACGGCGCAGCCGCATCGCTTCGGCGGCAGGGAGTATCGCCTGGGCCGGCGGGAACTGGGGCACGTTCACGGCGACGCGCTGGTCGATATTCCGCTGCCGACGCGGGTGCGCGACGAAGTGGTGGCGGCAGGCAAGGCGCAGCCGCACCATATTTTGCCGGAGAGCGGCTGGGTGAGCGTGCATCTGCGCGAACCGGCGGATGTGGCACGCGCCATTGAACTGCTGCGCCTGTCGTATGAGCTGGCGCAGAAACAGCGGCCGGGTTAGGGCCGGCCGGGAAGGCCCGAACGCTGGAGCGGATTCAGGCGGCCGTCAAATCTGAGACGGCGGCGGCGGGCGCATTGGCCTTGACCGACGCGATGCCCTGCTCCATCGACGCCCTGGATGCATACATCTCGCTGGTGCCAATGACCTGCGTATTGGCGGCCTTGAGCACAAAGTAGGGCTGGCCCTGTTTGGACGTCTTGCGCTCGAAGAAGGCGTCATCGGCGGCGTGGCGACGCACCGATTCGATGCCGTCCAACGCGCCGCCCTTGTCGGCGTAGGTCTGGCTGGTCAGAACCACGCGGCCGTTGGCGGCCTTGAGCGTAAACCTGAACTTCTTACCCGCGCTTCGGCTCAACTCGAATTTGCCGGCCATGCTGTGCTCCTTGAAGAAGGGATGGATGCCTGCCAGCATTATATAGTGTTTCCAGCCGGAAAAGCAACTATGGTAGAAGAATTGGCGTTCGACGGAGACGGGCATGGGATGACGGGCATGGGGATGCCCGTCCTGCGGTAGTGCGGCCAACCTGTCAAATGTCACCTCGCAGCAGTGAAGCTTCTCCTTATCGGCGCCGCGACACCAAAAATACGTAAAAACCACAATAGACGCGCCGGTCTTTTTTGTCGTACAATGATGTGGCCTGTGCCTGACTTCCAAATCGCAGCCGGCTGCAGCCGACCGATGGAAGCGCACCGATGCCCATCATCATTCCATCGCACCTGATCGTTACGTTAGGCAGCAAACCGCAAATCATCACTTTGACGCTGGATGCCCTCGGCGCACCGACAGGTGAGGGCGACCTGCCGGCCGAAGTGGTGGTGGTCCACACCGATCGCGCCCGGCCGGAGACGGCGGCGGCATTGGCACGCCTGAGCGCCGACCTGCCGCTGACCTATCCGCAGGTAAAGTATCGTCCACTGGAACTGCGGGATGAGACAGGCCCGCTGCGCGACGTGACGTCGCCCGAGGAAGTGGAGACGGCCTTTCGGGCGTTGTACGCCGAGGTACACGCGGCCAAGCTGGCCGGCCGACGGGTTCATCTGCAGATCGCGGGCGGACGACGCACCCTGACGGTGTTTGGCATGGCGACGGCGCAGCTGCTCTTCGACGAAGACGATCGGCTGTGGCACTTGAGTTCGTCGCCGGAACTGGAAGCGTCGGGCCGGCTGCACGCCGATCGGGGCGAGTGGGCACGATTGATCCCGATTCCGCTGGTGCTGTGGGGACGGCTATCACCGGTGTTCGACCAGTTGGGCGCGGTGGCCGATCCATTTGAGGCGGCAGAGCGGCTGAGGGAGTTTCGGCTGCGGGAGAAGTGGGACGCGGCGCGCATTTTTGTGCTGGGCACGTTGACGGGCGCAGAACGGGCGGTGGCGGAACTGCTGGCGCGCGAGGGACTGACGGATGCTGAGATCGCGGCGCGGCTGGGCATTTCACCGCGGACAGTGGAGCGCCACTTGAGCGATATTTACGCCAGGGCGGCGGCGCATTGGGAGTTGAGCGACGTGAATCGGGCGCAGCTGATTACGCTGCTGCATCTGTATTATTCGATGACGATGCCGCGGCGTTAAATCTGCCGGCGGCGGTAAGGCTGCCGGCGGCGGTGAATCTGCCGGCGGCGATGGATCTGCCGGCGGCGAGACAATTGACGTAAGAGAAGAAAAGTTGGGTAGTTTCCCGCATGACGGCGGGCGACAAAGGCAGTAAACTGGACACGTCAGCCTAGTTAGGCTTAGTTAAGTTCCAGTTAGGATGCAGTTAGGATGGCGTTCAGACGACAGGAGGGCAAATGAAACATAATGTAATTGAGGCGGCGCTGGCCGGGCTGCTGCATGATGTGGGGAAGTTCAGTCAAAGAGCCGGTCGCGCCAAGAATGAGCAATGGGATCAAACGGCGCGTACCGAGATCAAATATGAGCATGCGCTGGCTTCCTATGGCTTCGTTCAGCAGTTTGTGCTCAAAGATTGGCGCGCCGGATTAAGCGGCGTGGCCTATCATCACAGCCCGAAGTCGCAGCAAGATTACTGGGTGCAACTGGCCGACTGGCTTTCATCGTCCGAGCGGGAGGCGGATGAAGACAACCGCGTACCGCGCATGTTGTCGCCGTTCAGCCGCTTGATGAAACATGATGCCGATAGCTATCTGCCATTGAAACGGCTGAATCCATTTGAGGTCGATAGTCTGTTCCCGAGATCGCTGCCGGATAGTTCAATGCGCGCCTGGCGGCAAGAATGGCAAGATGACTACGCCAGATTGTGGGATGCTTTTGAGTCTGAGTGCAAATCGCTTAATCTGGCCGGGTTGACCGACAAGACTGTTTACCTTGAAACGATCTTTGCCTTACTTCAAGATTACACCTGGTCGATTCCGTCGGCTTACTGGAACAGCGTGCCAGATGTGTCGTTGTTCGATCATCTGCGGACGACGGCGGCCATTGCGGCCTGCCTGGCCGCCGATGATCGATCGGTGGAGTGGTGCAAGGCGGCTAAAGATGCCAACTCAGCGGTGTGCTATCTGGTCGGCGCGGACTTGTCGGGTTTGCAGAACTTCATTTACACCCTGGCTTCCAGCGGCGCGATGAAGTCCCTGCGCGCCCGCTCGTTCTACGTGCAGCTCGTCACCGAAGCGCTGGCGCGGGCCATGCTAAACGATCTTGGCTTACCAATCACGAACCTGTTGTACGTGGGCGGCGGCGGCTTCCAGTTTTTTGCGCCACTGAACGCAGAGGAAACATTGAAGACCAGTCGACGCGATCTGGTAGAACGACTGTTGGAGTTGCACGGCGGCGGATTGGGCCTGACGGCGGAATGGCGCGCATTGCATTACGAGGACTTTAGCCAGTTTAGTGTAGCGCGCGAAGAGCTGGGCAAGGTCATCAATCGTGCCAAGCGCCAGCCGTTTGCGACAGCTTCTGCTGACAAACTGGCCGAGAAAATCGGCCAGCCGATCGGGCTGGGCGGCGACCCGGAGAAGTATTGCAAGGTGACGGGTGAAGACGGCGATGCGCTGGGTAAAGACAAGGACGGAGTAATCAAGTCATTGTTTGTGCTGTCGCTCGAAGATCTGGGGACAGTGCTGCCAAAGGCCAGATGCGTTGCTCACCGGCCGGTTGATCGCCATAGTCAGGCGATTGTTAAGGCCACTGATTGGCGAGCCGCGTTGCAGACGCTGGGCAGTGACGTGCAAGTTGTGGAAGACGCGCACGCTCTCGATATGCCAGAGCGTGAAGTGGTGAGGGTCTGGCAATTGCGTCCATTGCAAGATAGCGAGCGCAAGTCGTTGGCATCAGCAGGGCGCGTGGTCAGTTACCGCCCCTTTGCGAAACTGACGCCGTTGATTGGCGACCGGCCAATGACCACTGATGAACTGGCCGTGCCGCTGGAAGCCGGCTGCCAGTTCAAGCGTTGGGCCGTGCTGCGGCTGGATGTGGACAATCTGGGGACGACGTTCAAGGATGGCTTCAAGCATGACAATAAGGATGTGATTAGTCCATCCCGCATTGCCAGCCTGTCGTTTGCGTTGCAATTGTTCTTTGAAGGCTGGCTGCCGCAGTTAGCCGAGCCGCAGTTGGACGACGATCATCCGCAGGCTAAAAATGACTTGAGCAAGCATGTCTACATTCAATATGCCGGCGGCGATGATGTGTTTGTCGTTGGGTCGTGGGACGCGCTGCCGGAATATGCCCGCCGCATTCGCCGGTCGTTTGGCGAGTATGTAACGCGCAATCCGCAACTGACCGTCTGTGGCGGAATTACGGTCGTGGATGAAGGCTTCCCCTTGTATCAGGCTGCGGACCAGGCCCATGAAGCGGAAAGCGCGGCCAAGAGCTTCAAGCGCGCAGATGGTTCGACGAAAGATGCTGTTACGTTTTTGGGCGCAACGCTGGACTGGCGCGACTTTGGCGAAACGGAGAAGTTGGCTTATCAGCTGGCCGGAGCCGTGAAGCGCAACGCCCTGCCGCGCGCGGCGCTGCAAACAACGCTGGAATTGGTGGAACGGGTGCGACAGGCTAGGCGCGCCGATTTTCAGAAATGGATCCAGAACCCCGCCAATCGCGGCAAACGGTATCAACCTGGCAAACCGTCTAAGTTTCGCTTTGGCCCGTGGACGTGGATGGCGGCTTATCAGCTAACCCGCGTGGAGGTCAACACCCGAAAGAAGGATGCACAAGCCGCAGATTTGATCCAACAAATTCAGGAGGTGTTTTTGAAACCGAATGATGATTTACAACTTGACCGTGTAGCACTGGCCGCCCGCTGGGCGCAATATCTCACACGAGGAGGGTAAACATGGGACAAGGGTATCGAGATCGCGGCAATCAGTCATCACGATCATCTTTTCAGCCGCCAAGTGATGACGAGATGCGTAAAATCATGATCGAAGGCGATCCGGAAACATTGATCACAGTAGCCGATAGAGTGGGGCAAACGCTCGTCGAGCAAGAGCTGACAACCAGTCAGATTCGGAACGTGTTTGGTACAGTGCGACAGATACAGATGCGCTGGCCGACCAATTCAACCGAACCTACCAATGAAGCTTATCGAGAAGCCGTACTTCTTCGCCCAAAAATGGCCTATTTTGCCGAACGTCAGAAGAAGGCAAAGGGTGGGCGCTCGTATGGCATGGAAACTCTGCAAAGAACACTGGAGCCAGCGCTCAAGCTGCTCACTGACAATGGTCAGCCGAGCAGGGAGCGATTCAATCGGTTTGTAGATTTGTTTGAAGCCATCGTTGCTTATCACAAGAAGCATGGCGGGCGCGATAACTAACGACAAGAGGATACTAACATGAAGAACGTACAACTGCTTGGACGCATTGTTATTGCAGGGCAGATTTTCACGAAAACTGCCCTGCACATTGGCGGCAGCCCCGGCGCACTGGCGATTGGCAATGTGGATATGCCCGTCATTCGTGATGCGCGTACGAATCAACCCTACATCCCCGGCTCTTCGCTGAAAGGCAAGATGCGGTCGCAGTGCGAGAAATTGACGAATGCGCCGCAGAACACCGAGATCCATAAGGGTAAGCCAGATGGTAGTGGGCGAGTTGCAATGCATGCGGCAAAGTCAAAAGAAGAATATCAGGCCTATTGGGTTAACCCCCTTTTTGGCGTTACTGGCGATGCAGGTGATTGGGTCAATGCCCCAAATCGGCTAATCGTGCGAGATATTCCGCTTGAAGAAAAATCGCGAGCAGAGCTGATTAGCACCAAGACCGATCTGCCCTTCACCGAAGTGAAATGGGAAGCGGCGATCGATCGCGTCACCAGCGCCGCCACGCCGCGCCAGATCGAGCGCGTGCCGGCGGGCGCGGTCTTCGGGCCGATGGAACTGGTGCTGAGTCTGTATCTGCCCGACGATGTGAGACTGCTGGGCCATTTGCTGACGGCGTTGCAATTGGTTGAAGACGATTATCTGGGCGGGCAAGGCAGTCGCGGCAGCGGCAAAGTGGAGTTTCACAATTTGACCGTGCAATTGCGCCGAGGTGAAGACTACACCACCGTCGACACGCCGTTCAAGGACTTGACGCTGGCGCAGCTGCTGGAGCAGAAATCGCAACTGCTGGAGTGGGTGAAGAACAACCTGGCCCAGAGTTAGGAGGGCGCGATGCCTATCTTCGATCTGGAATTGCGCGGCCCGCTCTATCAGGGCGAATTCGTCGGCATCAACCGCGAGGCCACGCTGGACTGGATTCCGTCAGACACGCTGTTTGCGGCGCTGGTGACAGCCTGGGCGCAGCAGGGGGTGGATGTGTCGGCGCGGTTGGCTGCGTTTGAAACACAGACTCCGCCGCTGCTGATTACATCGGCGTTTCCGCGCGCGGGCACGGTGCGCTTCTATCCTGCGCCGCCGCGCAAGCCCGCTTACTTGTTCGATGTGCCAGACCTCTCGCCCAAAGCGCTGAAGAAGATCACGTGGTTGTCGCAAGGTGTCTTGGAACAATTGCAGCAGGGCAAGACACCCGCGTTTGACCACGCTGATAACTTCCTGCACGGCGGATCGATCTGGCTGACCAAAGATGAGCGCACCGCTATTGAGCCGTTGTTATCAGTCGATGAAGAAGGCCGACTGAGCCTGTGGCGCAAGCAGATCGTGCCGCATGTCACGGTGGATCGAGCGGCCAACGCCTCGAACCTGTTTCATACGGGACGGGTGACGTTTGGCGAAGGCTGCGGCTTGTGGTTTGGCGTGCGCGGCGAGGCGGGGTGGGTGCGGTCGGCGCTGAAGTATCTATCGGATGCAGGGCTGGGTGGGCTGCGGTCTACCGGGCACGGCGCGTTTTCGTGTGAAGAGCGGGCCGACGATTTGTGTGAAGTCACAGCGGGCGAGTGGGGCTTGTGCCTCTCACGCTATGCGCCGACCGAGGCGGAAGTCGCGTCAGCGTTGCAGGATCGGCGGAGCACGTACGCGCTGGTGAGGGTGGGCGGCTGGTGTCAGGATGACGACGGCCATCACTGGCGGCGGCGAGCTGTGCGGCTGCTGGCCGAGGGCGCCGTGCTGCCTGCGTCGGCGCGCGGCAAACTGGTGGATGTGAAACCCGGGCAGGTCATGAGACGCGCCGTGTATCGCAGCGGGTTGGCGTTTCTGATTCCGGCGGGCGGACTGGCGGAGGCGGCATGAGCGGGTTTTCGTCGGCCATCGATTGGAAATCGACGGCCAGAGCCGGAAAACCCGCCCAGCGGGTTTGGCTGAGCAGGCCGTCGGATTCTATCCGATGGCACAGCCGCCTACTGTTTAGCAGGAGACACCATGAATGAGATTGGCGTAACGTATCGATTGGACATCGAGGTGTTGACTCCATTGCACGTGGGCAGCGGCACGAAGCTACTGGAAGGGTTTGACTTCGCGCGGCACAAGGGGCGCATCTACCGGCTGAACGTTGATCGCATCCTGACCGATCGCTGGCCGGACGATGAGCGTCAGCAGGAATTGCTATTGGGGCAGCCGCCCGCGGCACTGCTGACGCTGACGGACTATCGGCCCGATTCAGATTACTTTGTCTATTCGCTGGCCGGCGAACCGGAACTGCGCGAGGTGATCGAGCAAATCCGCGACGCGCAGGGTCGTGCCTATCTACCTGGCTCCTCGCTGAAGGGTGCGTTGCGAACTGGCTTGTTGCGCGGCCTGATCGGGCAGAAGACCATCATCGGGCGCAGTGAGATCGGGCCTGGTGGCGGGCCGCGTGAAGCAGTGCGGGCGGATGATGCCATTGAGAAGAAATGGCTGGGCAATGATCCCAATCGTGATATTCTGCGGGCCGTACAGGTGGGTGATAGCGCGCCGCTGCCCGGCGCGGCGCTGAAGTTACAGCGCGTGCAAATGGTGCCCAAACTCAATGTGGACGTGGAGGCGATTGAGCGCGGCACGCGCCTGAGCGCCAGCCTGCGGATCGATACGTGGTTGTTGCAACAGCGATCGTCGGGACTGGACTGGAGCGATCGGGCGCGGGAAATTGTGCGTCGTTTGCCGGAGGCGTTGACCATCATCGCGCGCCAGCGTATCTTGCACGAGTATGAATATCACCGCCAGCGCAGTGAGAGCGCCGCGGCCACGTTCTACGGCAGGTTGGGCGAGGAAGTCGCCGGTGCGCAATGGCCCAAGAATCAGTTTGTGGTGCAGGTGGGTTTTGCGGCAGGCTGGCGCAGCAAGAGCGTGCTGGGTAACTTGCCCGACGATTCGCCGCTGTTGGAACAGATAGTGCATGACTTTCAAATGGATCGCGGCGGCGGACGCGGACGCGGCTGGGTGCGCGGACAGCCGTTCCCCAAAGCGCGGCATCTGGCTTATGTGGGCGGTCAACCGGCGCTGCCGCTGGGATGGTTGAAGGTGCGGTTGGTGTAGAATACATCCACAAGTCTGCACCTGTCAGGAGGCGCGATGTTTGTAAAAAACTTTACGGTGAGCGGCTTCAAAAGCCTGCAAGCAATTCAATTAACCGATCTAACCGACATCAATGTGTTTCACGGCGACAACAATGTCGGCAAGTCGAACATTTTGCAAGCGCTGGATGTGTTCTTCCAGCTGCTGCCTTTGGCCGCCCAATCATTGGATGATTCCGAGGATGCAGGCCGGAGCATCTCGCTGCCCGACCTCGCGCCTTACACCGATTCGATCTTTCGTCAGGGCGCGCCAGAACAGATTGACTGGCAGGTTGATCTCCGGCTGGGCGAGGAAGTACATGCACTTGGCCTGCGCTTGAGCCGGGAGCGTGATCGCAGCCGCACAAATGGCGAGGGGCTCATGCTGAACTGGTTAGGTGTCGCGCCAGCCGAAGCCGTGCGCGAAGCGCTAAAAACACCAACGTGTGATTTCAATCTGGTGCCAGCAACGCGCCGTTTGTCCGACGAATGGCTGGGCGCTTCCAAGTCTGAACCCGATCTGCTGACAGCGCGCCGCCATGGCTCACCCGTCGAAGCGCGCAACTTGAAGGCCACCTTGTTCAACAGCGTATACGCCGAAGATTTGTCGCAACGCGCGCGATTCAAACATCTGGTGACGTTAATCGCGCAGACTTTTAACTTTGGCGAGTTGGATGTGGCATTGGGCGGACTGCGCCCCAAACCGCGTGATCTGGATGAGCCCGAGAAGCTGGTGCGCGATTATATTGTGCGTTTCCTGCGCGCCGATCTGCCACGTCCGGTAGCGATGGACGACGTGGGGAGCGGCGTGCAGCAACTGGTGATGATGCTGGGGCAAATCTTGTTCAATCCCGCGCGCCTGGTGGGTCTGGAAGAACCGGAGATGAATCTGTACTGGCAGCGGCAGGACGAATTGAAGCGGACTCTGCGCGGCCTGATCGCGCCTGATGGTGTTGATCAACTGTTCCTTACGACGCATTCCGGTCACTTTGAATTTCACGAGAATTTCTTTCACGTGGAGTTTGTTGACGGCGCAACGCAGGTCACGCGCCTGCCGCGCGCGGAATTGCCCGCGGTTACGGGCGAGGGCGTACCGCCGGCCGGGCCGCAGACCGGCCAGCGACTCAACTCGGAAAACCAGGTAACGCTGGATGAAGAAGTGCTGGATGATCTTAACTTGAAGTACGGCGACATGGTGTATTTTCGGAAGAATGCGGCGGGGCGCTGGGAAATCTGGCCTGAAGACGAGATTATGGCAGAAATGCGCGAGGTTTGTGAACATGGCCGCGACGAAGCCGCTTGATTTGCTGGTCGATACGGATGTGTTGTGGCAGCCGCCGGTTTTGCAGCGCTTGCGAGCGTTGGTCAGCAGCGGCGTTGTCCGGGTGCATTTTTCGGCGTTGGTGATCGCCGAACGGGAACGTCAGTTGGTTCAACAAGAACAAGAGCGGTTGGCTAACGGTCAGACCGTTGTGCCGGGCGACCATCTGCGGCTATTTCGACAGAGCCTGAAGCAGTTTGTGGCTGATTCAACTGCCGAGGTGGTGATCCTCCCCTTCGCTCAACCGCAAGCACAAACCATCAGTCAATTATGGGCGGCCTGGCTGCAAAGCGAATCTGTGGAACGTTGGAGTGGGCCACCGGAAGCGATTAAGCGGCCACCCAATCAAGCCGAGCGCACCTGGCGGGTCCATAAGTTTGACTGGTTTGTAGCGGCGATTGTCCATCAAGGACAATTAACGATCTTAACCGGCGACCGGCATAGCATTCCATTTCAACAGCTGGGCGCGCAGCGGATGTTGATCGATGAATTTATGGCTAACACCTTGTCTGATGTGGAGTAGGAATCTTCATGCCAACTATTATCACTTTTCTCAACGATAAGGGACTGAAGGCCGACGCGGTGTATCGCTGGGGAGATCAAGTGTACTCCGGCGGCGTGTTCTGCCTGGCGCTGCGCGAATTTGTGCCGCATGACCGGATGCTGGTGTGCAATACGCCCGAAGCCGAAAAAATCACCTGGCCATACATCGCCGCGCTGAACGATCCTCGCATTGAGCCGGTGTCCATCCCCAAAGGCAAGTCAACCGCCGAACTGTGGGACTTGTTCGACAAAATTGCGGCGCGCATCCACGAAGATGAAACGGTGGTCTTTGATATTACGCACGGGTTGCGCTCCTTGCCGTTTCTGGTGTTTCTCTTCGCGGCGTATTTGAAGTCGGCCAAGCGGGTCAAGATTGAAGCGATTTACTACGGCGCATTGGAGTTGGCCGATTTTAAGAATGGCAAACCTGCGCCCGTCATCGATCTGTCTGAGTTTGTCACCATGCTCGATTGGCTGACGGCTGTCAATCAGTTCCTCTATACAGGGAATGCGCGCTACCTGGCTGCGCAGTTGCGCAACCAGTCGCAAGCCGACCTGCTGCCACTCGCGGAGAATGTGAGCGAGATTGCGCTGGGCCTGGAATTGCTGCGTCCGCGTGATATTGTAAAAGCCTCCAACATGCTTCCCGCGCATTTGAAAGCCGTTCAGGGCGGCCTGCCCAAGCCCTTTGGTGTTATCGTGCAGCCTTTGGAACAGGCTTACGCACAGTTCGGCATTGCCCCAACGAACGACGCCACGCAACATCTACAAAGTCAATTGCGGATGATTAACTGGTATTTGGAGAAACAGTATTTCGTGCACGCGTTGTCGATGGCGCGGGAATGGATGGTGTCATTGTTGTGCGTTAATTTCGAAGAAGATCTATGGGATAAGGATGCGCGCGATGATATGGAGTTGTTGCTAAACGGTGGAGTTCGAAAAAGCGCCGATGGGAAGAATGTCGTTAAGGCCAAGCATCTGGCCGAATGGAACGTTTATCCTCATCGTAAGGAAGTGGCGCATCTCTGGCAAGGCGAGGGCTACAATCTAGCTAACTTGCGCAATGACGTTCTGCATTCTGGATTTCGGAAGAATCCGCAGCCGGCCCAAGAGATTATCGAACGCAGCGGTAGAATCGTTCAGAAGATAAATGAGATTGCCCGATTGTGGAGTCTGACCTGATTGTTCAGTCACGCTATGCCCGAAAGGGCTTTGCGACGAGTCTGGCCACTTGTACTGCGAAGTGCCTTCCCCCGGTTGGAGAACCATCAATGCCCGGAAGGGCTTTGCGACGTTTTGGGCGTAATCACAAGGTCACTGCTGAGACTGAGTTTGAAGAACCATCAATGCCCGTCAGGGCAGGCTGATTGCAGATTGACGATTTTAGATTGCAGATTTGAAGGCTAAGGCAGACTAGATTCCCGCCTGCGCGGGAATGACCAACCCACTATCGCACTATCGAACTAACGCACTATCGCACTATTGCCCTATCGCACTATCGGACTAACGCCCATGCTCCTACTCAACTTCTCCCATCCCCTCTCACCCGACCAACTGGCCCGCGTGACGGAATTGACCGGCCAGCCCATCGACGAGGTGCGGCACTACATGGCGCAGTTTGATCAGGACGCGCCGTTTATCCCGCAGGCGGAGGCACTGATCGAGCAGATCGGTCTGTCGCCGCAGGCGTGGCAGAGCGCGCCGCTGATCGTGGTGCTGCCCGCGCTCAACCACATCGCCGCCGTGGTGCTGGCCGAACTGCACGGCCGCATGGGCTACTTTCCGCCCATCGTGCGGCTGAAGCCCGTGGCGGGCGCGCTGCCGCCGCGTTACGACGTGGCCGAAGTGATTAACTTGCAGGGTGTGCGCGACGCCGCCCGGCTGAAGAGATTGTAGATTGGAGATTGCAGATTAAAGATTGAAGATTGCAGATTTGAAATCTTAAATCTGAAATCTAAAATCCAGAGATGCCGCCACTTTACTTGACCGAACAGGGCGCCAAATTGCACATCGACAACCGGCGCGTCACGGTGTCCGCCGAGCGGGAAGGCCAATCGGAGACGCTGGCCAGCGTGCCGCTGATCCACGTCTCGGAGGTGGTGGTCTTCGGCAATGTGGGCCTGACCACGCCCGCCCTGAAGACGCTGCTGAAAGAGGGCATCGACGTGGTGTTCCTGGGCATCGACGGCGCGTACGCGGGCCGGCTCATCGGCCCCAACACGCCGCACGTGCTGCTGCGCCGCAAGCAATACAATCGTCAGGCCGATGCGCGCTTCAGTCTGACGCTGGCGCAGCAGGTGGTGCGAGCCAAGCTGGCCCACCAGCGGGCGATGCTGCAGCGTCATCAGCGCCAGACCGAACGGGCCGACCTGCGGGGCGCCATCGACGCCATCGGGCTGGCAGAAGAACGCGCCACGCGCACGACGGCGCTGAGCAGCCTGCTGGGTGTGGAAGGCGCGGCCGGGGCCGCCTACTTCGGCGGACTGCGACAGCTCATCAAACCGGAATGGAAATTTGAGAAGCGACAGCGCCGCCCGCCGCCGGATCCCATCAACGTGCTGCTGTCGTTCGGCTATACGCTGCTGACGCACGCCGCCGAAGGGGCGGTCAGCGCGGTCGGGCTGGACGTGTACGCGGGCTTTCTGCACCAGACCGAGTATAACCGGCCCAGCCTGGCGCTGGACGTGGCCGAGGAATTCCGCCCGCTGATCGACGGGGTGGTGTTGTGGTGTAGCAACAGCGGCCAGATCACGCCCGATGACTTTGCGCCGGGCGAAGATCCCGAGCGGCCGGTCGTCATGTCCGATCAGGCGCGCAAGCGCTTTATTCAAGCCTACGAGCGGCGCATGAATGAAACCTTCACACACCCCAAACTCAACCAGACGCTGCCTATCCGCCAGTGCGTGATGGCTCAAGCCCGGCAGATCGCGGAAGCCGTGCAAGCCGATCGGCCCGTCTTCGTCCCGATGGGCTTTCGATGATTGCAGATTGCAGATTTGAAATCTAAAATCTGAAATCTAAAATCATGAGATACGTCATCGCCTACGACATCACCGACGACCGGCGGCGGGCGCGGGTGGCCAAGCGGCTGGAGAGCGTGGCCGAACGCGTGCAGGGCAGCGTGTTTGAGGCCGATCTGAACGACAAGGCGCTGACGCGACTGCTGGAACAGCTGGACAAATTGATCGATAAGGAACTGGACGGTGTGCGAGTGTACCGACTGTGCGGCGAATGCGCCGGCGTGATCAAAATTGTGGGGCAGAGCAAAGTGGTGAAAGCGCCGGATTTGATGATCATTTAGGCGGCCCGACGACGGCTTTTACACGGTTCGCGCACCCCCGACCGGTTTTGCCTGCCCGACAGGGCCTTTGCAGCGGGGGGTGCGCGGGCCGCAAGGCGGTGGGAGTCCGGGCATGGAACAAGCGGCGAAAGCAGGGTAAAATGGGACAATCACTTCGAAAACATCGACCGGGAGGCCGCCCAATGGCAGAACCCTGACGCGCAATGACAAGGGGGAGAGAAAACAAAAATGCCCGACAGGGCATTGCGACTACGATCCTGGGCGTGATGCCCGTCATCCGCTGCAGCCGCTGAGAGAAAACAAAAATGCCCGACAGGGCATTGCGACTTTCAACTGTGTACTTCATCGTGTCATCTCCTATTAAATGAGAGAAAACAAAAATGCCCGACAGGGCATTGCGACGTATTGGTGCCTTTGCTGACGGGCACATCAATAACTACGATGAGAGAAAACAAAAATGCCCGACAGGGCATTGCGACCTTAACTTGGTTGCTGAAGCGGCTAAGTACAGCAATGAGAGAAAACAAAAATGCCCGACAGGGCATTGCGACAATGGAAGCGATCTTAGTCATGGTGCTCATTTTGGCCGGAGAGAAAACAAAAATGCCCGACAGGGCATTGCGACATACGCGGCGCGTCGTGGCGCACAAAGGAGTTTCGTGATGAGAGAAAACAAAAATGCCCGACAGGGCATTGCGACGGAAGATCCCTACGCCAAGTTCTCGGAGGACTTCCCGCGCCTGCGGAGAGAAAACAAAAATGCCCGACAGGGCATTGCGACATGCTACCCATTATCCACTCGTACCGCATTCCACTTGGGAGAGAAAACAAAAATGCCCGACAGGGCATTGCGACCTAGCTTACGGTGTGCTACGTAGCGTGTTCACACTACGCTGTAGGAGAGAAAACAAAAATGCCCGACAGGGCATTGCGACCTGAACCCATCCGGGATCCCGAACTTGGCGAACAGCGGATTGAGAGAGAAAACAAAAATGCCCGACAGGGCATTGCGACCGGCTATTGGCGTATGACGACACCTCTACACCATCTACGCTGAGAGAAAACAAAAATGCCCGACAGGGCATTGCGACTCAAGCGAGTTGAGAAGTGAGATCAAGCGCGCGTTTCCTCTGGAGAGAAAACAAAAATGCCCGACAGGGCATTGCGACTCCACCGTGTACTCCAACATGGAGTCGCGGTTGGGAACGTCGAGAGAAAACAAAAATGCCCGACAGGGCATTGCGACTACAATCCTTCGTCGGGGAAGTAGTTGGGCTGCGCTTCGAGAGAAAACAAAAATGCCCGACAGGGCATTGCGACCGAAGTTCGTCATCGCTCATGCCCAGCAGATCGATAATCCGAGAGAAAACAAAAATGCCCGACAGGGCATTGCGACCTTTGACCATTGGACGTCCGTTGCCTTTCGGACGTCCTTTACGAGAGAAAACAAAAATGCCCGACAGGGCATTGCGACGTAATAATGGCTTCCATGCACTATCCTCATGGGTTGAGAGAAAACAAAAATGCCCGACAGGGCATTGCGACATTCGGCGTCATGATGAACATAACGCCGAAAATTTTCGAGAGAAAACAAAAATGCCCGACAGGGCATTGCGACAAAAAATCTAGCGCGCACGGCAAAGCAAACAACACCACAGGAGAGAAAACAAAAATGCCCGACAGGGCATTGCGACGAACAGCATGTTTCTGGGATAGTGCGACCACGAGTGAGCGAGAGAAAACAAAAATGCCCGACAGGGCATTGCGACCAACCCAGGCAGCGTTTACGCCAACCTGGGAGAACTCGGTAGGAGAGAAAACAAAAATGCCCGACAGGGCATTGCGACGAAAGTATCAAAACTCCGAAGTGGTTGATTGAACGCGTGCGAGAGAAAACAAAAATGCCCGACAGGGCATTGCGACTCACTTTACTGTAAACAAAGGTGACTCATCGTCGTCGGTAGAGAGAAAACAAAAATGCCCGACAGGGCATTGCGACTCCGAACTCGTTCGCGCAAAAACACGCGGAGGAGTACTATAGTGAGAGAAAACAAAAATGCCCGACAGGGCATTGCGACCAATCATCTGCCACGCTGCCGGAATACCCCTGACCATGAGAGAGAAAACAAAAATGCCCGACAGGGCATTGCGACGTTTCTGGAATTTGATTCGATCCACCGATGACAAAATTGAAGAGAGAAAACAAAAATGCCCGACAGGGCATTGCGACTCAGGGGATTCGGCCTTGTCCTCGAAGTCGTCGCGCTTATCGAGAGAAAACAAAAATGCCCGACAGGGCATTGCGACGGCGGAAGCCCGACCGGTATTCAGGCGACAGTACCAGCAGAGAGAAAACAAAAATGCCCGACAGGGCATTGCGACTCGCAGGTTGTTTTGCACTCGACGCGGATGTGTGTGGCGGAGAGAAAACAAAAATGCCCGACAGGGCATTGCGACACTGAGACCGCGTTGCGTGCCGGACGCAACGTGGTCATAACGAGAGAAAACAAAAATGCCCGACAGGGCATTGCGACTTGCACAAGGGACATGGCTACGTCAATCTCGACATATTACGAGAGAAAACAAAAATGCCCGACAGGGCATTGCGACTCGTAATCTTCGTCGGAAACGCGCTCGCCGACACTGCTTAGAGAGAAAACAAAAATGCCCGACAGGGCATTGCGACCATTCAGCGGGAGCCAGATCGTTCAACGCCAGGTAAATCGAGAGAAAACAAAAATGCCCGACAGGGCATTGCGACCCAGGAGTGTGGCCGCGAAATTCACGGCACGTATTGTGAGAGAAAACAAAAATGCCCGACAGGGCATTGCGACTAAAGGCGGTGGGGTGACCACCGCACTCGACAATAAGAGAGAAAACAAAAATGCCCGACAGGGCATTGCGACCGAAGAACGTCTCGCCTTCATGAGACAACGACACCTTATTCGGAGAGAAAACAAAAATGCCCGACAGGGCATTGCGACTCGTCGCCGTTCTCGTTAAGAACAGCGACCATTTCTCGCGAGAGAAAACAAAAATGCCCGACAGGGCATTGCGACGAAGCTGCATCTCACCCATTAAACAGACACAATCTTCTAAGAGAGAAAACAAAAATGCCCGACAGGGCATTGCGACTCACTTCTCAGCTCGTCTGAGATCTCACGACCACTCACCCAAGAGAGAAAACAAAAATGCCCGACAGGGCATTGCGACTCAATCGCCAAGATTGTCAAGGTAGTTCCCCTTCCTCGGAGAGAAAACAAAAATGCCCGACAGGGCATTGCGACTCAGTTAGTACGCGGCCAGCCGCGTGCCAGCAGCTGGAGAGAGAAAACAAAAATGCCCGACAGGGCATTGCGACCGGCTATGATGCACGTTGCTCAGCGTGGACTGTGGTGGAGAGAAAACAAAAATGCCCGACAGGGCATTGCGACATAAAGCTGATGATGGCCTATCAGGAGTACGACGCTTTGATCCGAGAGAAAACAAAAATGCCCGACAGGGCATTGCGACGGCGGTATGAATCTCACCTTCCTGAACGAAGGCGAATTTCTGAGAGAAAACAAAAATGCCCGACAGGGCATTGCGACACACGACCATCAACACGATCGCGATAGCAAGAACAAGAGAGAAAACAAAAATGCCCGACAGGGCATTGCGACGCCAAGCGTGCGCTTAGCGACGGGGGGTCTCCAGCGGGAGAGAAAACAAAAATGCCCGACAGGGCATTGCGACCGGGCGCACCCGGCGGCCGAGGCCGCGAGGATTCGAGAGAAAACAAAAATGCCCGACAGGGCATTGCGACGGAGAGCCATTGGTCGGTCTCCCGGTGCAGCGCACCGGTTGAGAGAAAACAAAAATGCCCGACAGGGCATTGCGACGGCGCTGCTCAACAGCACTCTGCCCCTGAGCCAACCGTGCCACGGAGAGAAAACAAAAATGCCCGACAGGGCATTGCGACTTATCAAACGGTGGCGCGGCCGGATCGAAGCGATATATCTTATGGAGAGAAAACAAAAATGCCCGACAGGGCATTGCGACAACATTTGCAACGTCGTCCATTTCATCACTCCATCACGATCGAGAGAAAACAAAAATGCCCGACAGGGCATTGCGACCAGCCTGGTCATGTTTAACGTATACGGCTTCAACGGAGTTAAGAGAGAAAACAAAAATGCCCGACAGGGCATTGCGACTGAGTGTCCACCGTGCAGTGGTGACACGTGCTCTGGGGCGAGAGAAAACAAAAATGCCCGACAGGGCATTGCGACACCTCCTCTGCTGAGGTAACATATGCGCCGCCGAGAGCGGAGAGAAAACAAAAATGCCCGACAGGGCATTGCGACAGGCTTCAACTTCGGATGTGGTTACAAAGACAACCACTCCGAGAGAAAACAAAAATGCCCGACAGGGCATTGCGACCATGAAACTCTACACGAAGCGGCAGTACGATTTGCTGAGAGAGAAAACAAAAATGCCCGACAGGGCATTGCGACATGGTACAGTTGCACCATTTATGACTACACTTGCTGTGGGGAGAGAAAACAAAAATGCCCGACAGGGCATTGCGACTTACCATTCTGTTGCTGCCTCTCGCAGGGCACGCCGCTGAGAGAAAACAAAAATGCCCGACAGGGCATTGCGACAGACGGGTGCGGGCATGCGTCCGGGTGGATGGGGCCTACCGCGGAGAGAAAACAAAAATGCCCGACAGGGCATTGCGACGGCTGAGCCGCGCTAACATCATGGCTAAGATCAAAATCCAGAGAGAAAACAAAAATGCCCGACAGGGCATTGCGACCAGACAAGTGGTGTTCAATTGCCAGTTGGACGACCGGCTGGAGAGAAAACAAAAATGCCCGACAGGGCATTGCGACCACTGCTTACCTCCTCTGCTGAGGTAACATATGCGGAGAGAAAACAAAAATGCCCGACAGGGCATTGCGACGTCTAAAATCCTTGCCGGATACTCTAGCACTTGAGTACGAGAGAAAACAAAAATGCCCGACAGGGCATTGCGACCGACAGGGCATTGCGACTAGCCAAATCCTCAGCATATTCGAGAGAAAACAAAAATGCCCGACAGGGCATTGCGACTTATGCTTTTTTCCAGTATTCGGCGTCATGACGAACATAAGAGAGAAAACAAAAATGCCCGACAGGGCATTGCGACGAATATTCGTAATAGTCGCGCGTTTCCTCTGGAAACGCGGGAGAGAAAACAAAAATGCCCGACAGGGCATTGCGACAAAAAGACGCCCAGAAGTGGCTCACAGCGTCGGAGGAATGAGAGAGAAAACAAAAATGCCCGACAGGAGGGAAGGACCAGTCAGGACTGGCCCCGCAA